>CBFFZW010000033.1:0-44062 GCA_965646445.1 uncultured Christensenellales bacterium | reverse complement strand
AGTCTGAGGGGCGATGCCCCTCAGGCAGGGGTTTGGGGGCAAGGCCCCCAACCGTCCTCCTCCGCGAAGCGTCCAAAAGCAGTCAGGGAGCGCAGTGACACCTGACGGTCGGTTCCGAATACCATACTCCCCCACCTCACCCCCCGCGAAGCATCCAAAAGTAGTCAGGGAGCGCAGCGTCCCTGACGGTCGATTCCCGAAAGCCCAACGCAATCCAAACATCAGATAACCCCACCCCCCGGAAAGGAGGTCGCTCCATGGAAGGAACCGCCGTCCACATTCTTGGCGCCCGCGCGGGCCAAATCTGGCCGCACATCCTGCCCCAGATCGACCTCAGTCGGCGGGAGGGGCGGCCGGTGCTGCTGCTGGTGCCCGAGCAGTACACCCTGCAGGCCGAGCGGGAGCTCATCGAGGGGCTCGATCTTCCCGGCCTCATCGACGTGGACGTGCTGTCTCCCCGGCGGCTTCAGCGCCGCATCCGGGAGCGGGGAGGCTGGAACGCCGCCGCCCCCCTGGACGACCGGGGCCGCAGCATCGCCATCAGCCAGGCCCTGCACCTGTGCCGGGATCAGCTGACCTACTACCAGCGGGTGGCGGAGACCCCCGGTCTGCCGGACAAGATCTCCGTCCTGCTCCACGACATGCAGCGGGCCGCCATCACCCCGGCGGAGCTGCTGGAGCATGCCGACGGCCTCACCGGGGCCGCCCGGGCCAAGCTCACCGACCTGGCCCGGATCTGGGCCGCCTATGAGGAGCTGATCGAGGGCCGCTTTGCCGACGAAACCATGCAGCAGCGGGAGGCCGTGCGCCGCCTGGGCGCCAGCGGCGTTGTCGCCGGGGCGGACGTATGGGTTTACGGCTTCGACGTGCTGCCCCAGCCCATGTGCGATCTGCTGGCGGAAGCCGCCGCCCTGGCCCATCAGGTCACCGTCACCCTGACCATGGACGCCCGGGAGGCCGCCGACGGCCGAATCTTCCTGACCCAGCGGCGCAGCGCCCAGGTGCTCATGAACACCTTCGGCGCCCGCGGCCTTCGCGGGGACATCCGCTATCTTCCGCCCTGCCGGGAGACCAAGACCCCTGCCCTGCGCCATCTGGAAAAGCACCTGTTCACCCGGCGGGACGCGCCCTTTGACGGCAGCGCGGAGGGCATTGTCCTCCACGCGGCGGCCAACCCCTACGCCGAGGCCGCCTATGGCGCTGCGGTGCTGCGCCGCTGGCACGAGGCGGGCGTCCCCTGGCAGCGGATGGCCGTGGCCCTCCCCGCGGGTGGCGGGCTGGACGGCATTCTGGGGGAAACCCTGCGGGCCGCGGGCATCCCGCATTACCTGGCACGGAAGGACTCCGCCCTGCGCCATGGCCTGTGCCGGATGCTGGTGGGAGCGCTGAAGGCGGTCTCCGGGGGCTTCGCGCAGAAGGATGTGCTGGACTGCGCGAAATCCGGCTTCTCGCCCCTGACGGAGGACGAGGCCTTTGTGCTGGAAAACTACGCGCTGGAAAACGGCGTCAACCGAGGCAAATGGCTCGCGCCCTTCACCCGGGGAGAGGCCGATATCGCCGAGCCCCTGCGTCAGCGGCTGACGGCGCCCCTCCTGCGCTTGCGGGAAGGCCTGCGCCGCGCCGATACGGCCACGGCCTCCGTGGAGGCGGTCTTCCGCCTAATGGAGGACATCTCTGCCTATGACGCGCTGCTGCGCCGGGAAGAGGCTCTGCTGGCCCGGGGCATGCTGGCCGAGGCCGCGCAGAATCGCCAGGTGTGGCAGATCGTGCTGGATCTGCTGGATCAGATTCACGCGCTGCTGGGCCATCGCCGCTGCGCCATGAAGGACATGGCCCGCTTCCTGGAGGCGGGACTGGCGGGCGCGGCCATCAGCAGCCTGCCCCCGGAGCCCAACACCGTCATGATTGGCGAGGCAGGGCACCTGATGACCGGCCGCATCGACGCGCTGCTGGTCGTCGGGATGCAGGACGGCGTGCTGGCGTCCGCGCTGGACAGCCTGATGACCGAGCACGAGCGGGCCGTGCTGTCCGACGCGGTGTGCCGGCCCGTGGGACTGACCCAGCAGGAGCAGAGCGCCCTTCGGCAGTCGGACTTCTACCGTACCCTGGCTCTGCCCGACCGTTTCCTGACCCTCACCTATGCCGAGGGCGGGCAGGATGGCGCGGCCCTGCGCCCCGCCGGGCTGATCCGGGACGTGCAGGCCCTTTTCCCCGGTCTGAGCGTCACCGGCGGCGTCACGGCGGACGGTCGGGAGGACGCGCCGCTCTCGCCCCTGACGGCCCTGGAGGGCCTGGCTCTGCGTCTGCGCGCCCTGGCGGACGGCGGGCAGAACACCATGGACGAGCGCTGGCAGGCTGCCCTGCGCTGGCTGTGGGCCAGCCAGGAGTGGGGAAGCCGCATCCGCCGGGTGGTGGACGGTCTGGATGCCCGGGTGGAAGCCGGGAAGCTCACCCCCGAGCAGACCCGCCGCCTGTTCACCCAGGACACGGTGAGCATTTCCCGCCTGGAGGAATTCGCCGCCTGTCCTTATCAGCATTTTGTGGACTACGGCCTCAAGCCTGTTCGCCGCAGGGATTTCGTTTTTGATCCCATGCAGCGGGGCGATTTCTTCCATGAGGCGCTGTGCCGCTATGCCACCCTGGCCTCGGCCCTGCCCGGCTGGCCGGAGGTGGACGAGGAGGAAACCGAACGCCTGATGGATCAGGTGCTGACGCCCCTCACCGACGCCTGGGAGGGCGGTCCCCTCCGGGAGGACGCCATGGGCCGTCAGTTAGGCGAAAGCTATGTGCGGGATGTCCGCCGGGCGGCGTGGCTCCTGACCCGCCATGCCCGCAACAGCCATTTTGTCACCGATGGCGCGGAGGTCGTCTTCGGCGAGCCGGGAGGCCTTCCGCCGGTGATCCTGACCCTCTACGATGGCCGCCGGGTGGCCCTCCGGGGTAAGATCGACCGCATCGACCGCTATGAGGGGGATCAGGGGCTGTACCTGCGGGTCATCGACTACAAGAGCAGCCGCCGGGACATGGATCCCACCCGGCTGTGGTACGGCCTTCAGCTTCAGCTGCTGATCTATCTTCAGGCAGCGGCGCAGTCCCGCCCCGGCGCGCTGCCCGCGGGGGCCTTCTACTTCACCGTCCGCGACCCCATGGTTTCCGCGGATGAGGACGTGAAGGCCGAGGCCGAACGGCTCATTGCCCGGGCGCTTCGGCTGGAAGGCGTGGTGCTGGCGGAAACGGAGGTCGTGGACGCCATGGACGCCCAGGAAAAGGAATTTTCCCTGGAAAAGGTCTTCAACAAAAGCGGCGAGGTGGCCGCCACGGCGGACGCCTACGACCTGGCGGAGATGCGCGCGCTTCTCGATCACGCCCGGCGCACCGCCGCCGACCTGGCCGACCGCATCCGGGAGGGCCGCATCGACATCGCCCCGGCACAATTGGCCCAATGGTCGGCCTGCGATACCTGCGACTACGCCGCCATCTGCCGCCGCGACCCTGCTCTGCCCGGCGGAGAAAAGCGCTGCCTGACGCCCCTGACCAGGCAGGAATTGGCCCAGCGCATCGCGAATAAAGACAAGGAAGAGTAGATCCGCCGCCGTCCAAAAAGTGCGCGGCAAGGATTGCATCTGACCGGGAAATGGTATATAATGAATTTACACATCACTCGTAAGGAGGCTGACCCCCATGATTCAGATCATTGCAGGCAAGAAAGGCTCCGGCAAAACCAAGCGGCTTATTGATATGACCAACGAAACCGCCAAGACCGACAGCAGCAGCGTCGTTTTCCTGGACAAGGACAACAGCTACATGTTTGACGTGGACCGCGCGGTTCGCTTCGTGAACGTCAACGATTACCATGTCAGCAACAGCGACATGTTCCTGGGCTTCCTGGGCGGCATGCTGGCTTCCAACTATGACGTGGGCGTGATTTTTGTGGACGCCTTCATCAAGCTGACCCACACCGCGCTCGCCGATGCCCAGGGCATCATCAGCACCCTGGAGGAGCTGGGCGAAAAGCACCGGGTGAAGTTCGTTCTCTCCGTGAGCGAGGCCCCCGAGCTTCTGCCTGATTTCATGAAGGCCTACGTCATCTGACCAGCGTGACCGCCATGCGGTGGAAGGCTGTATTGCGTTATGCCGTCTGTCTGGGCGGCATGGCTGGGCATTGCCTTGATCGGGCGGCGGGATGACCTGCCGCCCGTTTTCTTTTCCGGGCGTCTCCCGGCATATTATCGGATGGAGTGTGATCCCCATGTCCTTTTTCTCCACACGGGGCGGCGCCTGCGTCACCGCCTCCCAGGCGATCCTCCACGGTCTGGCGGATGACGGCGGCCTCTATGTCCCCGCCATGTTCCCCCAGGTGAGCCAGAAAATGCTGGCGGAGCTGGTGGGCATGACCTATCAGGAGCGCGCCGTTGAGATCCTCAAGCTCTATCTGGAGGACTTCACCCTCCAGGAGATCGACAGCGCCGTCCGTCAGGCCTACGCGGATACCAAGTTCGATGACAGCCGGATCGCCCCGCTGCGCCGCCTGGATGACAACACCGCCGTGCTGGAGTTGTTTCACGGCCCCACCCTGGCCTTCAAGGACATGGCGCTGCAGCTGCTGCCCCATCTGACCACCCTCTCCGCGCAGAAAAACGGTGAAACCCGGGAGGTCAGCATTTTGGTGGCCACCAGCGGCGACACGGGCAAGGCGGCTCTGGAGGGCTTCAAGGACGTGCCCGGCACCTCCTGCACCGTGTTCTACCCTACCGACGGCGTGTCCGACGTGCAGAAGCTGCAAATGACCACCACCGGCGGCAGCAACACCCGCGTCATCGCCCTCAACGGCAACTTCGACGACGCCCAGACCGGCGTCAAGCAGCTGTTCGCCTCCGCCGACTTCGCCCAAAGCGTAAACAGCCGGGGCCGAGTGCTGTCCTCCGCCAATTCCATCAACTTCGGCCGTCTGGCGCCACAGATCGTGTACTACTTCAGTGCCTATGCCGATTTGCTGGCGGAAGGCCGCATCACCATCGGCGACCCGGTGAACTTCGTCGTCCCCACGGGCAACTTCGGCAACATCCTGGCCGCCTATTACGCCATGAACATGGGCCTGCCGGTGGGTCGGCTGATCTGCGCCAGCAACCGCAACAACATCCTGACGGACTTCTTCCTCAGCGGCGTGTACGACACCCGCCGCCAGTTCTACAAGACCTCCTCGCCCTCCATGGATATCCTGATTTCCTCCAACCTGGAGCGCCTGCTCTTCGAGGTGGCCGATCGGGACGGCGCGCTGATCTCCGTTTGGATGCGCCAGCTGAAGGAATCCTACACCTACAATGTGGGTCAGCAGCGGCTGGATTGGCTCAAGGGCCTGTTCTCCGCCGGCTACGCGGACGATCAGGAGTGCGCGGAGGAGATCCGCCGGTGCTTCCAGCAGGACGGCTATCTGATGGACACCCATACCGCCGTGGCCAGCCATGTCCTGCGGGCCTACCGCCAGGAGAGCGGCGACGATACCCCCACGGTCATTGTTTCCACCGCCAGCCCCTACAAGTTCGCCGCCGATGTGCTGTCCGCGGTGGAAGGCCCGGCGGCCGTCCGCGGCCTGGACGCCTTCCAATGCTCCGAGGTCATCGAGAAGCTCAGCGGCCGCCCTGTCCCCGAGCAGGTGCGTGAGCTCCGCCGCCTGCCCGTGCGCCACACCGCCCAGTGCGAAAAGGATGGCATGGCGAAGGCCGTGCTGGAGGGGTTTGATGGGCAGAGAGAGTGATTAAGTGGGCAAACAAGTACTATAAGAAGAATTTCGAAATGCTATACGATTAAATTTAAATCGTATAGCATTTTTATTTGTAAAAAATAGAAAAAAGCCCTTGACA
Source organism: uncultured Christensenellales bacterium (assembly GCA_965646445.1). Classification (GTDB taxonomy): domain Bacteria; phylum Bacillota; class Clostridia; order Christensenellales; family Aristaeellaceae; genus UBA11524. Next base: position 38,201 of record CBFFZW010000033.1, on the reverse strand, counting down.
ACACATGTTTTTACCAGTATAATAGCAGTGAAGATATCGTTCTAATAGTCTCCCCCCTAACTGCTATTATATTCTTCTATTTTCGGATTCCGTTCACTATATACGCGCTCGTCATTGGAGGTGATACCATTGGGCTAAAGGTAGCGATCTTCTCAAGCAGGATCAGCTAAGCGAGGTATGTTTGTTTCTGTACCGACCGACCAACTGAAAGGAAGTTTCATCGTATGAAGAAATTTGTTGCTTTGCTGTTGAGTATGGTACTGATCTGCCTGTGTATTACTTCCGCTATGGCGGTAGGGTTCAAAGGGACTGGTTCTCCAACCTCTTTTACGCGTTGGAGTGAAACAACTCAAGCAAGCGGTTCTACTTGGTATCTTAGCTGGTCAAGATGCAATCTGAAAGACGGCCTAAAGGCGGCTATAAAGATCTATTCTGCTCCCGGGGTATATGCCAGCCATACTTTTTACTATTCGACCAGTTCTTTAACATCTCACGCTTACCTGGAAAGTGTGACAGATGGCACCAATGTCTATGTTGCCGGCAAAAAGTATGCTGGATCGGGAGATCTTAACCTTGAGGGCACATTCCATCCGTAATCCTATGCGCCCGCGGGCGTCATCGGCTGTATAGCGGATGACGCCCTACTGTTAGTAAAGGAGACATATGAAAAATATCACTCGATTCTTTTGTGCACTGATTAGTACTATGCTCCTTTCCTCATTTGCTGCTGCCGAGACCATCAAAACCTACTGCGGTACGCTGGTCTATAAACCAGGTTATCTGGAATTCCAGACGGAGCACCCAGACGTTTCCTGTGCTTGGGCCGAGCAGGTATATGATTCCCCCTCCCAATTCACATCCGCTTTGGTGACTCGCGAGTGCGACTGCGATCTGTATACATGGTCCACCCATTCAGCAGACTGGTCTATTCTGATGGAAAAGGGCTTTTGCGTTGACCTGTCGGACAGCGAGGTGCTCATGGCGAATGTCAGCCGGATGCACCCACAGATCGTCAAACAAGCCATGCACGACGACCGCTTGTACGCCTGGCCAGACAGCATAGGCTTTGTTTATTTGCAGATCGCAGAAGATGTTTGGACGAAGGCGGGTTTCACGCTGGCGGACGTGCCCCAAAGTTTCCCGGAATTTCTTGACTTTCTGGAGCGCTGGTGCGACCGCATCGAGGAGGAGCCGGAAGCCAACATCCGCGTGCTCACGGGCTGGGACGCCAGTTCCTATACCGCCGCCGTCTACCCGGCGTGGCTGGCCCGGCTGCTGCTGGATCAGGCCATAATGCAGCAGCAGTACGCCGAGGAGTCCCTTCATTTCGACACGCCGGAGCTGCTGGCCCTGCTGGAACGCTGCGATGCCGTAGGACGGCGGCTCTATCAGCTGGAAACACGGAAGGAGACCTATGCCCTCTTTGAGAATTCCCTCTACAGCGCGTGGCCGGAACAGCCGGGTCAGGCAGTCTATCTTCGCTTGAACGATGCCCAACCGAAGCTGATCGAATCCCATCTGGACATGTGGGCCATCTATCCGGGGTCGGAGCGCATGGCGCTGTGTACCGAGCTGCTGGAGAAGGTTGCCGCCGCCCCCTGCGACCGCGTCCAGCCATCGTACCTGTACCTGTATCAGGACAGCCAACCCCTGTACATCGACACCTACGAAGCCGACCTGGCCGAGTATACCGGCAGGCTCAGCGACGTTCAGGCCAAGCTGGCCCAGGAAGACCTCAGCGCCGACGCCCGGGCTGAATTGGAGGACAAGGAAGCCCAATACCTGGAACGCCTGGACTTCATCGAGGAGCACAAGTGGCTGGTCAAGCCCGAGCAGCTGGCGGATTACCAGGCATCGGCGGACGGTTTGTTCTTCCCCGGCCCGAATGTCCTGACCCATGGAAAGGGCGCCGGAACGCTGGAAAACCTATGCGATCAATTCGGAAGCCACGTCATTTCCGCCCAGAAGCTCCTGCAGGAGCTTGATCGGCTCACCCAGATGCTCATGCTCGAAGGCGAATGAGCAGACCCAACCAAACCATCTTGGACAGGAGGTAGTCTTTCATGAAAAAATTTGTCCGCATGGTCAGCGTGATCCTGTGCCTGCTGTTGCTGCCCTGGAGCCACACACTGGCTGAAACGACGCCGGAAAGCGACCTGGCCTGGCTGATGGGACTATACGACTTCACCATGCCTGAAGCATGCGTTATGACGCCGAAAAACGCCCAGGCTCCCCTGATCTTCGATTGCGGCGATGTTCAGATCACCCTGACCGAGGTGCTCTACGATGGAATCTGGCTGTATACCGCGGCTTCCGCCGTGCCGATGCACCCTGATAAGGCCATTCTCCTGCCCGGCGGCGCTGAACTGCAGGACTTTATGGCCGGAGGCTATGGAGAGGGTCTCCGAGACGATCCCCGCAGCTTCCAGGATGCGGCGCTGCAGGACGGGAAGGAGCTCATCAACGTCTTCCTTTACCCCATCGAATTCGATGACGCGCCCTATTACTTCCTGGATCACCGTCAGGACGCAGGCAGCCAGTCTACCCTGTTCGGCGGCGCGCCGGTGATGTGGCAGGATGAGGAACGAACCATCCATTTCAGCGTGCAGCTGAATCATATCTTTCTTTCGGGCGACAGCGAGCCTCGGTCAGAGACGTTCACCTTTCCCGTTGACATCCGGCGGATAGGCGCCATGGACAGCAAACTGTATCGGGCCGCGCCGGAGGACGGGCTTCCTTTTGAGACCTTGCGCCTGCTTCAAACGCCGCTAACCACCTATGCCTTCCCGGAATGGAAGTCCCCGGACGCTGAGGGCCTTGAGTTCGCGCTGCTTGATCCATCACAGGCACCCTACGGCAGGGGCGCTCCGCCGGATACCACAACCTTTGCCCTGCCGTCATTGCCGGATACCATTGGCGTGGACTTCCGCCCATACGATGAAGGCAACCAGAAAACCATGACCATTTTCACAGAGACAGAGAACCCGTAACACCAGCCTCCGCGTCAGTTCTTCTGCTGGCGCGGTGCTTTTTCTGTCAGAGGATCATCCCGTGCTCCAGCGCCTTCGTCCGTTCAACCATCCCCACCAGCCGCCGTCCTGTGGCGGCCAGCAGGGCCATGGCGGGGCGCATCAGATCGGGCTTGTCCAGGTAGGCGTCCAGATAAGGGTTGGCCACCTCAAAGGTCAGGTCGCCATCATAGCCGACCTCCGCCAGGGCAGCCATGATGCGCGGCCAGTTCAGCTTGCCCTGGTAGGGCATCAGGTGGGCGTCCCGGGTCAGGTCGTTGTCGTGGACGTGGAGGGCGCGGAGCCGCGGCCCCAGCTGGCGGACGGCGTCCTCCGGGGGCTGGCCCATCAGCCCCGCGTGGCCCGTGTCCAGGCAGGCCACGACGCAGTCATCCGCCAGGGCATCCACATAGACGGCCTGCTCCTGGGCCAGGCTGCACACGCTGGGCGCGATGCGCCCCGTGCCGTCCTTGCCCCAGACGTTCTCGATGGCCAGGCGGACGCCGCTCTCCCGGGCCAGGGGGAGCAGCGCGCCGTAGAAGTCCAGGTTGACCTGCAGCTGAATGCGCTTGTCCGTGCAGCAGATGGGATGCACCACCGTCTGATCCGCCCCCAGCAGTCCGGCGCAGCGGATGGCCCGGCGCATCAGCTCCATCTGACCGGCACAGAGCGGGCTGCCCTGGCCGCTGAAGGGCGTGGGCCAATAGGGGGCGTGGGTCTGGTTGAAGCGCAGGCCGCAGCCCTCCACCCGGGCCCTCAGCCCCTTGCAGAAGGCCTCATAGCGCCCGGCGGCAAATTCCTGCTGATACCGCTCCTCGTTGTAGCCCATGTCCAGGGCGTCGAAGCCGGCCCGGGCGGCTTCCTCCGCGCCCTGGTCATAACCGAAGGTGACGAAGAAAAGATAGCTGGTGGTGGACAGAAGCATGACGTCGGCCTCCTTCGCGGCTGATCGCGCCGCCATGGTGTTTATTTCTCCCGCAAAAAAGCGAAAACCTGCCCGGAAAACCCGCAAATTTTCAGCCATTGCGGCGCTTTTTTTCGACCATCAGGCCCTGTGGAAGAATCCCGCCCGCAAACGACATTTATAATGAAGGAAAACGCTTTTCATTTTGCCCAAAAAGTGATATAATGTTGCTGTTTGAGGCATGGCTTTTGGTGTGCCGAGGACACTTGGAACCATGGTGAGCAAGACACTGAATGAGGTGTGACATGGCAGAGAAATTCAATGTGGATATCGAAACCGCGACTCAGGTGACCTCCGACTACGGCGAGGAGCAGATTCAGGTGCTGGAGGGCCTGGAGGCGGTTCGCAAGCGCCCCGGCATGTACATCGGCTCCACCGATGTGCGGGGCCTGCATCATCTGGTCTATGAGATCGTGGATAACGCCGTGGACGAGGCGCTGGCGGGCTACTGCAAGCGCATCGACGTGACGCTGCACCATGACGGCAGCGTTTCCGTCAAGGATGACGGCCGCGGCTTCCCGGTGGGCATTCACCCCAAGATGGGCCGTCCCGCTGTGGAGGTCTGCCTGACGGTGCTTCATGCGGGCGGTAAGTTCGGGGGCGGCGGCTACAAGATGGCCGGCGGTCTGCACGGCGTAGGCGCCTCCGTGGTCAACGCCTTGTCCAGCCACCTGACCGCTACTGTGTACCAGGATGGAAAAATATACCAGCAGGAATATGCCCGGGGCAAGTACCTGTACGACTTGAAGGTGATCGGAGAAACCGAGCGCACCGGCACCACCATCCAGTTCTGGCCGGATGTGAAGTCCGCCGAAAACCCCGAGGGCATCTTCGAGACGGGCCAGTTCGACTTCGGCGTGCTGAAGCATCGCCTGCGGGAGATGGCCTACCTGAACAAGGGCATCCGCATTGTTTTCACCGACGAGCGCGGCGATGAGCCCGTGGTGAAGGATTACTGCTTTGAGGGCGGCCTGAAGGAGTTCGTGCAGCACCTGAACCGCAACAAGGAAGTGCTCTTCCCCGAGCCCATCTACACCGAGGGCATCAAGGACGGCATCCTGGTGGAGGTCGCCATGCAGTACAACGACTCCTACACGGAGAACGTGTACTCCTTCGTCAACAACATCGCTACCCCGGACGGCGGCACCCATCTGGTGGGCTTCAACACCGCCATCACCAGCGCCATCAACGATTATGGCCGCAAGTACAAGCTCATCCGCGAGAGCGAGAGCAACCTCAAGGGCGAGGATGTCCGCGAAAGCCTGACGGCCATTGTGTCCATCAAGATGGAGGATCCCCAGTTCGAGAGCCAGACCAAGTCGAAGCTGGGCAGCGGTCAGGCCCGCGGCGTTGTCAACGACCTTGTGAAGGAGGAGCTTTCCACCTACCTGGAGGAGAACCCCGCCATCGCCCGCAGCATCCTGGAAAGGTGCCTGAGCGCCCAGCGCGCCCGGGAGGCCGCCCGCAAGGCCCGGGAGCTGACCCGCCGCAAGACCGTGCTGGAATCCGCGTCCCTGCCCGGCAAGCTGGCCGACTGCTCCGAGCGCGACCCCAGCCGGTGCGAAATCTTCCTGGTGGAGGGCGACAGCGCCGGCGGCAGCGCCAAGGAGGGCCGGGATCGACATTTCCAGGCCATTCTGCCCCTTCGCGGCAAGATCCTCAACGTGGAGAAGACCCGCCTGGAAAAGGCCCTGGGGAACCAGGAAATCCGCGCCATGATTACCGCCTTCGGCTGCGGCATCGGCGAGGAATTTGACGAGAGCAAGCTGCGCTACCACCGCATCGTCTGCATGACGGACGCCGACGTGGACGGCGCGCACATCCGCATCCTGATGCTCACCTTCTTCTACCGCTACATGCGGCCCCTGGTGGAGAAGGGCTACGTCTACGCCGCCATGCCCCCGCTGTACAAGGTCACCCGGGGCAAGACGGAAAAATACGTCTACGATGACGAGGAGCTCCAGCGCTACCTGGACGAAATCGGCAGGGAGCCCAAGCCGGACATCCAGCGCTACAAGGGCCTGGGCGAAATGAGCGCCGAGCAGCTGTGGGCGACCACCATGAACCCCGAGACCCGCACCATGATGCAGATCACCCCCGAGGACGCCATGGCCGCCGATGAGATCTTCACCCTGCTGATGGGCGACCAGGTGGAGCCCCGCAAGCAGTTCATCCAGGAGAACAGCGACCTGGTGAAGGATTTGGACATCTGAGCGCAGCAGGAGAGAAAGCATGAGCAGTATTCAAGATAAGCTGATCCCCATCAATCTGGAACAGGAAATGAAGCGCTCCTTCATCTCCTACGCCATGGCGGTCATCATCGACCGCGCCCTGCCTGACGTGCGGGACGGCCTCAAGCCCGTCCACCGCCGCATCCTCTACGACATGGAGGAGCTGGGCATGACCCCGGACAAGCCCTACCGCAAGTCCGCCCGTCTGGTGGGCGACGTGCTGGGTAAGTTCCACCCCCACGGCGATTCCTCCGTGTATGACGCCATGGTGCGTCTGGCCCAGCCCTTCAACATCCGTTACTGCCTGGTGGACGGCCAGGGCAACTTCGGCTCCATCGACGGCGACGGCGCGGCGGCCATGCGTTACACCGAGGCCCGCATGACCCGCCTGACCCCTTACCTGCTGGAAGGCATCGAAAAGGACACGGTGGACTTCTACCCCAACTTTGACGAGACCCTCATGCAGCCCGCCGTGCTGCCCAGCCGTTTCCCCAATCTGCTGGTGAACGGCTCCAGCGGCATCGCCGTGGGCATGGCCACCAACATTCCGCCCCACAACCTGCGGGAGGTCATCGACGGCGTCATCTGCATGATCGACAAGCCGGACTGCACCATCGACGATCTGATGGAGCACATCAAGGGCCCCGACTTCCCCACGGGCGGCATCATCCTGGGCCGCCGGGGCATCCGGGAGGCTTACTACACCGGCAAGGGCAAGATCGACGTCCGCGCCAAGACCAACATCGAGCAGATGAGCGGCAACCGCAGCCGCATCGTCGTCACCGAGATTCCCTACCAGGTCAACAAGGCCAAGCTGGTGGAGAAGATCGCCGAGCTGGTGCACGAGAAGCGGCTGGAGGGCGTCAGCGACATCCGCGACGAGTCCGACCGCAACGGCATGCGCATCGTCATCGAGCTGAAGAAGGACGTGTACCCGCAGGTGGTGCTGAACTTCCTGTACAAGCACACCTCCCTGCAGGAAACCTTCGGCGCGAACATGCTGGCCCTGGTGAACGGCCAGCCCCGCATCCTGTCCCTGCGGGAGATGATCTTCCACTACCTGGAACATCAGAAGGATGTCATCACCCGGCGCACCCGCTTCGACCTCAACAAGGCCCAGGCCCGCGCCCACATCCTGGACGGCCTGCTGAAGGCCCTCGACCATATCGACGAAATCGTTGCCATGATCCGTGCCAGCAAGGACAGCGCCACCGCCAAGGTCGCGCTGATGGAGCGCTTCGCCTTCAGCGATAAGCAGGCGCAGGCCATCCTGGACATGCGTCTGGCCCGCCTGACCGGCCTGGAGCGCGACCGCCTGATGGAGGAATACGCGGAGATCGAACGCACCATCGAGCGCCTCAGCGCCATCCTGGCGGACGAGCGCCTGCTGATGGATGTCATCAAGACGGAGATCACCGTCATCCGGGACAAGTTCGGCGACGACCGCCGGACCGAGCTCACCACCATCGAGGGCGAGATCGACGTGGAGGATCTCATCCAGGAGGAGGACATGGTGGTGACCCTGACCCGTCAGGGCTATGTGAAGCGCATCACCAAGTCCGCTTACCGGGCTCAGCACCGGGGCGGCCGCGGCGTCAGCGGCATGACCACCAAGGAAGAGGACTACGCCGTGCAGATGCGCGTGGTATCCACCCATGACGAGATCATGTTCTTCACCAACCTGGGCCGGGTGTACCGCCTGAAGTGTTACCAGATCCCCGAGGCCGGACGGCAGGCCCGCGGCACGGCCATCGTCAACCTGCTGCAGATCAGCGGCGGCGAGAAGGTCAGCTGCATGGTGCCCGTTCCCGGCGCCACCGGGGAGCACAACCTGGTCATGGCCACCCGGGCGGGCATGATTAAGAAGACGCCCTTCGGTGAGTTCCAGAACCTGCGCAAGAACGGCCTGATCGCCATCGTCCTCAAGGAGGATGACGAGCTCATCGGCGTGGAGCTGTCCGAGGGGCATGACGAGCTGCTCCTGGGCACCCGCAAGGGCATGTGCATTCGCTTCAGCGAGGAGCACATCCGCCCCCTGGGACGTTCCAGCATGGGCGTGCGCGCCATGCGCCTGGACGATGACGATGAAGTTATCGACATGTCCTGCCTGGAGGAAGGCGCGCAGGTGCTGGCCATCACCGCCCTGGGCTATGGCAAGCGCACCGACCCCGCCGAGTACCGCGAGCAGGGCCGCAACGGCAAGGGCATTCGCGCCATGAACCTCACCGACAAGACCGGCGACATGGCAGCCCTGCTGATGGTGCACCCGGAGGAGGACATCCTGCTCATCACCGACGACGGCACCATCATCCGCACCCGCGTGGAGGATGTGCGCCTGTGCAGCCGCTACACCCAAGGCGTACGCGTCATGAAGCTCCAGGAGGGCAGCCGGGTCATCGGCGTGGCCCGCGCGGACAAGGACGAGGAAGCGCCCGAGGACGAGGCCATCGACATGGAGGGTTCTGCGGAAGCCGAGGCCGCTCCTGCGGAGAGCATCCCTGCGGAGGGCACTCCCGCGGAGGGCGACGCGGTTGAAGCCGATGCGGCCCCGGAAGCATAACGTTCATTCGGTATAAGCAAAGCCCCGGTACAGCGAGATGATCGTTGTACCGGGGTTGTTTGATGGGCGAGGGGCCCACAGGTTTCCAAAGGCTATGGGAAAGCAACCTGTAATTTACGCGCTGGTAACTCGCCCTGAAGGGTGCCCGCCACTGATGCACAAACCCAAAATCGCTTTTATAAGTTTGGCCCCGAAGGTTTCCAGGGGACCCGGAAAGCCTTTGGTCGCCCTGCGGGCACGAAATCCCTGCTGTAATGGACATCTTTGTTAGGATTAAACTTTTTCTTTGCAGGGCTTTGCATACATCATGCCATCTAGCTTTCTCCACGAGAAAGTACAAAATGGGTCTGGGGCGTGGCAATTCAACATGCGCGTCGCCGCCCAGAGCCCCCGTGGCATAGCCATGTTGCGCGTAGCCATAATCGGGCTACCAGCTAATACCGCCTCGCAGGGGCGGTCGTCCCTCCTCCATCTGAGCAGGAATAGTGTCCCAGCAGGCGCGGTAAGAGTTTTCGTCTGGTTTTGCTTGCGGCGTGGTTGCACATGGGACTGTCCCGGCGGAAAATCCCAGCGCTATGGGGCCAGCTGATTTCCAGCAGCGCAAGGATTCTCGTCTGGCTAGGCTTCGCGGCTTGGATTACATGGGACTGGTACCTGTGATTCCTATACGGTGAACGGACAGGTACCAGTGATTCTGTGCGGTTTAGGGACTGGGCGCTGTGGTTTCTTGTCGTTGTGAGACTGGCATGTGCGATTCTATGTTGATTATGGGACTCCTAAACGGAGGTATCCGCTGGCAATTGTCGTTTCTATTCAGCTCCGGCGCGCGCCCAGGGCCCCGCAGGGCGGCCCGCCTCGCAAGATTCCTAATCCTTATAAGTTGCGGGCCCCGAAGGTTTCAAAGGGCGACCGGAAGACTCTTTGGCGCTCTGCAGCAGCGGAACCTGTTTTAAGTGCAAAGAGCCTTGAAGGATGCTTTTCCTTGCAGGCTTTTTGTGATAAGGCCTACTAATTTCTCACGGAGAAAGTTAGCAAGAGGTCTGGGGGGGCCAAAGTAAACCTGCATGAGTGCGCCTCCAGGCCCCGTGGCATAAGCATGTTGCGCGTGGTATAAAACAGTTAACCAGCTAATACCACCTCGCAGGGCGGTCGTCCACTCATTGGAGAGGCAAGTGTCCAGCAAGCGGCAGGGTTTTCGTCTGCTGGCTTCGCAGCGTGTTGCACATGGGATGGTACTGTGATTTCCTATACGGAAAACGGACAGCGCTATGATCCAGCTGGTTTAGGACTGAGGCTGTGGTTCATTTGTTCGGTCTGCTGGCACTGGCGTTCCGCGGTTGATTTGGGCACAATGGGATCCGTTACTGGATTGGTTCCTATGTAGTCCCGACGCAGGCCACCAGGGCCCTCGCAGGGCGGCCGCACTTGCATGCCTCCTAACCCTTAATAGTTGCGGACCCCGAAGGTCCAAAGGCGATGAAAGCCCTTGGTCGCAGCCCGCAGCGAAACCCCTGCATACTCACGCGCACAAAACCATGACCGACCGATAGGCCCCACCCAGTGCCGCGAGACGGGAGGCGAGAGGGGGCGAAGCCCTTCGCGAGGGTGGTCGCGGGGCAGCGCCCGACCTGGTTTCGGAGTGTTGAGCCCTTCGGCGCGGTGTCGGGGGCAGCGCCCCTGACCGGGTGTCCAGAGAGCAGAGCCCTCTGGCGTCAGCTCCGCCATTCAGCAATGGCGTCCAGAGGCTTGCGGGGACGAGGCGGCGGGGCCTCGTCCGGGTAGCCCAGGGCCATGGCGGCACAGGGCTCGGCCTGCGGGTCGAGAATGGCCCGCAGTTCCTCCTGAGCAAAAAAGGTATTGGCAATCCACAGACTGCCCAGCCCGTGCTCCTGCGCCGTCAGGGCCATGTTTTCCATGGCGGCGCCGATGGACTGCGCATTGCACAGCTCCCGAACGTGTTCCTCCGCCGTCAGCGGATGCCCGATCCGGCACCCGTGCGGATTCACGACAAAGATCACCACAGGAGCCTGCCGCATGATGCGCAGGGTGTTCCAGGCGTCCGACTGATGCGCGGCGCTTGCCGGCAGCAGCGGACGGTCCTGCTCCCGCAGAAGGCCTTGCTCCATGACGTCCAGGCAGTCCGCCTTGGCGCTGTCCATGGCGACGATAAAGCACCAGGGCTGGCGATTCTTGGCCGAGGGCGCCAGAGAAGCGGCCCGCAGGATATCCTCCAGCACCTCGCGCGGAACGGCGTCAGGGCGATAGCGGCGGATGCTGCGTCGGTTCATGATGGCACAAAGCATGGCGGCGGCTCCCTTCAAGTCACAGCAAAGCGAGATTATTTTACAATGATTTCATAATGGATTCGCCGGCCCGCGTATTCCGCGCAGAAGGGCTCGTCTGCCTTGCGCACGAATTGGAAGCCCGCGCTTTCATAGGTGTGCTGGGCGGGTACGCAGACCTCATTGGTGATGACGACGATCCTTTTTGGCCCCCAGGCCTTCATCCGCCGCACCGCCTCCCGCATCTGCTGCCTGCCGTAGCCGTTGCCCTTCCAGGCCGTGGCGATGCAGTTGTGTCCCACCTCCACCAGCTCCGGCATTTGGGTGGGGTTCCAGGTCACAAAGCCGATGGGTTTTCCCTCCAGGACGGTCATGAAGCCGCAGCTGTCGGCAATGGAAGGATGATCGTAGAAGAAATCGTCGAAGTCCTGCCACTGCGTCAGCCTGTCGCGCTCAAAGCGGGGCTCAAAGGCATAGCCGTCCCGCAGCAGCGCCATCAGCGTTCCCCGGGGAAACGCTGTGATCGGCTGAAATTCTATTGCCATGGGCATTCCTCCTCGTCATCAAAGCCGGTCAAAGCCTTTCAGGTACAAGAGATTCTGGATAATCAGGTGGCTCTTCCACCAGTTTTTGCTGATGGCCCATTCCTCTGGGTAAGCCCCCCAATCCCAGGTGATGGGCCAGGCGCCGTCCGCCTGCTGATTCTGGAGGATGAAGTCGCACTCGGCCTCGGCGGCGGCCTGGTGCTCGGGATAAAATTCGCTGTCCCGGGAGGACAGGAAAAAGGACGGGCGGCAGACATAGGCGTTCCATTTGGCGGGATCCTTCTCGATCAGCTGGCCCACGGACTGATGAACCATCCGCTTGAGCCTGTCATACGGCACAAGGTCGGCAGCCTGGGCCCGGGCCAGCTGCTCCGCCATGGTCACATAGCACGAGCAGGTGTGCATGTCCGTGATGCCATCCGGAGGAATGGCGGCGATGGCCTCCTGGACGATGCGCAGCCCCAGGCGGAACACGCCGCTGTCCCTGTCCGCGTAACGGATGATGAACCCGGCAATCCGTGCCGTCTCGTTATAATCGGTGCGGCAGGCGCTGTTGCTGTCGGTGTGCCACCAGGGCGCGTGAGGATAGTCGTTGTTGCCGGGCACGTCAAGTGCCCAGGTGTGGCCGTTGAAGTACGCCCCGCTTTCGCACCACCTGAGCATCCCCTGGATGACGGGATGGTCCGCGTCGTCAAAGTCAATGGACAGGATGATCTGACTGGCCGTGCCCGCGTGAAGCGGTATGGAGCAAGGGTTCCAGCAGTCCGCCTCCACGGCATGGCCAAAGCCGCCGTCCTCATTTTGATAATAGGACAGCGCCCGCATCACCGCGGCCTTGCTTCCGTCCTCAAAGTGATATTGGAAACGCGCCAGATCAAGGGGCCTGGCGTTGCGGTAGACAAAGGCCCGGGCTTTTTCAAAGGCTGGGGTCATGGGCATGTTCCTCCTTGCTTCGCTCGTCGTTCTCACGCGGCTTGTCTCATGCCTATCATACCATAACGCCCGCTGGAAAACAATCGGCTTCCAGCGGGCGTTGGTTTTGACCGGGACAAAGGACTCACCTGGCCCCGGCGTAGGGGCATTCCACAAAGTGGCCGGAGGCAATCTCCTTGCGCGAAGGCGCCGATTGGGCGCAGGCGGGCGTCGCGTAGGGGCAGCGGGTGTGGAAGACGCAGCCGCTGGGGGGATCAATGGGGGAGGGCAGGTCGCCTTCCAGCACGATGCGCTCCCGATGATCCCTGGGATCAATGGAGGGCACGGCGGACATCAGCGTTTGGGTGTAGGGGTGGGAGGGATGGGCGAAAAGCTCCTCGGTGGGCGCCTCCTCCACCAGATGGCCCAGATACATCACGCCCACGCGGTCGGAAATGTAGCGCACCATGCTCATGTTGTGAGCGATGAACAGATAGGTCAGCCCGCGCTCATTTTGCAGATCCTTCAGCAGGTTAATGATCTGGGACTGAATGGACACATCCAGCGCGGAAACGGGCTCGTCGCACACCACCACCTTGGGGTCAAGGATAAGGGCGCGGGCCAGGCCGATGCGCTGGCGCTGTCCACCGCTGAACTCGTGGGGGTAGCGGTAGAAATGCTCAGGGCGCAACCCAACCTGGGCCAGCATGGTCATGGCCTTCTCCATGCGCTGGGCACGGTCGCCCATATGATGAATCGCCAGCACCTCCATCAGCGCGTTGCCGATGCGCTGGCGGGGATTGAGGGAGGTGTAGGGATCCTGGAAAACAATCTGCACATCCTTGCGGAAGCGCAGAAGCTCCTGGGCCTTCAGGTGAGTGATGTCCTCCCCAAACAGATGGATGGAGCCGCCGGTGGGCTCCAGCAGGCGGATCATGGTGCGGCCGAAGGTGCTTTTGCCGCAGCCGCTTTCACCCACCAGGCCATAGGTCTCCCCTGCCCGCAGCCGCATGCTGACGCCGTTGACCGCCTTGACATGGTTGATGACTCTGCCCAAGGGACCCTTCACCGGGAACCAGGTGGCCACATCCCGGGCTTCCATGATGATCTTGCTTGAATCAGGCACGGGCCGCATCCTCCTTCGTCGAGATTTCACCAGCGCGCCAGCAGCGGGCCTTCTGCCCCGGGGCGACCTCCCGCAGTTCCGGCATTTCCCGGCGGCACTGGTCGGTGGCGAAGGGGCAGCGGGGCGCGAAGCGGCAGCCGGTGGGAATCTGGTTGAGAAGAGGCACCATGCCCTCAATCATGTACAGCCGCTTGGAGCGGTCGCCGTCCATCTTGGGGATGGAGTTCATCAGGCCGATGGTGTAGGGGTGGGCCGGATGGTCGAAGAGCGTCAATACGTCCGCCTCCTCCACAATCTGACCCAGGTACATCACCACCACGCGGGTGCAGGTCTGCGCCACCACGGCCAGGTCATGGGTGATGAGCATGACGCCCATATTCAGCTGATGGTTCAGCTGAACGATCAAGTCCATGATCTGGGCCTGAATGGTCACGTCCAGGGCGGTGGTGGGCTCGTCGGCAATGAGCAGGCTGGGACGGCAGGCCAGGGCGATGGCGATCATCACTCGCTGCCGCATGCCGCCGGACAGCTCGTGGGGATACTGATCCAGCCGCTTCTCGGGGGCGGGAATGCCCACCAGGCGCAGCATTTCCAGGGCTCTGGCCCGGGCGTCCTTCCGGGAGAGGTGCTGGTGGAACCGCAGCGGCTCCATGATCTGGTCGCTGACGCGCAGCACGGGGTTCAGGGAGCTCAGCGCGTCCTGGAAGATCATGGACACCTTGGCCCCGCGAATGTGCTGCATCTCCTTGTAGGGCAGGTCGAAGAGGTTCTGGCCGTCCAGATAAACCTTGCCCTGATAGCGGGCGGTATACTTTTCATCGTACAGCCGCATGATGGACTGGCTGGTGACGCTTTTGCCGCAGCCGCTTTCGCCCACGATACCGAGAATTTCGCCCTTGTAAACGGAGAAGGACACGCCGTCGATGGCCTGCACATAGCCGCGGTCGGAGCGGAAGCTGGTGCTGAGGTCGCGAACCTCAAGAATCTTTTCTTGCATGACGGCGCCTCCTTACTGTCCCGAAAGGGGGTCAAGCAGATCCCGCAGCCCGTCGCCGAAAAGGTTGAAGCCCAATACGGACAAGGCGGTGAAGATGGCGGGGAAAACCACCATCCACCATCCGGCGTAAAGGTAGATGCGGGCCTCGTTGAGCATGCCGCCCCAGGAGGGCGCGGGGGAGGGGATGCCCGCTCCCAGGAAGCTCAGGGACGCCTCGGAAATAATGGCGGTGGCGAAGGTGAAGGTCATCTGCACGATGACGGGAGAAATGATGTTGGGCGCGATGTGCCGCCACAGGATGCGCTCGCGCCGGGCGCCCAGGGCGCGCATGGCCTCCACATAGGTCTGCTCCCGGGCCAGCAGGGCCTGAGAACGGGCGATGCGGGCCACGCCGGGGATGCTCACCACCGTCAGGCTGATGATGACGTTGCGCATGTTGGGGCTCAGCACCGCCATCAGCGTGATGGCCAGCAGGATGTTCGGAATGGCCTTGAGGCCGTCGCACACGCGCATGAGCAGGTTGTCCAGCACCTTGTGGGTGGAAGCGTACAGGCCCAAAGTCACGCCGGCCAGGGCGGACAGCAGGCCCACCGTGAAGCCCACGGTCATGGAAATCTGCGCGCCGTAAAGCACCCGGGCGAAGATGTCCCGGCCCAGGTGGTCGGTGCCGAAGATGTGCTCGGCGCAGGGCGGCGTGTATCGCTTGCTCATGGTGGCGGTATAGGGATCCACGCCCATCATCGAGGTAATGAGGGGCGCGAAGACGGCGCAGGCCAGAATCAGCGTGACCAGCGCCAGGCCCACCACAGACAGCTTATTGCGGAAAAACTTCCGTACAGACAGGGCGCGCTGCTCCCGCACAAGCTGGCGACGGATGCGCTTCATATCCTCCGGGCTTTGGAATGGAAGGGTATGACTGGCGGATGGCGTCATGGAATCTCCTTCTTTCATAGCGTCAAGCGTTGCGGATGGGGTTAGGATGGTTATTCCAGGCGGATGCGGGGATCCGCCGCGCCGTATATCAGATCGATGACCAGGTTAATCAGCACGTTCAGCATGGCAATCAGCAACGTGATGGCCTGAATCACCTGGTAATCGCGTTTTTCAATCGAATCAACCATGAGGGAGCCCATACCGGGGATGTTGAACAGCCGCTCCACCACTGCCGCGCCGGCCAGCGCGCTGATGAAGCCCTGACCAATGACGGTAATCACGGTCAGCTGGGCGTTTCGGAAGGCATGCTTGAAGGTGATGGAGCGCTCCGGCACGCCCTTGGAACGGGCCATCTTGATATAGTCGCTGCCCAGCACCTCCAGCATGGAGGCCTTGGTCATGCGCATCATGTATCCGGCATGGATGAAGCCCAGGGAGAGGGCGGGGAGCGTCATGTAGCGGAGGAAAGGCAGGAACCCATCCACAAAAGGATTCTTGTACCCGGAGGCAGGCAGCAGCCGAAGCCATACGGCCATCAGCAGCACAAGCCCCAGCCCCATGAGGAAGCTGGGCAGCGATATGCCCAGCATGGACACCACAGAGACGGTGTAATCCGCCGCGGTACCGCGCTTGCGGGCGGCGATCATACCGCAGGGCAGCGCAATAAGCATGGTAATGAGCATGGAATACACAGCCAGCAGGATGGTAGGCTGAAAGTGGCTGGCAATCATCTCCAGCACCGGCTTGCCCACCACGGAGGTGGACATGCCAAAGTCACCCCGCAGGCAGTTGCTGATCCAGCGGCCATACTGCACCAGCAGCGGATCATCCAGGCCCAGCTTGGCGTGAAGGGCGGCGATGTCCGCCTGGGTCGCGTCCTCGCCCAGCATGGCCGCCGCCGGATCGCCGGGAGTCAGATGCACCAGCAGAAAAATGACCACCGAAACGATAAAAATCGTCGGCAGCAGGCTGAGCAGCCGTTTCAGGACATATTTCTTCATAGCTTCGACCCCCAAAAATGCGTGCCTGGATGGTTTGTACCGGCTGGTACCGGTATGCAGGGCTTAACCTGGAAAAAGGCACCCGCCATTGTTGAACGGATGCCCCCAGATACCGAAAAACCTGAGAGGCGCCGGAGAGGCCGCAGCCTCTCTGACGGTCATCGTATCCGCCGGACGGGTTCGCCGCTGGAAGAAAACCGGCGGGGCGGGTTCGCAGGTGAAATCGCTTTCTTACACTCGCAATCGGCCGGAAGAACAGCATAGCCCTCCGGTCCGTGCGTGTGTGCAGGAAGCGGGGCGAAGCCCGCAGCGCAGGGCATCCGCCAATGACGAACGGATGCCCTGCGAAAAAACCGAATTACTTGGCCAGCTTGGCGTTCCAGAAGTTGGTGGTCAGGAACACATTGTAGCCGGTCAGCTTGTTGGTGCAGGCAGCGGCCTGATGGAAGTGACCCATCATCAGCACCGGGCAGTAGTCGGCATAGCAGTACTCCTGCACCTGCTCCCAAGCAGCAAAAGCGTCTTCCTTGGTGGCGGCGGTGACCATGGTGGTCATCAGCTCCTGCAGGTGCTCGTCCTCAGACCAACCGGCATAGTCGGCGGAGAGGAAGTTGCGCAGGCTGGGCACGGCCACGGAGGAGAAGGTGGTGAAGTAGGCGTCGTAGCAGCTGTCATCGTTGCGCAGCTCGGTCATGGTGGTACGGTCGGTGACGGTCAGCTCCAGGGTGATGCCGATGGCGGCAGCCTCCTGACGGAGCACCTCCAGCATGGCTTCCGCGCCGCCGCCGCTGGCAGCCAGGATGCGCAGGGGCTTGCTGGTGTCATAGGAGGACTGAGCCAGGAGCTCCTTGGCCTTCTCGGGGTCGTTCTGGCAGAAGTACTCGCCGCCGGCGGTGGTGTACCAGCCGGGCTGGCCAGCTTCCATGAAGCAGGGATCGTTGTCGTACAGGGTGCCGTAGTTGGCGGTGTTCAGGTCGTCGGCGTTGGCCAGGGCCTGGAAGGCCAGACGCAGGTACTTGTCGGTGCTGCGCTTGTTCCACACCAGGTTAATCATGCCGGTCTGCTGGGAGTAAACCGTCAGCTCGGGCATGCTGCGCAGGGTGGACAGGTAGGCGTCGGTGGCCTTCACGATGAAGTCGTACTCGCCGCTCATCAGACCGTTGAAGCGGGTGGCGGCGTCCTTGACGATGTTGTACATCAGGGTCTTGGTGTAGGCGTGCTTATAGCCCCACAGGCCGTCCAGCTCCTGGTCGGGGTCGCCGTAGGGCACATAGTCGTCGAAGCGCTCCAGACGGACGTACTGATCGACGCTCCACTCAGCGAACTTGTAGGGGCCGGTGCCGATGATGTAATCGGCAGGCACGAAGCCGGTATCGGCGTTCACATTCTCGATGGACTCGGTGGGATAGATGACAGCCGCCTGGGAGGCGCCGGCCAGCATATCCAGCAGCATGATGGCGGAGGTCTCCAGCTTCAGGGTAACGGTGTAATCGTCCTGGGCCTCAAAGCGGGAATCGCCCACCATCTTGCGGGCGGTGGAGAAGTTCTCCAGCCAGCGGTTCAGGGAAGCCACCACGTCGGCGGAGGTCATTTCCTTGCCGCTGTGGAACTTCACGCCCTTGCGCAGGTTGAAGGTGAACTCGGTGTTGTTCTCATTGACTGTGTAGCTTTCGCACAGCTCCGGGCCGATGGAGCCGTCCGCCTTCAGGGTGACCAGCTGCTCCATGACGGTGCCGCGCAGCATGTTGCGGCCGTTGACGGAGGTATCCTTGTGCAGGTCGTAGGACGCGCTCTGGTTGTCATCCGCGATGCGGATGGTATCCGCCCAGGTTTCCTCAGCCTGCGCGCAGCCCAGCGCCAGGACGGAGGTGAGCACCAGCGCCAAGGCGAGCGCCATGGAAATGAGTTTGCGTGCCATGTTATGTCTCCTCCTCAGTATCAGTCATAGGAAGTGAACCAAATGCGGTAAACAGTATAGCATACAGGGCGGAAATTTTCAAGAAAAAACGCACATTTTGACGAACTTTTTTGGAATTTGAGGCAAGTTGGTTCGGAATGCAGCCCCGCCGCGTCGGCAGCGCACAGCCGGCAAAAAACGCTTTTCCTCCGCCGAACGGACTGTTCGTCCCGGGCTGTTCTGCGCAAAAAGAGCGCGGAACGCATCCCGGGCGTTCCGCACCCTTCATGATCATGACCAGCCGCCCCGCTTACGTCCGCGCAGGCTTTTCGGCCACCAGCAAAAACCGGTGAACCCGCCCCTCCACCACGCCGTCTTGCTCCAGGATGCGCTGGGCATGTTCCAGTCCTTCCCGGCAGGTCATCACGCTGAAGCCGGGAAACTCCCAGGGAATCACCCGGGCAAACCACACCAGGGCGCCCACATCCCAGAAACGGATGGGCCGGAAGGCTTCCGCCCCCCGAAGCACCGTCAGTCCCGCGCGGCGAAAGTCCGCCTCCGCCATGGCCAGGTACTGCCGTGGGAAGGGCAGAGGCGTCTCTCCCAGCAGCAGCCGAACCAGCTCGCGATCGTTCTCCGCCCCCACCTGCTGGGTGACGAAGACGCCGCCGGGCGTCAAGACCCGGGCGATTTCCTCCGGGCAAAAGTCCCCGTGCCGGTTCAGCACCAGATCAAAACGCCCATCCTCAAAGGGGAGATGAGCGGCGTCCGCCTGGCGGAAATCCATGCCCAGGGGGAGCAGCCGCTCCCGGCACAGCGCCGCGTTGGGCGGATAATTCTCCGTGGCCGCCGTCAGCCGCGGCGGATGGCCCAGGGACAGCAGGAATTCCCCACCGCCTGTGTCCAGATCCAGCAGGCGGGTATCCGGCCGCAGGTAATGGCGGACAACCTCCCTGTAATCCCAGGGCAGATCGCCCTCCTCGGCATACCGCCCATGCAGATGGGAAAAATCCCAGCCGTGGATGTGGGCCGCTTCTTCCTCCCGCAGCCACGCTTGCAGCAATGCTTCTCGATTCATGCTCACACGCTCCTTTTCGTCCTTTCTTCTACAACGAAAAGGCACGGCGACCTGATAACCTTCTTCTGGGAAAACCCCCGGCACGCCTGTCATCAGGCTTTTATCGCCGTGCCAGGGCGTTACCTCGCATGGGCTGCATACGCATTCATCCTTTCCCGCGTCCGTCCAAGCAAAAGCGCGCAGTAAGCCAGCAAGGCCCCTGCGCGCTCAGCGTGTCGACAAAGTGGCTCACGCCACTTTGTCGAGGAAGCTGAAGAATGTTTTTCTTCCATCGGCCATCACCGCACAAAGGTGCGACGCTGGCTGCGCTCTGCGATTGCAAACAATCGCTATCGCTTGTCGGCTTCCAGCCGACCTCATCCGCAAAATTGCATTTTGCTACGAAAAACTCCTCGCCCCGCCGGTTCTCTTCTTGCGGCGATGCCGCCCGGCGGATACGATTGCAGTCTTGCAGACGGCGAGTTACTCAACTATTAATAGAAACATCTGTAAACAGTCTGGGTACGCAGTGAGCCATCAGGCCCCTGCGCGCTGACACGATTCAGCTCAGTCGTTATCCTCGTCGTCCTCCGGCGCGTCCTCGTCTTCCTCCACTTCGGGAAAAACGGGCTTGCCGCAGGCTGGACAGAGATAATCCTCGTCAAAATCAACATCATCAACGTGGAATTGAAGCTCATGGCCGCAGCTGGGGCAGGCATAGGAAATCAGCTCGTCGTCCTCCAGGGCATCCTCATCTTCAACGGGCTCATAGTCCTCATCGTCCTCAAAGATGGCTTCCTCCAGGTCGGCCAAGTCATCGTCAATGGACTCCACATACTCGTTCAGCTCTTCCTGGGCCTGGGAAAGGGTCTCTATCTCCTCAGCCATCTCGCCCATGGCGTTGAGGACCTCCATGAGGAGCTTGTTGGTGTCCTTCTCCATGTTCAGCTTCATGCCAGCCGCCAAACCCTTCAGATAGCTCACCTTATCGGTCATCTTGCTCATGGTATATCCTCCTTTATTCAGCGGAGTTTCCCGCCAGTTCCCGTTGCTCAATGGCAAAAATCGCCCGGCGGAAGCTCCACCGGGCCATATGCGCACTTTCAGGCTCATCCAGCAGCATATGCCGCCGCGCCCTAAATGATGCAGAGGAAGCGGCGGCTATAAACATTTTTCCGAATCAGGCGCGCTCCATGTACTCGCCGGTGCGGGTGTCGATGCGAATCATGTCGCCGGTGTTGATGAACAGCGGCACCTGCACGCTGTAGCCGGTTTCCAGGGTCGCGGGCTTATAGGTGTTGGACGCGGTATCGCCCTTGAAGCCGGGCTCGGTATCCTGCACCTGCAGGGTGACGAAGTTGGGGGCCTCCACGGAGAAGGGCGCGCCCTTGAAGAAGCGCATGGTCACATTGGTGCCTTCCTTGACGAAGGGAATGGCGTCCTCCACCTTGTCCAGGGACAGGGGAATCTGGTCATAGGTCTCCACATCCATGAAGTAGTACAGCTCACCGTCGTTGTAGACGTACTGCATCTCCTTGGTTTCGATGATGGCCTTGGGCATTTTGTCGGTGGGGTTGAAGGAGCGCTCCACCACAGCGCCGGTCATCACGTTCTTGATCTTGGTGCGGACAAAGGCCGCGCCCTTGCCGGGCTTGACGTGCTGGAAGTCGACAATGTTCCACACGCCGCCGTCCCACTCAATGGTAATGCCTTTACGGAAATCGCCAGCAGTAATCATGATTCATTCCTCCATGGATTGTTGTTGGTGTTGTATTTCAAACCGCAGGGCCGCCAGGCCATGGGGTGAAACCGTGGTTACAGGATAATGAGCTGCTTGGGGGCGGTGGTCAGGGGCTCGCAGCCGGTCTCGGTGACCAGGCAGGAGTTCTCGATGCGCACGCCGCCAACGCCGGGAAGGTAGACGCCGGGCTCCACCGTCATCACCACGCCGGCCCGGAGGATGTCGTGGCAGGCAACGGAGAGGCGGGGGCTTTCATGGATGTCGATGCCCACCGCGTGGCCCAGGCCGTGACCGAAGCGGCCCGCGTAGCCCTGGCTGTCGATGTAATCCCGGGCGATCTTGTCAATATCGAAGCAGTTCTTGCCCGCGCACAGGGCTTCCTCGGCCATCTCCTGGGCCTTCAGCACGGTGTTGTACACATGAACCATCTGCTCCGTGGGCTGACCCAGGGCCACGGTGCGGGTCATGTCGGCACAGTAGCCGCCGAACTTCGCGCCGTAATCCATGGTAATCATATCGCCCTTGCGCAGCTTGCGGTCGCCGGGGATGGCGTGGGGCAGGCTGCCGTTCTCGCCGGAGGCGACGATGGTGGTGAAGGCCAGGCCCTCCGCGCCCAAGCGCAGCATGGTGTAGTCCAGCTCCAGCTGCAGCTCCTTCTCGGTCATGCCCTCCCGGATCACAGGGAGGATGGCGTCGAAGGCCTGGCTGGTGATCTGGCAGGCGCGGCGGATGGCGGACACCTCAGCGTCGGTCTTGATCTGCCGAAGCGTCTCGGGCGCCTGGTTCAGCGCCGTCAGGCTGATTTCACCCACCGCCATGCTCAGGGCCGAAAACTGCTTCACGGTGAGGTAGTCGTCCTCATAATACAGGGCGGCGATGTTTTCTTCCCTGCACAGCCGGGCAAGCCACTGGTTATGGCTGAGGCCCTTGTCCGTCATCACCACGCGGAAGCCGGGAGCCTGACGTTCCGCCTGCTCGGTATAGCGGAAGTCGGTGATAATCACCCGCTGACTCCGGGAAATGTACACCACGCCTTCCCCGGTATAGCCCTGGGTGAGGTAGAACATGTTGGAGGGATTGTGCACCGCCACGGCATCCGTCGCGGTGAGGTTCAGCTGCTCCACCAGCTTTTCGGAAGCGGTCAACATGGTTTCACTGCCTTTCTTGGATGCGCCCACGCCAAAAAGCCGGACATATCCGCAGATCATTGTACCACAAACAGCGCCGCTTGAAAAGCACTTTTTCCCTTCTGATCCCTTGAGACAGCAAAAAAACGCCCGCAAAGCCCCGAAAAGAGGCCGTGCGGGCGAAATATGCCGTCCATTGAAACCAGGATGGTCACCATTCCATGCTGTCCGGCCATCAGCAAAGCAACAAGGTATGTCGACACTTATTCCATTGCCGTGCCGTAGGCATAGCTGACGATGGAGGCCACGTCGCAGTCGGTCTGCTCCGCCCACTCCATGAAATCCCGCAGAAGCTCAATATCCAGCACAAAGCTGCTGCCGGAGGGGATGATGGCCGTGGCCAGGGAGCTGCCCAGGGAAGCGTCCTCAACGTAGACCAGACGGCCCTGGTCGTCATAGAGCGCCGCCACCACGCCGGGGTCGATCAGGGGCTTGTCTATGGTATTGGCCACGCCCACGCGCATCACCGTGGCGGAACCGAACAGGCCGAAGCCCTGGGTGACCTCGGCGGTGGATTCCACATAGGTCAGCGCCTGGGGATTGGAGGCATAGCGGTCGGACTGCACCACCAGGTGGACGCCGCCCACTTCGTCTGCGGTCGCCGCGCCGTCATCCTTGCTGATGAGCAGGCTGTCGCCCAGGAAAGCGGTCTCGCCGGGAGCGATGACGCTGGGGCTGAAGGACAGGTAGCTCTTGTCCTCCACCACCGCGCCGTCCTTGTTGATGACCTGAATGGAGCCGTCCAGGGCGACGACGTTCTTGCCGTCGTTGCGCACCTCCACAAACAGGTACAGGTCAAGATAGGATCTGGAATCATCCTGGATGAAGTACCCGGTGTTCACCACCGTCAGGCCGCTGAGGCACTCGCTGGTGATAAAGCCGCCGTCCTCCGCCTCCGCCGCGGGCTCCTGCGAAGCCGGATCCGAAGCGTTGTTCTTGTTCTTGAGCAGATCCTGCAATTGTTCAAAGGTGCTGGTGGCCATGGCGCAGGTGCAGGTGAAGACCAGGCAAAGCGCCGTCAGCAAAGCAATCCACTTTTTCATACCATTTCCTCCCCCGATTTGTCTTTTCCATAGTGTACCACGCCCGGGAAAGCCTTGTCAATTCGGCCGGGAAATTTTACCCGGCCGCAGGCCCTCACCCGGCGGTGGTGTACATGGCGTAAAGGCGGGCATAGAGGCCGCCCTTCTTCAGCAGCTCCTGATGGCTACCGCTTTCCTCCACGCCCTTTTCGGTGAGGACGCAGATGGTATCCGCGCCCTTGATGGTCGTCAGCCGATGGGCGATGGTAAACACCGTCCGGCCCTTGGCCAGCTTTTCCAGGCTCTGCTGCACCACATGCTCGCTCTCGTTGTCCAGGGCGGAGGTGGCCTCGTCCAGAATGAGAATCGGCGGATTTTTCAGGAAGACCCGGGCGATGGAAATTCGCTGCTTCTGCCCGCCGGACAGGCGCACTCCCCGCTCCCCCACATAGGTATCATAGCCCTGGGGCAGCGCCGAAATGAACTCATGGGCCCCGGCCATCCGGGCGGCCTCCATCACGTCCTCCCGGGAGGCCCCGGGCCTGCCGTACACGATGTTGTCAAACACCGTGCCCGCGAACAGATAAACCTCCTGCTGCACCACGCCGATGGCGCCGCGCAGGGAGCGCAGGGTTACGTCCTTCACATCCTGACCGTCAATGAGGATCCGCCCGGCGGTGACATCGTAGAAGCGGGGAATCAGGTTGCACAGGGTGGTCTTGCCCGCGCCGGAGGGCCCCACCAGGGCGATGGACTCCCCGGGCTTCACGGTCAGGTTCAGATGGTGCAGCACCTCCGCCTCGTCGTCCTGATAATGGAAGCCCACGTTCTCGAAGGTCACCCCGCCCCGGACGCCGGTGAGCTCCCTGGCGTCTTCCGCGTCCCGGATGTCGTTGGGGGCGTCCATGATCTCCAGGAAGCGCTCGATGCCCGTCATGCCCCGCTGGAACTGCTCGGTGAACTCCACAATGCGGCGGATGGAGGTCAGCAGCACCCCGGCGTACATCAGATAGGCCATGAATTCCGGCGCGGTGAGGCTGCCCTGCTTGAGGAACAGCGCCCCCGCCACCACGATGATGATGTACATCAGCCCGTCAAAGATGCGGTTGGAGGTGCCGAAGGCCGCCATCACCCGATAGCTCTCCGCCTTCAGGTCCAGGAAGCGGCGGTTGCCCTCGGCAAACTTCCTTTCCTCGATTTCCTCATTGCCGAAGGACTTCACCACCCGGATGCCCAGCAGGCTGTCCTCCACCTGGGCGTTGATCTCGCCCACCTGCCGGTTGCGCTCCTTGAACACGCGGCGCATCCGGCTGTTGTACTTCCTCGCGAAGTAGAGCATGAAGGGCAGCACCGCGAACATCATCAGCGTCAGGGGAATGTTCATGCCGCACAGCACCACGAAGGACACCAGGATTTTGACCCCCGCGATGAGGAATTCCTCCGGGCAGTGGTGGGCAAACTCGGTGATCTCAAACAGGTCGGAGGTGATGCGGGCCATAATCTGGCCCACCTTGGCGTCCGAATAATAGGCGAAGGGCAGCTGCTGCAAATGGTGGAACAGATCCCGGCGCATGTCCGTTTCCAGCCTGCTGCCCATGATGTGACCCAGGGACTGCATATAGTAGTTGGCCGCGGCGTCCATCACCCGCAGGGCCAGGTACACGCCGCCCATCATCAGCACAAAGCGCACGGTGAGGGAGCTCAGATCGGTGGTGGCTCTGCCGGTGATGGCCTGGACGATCAGCGGCAGCACCAGCTCGCACACCGTGGTCAGCGAGGCGCAGAGCAGGTCGAAGGCGATGGTGCCCTTATAGGGCTTGAAGTAGGGTAAAAAGCGCTGAATCAGCTGCCTGGTTTTCATGGGCGCGGCGGTCTGCACGGCGGTATCTCCTTTCATCGGGCACGGTAAAGCCTTTCCATTTTATCATGACGGCGAGGATGAAGCAAGTCATGCGACGGTCAAATTCGAAAGGGAACGTTGGGGGGGGCCTTGCCCTCAGACTTCCCTATTTTTGTTTCGCGAAGGTGGATGCAAGGCATCTGCCGCGGCGGATTTCTCACATTGTTACAACTTTGCCCATAATGATTTACAACCGGGACATTGCTTTGTGCGCACAGGTCATGTATAGTGTTTACAGGCAAACCGAAGAACGAAGCGCCGCCGGAGAGAGGATAAGCCATTGATTTCTGTTCCAATTCAGCCATCAGGGAAACGTTACACGCGCCTGCGCGAACGGGGAGTGCGCGGAAGAATGAAGCGGTGCATGGCGGCAGGCTTATGCTTCTTCCTGCTTGCCAGCTGCGGGACATCAGTGGGCGAAAGCTGCACCCCCGGCCATGAAACCTGTGGCCGCGAGCATTGCTATTGGGAAACAGGCATGGACATATCCGATGAAGAAGCAATCTGGGCAATGCTCATGCAGCCCATGATTACCGTCCGCGGCGATCCGCGGTCACAGGCGCCCATCCATGAGCAGCCGAACGAATCCTCCGCCGTTGCCGGTGAGGTCACCTGCGAATCGCAGGGCGTTCATGTGATCGAACAGCTTGATGGCGGCTGGTCGAGGATTGAGTGCTATTCCAGTTCCTTCAAGGACAGCGAAGCCGAAGCGTACAACCGGCTGGTGGTCGGATACATTCGGACAGACAAGCTGACCGAGCGCAAAGTCAAAACAAAGTATGGTTTGATCGTAGATAAGCTGACCCAGCGTCTGTACCTGTTTCATGACGGCAGGCTGCTGGATACGCTGGCCGTATCGACGGGACTGGCGGACGACGAGCATCCCTGGAATGAGACCCGTTCCGGCGAATTTGTATTGAGCAGCCCCACCGGCGCGTTTCCTTCGGACAACCTGATATGCAACTACGGCATCCGCTACAATGACGGCGATCTCCTGCACGAGGTGCCGCATGTCGTCACATCGTCGGGAAAAAACTATGGCTATACGGAGCCAAAGCTGGGCAGCAGAGCCAGCCACGGCTGCATCCGCGTGCAGCGCAAGCGCACCCCCAACGGCATCAACATGCGCTGGCTGTGGAATGAGCTGAAAGACCAAATGGGAACCCGGCTGCTGATCTGGGAGGATTGGCCAGGGCGGCAAATCGCCATACCTGATGAAAATCAGCCGCTTTATTACAACGCCAAAGGCGGCGAATATTATCATGCCGCGGCAACCTGCTATGGCGTGAAGGACAAGTATCTGCCGCTGACCGCGTTTACTTACGGCGCGCTGGAGGACGAACCCTTCCGGCAGCTGAGCGCATGTCCCTACTGTTATCCCACGGCGAGGCTTGCCATCATCGCGGACATCAACGCGGCGTATCAAAGGGAAGCCGACGAATAACCCATCCGGCACGAAAAAGGCCGCCGCGCAGGCATCATGACCCACGCGGCGGCTGTATTTTTGTGCTTACAGGCTCTTCAGGTAGGCCGCGATTTTCTCATCCCGACACACGGGGTAGAACAATTCCGCGAACTTCTCCCCGGAGATCGTCTCCCGCAGGAAATCCTGGTCAATGTCGTGCAGGATGTCCAGCAGAGGCCGGTAGGTGATGGTCTTCACCTGGTCAAGGATCTTCTTGTTGCGCTGCTCGGGCACCACCCGCTCCTTGGGATAGCCGTTGCCGTGGCCGAAGCCGAACAGCTGCTGGAAGATCATTTCCAGCTTCAGCTCCGCGCCCCAGCCAAAGTCCTTGGCGAAGGGCAGCGCCACGCAGTTGCCGTCGTTGATCTGGGCGAACATGTATCCGTCGGAGGGATCGGCCAGATGGCCGCAGAGCACGCCGGGGAAGCTGTTGCAGGCCAGCATGGCGCCCTCGCCCGTGCCGCAGCCGGTCACCACATAATCCGCCGCGCCGGTTTCCAGCAGCAGGGAGGCCAGCAGGCCCACCTTCACATAGGTCAGCTGGCAGGCGTCTTCCGCGGTGTACATGCCGTAGTTGACCACGGTGTGGCCCATGGGCTCCACAACCTTCTTCAGCGTGGCCTCAATCAGCCCGTTCTTCGCGGCCTGGCTGTTCTCATTGATGAGCGCGATACGCATCTTTCATGCCTTCCTTTCCTTCGCAAAGGGATGCAGGCCCTTTGGCTTTCCCTGACATGATAGCACCCTTTGATGGAAATTGCAACCGATGGCGAAAGGCTACACTCCTTCGTAGTACATCATCAGCAGGCGGCGATCCAGGTCGGCCAGGGCGCGATCCAGCGGCACCGTCCGGGCAAAATAACGCGAAAGAATGCTGGGGGCATCCATCTCGATGGCCACCTGATAAGTCAGGCGCCTTTTATCCAGTGACAGGTAGGGCCCCAGGCGCCGGTAGGCATCCAGAGCCTCCTGCGAAAACTCCCATCGGCTCTCCTCCAGGTGGGCAAGCTTCTCCGTCAGCGCGTCGATCTCGTCCTGCATGCCCCGAATCTCACCCGTGTGCACGGCTGACAGCCCGTTGCCCATCAAGGTGCGGTCGACTTCCTCCAGGTCTTCGATCCGGTTCCTGTACAGCCTGATGTCCATTTCATAGCGTTCTACATCATCCTGATAGAACTCTCTTTCAACCAGCTCATTCTTATCCGGGTGCAGGATATACTGATCGTGTGTTGTCCTTTTGTCCGCCAGATACTCCAGTAGCAGATAGGCTTCTTCCTTGCGGGTGCTGTTGGGAGTAAGAATAATATATTCAAGGAACACCCCAATGATCGGCGTGTCGCTTTCATGAAGGGTGAAGGGCAGGATGTATTCGATATTCTCTATTCCACCGTTCACCTCCTCCGTAAAAGGTGAAGATGCGCTGAAATCAAATAGCTGCGGTTTTTTTATGCTATACGCATCGGCTGACGAGCTTACTTCTTTTCCCCGCATGCCGGACAGGCGGTCGATTTTGGCGATCATGGCGCGGAATTCAGGCGTGTCAAAGGATAACGAACCATTCCGTGGGTCATAGTCTGCTAAATAGGCCTTAACCACCCTCCCGACGGTCAGCGCCTGTTCCTCTTGCACCGTCCGGCAGCCGGAGAAGGTATAATACGGGTTTTCGGCATCATGCTCGTCATACCAGCGCACCATGACATCCAGGTATTCTTCCACCGTCCTCGGAACCGCGTCTATGCCGGCCTCCCGCATCAGGTCTGTCCGAACTGTTCTAAAAGCTGGATACATGATGATGGGATACGCCATGAGCTCGCCCTCGTATGTCAGATATGACTGAACCTGGGAATACATCGACCGAACATCTGCAATGAGCTTTTCCGATGTCAGGGCGCTTGCCAGCCCCCGCTGAAACACATCATGGCTGTCAGTCAGGTTATTGTTCAGAATCATCAGGTCAACGCTGTCGTCTCCGCTCAGCGCCGCCATGATCAGCGTCTCCGCCGCGTCGGTCTCGTCAATGGTTCGCAGCACAACGGGGATTTCCGGGTAACGCAGCATGAAGTCACTCAGAATGTTGCTGTAAGCAAAGCCTTTCGGTTGACAGCCGATGGTCAGCGGCTTGAGCCGCACCTGCCCCGGCACGGTGGCACATGCGTATAGCCTGTCCGAATACAGAATGACGCATTTGTCCCGCCACACGCCCGCGCATTTCGCGCTGACAGCGCCGGAAAACGGCAGATAATCTACCGTGTCCGCTTTCTGCCTCGTCAAACGCTTCCATTCGGTGCCCTGAATAAAGTAAATCTGTTTTTTCCCTTGATCGTACACCGCCGCGCCGTTATCATAGCTTGAAAAACGCGCAATTTCCTCCACCGTTTTTCCAGAAGCCGGGTCAATCGCCATAAGCGCGCAATCATCCGCGTCCAGCGCCATCAGCAGATGATCGTGATACGGACTGATCTCCGTCCAGGAACGCCGCTCCAGCAGGCATTCGCCCATTCCCGTCTCCAAAGAAAAGCTGTAAAGCTTCTTCTGATAACTGTCCCCGGATGGGGCGCAGAGCGCAAAAAGCCTGCCGTCCTGAATGATCGGATGATCCAGACGAACAGACTCCTGACCTTCCCCCGCGCTTTCCTTGATGACGGAAAGATCCAGCTGCGCGCACATGATGAGGCTGCTTCCCTCCACACGATAAAGCACCCCTGTATCCGCCTGCAGAATATAGGGTGATGTTCCGTCCGTTGCCAGAATCTCCGTGCCTGTCGTGATATACTCCGACGTGTATTGCAGCACGGTCGTCGCGGCGGCCCCCGGCTCCGAAATAACCATGAGCCCTTCGCCGGTAAGTACATACAGCGCGTCCTGAACCATCTGCGCGTCAACAACGCGGCTCTCGGTGTTCAACTGCTCGTTCATGGGCACAGCAGCCCATGCGCCGGGGCCGCAGCAGGCAAGCATCGCCATCAGCAGGCAGACGGCTGGAATCAACCAATACTTCTTGCGCATGATGTCTCCTTTCATTCGGCATCCATGGCTGCATGGAAACCGTAACAATTGATAAGAAAAGGGATACCGAGGAGCAGCCGAAACCACTCCCCGGCGCAATGAGCGCTACCATCCATGCTGATTATACAAAGCATTGGCGGCGCAAACGCTTTTTTTATTCAGTCTCTTCTTTGGGATCATGCTTTAATTTATATGTCATGCCGCACCGTGTGCAAACATTGCCATTCCAGACATGTCCCAACGCCTTTCCTGTTGTAGCACCGCACAAAGTACAGGTTCTTGGATCCATACAATTAGCAGGCCGATAGGTATGCCCACCCAGGGAACCTATACTGATCCCACATACGGGACATGTTGACGGCTTCAGGCAGGTGGCAGGCGCAAACTTGTGTTCACCCAAGCCGCCTCGAGTGGCATTACAGCGGCTACAAGTCTCCGGCGCTACACAGGTTGCAGTTCAGTAATTGTGCCCCAGCGCCGAACCCGAAGTGGTTTTGCATCCAAATTTACAAGTTTTCGGTGCTGTGCATGTAGCGTCAGCGAAATCATGCGGAATCTTAGCAACATCTCGATACTCATGCTTACTACAGTTTTCAGCCTGACATACACGCTCTTGCTGGCCTTCCTTCATACAGGTAGGCGATTTGCCTGGAGTTGTTTTCCAATTGTCATCCCAAATATGCGTATGCGCCAGCGCCACACCAATCACGCAAACCAACGAAATGATAATGATTACGGATAACCGCTTTTTCATACCTGTTCCTCCTCCAAGCGATCGGTCGGTCGTTTGAGTCTGAGGACATCATGCAGTATGTGCTATGGTCATCGGCTTCTGTTCGTATGTTATTGGCCTATTTCTGTTGCTTTAATTCCCATTTTACTGTCCCATCGTACTCACCCCTATCATGCTTATCCATGTCATAGCACATGACAACGTTTAAGAAGTGACTTTCAGTAACTGAATCGGTAGAGCGAGTGAGCTATTTCCAACGGACGGACGCATATCAAATCGAAACTGGACTGAATGAACAATATTTTCACTTTCATTATATATTGGAGCAATCTATTTGTCAATGATTTTTCTGGGTGAAAATTCAATTACTTACTTTTGCTTCCTTTCTTTACATTCCCGCGTCCTTTGTTCTCCCCCTCCCCGCGCACAAATTTACAATGGATGCTTTGACAATCATTCCTGACTATGCTATCATTTGTCAATGCAGAAAGAATTCAGGAGGATTGGCATGAGGCGTTTGATGACAAGGCTTTTCGCGCTGCTGACGGCGCTGCTCGTCACCGTTGGCGCCGCCTGCGCGGAGGAAGGCCTCCGGGGCTACGAGAAGGGTCAGGGCTATGTCTACCTGACCATGGGCGAATATCCGCAGACGGCGGAGGGCGAGGTTCAGCCGATCCTCTGGCGGGTGCTTTCCGTGGAAGGCGACCGGGCCTATCTGGTCAGCGAATACATCCTGCTGGCCCACCGCATTCACCCGGATGACAAGGAGTGGATCGCCTTCGGCGCGGATCTGCGGCAGACCGAGATCTGGGCCTACATGAACGGCGAGTTCCTATCCGGCAGCTTCACCGAGGAGGAGCAGGGCTATCTGGTGGACACGGAGGACTTCGGCCGAATCTTCCTGCTCTCCCGGGAGGATCTGAACAACAAGGCGCTGGGCTTCGGCACCAAGGCCTCCCGCAAGGCCTGGGGCACGCCCTACGCGCTGAACAACGGCCTGTTCAAGTACAGCCACAAGCACGGCAAGCACAGTCCCTACTGGACGCGCTCCCAATCCACCAAGGTGGCCTACGGCGGCGTATGCACCAAGGCGGAGGGCAACCTGGGCTACATCCGCGTGGTGGTGGCGGACGAGGGCTGCCGGCCCGCCTGTTACCTGGACTTGTCGAAGGCCCGCGTGGCCGGGGGCGACGGCACCAAGGAAGCGCCCTTTATATTGGAAGGAAGGTCTGAACCATGACGCTGAAGAAATGGCTTTGCGGGGCGCTGCTGGCCCTCGCCATGCTTCTCACCCTGT
Source organism: uncultured Christensenellales bacterium (assembly GCA_965646445.1). GTDB lineage: Bacteria > Bacillota > Clostridia > Christensenellales > Aristaeellaceae > UBA11524. The sequence continues at coordinate 6,337 of CBFFZW010000033.1, read as the reverse complement.
CCGGGGCGCTGGCGGCGGAGGCCATGGACATCACCAGCGAATGCACGCTGCGCTGCTCCCCCAACAGCATCCCCTCCAAGCACCTGACGGACGGCCAATACACCACCAAGGCCAAGCTGAAGAAGGTCAAGCACCCCTGGGTGTCGGTCTCCGCTCCGGCGGGCGTGCCCATCCATGGGCTGTACGTCTGCTTCGCCTCCATGCCGGAAAGCTACGAAATTCAGGTGGACTACGGCAGCGGCGCGGGCTGGGAGCGATACATGGAGGGCGAGACCCGTTTCTATCATGTGTACATTCCCCTGAACGGCGTGCAGAACGTGCGCCTCTACTGCACTTCCGACGCCGCCTACGAGTGGTCCTTCAACGAGCTGTTCGTGCTCTCCGAGGGGACGCTGCCCGAGTGGGTACAGGTCTGGGAGCCCACCCCGGAAAAGGCGGACATCCTCTTTCTTTCCACCCACCCGGACGATGAGCTGATCTTCTTCGGCGGGGCCATCCCCACCTATGCGGCAGAACAGCGCCGCAGCGTCGTGGTGGCGTACATGAGCTACTCCAACACCACCCGGCGCTCCGAGCTGCTCAACGGACTGTGGCACATGGGGCTGCGCACCTACCCCGTTATCGGCGATTTCCGGGACGCTTACAGCAAAAACGCCGCCGCGGCCTACAAGACGGCCGGGGGCGAGAGCAAGGTGCTGGCCTACGTTGTTGATCTGTACCGCACCTACCGCCCGGAGGTCGTCGTCACCCAGGATATTGACGGCGAGTACGGCCACGGCCAGCACAAGATGACCGTGGACGCGGCGCAGCGGGCCGTCGCGCTGGCGGCGGAGGAGGGCGGCGCTTACCTGGATTCCTTCCTGGAGCACGGCGCCTGGGGCGTAAAAAAGCTCTATCTGCATCTGTACCCCGAAAACCAGCTGACCTTCGACTGGTCCGTGCCGCTCCAATCCATGGGCGGCAAGTCCGGCATCCAATTGGCCGAGGAAGCCTACACGTTCCATGTAACCCAGCGCGGTTCCGGCATGAGCGTCGCCGAGACCGGCAGCGAATACGACAACCGGTTATTCGGCCTGGCCTATACCGCCGTCGGCCCGGATGTGCGCGGGGACGACTTCCTGGAAAACATCTACGAGCCCGCCTCCTTCGTGCCCATCACGCCCACCCCGGCCCCGACTCCCGCACCCACGCCGGTGCCCGCCTACGTCGCCGTGATGCCAACGCTGAACGAGCAGGGCTATCTGGACGAGGGCGAATTCATCTATTCCAGCGATGAGCAGGGCCTGTGGGTCTTTGTCAACCGGGATACGAAGATCATCATCAACCGCCGCTTTGACGAAGCAAAGCCCCTGACCTGGTTCGAGGCGGACATCTGGACGGATGTCGCAGCGGGTTCCCGCCTCAATACCATCGCCAACGACCCGGAAAAGCTGGGCAAGGTTCGGGCGGACGCCGCCGAGACCGCCCGCAAGCATCAGGTGGTCTTTGCCATGAACGCGGACTATTACACCTATCGGGTCAACAGCCATAACGGACGCCATACGGGCGTCATCATCCGCGACAGGCAGATCCTGTACGACGACCCGGTACCACAGGAAAAAGTGACCAAGAGCCTGTTCCCCAACCTGGACATGGCCGCCTTCTACCCCGACGGCCGCATGGAGGTCATGCACAGCTGGGAGAAGACCGCCCAGCAGCTGGTGGACGAGGGGGCGTATACCGTACTGTCCTTCGGCCCCTATCTGCTCAAGGACGGGCAGCTGAGCGAGCGTGTCTACACCAGCAATGACAGCCAGAACCCCCGCTGCGCCATCGGCATGGTGGAGCCCGGCCATTATGTGGCCATCATGGCGGAGGGCCGGATGAAGGGCCGCAGCGCCGGCATCACCATGGCGCATCTGGCCCAACTGATGCGCGGCAAGGGCTGCACCGACGCCATCAACCTGGACGGCGGGCAGACGGCGGTGATGTGCTTCATGGGCAAGCAGCTCAACAAGATCGGCAAGTATGACGGCGGCAAGACCGCCGCCCGCCAGACCAGCGAGGTGCTGGGCGCGGGCTTCTCCGATCAGGTGGGCACTTACGTTGTGGACGTACAATAAAGCATATCTATCTTTGCGCCTTTCGGGGCAAGTACAGCCTTCCGGCCTTGTGCCTTCCGGCCTTTGCCGGAAGGCACAAGGCGTCATCCAAGTGGCACGAGCCGCTTTGGTGAGGCGGAAAAAAGTAATTTTCACACGCAAGGAGGGTTTTATGACTTTTACATACGAAAGTGATCCATACTTTGATATGATTTTGGATATGGCTTATGAAAAATATTGTACCGAAGTATCCTGTCATTCATTCCAAAGCCAGCCGCTAAAAAGACATTCCATGAATTTTTTCAGAAAGAATTGAATCAAGCAAAATGCATAACTGCATTGGAAAACAATCAATGCATTGGCTATCTTCTGTTTTATGACAATCATGAGGGCAATGAAGCATGGTGCGGTATTCCCGTATGGGGATATGGGGCAAACAATGAAAAAACCATGAGTTGTCTCTTTTCAGAATTGGCAGAGAAGATTGTAACCGATAAAACAACCAATTTTTCAGTGCACATATACGCCCACGATCAGCAAATACAGCGCCTTTTTTCATATATGCAATTTGGGATCATCTGCGAAAAAACCGTTCGTCAAATTTCAAGGATTGATTACGATAGCCACATTAAAGCACGAAAACTGGGCAAAGAGGAGCTCACAAAAAAGTGGGATGAAATATGGGCCTTGCTGTCGCAGCTAATTAATCATCTGAGAAAAAGTCCTGTGTTTTATCCCGGCAAAGAATTTACTGAAAGTGTCTATAAAGCGTTTTTTTCAGACGAGGGTACCACCGTGTACATCGCTGAAGATGAAAACAAAATCGTTGGATTGATTGAAGCAAATGCTGAAAACTATGACTTTATATGGATGGGTCAGCCTTCCGTCAATGTGGGGGAAGCCTATGTGCTGCCTCAGTATCGGGGTGCGCAGTGTGCACAGGCTTTGCTGAGTTGTCTTGAAAATGATTTGCTTCAGAAACAGCTTCAATACGACTGGGTGCAGCACGGAACGGCCAATCCGAATGCGCGAGGGTTTTGGAACAAATATTTTGAAACATTTGAATATGAATTGATTCGTAAAATTGAACGGTTACAGCGCAAAGGAGCAGAGGCCGCCCAGGCGATACAACCATCCAATGGCTGCGCCGCCGCTGACAAGCCTGTCTGTCCCCTGCCGTGAGGGTAAGGAATGGGGTCAAAAGCAAACGAGCCTCTATCGATCATGGAGAAAAGTTTCGCAATAGAAGCTGAATACGCATCCGTCGCTCGATTGTTTGTCGATGGTCTGAGCCGTCCGGCCTTTGCCGGACGGTTTTTTGTCCGAAAATATCGAATAAAAACGAAAATAGTTAGAAAAACGTATGGCTTTTTGCCGGGTATTGTGGTAGAATGGAGGCGTTTTTCCAGGGGAATGTTTGCCTGGGACGAACAAATATTGTATGGGGGGAATTCATTGTGACCAACACCAAGAAGGTCAGCGGGCTGGACAAGTTCTTTGGCATCAGCGCCGCCGGCAGCACCATCCGCACCGAAGTGATGGCGGGTCTCACCACCTTCTTCGCCATGGCCTACATCCTGATGGTGAATGCGGGCATGTTCACCGCCACCGGCGTCAGCTATGGCGCGATCTACATCGCCACCGCCATTTCCGCCGTGGTCGGCACCGTGGCCATCGGTCTGCTGGCAAACCTGCCTCTGGCGCAGGCCTCCGGCATGGGCCTGAACGCCTTCTTCGTCTACACCTGCGTGCTGGGCCTGGGCATGAGCTACGCCAACGCCCTGGTGCTGGTGCTCTTTGACGGCATCCTGTTCATCATCCTGACGGCCACCGGTCTGCGCAAGATGATCTTCCAGGCCATCCCCCATGCTGTCCGTGCGGCGATTCCCGCCGGTATCGGCCTGTTCATCGCCTTCCTGGGCATGCAGAATGCCAAGCTGGTCGTTCCGAGCGCTTCGACCGGCGTCACCCTGGGCTCCTTCAATCTGCTGAACGCCGGCGCCTGGGCCAACGTCATGCCCGTGCTGGTGACCCTGCTGGCCGTGCTGGCCATCGCCATCATGACCAAGAAGAACATCCGCGGCTCCGTGCTGATCGGCATCGTGGGCGCCGCCGTGCTGTACTATGTCCTGGGCTTCATCACCGTGCCCGGCTTCAGCGCCGGCATCACCCTGGACAGCCCCTTCGCTGCCTTCGGCCAGTTCTTCAATGAATCCCTGGGCAAGGTTTTCACCGAGGGCTTTGATTTCTCCGGCTATACCGCCGCTCACGGCGCGGCCAACACCGTGCTGGTGATCGTGACCTCCGCCCTGGCCTTCTGCATGGTGGACATGTTCGATACCCTGGGCACCCTCTACGGCGCCTGCGCCCGCGGCAACATGCTGACCAAGGAGGGCGAGGTGCCCAACATGGACAAGGCCATGATGGCCGACGCCATCGCCACCACCGTGGGCGCCGTGTGCGGCACTTCCACCGTGACCACCTTCGTGGAGTCCGCCTCCGGCGTGGCTGAGGGCGGCCGTACCGGCATGTCTTCCATGGTGACGGCGGCCATGTTCCTGCTGGCCATGTTCCTCAGCCCCATTGCCCAGCTGGTGCCCTCCTGCGCCACCGCCGCCGCGCTGATCTACGTCGGCGTGCTGATGATGTCCTGCGTGAAGGACATCGACTGGCACGACGCCGCCACCGCCGTCCCCGCCTTCCTGACCATGGCCATGATGCCCTTCTCCTACAACATTTCCTACGGCATCGCCTTCGGCCTGATCTCCTACATCATTGTGAAGGTCGGCACCGGCAAGGCCAAGGAAGTCAAGGTCGGCACCTGGGTCATCGCCGCCCTGTTCCTGGCCATGCTGTTTCTGACGCACTAAGGGGGCTTCGACCCCGGTTTTCCGCCCATCACGGCTGACGTTTGAGGCTTTGTCCGCGATCCATCACGGCTGACGTTTTCACGCTAATGGCGGAAATGTGCTCCCCAGCAGACCCTGCGGCTTCCCGATCACCGGGGAGCCGCTTTTTTGCGCTGATGGCGAAGCCCGCCGCTGTTTCCCGCGAATAGCTAAGCCCCGTCGCCCGGAATTTATCCGCTGATGGGCGCTGTTTTATTGCAGGCAGAAGCCGTATTCCTCCGTCAGGTTGATGAGTACCGGCACCGCGACACGTCCGCCCGAGAGATTGTCCCGAACCCATGTCCGCATGTTTTCTGTCAGTTGCTCTTCCTTCACCCCTGTCAGGCATAGCATCATCCGATCCCCCAAGGACAATCCATAAGGCAGGCGGGCAATCTCCCGCACGCCATCCACATACCGCACCGTATCAGGCGCATCCTCCCATTGGAGCGAATCCACCGACACCTTGAGGGCCTGGCCATCCCATGAGCCTTCCGGCTTCAGCTGCCCGGAGAAGCGGCAGTAGTAGTGCGTACCGTTGGGGTATTTTGCGCCGGTATCCCCCATGTCCGAGTCCCCGTATTCCCCTGTGAAGGAACCGTCTGGCTGAAGGATGAGTTCCGTGCTCCACGCGCCCGCACCGCTGCGGAAGAACCAGTGCGTTTCCCCTGCAAATGGGAAAGCAGCCTTCATGCCTTTCACATCGTCCGAGGACACATAACCGTACATGCCGCCCGTCTGGACATAGTACCAGCGGCCTTTCGTTTCTCCCAGCAGGGTCAGCGCCGTATCCCGGGGAAGTTCCGCCAGCGCGGCTGACATCGACGATGCCTTCTGCCGCAAGGTTGTCCGCTGCACGCGGACACGGCCCAGCTTTTTCGTCACGGCCGTGCCTTCCTCACCGCCCCGGAGCAGATAGTCGGCCTTGATATACCCGGTTTCCTGACCAATGGTCACCGCAACCCAATCGCCCTCGGGCTCACTTTCGCACAGCACTGGTGTCCCCGTAAAGTATAATCCCAACGATGCCGATGACTTCGAGCGTCCATCCCGCAGATGCACCTTGTCTGTGTTTTTGCCGTCAATAACAGCCACATCCGCAAAAGCGGTTGCCACACACAATGCCACAAGCAGTAGTGCCATGGATACCAGAAGTTTACCTTTTCGCATTCGCCATTTCTCCTCCTATCCATCAAACGAATCATAGCATAGTATGGATTCGTTCTTTCCCTATCAATTCCTGCTCTGCGGCAGGTTTCCCCCCGCCCCCCAAAAGCCCCCTGCACGAAAAAAGGAAGAGACGATTCATGTCTCTTCCTATATGGAATCCGGCAGCGACCTATCCTCCCGGGCCGTGTCCAGCCAAGT
>CBFFZW010000032.1:0-43740 GCA_965646445.1 uncultured Christensenellales bacterium | reverse complement strand
AGTATCACAAGGCAAAGTGACAGGTCAAAAACCCTGTATTCATGCGGGTTTGCGCCGTTTTGACGGTCATTCCCACTCAATACTCGCCGGGGGCTTCGACGTTACATCCAGCACCACGCGATTGACATGGGGCACCTCGTTGACGATGCGGGAGGAAATCTTCTCCACCACGTCGTAGGGGAGGCGGGCCCAGTCGGCGGTCATAAAGTCGTCGGTGGTGACGGCGCGCAGGGCCACGGTATAATCGTAGGTGCGCTCGTCGCCCATGACGCCCACGGAGCGCACGCCTGTCAGCACGGTAAAGTACTGGTGGACGGTTTCCGCCAGTCCCGCCAGGCCGATCTCCTCCCGCAGGATGGCGTCGGAGGCCCGGACAATACCGACCTTCTCCGGCGTCAGATCGCCCATGACGCGGATGGCCAGGCCGGGGCCGGGGAAGGGCTGGCGCCACACCAGGTCATGGGGAAGGCCCAGGGTCTCGCCCAGGGCGCGCACCTCGTCCTTGAACAGCATCCGCAGGGGCTCGATCAGTTCGGTGAAGCCCAGCTCCTTGGGCAGGCCGCCCACGTTGTGATGGCTCTTGATGACCGAGGCGCCCGTGGCCTGGCCGCTTTCGATGACGTCGGGATAAATGGTGCCCTGGGCAAAATAGTCCAGCTTGCCCAGGCGCTCGGCTTCAGCCTTGAAGACCTTGATGAAGTCCGCGCCGATGATTTTGCGCTTGCGCTCCGGGTCGGCCACGCCGGCCAGGTCGCGGTAGAACATGTCCGCCGCGTCGGAGCGGATGAAGCGCACCGGGAACAGCTTGGTGAAGACCTCCACCACCTGCTCGCTCTCACCCTGACGCATGAAGCCGTGATCCACATACACGCAGGTCAGCCGGCTGCCGATGGCCTTGTAGATCAGCGCCGCCGCCACCGAGGAATCCACGCCGCCGGACAGCGCCAGCAGCACCGTACCCGTGTCGCCCACGGTTTCGCGGATCATGCGGACGGCGGTCTGGGCGTAGGCGGCCATGGTCCAGTCGCCCTTGCAGCCGCAGCGATGAAGGAAATTCTGAATGACTGTCCGGCCCTCCGCCGAATGCGTCACCTCGGGATGAAACTGCACGCCGTAGAGCCCGCGGGCGTCGTCCGCCATGGCCGCGACGGGGCAGTTCTCCGTATGGGCGATGGGGCGGAAGCCCGCCGGGCAGATCTTCACCTGATAGGTATGGCTCATCCAGGCAGCGGAAGCGTCCGACATGCCGGAAAGCAGTGAGGCCTTGTCATCCATGGTCACCTGGATGCGGCCATATTCGCGCTGCGCCGCGCGCTCCACCTTGCCGCCCAGCAGATGCGCCGTCAGCTGCATGCCATAGCAGATGCCCAGCACCGGCACACTCAACTCATATACGCCGGGATCGCACTGCGGCGCGTCCTCCTGCAAAACGCTGGCGGGGCCGCCGCTGAGGATGATGCCCACCGGCTCCTGGGCGCGGATCGCCTCCAGGGAGGCATGGTAGGGCAGCACCTCGGAGTAAACATGGCACTCGCGCACACGCCGGGCGATCAGCTGGGTATACTGGCCGCCGAAATCCAGAATGACAATCTTTTGTGGATGGTTCATGGATGAGCCTCCTTCATGACGAAAACGCCTGCGTAACATGTGGAACGTTCCTATTTTAGTACCAAAAAGCCCGCAGCGCAAGAAAAACATGCAGCCGCGGGGGAATTTTCCTGTTGGGGGATGGCGCGCGGTTATCGCGATGTCATCAGCGGGCGACGGCTGAGGGCGGAAACGAGCAGCCCCTCCGCCGTCAGCAGCAGCAGACACAGCCCCGCCAGCATCAGGCGATAGACGGTCAGGCCGTGGCGGGCCATGACCTCCAGGGGCGTACCGGGTACGGGACCGCCCAGGAACAGGTAATTGCTGTCCAGCAGCGCATTCACGCCCATGGCGCACAGCCCCGCCATCAGCAGCAGGCCGCCGGCATAAAGCGCGCCCCGGGGTTCCGGCCTCCGCCCCAGCCCCAGGGGCAGAAGGGGCGCCAGGAAGACCAGACAGTGCATGGTGTGGAAGGCCAGAGCTGTTGCCTCCGGCCAGGGCGTGGTCAGCACCGAGGGAAACAGCACCGCCATCAGCGCGCCGGGCATGCCCACATAGAGGGATACATGCCATAGGAGGCGGTTTTCCGTCACCAGCATGGGCAGGGTGAGCAGGCCCATCATGCTGCACAGGTGCAGCGGAAGCCCGGTCTGCCAGGTCAGCATCCCGCACAATAGGAGGATGCCTTCCTGCACGGCCATGGCGGCATAGACCGTCAGGCCGACGGCCCAGGCTGCCCGCCGATACAGCCTGTGAGCGGGCGCGAAGCAGCCGCACTGGCGCAGGAGCGTCATGCGGCGCAGCGCCATTCCCAGGAGTGTGGCCAGAACGGTGAGCAGAAGAAAACGCAAAAAAACACCTCCCCCGATACCATCAGCATGGCCGGAGGGAGGTGAAAGCATACCTTTTTCGTTGCGCTGATGCAGCTTGCTGGTTTTTGATTTGCAGTCTGCCGACAGCAAATATAACAGCATGATTCCGCTGATACCCGCGGGGTTTTCAATCCCATGGGCAATCGCGCCGCGAGACCATGCAGACGCCCTCCGCCGCCTGCTGGAACCAGCCGGCCCCATAAGCTGGGATTTTCCGCCGGTACCAGTCCCATGGGCAATCACGCCGCGAAGCCATGCAGACGAAAACCCTGCCGCCTGCTGGAACCAGCCGGCTCCATAGGCTGGGATTTTCCTCCGGTACCAGTCCCATGTGCAACCACGCCGCGAAGCCATGCAGACGAAAACCCTGCTGCCTGCTGAACATATCCTTGCTCCAATGGAGGAGGACGACCGCCCCTGCGAGGCGGTCTTAGCTGGTGACTGATTATGGCCACGCACAACAAGCTATGCCACGGGGGGGTTGGGGGTGGCAACGGTGCATGTTGAATTTTGCCACCCCCAGACCTCTTTGCTACTTTCTCCGTGGAGAAAGTAGAGCCATTATCAACAAGAGCCTTGCAAGGAAAAAACATCCTTGCAAGGCTCTTTGCATTCAAACAGGGATTCCGCCCTGCGGGCGGCCAAAGGGCTTTCCGATCGCCCTTTGGAAACCTTCGGGGCCCGACTTTGGGGGCTTTCCAATGCTCTATTGGAAACCTTCGGCTCACAGCCTTGAAATCGACTGGAACCGCCGGAACCTGACAGAATGCGTCTGGGAAAGGCGGGCTCCCCCCTTACCCTCGAATAACCGCGCCGTACTTTTCCTCCGCGACCTTGCGCACCTTATCCATGGCCTTGGCGACCTCTGCCTCGGTGAGGGTACGGTCGGCGCCTCGCAGGGTGAAGGAGAAGGCCACGGACTTTTTATCCGCACCCAGGAGAGGCGAACGGTACACGTCGAACATCCGGGCATCCTCCAGGATTTTGCCGGCAGCGGCGGCCATATCCCGCAGGAGCGGCCCCACCTGGGTGTCCTCCGCCATCACCAGAGCCAGGTCGCGGGTCACGGCGGGATAGCGGGGCATGGGCTTCACAGCGCCCATGGGCTTCACCAGCTCGGCCAGGAGGGTTAGGTTCAGTTCGGCCAGATAGGCACGGGCAGGCATTTCAAAGCGCTCCCGGACATCCGGGTGAACCTCGCCCAGGGTGCACACCACCTGATCGCCCGCCTTCAGCACCGCCTTGCGGCCGGGATGCAGGTAGTTATCGCCGCCGGCTTCCACCACAGCGTCAATGCCCAGGCTGTGCAGCAGACGCTCCACCGTGCCGCGCAGGGCATAGAAGTCCGCGTCCTTGCCATAGAGGCCCAGGGTAAGCATCTGCGTTTCGGTGGGCAGGTTTTCCGCCGTGCGGTGGAGCGGGTCGAACACCGCCGCCGCCTCGTACAGCCGGGCCTCCTCATTGCCATGGTTCATGTTGAGAGCCAGGGTTGCCAGCATATCCGGGGCCAGGGTGGTGCGCATGACGGAGGTATCCTCGCCCAAGGGATTGCGGATAGCCAGGAGACTGCGGCGGGAATCGTCCTCGTCAAGGCCCAGCTTATCAATCTGCTTGGGGCTGACGAAGGAGAAATTCATGATTTCGTAGTAGCCCATGCCGGTGAGAACGCGGCTGATCCGGTTTTTCAGGCGCATTCGCTCGGAGCAGCCGCCGGGGGTGGTATCGCCGCGCAGCAGGGTGGAGGGGATGTGGCCATAGCCATAAACCCGCAGCACCTCCTCGGACAGGTCAGCCTCGCCGTCTACGTCCTGGCGGAAGTCGGGCACGGTGACGGTGATCGCGTCGCCATCGCGGGTGACGCCGAAGTGCAGCGCCTTCAGGATGCGTTCGGTGTCCTCGGCGGGAATGTCCACGCCGGTGCGCTTGGCGATGCGCTGGCAGGATGCGGTGATAACCTGTTCCCCGGCAGGCTCGGGATAAATGTCGATGCAGCCGGAGACCACATCGCCGGCATCCAGTTCGGCAATCAGCTGACAGGCGCGATCCATGGCCTCCATGGCGGTCTTGACAGATACGCCCTTCTCGAACCGGCCGGAGGATTCGGTGCGGATGCCCAGGGCACGACTGGTGACGCGGGTGGCAGCCCGGTCGAAGACGGCGCACTCGAACATCATGGTGTGGGTCCTTTCGGTAATCTCGCTCTCCTCGCCGCCCATGATGCCCGCCACGCAGGAGGGCTTCCGTGCGTCGCAGATGGCCAGCTGACCCGCCGTCAGCGGATGCTCCTTGCCGTCCAGGGTGGTGATGTGTTCGCCGTCCACCGCCTTGCGGACGATGATGCGCCGACCTTCCACCATGTCCAGGTCGAAGGCGTGCATGGGATGGCCCGTCTCCAGCATGACGAAGTTGGTGATGTCCACCACGTTGTTGATGGAACGCATACCCGCGCCGTGGAGATACTTGCGCAGCCACATGGGGCTGGGGCCCACCCGGACATCTCTGATGACGCGGGCGATGTAGCGGGGGCAAAGATCGGCGGCCTCCACGTCCACCTGGACGTAATCATGGATGTTGCCGCCGCACTCCTTGACGGCGATTTCCGGCTTGGTGAAGGTCGTGCCCAGGGCCACGGCGGTCTCCCGGGCAATGCCCCAGACGCTCAGGCAGTCGGGCCGGTTGGCCAGCACCTCGAAATCCATTACCGTGTCGTCAATGCCCAGGAGGGGCTTCACGTCGCTGCCCACGGGGTAGTCCTCGGTAAACTCGAGGATGCCCGCCGCGCCGCAGGAGGGATACAGCTCCACCGGTACGCCCAGCTCGTCCGCCGAGCAAAGCATGCCCTCAGAAACCTGACCGCGCACCTTGCCCTTCTTGATCTTGACGCCGCCGGGGAGCTTCGCGCCCACAAGCGCCACGGGAGTCAGGATGCCCGCGCGGCAGTTGGGCGCGCCGCAGACGATGTGCAGCGGCTCGGCCTCGCCCACATCCACGGTGGTCAGGTGCAGGTGGTCGGAATCGGGATGAGGCTCGCAGGTCAGCACCCGGCCGACTACGACGTTCTCCACCTCGCCGCCGACTTCCTCATAGCCCTCCACACCATTGCCGATCATAATCATTTGATCCTGATATGCTGCTGCGTCCACGTTGATGGGCGCGTACTCGCTGATCCATTGCATGGGAATTTTCATGATCTTTCAGCCTCCATTCCAGTTGATCGCATATGTTATCTTCCCCGTTCCCTGGGGGTTCCGGGAGCCGCGCTCCCGTCCATCCATCTCCCTGGGGGTTCCGGGAGCCGCGCCCCCGTCCATCCATCTCCCTGGGGGTTCCGGGGGCCGCGCCCCCGTCCATCTCGTCCCCTTGGGGGTTCCGGGGGCCGCAGCCCCCGTCCGTCCATCTCCCTGGGGGCTCTGGGGGCCGCAGCCCCCGTACCCGTCCTCCGCCCCCACCACGCGCGCGCACCTTCATCCGCAGGCACACACCCCCATCGCGGAAGGGGAGTCCAGAGGGATGAAATCCCTCTGGCGGGGTCCAGGGGCAGCGCCCCTGGTTACCGGAATTGGCCGAGGAAACGCATGTCGCCCTCGTAGAGAAGACGCATATCGGGGATGCTGTAGCGCTGCATGGCAATGCGCTCCAGACCGATGCCGAAGGCGAAACCGGCGTAGCGGGTGCTGTCGATGCCGCACATTTCCAGCACCTTGGGGTTGACCATGCCGCAGCCCAGAACCTCGATCCAGCCGGTGCCCTTGCAGACACGGCAGCCCTTACCGTGGCAGTTGACGCAGGTGAGGTCGACCTCCGCCGAGGGCTCGGTGAAGGGGAAGAAGCTGGGGCGGAAGCGCGTGGTGATGCCCTTGCCGTACAGGCGCTCGGCAAAGGCGTTCAGCGTGCCGCGAAGATCCGCCATGGTCACGTCCTCATCCACCACCAGGCCCTCCAGCTGGTGGAACACCGGGCTGTGGGAGGCGTCCACCTCGTCGGCACGGTACACGCGCCCCGGACAGATGATGCGGATGGGCGGCTTCCGGCTGAGCATGGTGCGGGCCTGCATGGGGCTGGTATGGGTGCGCAGAACAATGTTGTCGTCAATGTAGAAGGTATCCTGGGCGTCCCGGGCAGGGTGGTTCTTGGGGATGTTCAGGAGCTCAAAGTTGAAGTGATCCAGCTCCACCTCCGGGCCTTCCACCACCTCGAAGCCCATGCCGGTGAAGCAGTCCACCACCTCGTCCAGCACCAGGGTCAGGGGATGCTCGCTGCCCTGGGCGGGCATGGCGGCGGGCTGGGTAACGTCGATGGTCTCCCGGCGGAGGGCCTCCTCCCGATCCCGGGCCTTGATGGCGGCCAGCTTTTCATCCAGCAGGCTGGTGAACCGTTCCCGGGCCTCGTTGATGAGCTGGCCCGCGGCGGGGCGATCCTCCGGCGCAAGCTGCCCCATGGAGCGCAGAAGGGCCGTCAGTTCACCCTTCTTGCCCACGATCTTCACCCGCAGCGCGTCCAGCGCCTGCAAACCGTCCACCCGATCCAGCTCGCCGGCCAGCAGCTCGTGAATCTGCGCGATTTTCTCCTGCATACCCATGATACCGATCCATCCTTTCATCTGCGGCGGGTACAAAAAAGCCCTCGCCCCCCTTGCAGGGACGAAGGCTTATCGCCGCGTGTTACCACCCTTGTTCCGCACAGCCAAAAAAACGCGATGCGCTCGATGCCTGTCACGGGGCCGACCCGGCGCAGCCTACTGGAACCAGCGTTCGTTCAGCAGCGCAGCTCAGGAGGGAATTTCCGGACGATCCGCCAGAGCGCTTCCAGCATGCGCGCCCCTCTCTGAGACCGATCGTACCTCCGGCGTTGTCCTCCGTCACAGCCTTTGGTGTATGGGAGGATTATAGCACGGTTCGCCTTGCTTGGCAAGACCTTTCGTCCAAGTGGCATAGCCACTTGGACGAATGTTGCACGTCCTCACTGGTCGAACAGCATTGCCGTTCTCCCGGCCGTTCGTCCGTGTAAGGAAGCTTTTTCTTGCGAAAAAGCACAAAAACAGACGCACAGGGGCTTCGCCCCGTTTAACCGTCCCGAAGGGACTCGCCAGCTTTTGATTGGAAGTCGAAGGGGCTGCGGCCCCTCCGACGCCTCCCCGGGTTCAGTTCTTCTTCAGATAAACGGACGCGCTGGCGCCCAGGGGAGCCTCGGCAGACAGGCTGATGTGTACGGTATAATAGGCGGCGTTCTGCCGGGTGACGCCCAGGGCGGAAATCTCCGTCACCGTGCCGTTGATGACGGTATCGGCATCCATGTCGAGGGTGATGGGCAGGCTGTCGCCGACCTTCAAACCGTTCAGGTCCACCTCGTCCACCTCCGCCACGACCTCCAGGGCGTCGGTGAGGTCGATGCGGGCCAGAAGCTGTCCCTTCCACACCTGCTGACCGGGGGAGACGGCCACGCTGACCGCCACGCCGTCGGCAGGAGCGGCGATCCTGGGAGAGGCCCCGGCGTCCGCGTCGGCAGCCACGAGGGTCAAAAGCGGCTGCCCGGCGGCGACGGCTGTGCCGGGCTGTACCAGCCATTCCGCCACCCGGCCCTGGCCCTGAATCAGCACGGGGTCGCGCCGGGTCACCACGCCCTTGCCCACCTTTTCCTTGGCCTTGTAGGCGTCGGAACGGTACAGGGTCAGGCTTTCGTCCGCGTCAAAGACGCCGTCCTGAATCTCCACAACGTAATTCTTGCCCTCCACCGCGATAACACGACCGAAGCCCTCCGTCTTGTCCTCCTTGGCGGAACGGAAATACAGGGTTTCGCCCATACGGATGGTGCGGTTGTCCTCGTCGTCATAGGCTCCGGCGGTGCTGGCGTGGATGCGCTGGGCTGCCGTGGGGGTGATGGCGGCCAGGGCGCCGTAGCGGCTCATGACGGCGGAGGCATCGTCGCCGTCAGCGGCGAAAACGGCCTCCAGCACGCCGTCCTCCGGCGCGTAAAGGGTGGTGGTCAGCATTTCCAGCAGGGTTTCGTCCGCCGCCACCCGATCTCCGGCCTCCAGGGTGAAGGGCAGGAGCGTGCCGGAAAAGGGCGCGGTGACATCCACATGCTCCACCGCCGCCACGTTGCCGTTGGCGATGGCGTAGCCGGACCAGTCGCCCTCCGCCAGGGCCGTGGTGCTCAGCAGGGTCAGCAGCAGGAAAACAGCAATCAGCTTCTTCATCAGGATCAGTCCTTTCGCTTATTCGACGCTCTTGAGGGCTTCCACCATGTCGATGGAGCGCACCTTGCGGATCAGCAGCCCCTCGATCAGGAAGGAGAAGGCATAGGTGATGGCGCTGGCCCCCAGGATGGCCAGGGGCGATACCGTCGCCACGAAGACCATGGATTCATATTCGCACATCTTCATGATGATCTGGGTCAGCAGCACGCCCGGGTACGCGCCCAGGGCCAGGCCCAGCAGGGTCACATAATTGTTTTCCCGCAGCATCAGCCGGCGGATCTCCTTTTGGTGGTAGCCCAGCACCTTGAGGGTGGCATAGTCCCGGGTACGCTCGGTGAAGCTGAGCAGGCCCATGTTGTAGTTGATGATAAAGGCCAGGAACAGCGCCGCCAGGCTGAGAATGGTGAAGGCCAGGGCGGTGGAATCCATGATGCGCATGGTCTGCTCATACTGCTGTTCGGGGTACTTGATGGTGCTGACCTCGTCCATTTCCGTCAGGTGCTGAAGGGTGAGGGCGTCCGGCTCCTTGACCAGCAGCGCCGTCACCCGGAAATCGCCCTTGCGGCAGCTTTCCCAGGCGGCCTTGCTCATGTAGGCGTTCTGGCCGATGTTGGTATCCGCGAAGGCGGCGACGGTCAGATGCAGGGGCTCGGTGTCCCCGGTAAGCCAGACCTCCACCGTGTCCCCCAGGGATACGCCCATGATGGCGCCCAGCTTGCGGCTGAGCACGACGCCCTCCGTGGGCAGGGCCATCAGGATCTGATCCTCGCCCAGGTAGATGGAGGACTGATCCTCCTCCAGGACGGTCAGCAGCACGGTGCGGCTCTTGAGGGCGGAGCGCAGGCTGACGCTCTGCTCCATGATGCCGTCGATGTGTCCGGCGGTCAGGCGGGCCCGGTAGCCTTCCACCGTGTTGCCCTGGCCCTGCTCCAGATCCGCCCGAAGCTCATAGCGCAGGGTGCCGCCGTAGTACTGGCCGATGAAGTGGCCGATGGACTCCTGCAGGCCGAAGGTGCAGATAATCAGCATGTTGCAGCAGAAGACGCCCACAATGGTCAGGAAGGTGCGGCCCTTGTTTCGCAGGAGGTTGCGGATAATCATCTTGGTGTTGAAGGAGAAGCGTCGCCACAGGAAGCCCACGCGCTCCAGGAGGATGCGCACGCCGGACTTCGGGGGCTTTGGCCGGAGCAGGCTGGCGGTGGTTTCCCGGGCGGCCCGGTTGTAGGTGCGCAGGCAGATGAGCACGCACAGGATGACCAGCAGCGCCGTGATGCCCCAGGTGAGAGGCGATATGGGCGCCCGCAGCTGCCAGGGATAGCGCAGGTTGGTGCAGACCATGGGCCACACCACGTCCGGCAGGGTGTACTGCCCCGTCACCGTGCCGATCAGCGCACCGGTGAGGGAGGGCACCAGGGCGTAACACAGGTAGTGGGCGCGAATCTGCCCATCCCGGAAGCCCAGGGCCTTCAGGGTGCCGATCTGCACGCGCTGGTTCTCCATCATGCGGGAGAGGGTGGAGACCACGATCATCGCGGCGACGGCGAACACCAGCACCGGGAAAAGATAGCTGAGGCTTCGGAACATGCTGATGTAGTTCCGGGCGCTGACCGTGGGGCCGTGGGCGGCCTGGGTGATGGTCAGCGCGCTGGGCACGGCTTCGCGGATGGCGGCCTCCACCGCGGCGGCGTCCGCGCCCTCCTCCAGGTCGATGAGCACATCGTTGAAGGGAAGCTCGGGCATGGCGCGGCTGGACACCAGCATAAAGCCGTAATGGGCCGGGTCAGGGGTCACGTCCCTGGTGGTGAGGATATATTCAGGGGACAGGACGATGCCGCGAATGGTGAAGGTCTTGCGCTGACCGCCCACCTCCACCGTCACCGTGTCGCCCACATTCAGGCCGTGGCGCTGGGCAAACTGTTCCTCCATTAGGCAGCCCCGCAGGTCGGCGGGCGACAGCGCCGCGCCCTCCCGGATCAGGGGGATGTTGATGGTCATTTCCCCCTGGTAGGCGTTCACCTCCAGGGTGACGCCGCCGGGCAGGTCAGGCGCGTCCAATTCCAGGGAAGAGCGGGGCAGCAGGGCCTTCACCCCGTCGATGGCCTTCAGCCGGGTCAGATCCTGCTTGGAAAATCCCGCGCCCTTCACCCAGAAGTCCGCCAGGTTGTACTCGTCAAAGTATGTCTCGGTGGATTTTTCCAGCAGACGCCAGTTGGCGTCCAGGCCGCTGAACACCCACGCCCCCAGGGCGCACAGGAAAAACATCGCCAGGAACTGCATCGCGCTGCGGCGCATGTCCCGGAACAGCTTCTTGGTCAGCGTCCCCCGCCGGCGCTTCGGGGGACGGCGCGGCTCCATGCGCACTACCATGTGATGTCCTCCACCCGGGCAGGATGCTCGTTCAGGGTCATTTCGCTGACGGCGCCGTTCCTCATGCGGATGACCCGATTGCCCAGGGGCGCGATGCTGGCGTTGTGGGTGATGACGACCACCGTGGTGTTATAATCCCGGCACAGGCGGGTGAGCAGCTCCAGCACCTGAGCGCCGGTCTTGCTGTCCAGCGCGCCGGTGGGCTCGTCGCACAGGAGCAGGGCGGGATTTTTGCACAGGGCCCGGGCGATGGACACCCGCTGCTGCTCGCCGCCGGACAGCTGGGCAGGGAAGTTGTTCATCCGGTGCTCCAGCCCCACCTGGGCCATCACCTCCCGGGGATCCAGGGCATTGGGGCATACCTGCTGGGCCAGCTCCACGTTTTCCAGGGCGGTGAGGTTGGGCATCAGGTTATAAAACTGGAAGACAAAGCCCACGTCCAGACGGCGGTACTCCGTCAGCTGCTTGCCCCGCAGACCCGTGATAACCTTGCCGCCCACGGTGATGGTGCCGCTGGTGGCCTTGTCCATACCGCCCAGCAGGTTCAGCACCGTGGTCTTGCCCGCGCCGCTGGGCCCCAGCACAACGCAGAACTCCCCCTGCCCAATATCAAAACAGACATGATCCGCGGCATGCACCACCGTATCGCCCGTGGGATAATCCTTGCACACCTGGTCAAAGGAAATATAACTCATAAGGCCTCCGCAAGCTGTCCTTTTCTTTTTACAAAGCGAGTATAGCACCGCTATTTTAACTGACTGTGAACAAAGCGGCGAAAGGGGAAAATAAAAAACGCGGCTTCTGCCGCATGCGCCGATATGAACGTATGATAAGGCGGCGCTTGCTTTTCGGCCCTTCCTGTGCTATCCTGCGGTCAGAGAGCGCAAATATCGGCTTTGGAGGCATGCTCATGAAAAAAACCGTTTTTGCGGAGGATACCATTATTTCCATCGGCAAATCAATCCCTATGGCTGAATATCGAGCTTACTTTCAGGAAAAAACGGGTCAGGATTTATCGGGCTGGGTATTTCAGAGCTGGTTGAATACACAGGCCGGAAAAACGCTGAAGGAGGCCGCGGCAGCGTACTGCCAGGCATCACGTCCCCTGCGGATGGAAGAGCGATTGTCTGAGGAACGCTTCTCATCAATGGCTGCCGCCGATAAGGCGTTTATCATTGGCTTTGACCAGGGAATCCAGCAGTTGGGCTATGATTTCGGCGGATTCATTGGCGATGGTTACTGCTGGGGGCAATTCATGATCGTTTATTCAAAAACCGGGGTGAAAGCGAAAAAGGTGGCCGCAAGAATTTATCTTCGGGAAAACAGCATTGCTTTGCGGCTGTTCCTCAGCAACGTTGACAAGCATCGCGCCTACATCGAACAAGCGCCTGCGCACATTAAAGAGGTCTTCACCAACGATCAGGGAAGGTGCAGCTGCGAACCGAAAAAAGCAAATTGCCGCATGAGAAAGACCTATGTGGTGGATGGCCGATCCATCGAAAAGTGCAGCGGGAGCGTCTTTGAATTTTCGCAGCCCTCCCTTGAAAAGCTGCCGGACTATGTGAATCTGCTGAAGGAATTCTACCCGATCAAAAGCAGATGAAGCAATGGGAGACAGGCCTTCATGCTTTTCGGCGTGCTTCATCAGAGCGTGTCGGCATTTCATATCCTGTGATACGATTTGTCAAGAGTGTTTTTCAAATTTAAATTCCAATACTCCTTATACTAGAACACCAGCCTGAAAGTACATTTCTTTCAGGCTGGTTCTTTTAGTTTGGAAATTCGATTGTGACAGTAGTACCTTCTCCATTTCTGCTACGGAGTTTTACTTCCGTATTGTGAATCTGAGCAACATGCTTCACGATTGCCAGCCCCAAACCCGTTCCGCCTGTCTGCCGGGAATGGCTCTTATCTACGCGGTAGAAGCGTTCGAAAATATGCGGCTGATGTTCCTTCGGGATGCCGATGCCATTATCGGAAACCTTGCATACCATATGGTTTCCGCTATTCTCAATCGTTACATTGATCTTGCCACCTTCGGGCGTATACTTGATGGCATTGTCAATCAGATTGAAGAACATCTCCCGCAACAACAGCTGATACCCCTTGATTTCTCCGTCATCACCTGACAGCGAAAGCGTCAGGTTTTTCTTTTCTGCTGCAATGGAAAAATCATTTACAAGGCCCTGTATCATAGGCTTCAAGGATATGCATTCCATCTGGCCGAGGTTCTGCCTTTCGTCCAGTTGGGAAAGCTCCAAAATATCATTGACCAGCGCGATCAAGCGGGAGGCTTCCTTGCAGATCATACCGGCAAAATGCTGGATATCCTGGGGCTGGGCGATACCGTCGCGGATGATTTCCGCAAAGCCGGAGATGGAAGTCAGAGGCGTTTTCAGCTCATGGGAAACATTGGCGGTGAATTCGCGACGGCTTTCCTCTACGGCAAAGCGCTCAGTGATATCCAGCAACAGCAGAACCACGCCGCATATCTGATCGTTCTGAGAAACGGGACTTACATAGATGCGGTAGTGTCTGCCGCTGCGCTGCATGGTTTTGCTGCCGCCTTCACCGCGCAGTGCGGATTTTGCCAGATCATGCAGCTCTGCATCGCGGCTGACAAACAGCAGGTTTCGCCCAATGGATTCTGTAACCGATACCTCAAAGATACGGCCTGCGCTGCCATTCATGGATAGAATGTTTTCCTTCGCATCCAGCAGGATCATACCCTCGCGCATGTTGGCCATGATGGCGGCAAGCTCAGTACGGGCGTTTTCCAGAGCCTTCACATGCTTGTGGATCTGCGTGTGCTGCTGCTGCATGCGGGTAAGCAGCGGAGCCAGTTCATCATAAGCGTCGTTTTCAAGGGGCTTATCCAGATCCAGGTTGTTAATGGGGGCGACGATGCGCTTTGCGGTTCCTTTGGCAGTCAGCAGTGCCAGCAGTACCAAGCACAGCAGCATGCCGACGATCATCGGAAGCACATTTACAAATGTACCCAACATGGAACTGCGTGTGTTTGCAATGCGCAGCACGGAGCCGTCATCGGTCAGACGGGCATGGTAGATGGTGGTTCCCGAAAGGGTATCGGATGTGCGCGTGCTTTCGCCGCTGCCGCTGGAGAGCGCCTGGATGACTTCCGGACGCGCAGCATGGTTTTTCATCTGCGCAGCGTCCGCTACACTGTCATAGAGCACATTGCCGTCTGCTGCCAGAAGCGTAATTCGGCTGTCCATATTCAGGCTTTCAAGATACGCCAGATCATCATCAGCGATTTCCAGTGCAAGAACGATGCAGTCCGCTTCCTGATGCAATTCACGGCTCATGCTTTTTTCGTGAACGGTATAGAGGGAAGGAACGATGATGGCCACAGTGAGCAGCACGGACAGAATGACTGCCAGCACCACATTCCGGAAAATGCGTTTGGCCATATCATTCACCTCCGAAACGGTAGCCGATGCCGCGCACGGTTTCGATCATACTGCTACATTCGCCCAGCTTGGCGCGCAGGGTCTGGATATGCACATCCACGGTGCGAGTGCCACCGTCATAGCCGTAATCCCAAACTCGTTCCAGCAACTGTTCGCGGCTGAAGGCCATGCCCTTGTTTTCCATCAGCAGGCTGAGCAGATCGTATTCCTTCAGGGTGAGCGCAACGGCTTCGCTGTTGACGCGCACAACATGTCCACGGCGATCCAGTGTAATTTTTCCGATGGTCAATACATCCTCATCGCCCTTGGGAGCAATCCTGCGCAGACGGGCACGCACACGAGCGATCAATTCCGCCATGCCGAAGGGCTTTACGATGTAATCATCTGCGCCTAGATCAAGACCCTTCACTTTGTCAAATTCCGTACCTTTTGCGGTAACCATTACCACGGGAATATTCGTGGTTTTTTGATCATCATGCAGCCTTTGCAGGATGTGCAGACCGTCTTCTCCGGGCAGCATCACATCCAGCAGGATCAGTTCCGGCAACTTCTTTTCCATTGCAGACCAGAATTCATCTCCGCAGGTGAAACCCTGAGTTTCCATACCCATCTGATTCAGCGTATAGACCACCAGTTCGCGGATGCTGTCATCATCTTCAACATAATAGATCATGTGAGAAAAACTCCTTTGTGTTTGCCAGTCAGAGCATATTCTACCCACTCGGCAATGTTCTGTGCATGGTCGCCGATGCGTTCATAATACTTGGCGATCATCAAAAGGTCGATGGCTTGGGATCCGGAGGACGCATCGCTGCGGATATGATCGATCAACTCATTTTTGACCACATCAAACAGATTGTCGATAGCGTCATCCATGCCCATGATCTTACGGGCAAGATCCAGATCCTTTTTCATATAGGCGTCCAGACTGCCGCGCACCATGGCGATGGCATATTTTCCCATCTGGGGAAGGTGTACAAGTTCCTTGATGTAGGGTTCGCCAGCAATGTAATTTACAATACCGGAGATATCCACTGCCTGATCGCCGATGCGCTCCATATCCGTTATCATTTTAAGCGCTGCGGAGATCAAACGCAAGTCCTTTGCTACGGGCTGCTGCTGTAAAAGTAGTTTTAAACACAGGGATTCGATTTCCCTTTCCTTTTGGTCAACCTCCTGATCGGCGCCGATGGCGGCTTTTGCAGCTTCCACATCCTGATCGATCAAAGCCTGAGTTGCATTGTCGATGGAGCTTTCAATCAATGCACCCATTTCCAGCAGATGATTATTCAACAGCATCAATTGTTCATCAAAACGATTTCTCATTAGCCGAACCTCCCTGTAATGTAATCCTCGGTTCTCTTATCCTGGGGGATGGAGAACAGTTTCTGGGTTTCATCATATTCAATCACTTCACCCAGCAGGAAGAATGCGGTTCTGTCAGAAATGCGCGCCGCCTGCTGCATGTTGTGGGTGACCATGACAATGGTGTAATCCTGCTTGAGTTGCAGGGCAAGATCTTCAATCTTGCTGGTGGAAATGGGATCCAGGGCGGAAGTGGGTTCGTCCATCAGCAGCACTTCCGGTTCCACAGCCAGCGCGCGTGCAATGCACAGTCTCTGCTGCTGTCCGCCAGAGAGCCCCAGCGCATCTTTCTTTAGCCTGTCCTTCAGTTCATCCCAGATGGCGGCGTTGCGCAGGCTGCGCTCGATAATGTCATCCAGTTTGGCCTTGCTTCGGATGCCGTGGGTACGCGGCCCGAAGGCGATGTTATCATAAATGCTCATGGGAAAGGGATTGGGCTTCTGGAATACCATGCCCACACGCTTGCGCAGGAGGGTAGCATCCATATTATGGTAAACATCCACACCGTCCAGCAGGATTTCACCGTCGATTTTGCAGCCCTCAACCAGATCGTTCATGCGGTTGATGGATTTGAGCAGCGTGCTTTTGCCGCAGCCGCTGGGCCCAATGAAGGCGGTAATTTTCTTTTCGTGGATATCAATTTTTATATTTTTCAGGGCATAGAAACTACCGTAATTCAAATTGAGGTTGGAAATTTCGATCTTGTTCATGCGGTTCTCCTTCCGATTCTCCTGGCAATGAAGGCTGAAAGTGCGTTGATGCTCAGCACCACCGTCAGCAGTACAACGGCCGTGGCATAACTCTGGTTGATGTATAATCCTTCAGTGGAAATGGTATACATGTGTACGGCGAGGGTGCGGGTGGAATCCAGCAGACTGTCGGGAATTTTTGCAACCGTGCCTGCGGTGTAGATCAACGCGGCGGTTTCGCCCACAATGCGACCGACTGCAAGGGTTACACCAGATAGGATGCCAGGAACAGCGCTGGGCAGCATCACTTTGAAAGTAGTACGAAGCCTGCCTGCACCAAGGCCGAAACTTCCTTCACGGAAGATGTCCGGAACAGCCAGCAGCGCTTCTTCAGTGGTGCGCATGATGGTGGGCAGCACCATGATGGAGAGCGTCAGTGCGCCGGACAAGAGAGAAAGTCCCATCTTCAGCGCCACCACGAAGAAAAGAGAACCGAACAGACCGTAGATGATCGAAGGAATGCCGGATAGGGTTTCTGCCGTCACGCGTACGATCTTAACCAAACGACTGCCGCGCTTGGCGTATTCCGTGAGGTAAATCGCCGCGCCGATACCCAGCGGTACGCACATGATCAGGGAGATCAGGGTCATCAGCAGGGTGTTGATGATGGAGGGCATCATGGATACATTATTAGAATTGTATTCCCATGCAAACAGTTCCGGGGAAAGGTGCGGAATGCCCTTGATGAGGATGTATCCCACAATCAGGAGAAGCACTGTCACGGAAAAGAAGGCTCCGGCATACACGGCAATGCGGTACATGCGTGACTGAATCTTGGCGGACATTAGCGCGACCTCCTTTTCAGAATTGAAGTCAATATGTTTATGATCAATATGAATACGAACAATACAACTGCGGTTGCGATCAGGGCTTCCCAGTGCAAATCAACTGCGTAGCCCATCTCCATAACGATGTTGCTGGTCAGTGTGCGCACGCCCTTCAGCAGTCCCTTGGGCATGGAAGTGCGGTTGCCCGCAACCATCATCACCGCCGTAGCTTCGCCGATGGCGCGTCCGATACCGAGAATAATACCGGCCATCACGCCGCTCTTCGCTGCAGGCAGCACCACATGGAAAACACTGCGTTCATGGCTTGCACCCAGTGCCAGCGCGCCTTCATAATAACTGGATGGCACGGAATTAAGCGCGGATTCCGATACGGTGATGATGGTGGGGAGAATCATCATGCCCAGCAGTATGCAGGCCGTAAGGAGTGAGGAACCCGTACCTCCGAACATTTCACGCACCAGCGGCACAAGCACAACCAAACCGAAGAAACCGTACACAACGGAAGGAATACCCGCCAGCAGTTGTACTGCAGGGCGCATGAATTTCACGATCTTCTTCGACGCAAAGCGGGACATGAATATAGCAGTCAGCAGTCCTGCAGGAACGCCCACAATCAGTGCGCCTGCAGTCACATAAATAGAACCCAGGATGAAGGGGAGAATACCAAATACTTCATTGCCCGGCTTCCATTTCTGCCCGGACAGGAAATCCCAGGTACCGATCCTCGTCATGCCGGGTATGCCGTTGGCAAATAAAAAAACGCAGATCAGGGTGACGGCAAGGATAGAGATGCAGGCAGTCAGTGTGAACACAAAGCGCGCTGCAGCTTCCTTAAAAGCCAGTCTACTCAAAAGCGGCTGGGGACTTACCCCAGCCGGATGAATGGATTTTCTCATTCAACTTCGCTCCAGTCGGTGATTTCACCCATGTAGATTGCGCGAACCTGATCGCTGGTTAGACCTTCCACGGGATTATCATTGCTTACGATTACGGCGATGCCATCCATGGCGATGGTCATAGGGATAAGACCTGCTTCCAGCTCAGAATCCTTCAGTGCACGGGAGGCCATGCCGATATCGCATACACCGTCCAAGGAAGAGGTCATGCCGGAGGAAGAGTCGCTCTGCTGCAGTTCGATTTCTGCATTGGGATTGATGGCCATGTAGGCCTCGGCCAGCTTTTCCATCACAGGCGTTACGGAGGAGGAACCCGCAACCACGATCTTGCCTGCAGTCTTGCCGCCTGCAAAGGCTTCGGCATTTTCAGCAACGGCGATGTATCCGTTGGCTTCGATCACAGCCTGACCTTCTGCACTCATGATGTAGGCGATGAAATCCTGTGCGACTTCGCTGGTTTCACTCAGCGTTGCGATGTTGAAGGGACGGGCAACATTGTAGGTTCCAGCCTTGATGTTTTCAACGGAAACTTCCGCGCCGTCAATCGCCAGGGCCTTTACGCTGTCATTCAGGGAACCCAGGGAAATGTAGCCGATAGCGCAATCGTTGCCGGACACACTGGTCATCATAACGGAAGTAGAGTTGGTGATATCGCACTCGTCGGTGGTGTAATCCACTTTTTCACCGGCTTCATTCTTCTGCTCTATACCGA
Organism: uncultured Christensenellales bacterium; assembly: GCA_965646445.1. Taxonomy (GTDB): domain Bacteria; phylum Bacillota; class Clostridia; order Christensenellales; family Aristaeellaceae; genus UBA11524. The sequence continues at coordinate 24,777 of CBFFZW010000032.1, read as the reverse complement.
AGAGTTCGATGAACGCGCCGCGGGTGCCGCTGCCGTCCTCGCGGGAGATGACGTTGATCTCCTCTGCCAGAGCAAAAGCACTGGTCGTAACCATTACCATAGCCAGAATTGCACAAATATACTTCTTCACAATTCATACCTTCTTTCTTTGTCCATAGTTCCTTGGGACAAGAATAGAATAACATTGCTGCGTATGAGTCAAATACGGAAATTGTAAAGAGTTTGTCATGCAGATAAAGGGCATTGCATGAATTACGCTCAATCAACGTTCTCCGCGATCATAACTGGAATTAGTAAGCGTGCCCTTCACAGGGAAAGAAGAAAAACGAGGCGCTCCGGTTGATTCCGAAGCACCCCGCCTGCCGTTGGGTTATTCCCGTAATTTGGTCTTGAGATAGAGTTCCAGTTCGTCCATATCGACGCCCTTGATCTGCGGCAGCACCCGTTCCAGCGCAGCGCCTTCGCGGATCAGCCGATGCGTTCTGGCCCTGCGTTCCTTCTGGCGATCGTGCGCCTGCGCTTCTTCCAGTCGGTGCTTGACCTGTTCCAGTTTGATTCGGTCTTCCATTTATATCGCTCCTTTAATTATCATTGGCATACGAAAAGGACGGCCTGTGCTATCACAGACCGCCCTCGAATCACGCCGATATATGTTCCGTATTCTGTTCTTGAAGCCGTTGTCGTTGCTCTGCCTGACGCTTCTTTTCCGCATACTTCCATGAGCTCTTGCGGTTCGCCGCACGCTTCTTCTGCTGTTTTTCCTGTTCCGCCAGTTCTTCCTCCGTCAATTCCGTCTCCGGTGCCTCAAACTTTATTAGAAAATTCAGATAAATCTCTACCTCTTGCACTCTTTCGCCACTGGATTTATCCGGCGCATGGACAATGATCTTTTCGATAAACTCGTTGATCATCACCGGCGTCAGCTTCGAGAAGTCCGTATACCGCTGCGCCAGTTCCATGAAACGGTCTACGTTGATACTGTCCGCTTCATAGGCTTGCAGACTCTGTTCCTGCTCCGAAAGCTGCGTTTCAAGTTCTGCCTGTTCCTTCTCGTACCCTGCTGAAAGAAGTTCGTATCGTTTCTCCGGAATCTTTTCAAGGGCGTAGGATTCGTACAGCTTTCGGATCAGCGTATCCAGTTCGGAAACGCGCCGTTTTGCTGCGTTGACTTTCCGCTTCAGTTCTTTCGCTACCTGCTCGTGCTGCACCTGTGAAGCCCGCCGTACCTGCTGAATGAAGGCTTCCTCATTCTCTATGGCATATCGGCTGACGCTTTGGATGGTTTCTAGAATCAGCATCTGCAAGGTCTTTGTGCTAATATAGTGGGATTTGCAGGCCTTGTTGCTGCGGCGCATGGTTCTAATATAGCTGGAACACTGGTAATTGTCAGTCCTGCCCGCATGACGGTGATTGTACATCCTCGCTCCGCAATCCGCGCAGAACACCAGCCCCGTCAGCGGATTAGCCTCTCCTAGGGTGTCCGTCCTGTGGGTGACGGTGCACAGTTTCTGCGCCAGATGCCATGTGTCCGAATCAACGATGGCTTCGTGGGTGTTCTCAAATACCTGCCAGTCCTCTGGCTTGTTCGTCTTGTTAGTCTTATCCTTGTAGGATTCTTTGTAGGTGCGGAAGTTGACCGTGTGTCCCATGTATTCGGGCTTGGAGATAATGCTGGCCACGGTCACGCCCTGCCAGAAATAGGGTTCCGACAGGTCTGCGCAGGTCTTGTGCGTGCCTATGCCGCGCTTCGCCTGATACACGGAAGGACGTTCGATTTTGTCCTTCCGCAGCACATCCGCGATAGCGTAAGGGCCTTTGCCCTCGATGCACAGCCGGAATATGCGGCGCACGACGGCGGCGGCTTCCTCGTCGATCAGCCAGTGATTCTTGTCCTCCGAGTCTTTCATGTAACCGTAGATCGGATGGATGCTCAGCGGCCTGCCGGACATTCCTTTCGTTCTGAGCGACGCGGTGATCTTCCGGCTGCAATCCCTGAGATACCATTCGTTCATGATGTTCAGGAACGGCGCAAATTCGCCGCTGGACTGGTTTTCACTGTCCACGCCATTGGCGATGGCGATGAATCGCACGCCATGCTTGCGGAAAAACACCTCCGTGTAGAAACCGGTTTGCAGATAGTCTCTGCCCACGCGACTCATGTTCTTCACTAATATCGTTGCAATTTCTCCTGCCTCGATGTCGGCAATGAGCCGTTTCCAGTCGGGACGTTCAAAATTGCCGCCGGACCAGCCGTCGTCGGTATAATGGCGGATGTTCTCAAAGCCGTGCTGTCGGGCGTAGTCTTACAGCATGGCCTTCTTGAGATGTATTGTGTAAAGGGTGGTTTCACCATCCAAATACACATTGGCTGATGGTTCATTTGTGGCAAAATGACACAGGCTGGAAAGGCGGTGATCAACCAGCAGGAGGGAACCGAAGCGGGAGCGTCTGGGGATGACCTGGGCGCTCCGATCTCTTTGTCGGCCCCTCTCGAAGAGCGCACTTACTCACCACCCGCAAGCGGGCGGTGGTACTGCCTGCGGCAGTCGTGCGCTCTCCGAGGGGCGGCCCGCCGGGCGTCCCCTCCCTGCCCAGTATGGACAGGCCAGCAGACGCCACCGGCGGCTTGTGCATCGGGCGGGGCTGCGCCGATGCACCGGGAGTTTGGGGGCCGTCGACCCCCAACAAGCTGCGCCGGGTATATACCGGCGCATTGCTTGCCGCTACTATCAGTGCCGATAATTGAGAGTTGAACGGCGCTTGCAATTGTGGTATACTTTGCTCATATCAATTTCATAAACTCAGAATTTGAGGAGGGGAGATATGTTTAATGAGATATGTATATATGAAGCGAAATTAACTAAGATAGATGAAATTGAAGAACTGATGAAAGAAGTGTCTGAATTTTATTTGGAACAAGATGGTGTTATTGATGTGCATTACATAAAGCGTACTCACCGACAAAAAGATTTTAGTGCAGTTAAAGAGGGCGAATTACCTATTCGCCTTACAAGAAATATTGGTAAAGTAACATATGTGCTATATTGGGTATTGGAAAACGAAGAGGTCCATGCAAGAGTATCTAAGCTTGGTATCGAGAAATTTTATAAGCGTTGGAATCGTTGTTTAACTACAATGCCCAAAATAATCCTAGGTGAGAATGTCGTCTAATATACCGCTTCCATTTTATTCAAGGGGGATTTCATCTTTATGATGAAATCCCCCTTGACAAATGTTCTCTTGGTTGATGATGGAGTTGCTGTCGCCGCTGAGATCGTCGTCGCGGGACAGTCTTTCGTATAATGCAGTTATCTTTGCCGTCTGCCTGATCTTCATGGATTGGCTCCTTTCAGATCTGACAGCTCATTCGTGGCAGGTGGCTTCGTTGGTTTGGGAGATTCGGTCAGCAGCTCGTTCTTGATCATGTGCAGGATGCGATCCTGCATGGTTTGGTTGGTCATTTCGCTAAACGGAATTTCACCGCATAAGTGGTGGAACCGATTCGGCAGTGAAAGCAAGCGGTGGTTCTGTTCTTGAGGCCGGTTATCACGCCTTTCAAAATAATGATGGAAACGGCTTGCTCATTGTCAAGCATGTCCCCTCACTTATAGGAGAAATGAAGTACATCTTGCGAACTGTTTTGAAAGGCGTATAATGTTTTTACAGAAATTTTCTGGAAGGAGGGTTCTCCGTGCCCGCCGAAAAGAGACAACGTGCGCTTTACGAACTGGACAGGGAATGGAACGCGTCCTCCGAACGCACAAAACTGAAACGGGAGCTGCGGCAGGAAGCCCTTCGCATCGTTCAGGAAGCTGCCCGGACGCAAACGGATTTTGAGAAGCTGGTCGCCATGTGGGACGAGCTAGACGATAACCGTGAACGCCGCGAGCGCTACCATGAAATCCGATGCGCAGAGGTTCCCGTAAACGGCATTTCAGCGCGGAACGGAATGATCTTTCCTCGGTGGCTTATGCAGTTCGATGTGCGCCAGCTTCAGCGGGGCGAATTACTGGACGTGATCTTCGACTGTCCCTTCCTGATGCATGAGCTTGTGACTGACGATGCGCTTGCAAAGGCTATCTTCGATCTCAAGGACGTTCACAAGCTGCTCCTGTTTTTCCTTGCCGTCAGGCAGTACGGCTGCCAGCGGACTGCGGAGATGCAGGGACAATCCGACAGAAACATTCGCAAGGTCAGAACCACCATTGTCAATAAAATCCAAAAGAAATTCCGGCAGGAGTTACACCGGCGCAAGAGCGCTGGAATCGCTCTTACGCACTTCCAGACCGAATTTCTGAAATCCTGCGAGGGCAAGGAGGGAACGAAATGAACAATCCCTTTGAACATTCTTCGTCCACGTGGATACGTTACAGCGCATACGAGTGGAAAACAGACAAGGTCGGCGTTTTGTACGTATCTCCGACAGACGATGCAAAGCTGAAAATCTACGATCCACTGAAAAATCCCGATGAATTAATTCTGGACGCAATCTCTACCGGCATGGTCTGCATGAAGAAGGACACAGAGGAAGCTAAAGTTGCCATCATGGATTTCGTCTGCAAATACGGCCTTGTCGGTATGATGACCGCGCTGCCCACTACGCCGAAGTTTATTGAATATGAAGCAGTGTATCTGCCCAAGAACCGTTACATCCGTGCCGAAAGCCTGTCCACGGAAGATTATCTCGCATACTTCTTTCCCTTTGAAAAGCCGGCATTCAAGAAAAAGGGCGAAGAATCCTCGTGGGAAATCACCGACAGGCAGATGATGGCGCTGGCGCTCACGTTAGACAACGTGTCGCAATCCCAGCTCATGGGCTTCCAGAAAAACTACGCCGAGCGTTACGACTGGCTGTATGCTCTTTTCAAGGATTGGGCGTTCATGGCATTGACCACCTTCCTGTACTACGAAGACAGGGATTCCCTTGAAGATGCGCAGACCGGCGTTTATCACAAAGCCATGACTTCCTTCGACAGCAACGCGCCGTCCTATCATATTGAACTCCGCGACCGGCCGGTATTGGTCTGGGATTTCCATTCGCTGCTGTTGGGCATCAGATGATGCTCGCCTTTGCTCTGACGGACGAATCCAAGCCGCTGCACCTGTGCAGGCACTGCATGAAACCCTTCTTTGCCAAGCGCAAGGACAGTATCTATTGCAGCCCCAAATGCAGGAATCTGGCAAAGTCCGGCGAAGATAATTAACGGACGCCGCCCTCCGCGAGGAACGGCAGCGCCCGAAACTTTACAGCGAATACAGCACATCCTTCATGACGATCTCCTCCGCCTGCCGGCATAAATTATTCATCTTTTGAATCCACAAAAGCTGGTTGCGCTCCTTGAGCGCTTCATCCACTCCTTCCTGCCGCGCCAGCTGCTCCGTCACATCATAGATGCGTACGCAGCACTCTTCATTGATCTCCTCAAGATGCCTGCCAAGCGTTCCCTGAAAGATCATGGTGGTGTAGACGTCCGGATGATGTTCCTTCAGGTATAGCAGCCTTCTGCGGCCATATCTGCCGAGGTTGTACTTGGATACATCCAGAATCTTAGGATTGATGTCGCTGTCAAACTGTCTTATAAAACTCATACTGCGTCCTCCTTTGCGTGTCGTGCGGCAAAACCGAAAAGCTGACCAAATCTCCTTTCCCATAACCGCACTTCATTCGCCACAAATGAGCCGCAGTCATGTTGTATTCGGGCACTGTCACTAACACCCTTTACAACATACACCTTGTGTAATGCTGTTCATGAGGCCTGAGCTTCTTCCGTTTTTGTTGGTATCGCTAGTCAACGATAACTGGCTCATTTTTTCATCCGCTCTGTCCAAGATGCACTGGAGAATGACAAAATTATTTCCCGCGAGTGGAATTTTTCTCTTGCGTCAGCCCCATAATTGTGCTATACTATCATCCGTGGTTGACAGATCGACTGTCTGCCAAATTGGATATGGGGCATTAGCACAGTTGGTAGCGCGCTACATTCGCATTGTAGAGGTCACCGGTTCGAATCCGGTATGCTCCACAGCACCGGGAATCCTTGAGAGATCAGGGGTTCCCGGTTTTTTTGCGTTGCTGCCGTCATGCCTGTCAACGCTTACGGTCTGACTTTTGTCATGGGGCAGCGCAAGGTTTTCACTGCTTTCCCCCGGGCGTTTCCGATGAGCAGCCTCATTCGCCGCAGCGGACGTGCCGCGAAGGCAGCTTTTTTGGTTCGCCGACGGCAAGCGCTGCATGATAAATTCCTATAACCATGATTTCCTTGCAGGAATCTTCTATATGGCATGAGGAATCCAATTCTTTCAGCCCTTTTGCTATACTTGGAAAGAAACGAAGCAACGGACAAAAGAAGGAGGATTTCATGATGAAACAAGTAGAAAGTATTCTGCACACCCTGGGTGTTGGCCGCTACTACAAGGAGTATGAGCTGACCTGCCATGTCCTTCGGCTGGCCATGGAGGATTCCTCGCGGCTGTGCAACATGAAGAAGTATCTTTTCACCCCGACGGCGGCGTTTTTCGGCTGCGACGAGCGCACCATCGAGCGGAACCTGCGCACGCTGATCCGCCGCGCCTGGGACAACGACGCCGAGGCCATGCGCCGGGTCGCGGGGTATCGTCTGCTGTGGTGTCCGCCGGTCAGCGAGTTTTTGAGCTTTATGGTTGACTATGCTTTGGAGGTCGGGCCGGTGTTTGAGCATCAGCGGGGCAGAAAATAATCGGGCCGGTTCACACAGCAGGATCGCCATCGCTTCTCATGCGCACGGCCTAACCGCCTGAATCCGAAAAGAACAGCAAAGGGGCTGATCGGATGACGGGCCCTGAATCACGGGGGAAACGGGAGCCGCGGCAAACGCTGTACCCTGCCGCAGGGCGCGTTTTGACGCAGAATCCCGGCGGCAGAGAAAAATGCACTTCCGAAAGCAAATCCTGCATACAGAAGCAAAATTGCATAATATTACAATTACTTTCCTGAAATAATGGCGTTTTGCCACGAATTATATGCAAAAAAACATTATAAATATAATTCTCTATTGATTATCTTCTTATTTTGCTATATACTTTTGTTGTTCAAATCTATACGCACTCGCCGGCTCTGGAAATCAGGCTTCAGGCAAATATCAGGGCACGGAGCAGAAAGGTGGAGATGGCATGAATCTTGATGAAATCATCAAGCGGATTCCCGATTATTCCTGCTTTTTAACCATTGACGAACTGGACGCCAGCACCGCTCAATTGGCCAAGGATTTCCCGGATCGCGTTCAGGTTCGCTGCGTGGGTCATTCCCGGAAGGGCGCTCCCATCCAGCTGATCCAAATCGGCCATGGCAGCAAGAACGCGCTGGTCTTTGCCTGCCCTCATCCGAACGAGCCCATCGGCTCCCTGACGGTGGACTTCCTCACGAGGGAGCTGGCGTCCAACGAAGCGCTGGAAAAGGAGCTTGACTACACCTGGTATTTCATCAAGTGCATCGACATCGACAGCACGCGGATGAACGAAGGCTGGTTCAAAGGGCCCTTTGGCATCACCAATTACATGCACAACTATTTCCGGCCCGCCTTCCGCGATCAGGTGGAGTGGACGTTCCCGGTGGAATACAAGAAAATTTCCTTCAACAGCCCCATCCCGGAAACCCAAGTGCTCATGAACCTGATTGATACCCTGCATCCTGAGTTCATGTTCTCCCTGCACAATCTCGGCTTCGGCGGCACCTACTGGTACATCACGAAGGATCTGCCCGAGCTTTACCCAAAGTTCTACGACATCACCAAAAAGATGGGTGTGCCGCTGAAGCTGGGCGAAGCCGAGGTACCCTATGCCGTCTCCTTCGCGCCGGCCGTCTTCAAAATGCTGAAGACCAAGGATTCCTACGATTATACCGAGCGCTTCACCGGCAAGGATCCTTCGGCCAAGCACGACTATGGCACCAGCAGCGACGAATATGCCAACCGGGACGGCCGGGAGCATACGACGACGTTCGTGTGCGAGCTGCCGTACTTCTATTCCAATAAGATTGACGACACCTCGCTGACCGACCGCGACCGCAGCGATGTCATTCTGGAAAGCTGCGACATCAAGGAAAGGCTCGACGCGAAGACCCGCGCTGCCTACGCCCCCGTCATGGAGCTGCTCAGCCCCGAGGACAACTTCTTCCGCCGGGCGCTGGACGAAAAGCTGGGCGGCTCGGACAGCATCGACGCGCAGCGCGCCTGGGCGAAGTCTCCCCAATGCGCCGGCAAGGCCACGCAGGCGCAGATGTTCGACAATCTCTACGTCATGCGCTACTTCCGCTGCACCAATTTGTGCCTGCTCATGCGCGGCATCGCCTTTGAAATCGAGCGCGCCGAGCAGCGCGGCTTCACCCCCGACGAGGTGCAGCGCCTGAAGAAGAGCCTCGCGGAGGTGGAAGCCCTGCTGGACAGCGAGTGCGCCTACCTGGAGGAGAACATGCACTACCAAATCACGCCGGTGCGCAACCTGGTCACCGTCCAGGTCGTCTGCGGCCTGCTGACTGCCGAATATGTGTCCTCACACTCGTGAGGCTACATAGATAAACACCATTTCGCAAGAAAGGATGATCCCGATGAGCAAGAAACTGATCTCCCTGCTGCTGTGCCTGAGCTTCCTCGCGACGCTCATGATGCCTGTGGCGCTGGCGGACGATGACAATGAAACCTTTATCGTCGCCATGACGGAGGACCCCAAGAGCTTCAACCCCGTCGCTCAGGCGGACGACCACGGCTGGCCCGTCTTCCAGAATATGTACGACGGCCTGTTCCAGCTGAACTGGAACAACGAAATCGTGCCGAACCTGTGCGAAACCTACACCATTTCCGACGACAACCTGACCTATACGTTTAACCTGCGCAAGGGCGTCAAGTGGCATGACGGCGAGCCCTTCACCTCCGCGGACGTGGAATTCACCTACCGCGCCATCATGGAAAAGGGCGGCGTGATCTCCCAGCAGCTGAACACCTCTGTCGCTGAGATGAGCTGCCCGGACGAGAACACCTTCGTCATGGTTCTCAACTCGCCGAACTCCCCCATCCTGGGCGACCTGGCGTGGTACGGCAACTTCATCCTGCCCAAGCACCTCTACGAGGGCGTCGAGGACTGGAAGACCTGCGAAGCGGCCACCACGAATCCTGTCGGCACCGGCGCTTACAAGTTCGTCAGCTATGACCGCGGCGTGAGCATCGTGCTGGAGAAGAACCCCGATTATCACATGGGCGCTTCCGACGTCGAGCGGCTGATCTTCCAGGTCATCCCTGACGCCGACACCGCCCTGCAGGCCTTCTTCAACGGCGAGATCGACATGCTCAAGCCCGTGCCCAGCTCTCAGGTGTCGGCGCTGCTGCAGGATCCTCAGTACAAGCTGGGCTATTCCAGCGCCGCCCGCCGCTATCAGATCGCCATGAACATGGAGAGCGAGAAGATGGTGTGGGAGGTCCGCAAGGCCGTCGCGCTTTCCATCGACCGTGAGGAGATCTCCCGCAAGGGCACCAACGGCCTCATGCCGCCCGCTTATGGCTTCTATCCGCCCTATTGCGACTGGGCCTACAACGCGGATGCCGACATCGGCGAGCGCGATGTGGCCAAGGCCCGCGAGCTGCTGGAGCAGGCCGGCTACACCGCCGACAGCAACGGCTATTACCTCGAGCTTGAACTGCTGACCTTCACCGGCGGCTCCTACGCCGACTGCGGCAAGGTGATGCAGTCCAACCTGAAGGAAGCCGGCATCAACCTCAAGCTGACCGTGCTGGAAAGCGCCGCGTGGAATGAGCGCGTCGCCAACGGCGATTTCGATATGGCCATGCTCAACGGCTACCAGGGTCCCGACCCGGACGCCATGTACAAGCGCATCACGACCGGCGGCATGGCGAACTATTCCCACTACTCCAACGCCGAGGTGGATGAGCTGATCCTCAAGGCCCGCTCCCTCACCAAGGACGAGGAGCGCGGCGAGTGCTACCGCCGCATCCAGGAAATCGAAGCGGAAGAGCTGCCCATCATCCCCGTGGTGGAAATGACGACCTACTACATCTGCCGCTCCAACATTTCCGGCATTCCCTACATTGATAAGACGCCTGATGTCAGCGATAACAGCTACGCCAGGGTCGTGATTGACTAAGCATCGGTTCTCATCAGAAAGGCGCCATATCCTCTTGGCGCCTTTCTGACCTTCATTATGGCACGAGGAGGCTGGCCGGATGAGGCGGTACATAGCAAAAAAGATGGTCACGGCCTTTTTTATTGTATTCGTGGTCATTATCCTGAATTTTCTGATTATCAACATGGCACCGGGCGATCCCGTGCGAATTCTGGCCGGGGCCGATACCCTGACGGAAGAAACCGTCGAAGCGCTAACCCTCGAATTCGGCCTGGATCAGCCTTTTCACATCCGGCTGCTGAAATACATCTCCAACCTTTTTCATGGCGATTTGGGCAAGTCCTTTGCCTATTCGCAGCCTGTCAGCATGCTCATCGCGGAGCGCATCGGCAATTCCCTGCTGCTCTCCGGCACAAGCGCCATCCTGGCGGTGCTGCTGGGCTGCTGGCTTGGCCTGTACGCGGGCAAAAACCATGGCGGGCTGCTGGATAAGATTTTTTCCAGCATTGCCTATCTGTTCAACTCCATGCCCTCCTTCTGGGTGGGCATGATGGGCATTCTGCTGTTTGCCTCCACGCTGCGCTGGCTGCCCACCCAGGGCATGTATAACCTGCGCGCGGGCTATAAGGGCTTCGCCTATGTGCTGGATGTCGCACAGCATATGATTCTGCCCTGCGGCGCGCTGATCGCGATTCAGATCCCCAGCTATTTCCGCATTACCAAGACCTCGGTGATGCAGGTGATGGCGGACGATTACATCATGACCTTCCGTGTGACGGGCATGAGCGAAAAGAAAATTTTTCGCAAATACATTCTAAAAAACGCCATTCTGCCGGTTCTTACCGTCTTCGGCATCAACCTGGCTTATGTTGTTTCCGGCTCTACGCTGGTTGAAATTGTCTTCTCATGGCCCGGCATAGGCTCCATGATGTATCGCGCCATCATGGTACGCGATTACAATGTGCTGATGGGCATTTATCTGATACTCGCCCTTACGGTGGCGGGTGTGATGATCCTGGTGGATCTGGTGTATGCCTGGATGGATCCTCGCATCCGTTATACCTGACAGGAGGCAACAGCAATGGGAAAAAAACTGCGTAAAATCGCCAGGCGGCTTCGGTCCCTGTGGTCTGCCAGCAGGCAGCTGCAGGCCGGTCTCCTCCTTTTTCTGGGCGTGGTGATCGTCGCCCTTCTGGCCGGCGTCCTCTCCCCCTATGATCCCTACTTCCTCGGTGAGGATTTGCTGGTGCCGCCGGGAAGCGAATCCCATCCCCTGGGCACCAACCAGATGGGCTGCGACGTTCTGAGCATGATCCTCCACGGAAGCCGCGCCAGCCTGGCCATCGGCATCGTTTCCGCCCTGATTTCCGGCCTGATCGGCACCCTGCTGGGCGCCTTCGCCGGTTATTATGGCGGCAAGCTGGACAAGGTTGTGTCCGAGATCATCAACATTTTCCTGATGATCCCGTCCTTCTTCCTGATCCTGATTATCGTCTCCGTGTTCGGCAGCAGCATGTTCAACGTCATGCTGGTCATCGGCCTGACCTCCTGGCCCTCCAACGCCCGCATGATGCGCGTGCAGGCCATGAGCCTGAAGGAGCGCACCTTCATCAAGAGCGCCGTCGTCATGGGTGAAAGCCGGCTTCGCATCCTGTTCAAGTACATCATCCCCAACGGCCTGTTCCCCGTCATTGCCAATACCACCATGGGCGTGGCAAAGGCCATCCTCACCGAGGCCAGCCTTTCCTTCCTCGGCCTGGGCGACCCGAACATTGTCAGCTGGGGTCAGATGGTCTATGACGGCAAAGCCTACCTGCAGACGGGCTGGTGGATTTCCACGCTGCCGGGCCTGTCGATCATGCTGATCGTGGTGATCTTCTACATGATTGGCGACGGTCTCAACTACGCGCTGAGTCCGCGCATGAAAAAGCTGTAAAGGAGGGAAACGAGTTGCTGCTGGAATTACAGGATCTCTGCGTCACCTATCGTTCAGGCGAAAAGCGCTGTAAGGCCGTCGATCACGTTTCCTTCGGCATTGAGCGCGGCGATACGCTGGGCATCATCGGGGAAAGCGGCTCCGGCAAATCCACCATCGTCATGGCCATGCTGCGCCAGCTGGATCCCCGCTATACGGACATCTCGGGAAGCGTTCTCTTTGACGGCCAGGATCTGCGGAAGCTGTCTGATGACGACTTCAAGCGCCTGCTGTGGAAGCGCATCGCCATTGTGTTCCAGAAGTCCATGAACAGCCTGAGCCCGGTGCACCGGATCGGCAGTCAGTTTGAGGACATCTACCGCACGCATCAGCCCCGCGCATCGAAGGCGGAGATTCGCGCCCGGGCCCTGGAGCTTTTCGAGCTGGTCAATCTTCCCGAGCGGGTCTACACGCTGTATCCCCATGAGCTGTCCGGCGGCATGATGCAGCGGCTTTCCATCGTCCTGAGCCTGATGTTCAGCCCGGATCTGCTGATTATGGACGAAGCCACCACCGCGCTGGATGTCGTCACCCAGGGGCAGATCCTGCGGGAAATCATGAAGCTGGAACAGGGCATGAACCTCACCCGCATCATGATTACCCACGACCTTTCCGTCGTCACCAGCGCCTGCCGCAAAATTATGGTCTTGTATGCCGGTCAGATGATGGAGTTCGGCACCGTGGAACAGGTGATGAAAAAGCATCTGCATCCGTATACGGAAGGGCTGATTCGCTCCTTTCCCTCCCTGTATGGTGAAAAGCAGGCCCTGCGGGGCATTCCGGGAACATTGCCCGACTTGACCAACCCGCCGGAAGGCTGCGTCTTCGCGCCGCGCTGCCCCTACGCCACGGAGCAGTGCCGCCGTCAGCGGCCGGTCGTGGTCGAGCATGCTCCCGGACACTTCGCGGCCTGCCATCGTTACGCTGATAAGGAGGCGACGCTTCATGCGCAAGAAGAGTGATTTCAGCGGCCTGTTCGATCAGAGCAAGCCGATGCTTGAAGTCCGCGGGCTGAAAAAGCTCTATCCGCAAAAGAGCGGCGGCCTGCTGAATTTTCGCAAGCCTAAGCATGTGCATGCTGTGGACGGCGTGAGCTTCACGCTTCATGAGCAGGAAATTTTCGGCATTATTGGCGAAAGCGGCTGCGGCAAATCCACGCTGGGCCGTCTGCTGATTCGTCTGGAGGAGCCCACCAGCGGCGAAATTGAGTTCTACGGCGTATCCACCAAAAGGCTGCTGGCGCACAACCCGGAGCAATTCCATTGCCTGGTTCAGTCCGTATTCCAGAATCCCTTCGATACGTTTACGCCCAACGATACCATCGGCGCCATCATGGAGCGCCCCCTGAAGCTGCACAACATCGGCCAATCCGATGAAGAACGCCGCGCGCTTTGCATTCAGGCGCTGAACGAGGGCGGCCTCATCCCGGCAGAATCGTTCCTGGAACGTTATCCCCACGAGCTGTCCGGCGGCCAGCTTCAGCGCATCTCCATCCTGCGCAGCATGCTCCTCAAGCCGAAATTTCTTGTGGTTGATGAACCCGTCTCCATGCTGGACGTATCCGTCCGCGCCGACATCATCAACATGCTTCTCAATCTTGTGGAAACCCACAACACCAGCATCCTGTTCATCAGCCACGATATTTCGATCATTCGTTATGTTTCCACCCGCGTCGCTGTGATGTACCTGGGCAACATCGTGGAAATGGGTGAAACCGATACCATCATCCACAACCCCAAGCACCCCTACACGCAGGCGCTGATCTCCAATTGCGCTTCCATTGATCTGGATGAAAAGCGCGAGCCGATCCGCATCGAGGGTGAGCCGCCTTCTCCGATTGATCCCAAGCCCTGCTGTCCCTTCGTCGGGCGCTGCTTCTGTGCGCAGGAAATTTGCCAGTGCGAAAAGCCGCCGCTGCGCGAGCTCAAGGACGGCCGTGTCGTGGCCTGCCATTTCGTTTCGGAAAATGCCTGATCCACATAAGCCATAACGCGGATTTCCCGCTCCAATACAAGACACGGCGAAAGGGCTGACGGCGGGAAGCCTGCGTCATAGCGCCAACGGAAGCCGCGGCAGATTTTCCTGCCGCGGCTTTCATGCGCAGACCAAATAATTGCGGCGCGGCGGAAAGAAGGGTTTTTCAGCCGATACAGCGAATTTTCCTTTTTGTTTCCCAATTCGACACAAGTGAGGACCTTGACCATGGAATACGACTGTTACCTGCGCCGGATTGCCGGAGCGCTGGCGCCTTCCACCGGCTGTACCGAGCCTTCCGCCATCGCGCTGAATGCCGCCACGGCGCGTCGCCACGCCAAGGGCGACATCCGCCGAATGACCGCGCGCCTGGACGCCTATCTGTTCAAGAACGCCATGGGCGTGGGCATTCCCGGAGCGGACGAACGAGGCGTGAGCCTATGCGTTGCCCTGGGCGTGACCGCCGGGGACAGCGACGCGGGCATGAACGCGCTGCATACCGTGACGCCTGAGCAGCTGGCGCAGGCCAAGGCACTGCGGGATCGCATCACGGTGGAGATCGCCCCGGAGGCGCGGGGGCTTTATATTGAAACCATTCTGGAAACGACGGAGGACGCGGTGCGGGTCATCACCCAGGGGGAGCACGATCACATCGCCCTGGTGGAGCACGCCCCTTTTACCGCCCTTGGCGAAGCCGAGACCCGCGCCTGCTGTGAGGACGTGCAGGACAGCCTGGAGGATTTTATTGATTTTGCCGACGGCGTGCCGCTGGAGAGGCTGACCTTTCTCCGGGCGGCGCTGGATATGAATCGCCGCGTTTATGCGGAAGGCACGGCCCGCCAGCTGGAGCGCCATGTGCTGCCGCGGATGCTGCTGAACGACCCCAGCTTATACGCCATCGCCAAGCGCCGGGCGGGCGTGGCCTCCTACGCCCGGATGAGCGGCGTCCCTCTGCCGGTGATGACCGCCACGGGCAGCGGCAATCAGGGGCTGACGCTGTTCCTGACGGTGGACGCGGCAGCCGACTATTTTCAGGCGGGTGAAGAACGGCTTTTGCGGTCGCTGGCCGTGGCCAACCTGGTTAATATCTATGTCAAGCGCTATATCGGGCCGCTGTCCAGCGTATGCGCCTGCGGCGTCGCGTCAGGCCTGGGAGCCTGTCTGGGCATCGCCTACCTGCTGGGCGGCGGCGAAGATCAGATGCTGCAGGCGGCCCGGAACGTGCTGGGCTCCGTCAGCGGCATGATCTGCGACGGCGCCAAGGAAGGCTGCGCCAGCAAGGTCGCGCTGTCAGCGGGGCTGGCCGTTGAGGCGGCCTGTCTGGCCATGGAAGGCGGCGGTATTCACGCCCAGGACGGCATCCTGGACGAAACCTTCCCCGACCTGATTGCCCATCTGGGCGAGCTGGTGGTGGAAGGCATGGGCCATACCAACAGCACCATCGTTCACATCATGAAGGACGGAAAAAAGTGCTGATGGCGAAAAGCGCCCGCCCCCGGTTATCGCCTGATGTATCCGATCCCCGGCGTGAACACATCGTACAGCAGGATCGCAATGATTCCAATGACCAGAACAATGCTCACAACGAACATGCGCATCAGCCATTTCTGATTCTTTGCCAGGTTGATTTTGTATGACAGCACAAGCTCCTGATAGATTCGCAGGGTTTCGGAATGGGATTGCGCTACCTCGTTTTTCTCCGTTTCATGGCTCGCGGAAGAGACCGTGTTGTTTTCTTCCGCGGGCTTTTCTGCTGCCTGCCCATGCGGCGCCGGAATGACATCCAGAAATTCCTCCATGGTGCCGCCCATGGAGGTCACCAGATCGTAAAGCATGTGGAAGCCCAGCGTATCGGTCTTTCCGGCAAAAATGCGCTTGACCGTGGACAAGGGAACGTTGCTCGCATCGGCAATGGCCTGATAGGACAGGTTCTTTTTCTCCTTCAGCTGTATCAGCCGGCTGCAAATCATTTCACTGCTCAATCTATCCATCGCTGCACCTCTATCGTGAAGATCCTATGGGTTATTCATGACGGTCAAAATAGAACGCGAACATTGTAGCAGAATCGCGACGCGCTGTCAATCAATCGTACAGCGCATCCAGAGCGATGCAATACACCGCCATCGACGAATACGCCCGCGCTTGACGCTGACCGCAAAATCTGATAAAATCGGCAGGCTGACGGTCTCACACTCGTGCGGGCGGCGGCCTCCGGCGCGGAGGGCGCGGCTTCATGGCCGTCATCCCGGCGCTTGCTCATCGAGTGTAAAGGAGTACCATCCCATGCAAAAGCAGGAACGCTCTCAGATGCTGGGCACCATGCCCATGACCCGCCTGGTGCCGAAGATCGCCGTCCCCATCATGATTTCCATGCTGGTACAGGCGCTGTACAACATTGTGGACAGCATCTTCGTCGCCCGATATGACCCCAACGCCCTGACGGCGGTTTCCCTGGTGTATCCCATCCAAATGCTGATGATCGCCCTCTCCACGGGCCTGGGCACCGGCATCAACAGCCTGATTTCCCGCAAGCTGGGGGAAAAGCGGTCTCAGGAGGCCCTTCAGGCGGCGCGCAACGGTATTTTCCTGGAATTGTGCGGCTCGGCGCTGTTCGTGGTGATCGGCCTGTTCCTTTCCGGGGTGTTCATGGGCATGTTCACGCCCGACCCGGTTCTGCGGGAGCTGGGCACAACGTATCTGTCCATTGTGTGCACGGCCAGCTTCGGTCTGTTTGTGTCCATCACCTTTGAACGGATGATGCAGGCCACCGGCAACACCATGCTGTCCATGACAACGCAGCTGGCGGGCGCGGTCACCAACATCATCCTGGATCCCATTCTGATCTTCGGCCTGTGCGGCCTGCCCCGGATGGGCATCGCCGGCGCGGCCTGGGCCACGGTCATCGGCCAGGTGCTAGGGATGTCCCTGGGCTTCATCCTGAACCAGCGCAGGAACCCCGAGCTTCGGCTGACAATGAAGGGCTTTCGGATCGACGGGCGCATCATCCGGGACATTCTGGCGGTGGGCCTGCCCAGCACGGTGATGGCCTCCATCGGCTCGGTGCTCAATGTGCTGATGAATCTGATCCTGATCGCCTACGGCAACGCCGCCGTCAGCGTCCTGGGCGTATACTTCAAGCTGCAGTCCTTCGTGTTCATGCCGGTCTTCGGCCTGTCCAACGGCCTGGTGCCCATCGTGGGCTATAATTTCGGCGCGCGGCTGAAGAAGCGGGTCTACGGCGCTGTGAAGGTGGCGCTGGTGTACGCCATCGTCATCATGACGGTGGGCATGATCGCCTTCATGCTGATGCCCGGGACGCTCATGGGCCTGTTTGAGTCCGAAGGGGCCAGCGAGCTGACGGAAATCGGCGTCGTCGCCCTGCGCACCATCAGCACCCACTTCATCCTCGCGGCCATCGGCATCACCCTGAGCACCGTTTTCCAGGCGGTGGGCCGGGGCTCTTACAGCCTCATCATGAGCCTGTGCCGTCAGCTGATTGTCCTGCTGCCCGCCGCATGGCTGCTTTCCAGGCTTGGCGGACTGAACGCCATCTGGTGGAGCTTCCCCATCGCGGAGGCGGTCTCCCTGACCATCTGCCTGGTCCTCTTCCGCAAGTGCGATCGCGAGATGCTCAGGCCCCTGGGGGAATAAGATTATATCAGAAAGGCCCGTCCCTCCGAATTGCACGGAAGGACGGGCCTTCTTGTACGCAGGCGTCTTACACCGTCGGCAGATAGTCCCGGAAAATCTGGCGCAGCTGACGTTCCCGGGCGGATTCCAGCACCGTCTGGAACTCCCCGGCACGGATGGGGCTGAGCCCCGCCAGCAGACGGGAGCGATCCAGGAACGCGATTTCCAGCTCCGCTCCGCCCAGATCGCCCAGGGTACTGAGCAGCTCCCGCTCCGCCGTGAAGCGGTAGGCGGCGCCGCTTTCGTCGGTGAGGATATACCGTGCCCGGGCGCTCAGGCCCAGGCGGGCAAGCAGGGAGGGAACATCCGTGGAGATGCCGCTCAGGCGGACGGTACGCACCGTCGCCCTGCCGGCTACGCGGTCGCTCAGGTATTGCGCCAGCAGCTGGAGGGCGTGGCCTTCCAGCACCAGCGCCGCCGCCAGCACGAAGATCAGGCCCCACAGATAGCCCCGGGTGGCCAGGCGCACCACGATGAAAATGACGATCAGCACCGCCGTCACCACGGCGAGCATCAGCCCCGAATCATGAAAGTACCGCGTGGCAGCCCGGCGGAGGGCGGGCGTCAGGGGAATCGTGCTCTCCCCGGCGGCGGGCTGGGGCTGCGGAGGATACACGGGCTGAGGTTCCGGCACATAGCCCTGCTGCATGGGCTGCATGGATCCCGTATACTGACCGGGAACCGGCTGCATGGGCGCGGTATACGGCCCCGGCTGCTGCACAGGCTGCATGGGCTGGGTGGGATTGCCCGGATAGCCCATGGGCTGCTGCGGCACGGCCCCGGTATACTGGCCGGGGACGCCCTGATTCGGCCAGGGCGCGCCATAGGGCGAAGCGCCGGTCTGAACCCTGGGCACAGGCCCGGTGTACTGCCCGCCCTCGTAATACTGCTCCTGCAGGGTAGGCGCGGGCTGAACGTCGGCATAGGGCTGAGGAATCGGCTGGGCAGGCTGCTGCGGATACGGCTGCTGGCCGGGATTGGGTTCGGACGGATAACGCATGGCCACTCCTCCTCACATGCGGGGGTATCTCTCAGGATGACCGAAAGGCTTCGCGAATATGCTTTCGGCCGCCGCGGACGGCGAAATTGTGCCACCATCGCCTCCGGGCTGCTTATACGACGGTCAAGGGACGCAAAACCATCCAGGGATTGGCGCCGATGCGGAAATTTTCCTGCTTTTTCGTCAGCTTTCGGCTTCTTCGGAATCGCTGGCCGTCTGAAGGCGGGTGAAAATCAGCCGTCCGGCGCTGGTCTGCATGGCCGATGTGACCACGACGTTCACCTGCTCGCCCAGATGGCCGCTGCCGCCCTCGACGATGACCATGGCCCCGTCGGGCAGGTAACCCACGCCCTGACCGGCTTCCTTGCCCTCCTTCACCGGCTGGACGGTCAGCGCCTCCCCCGGCATGATGACGGGGCGGAGGGCCGCGGTCAGGTCGTTCAGGTTCAGCGCGGCGACGCCGGAAATGGCGGCGGTTCGGGCCAGGCCGCTGTCGTCGGTGATGACGGCAGCGCCCAAATCCTTGGCCAGACGGAGCAGCTTCATGTCCATCCGCTTCAGTTCGGGGAAGTCGGTATCCTCCAGGCGCAGGCTGATTTTCTCCTCCGCCTGAAGACGGCTGAGCACCTCCAGCCCCCGGCGGCCCCGGCTGCGGTGCTCGCCGTCCGCGCTGTCGGCTAGGCGGCGAAGCTCCTCCGTCACAAAGCCGGGAACCACGATTTCGCCCTCCACAAAGCCCGAGCGGCACAGTTCGACAACACGGCCGTCAATCAGCGCGGCGGCGTCCAGCACCTTGGGCCTGGCCGTCGGGACTTCCTCGCCGTGACGGCGGCCCCGGCGGGCGGCGCCCCGGGCCATGGCCCTGTCCACCAGGGCGGCCAGGTCGTCGCTGCGCTTCCAGCCCACGGAAAAGCCCGTGACCCCCAGCAGCACATACATGATGGCCGAGAAAACCGTGGTGAACATGGACGCGCCCATCAGCAGAAGAATCTGACTCAGGAGCGCGGCGATCATCATCCCCGCGATGAGCCCGAAAAGGCAGGACAGCAGCTGGGCCATGCTCATATGATCCAGGTAGCGCTCCACCGCCGAGCCCGCCTCGATGCAGCGGCGGATGATGCCGTCACTCAGCAGCAGGAAAATGCCGCCGCCCACCAGGCCGGATATGATATAGGTCAGCACCACCGTGAGGATGGGCAGCGACTCGCCGGGGTTCGTCCAGGCCCACAGGCGAATCCCCGCCATGTTGAGGGCCAGGGCGACGCCCACGCCCAGCAGGGCGATCAGCGCCTTCAGCAGCCGCTTGACCAGCTTTGACTTCAGCAAAATCCATCAACCGTCCTTTTCAATGCCTTAAAACAGCACGCTCAGCGCCTGCATGACCGTGTCCACACCCACCAGCCGCATCCCCTCGGGCGCCTTCATGCGGCGCAGGTTTTCCTTGGGCAGCAGCACGGTGGTGAAGCCCAGGCGCTGACACTCGGCTACCCGCCGATCACACTGGGGGATGGCGCGAACCTCTCCCGCCAGCCCGACCTCGCCCATCACGGCCACATCCGCGCCCACGCAGCTGTCCTTCAGGGAGGAGGCCACGGCCACGCACAGCGCCAGGTCGGCGGCGGGCTCGGACAGCTCCAGACCGCCGGCCACGTTGATGTAGATGTCCTGGTTGTAGGTCTTCTGTCCGGCCCGCTTTTCCAGCACGGCCAGGAGCAGGGCCACCCGGCCCGTGTCCGCACCGCCCACCGTGCGGCGGGGCGTGCCGAAATAGGTGGGGCTGGCCAGGGCCTGCACATCGCACAAGAGCGGCCGGGAGCCCTCCATTCCGCAGAAGACCGCCGAGCCGCTGGCGCCCTTGGCCCGGTGGCTGAGCAGCTGCTCGCTGGGGTTGTCCACAACCTCCATGCCCTTCTCCGTCATCTGGAACACGCCCAGCTCGTTCACCGAGCCGAAGCGGTTTTTCACCGCGCGCAGCAGCCGGTATTCCTGCTGGCGGTCGCCCTCAAAATAAAGCACCACGTCCACCATATGCTCCAACATCCGCGGGCCGGCGATGGCGCCCTCCTTGGTCACATGGCCCACCAGGAAAATGGCGGTGCCGCTCTCCTTGCACAGACGCATCAGGAGACTGGTGCATTCGCGGATCTGGCTCACCGAGCCGGGGGCGCTGGTCATTTCCGGCCGGTACATGGTCTGGATGGAGTCCACCACCGCCACGTCCGGCTGCAATTGCGTCAGCTTGTCCTCCACCTGATCCAGGGCGTTTTCCGCCAGGACGTAGAGGTTGGGCACGTCGATGCCCAGGCGGCGGGCCCGCAATTTCAGCTGCTTGGCCGATTCCTCGCCGCTGATGTAAAGCACCTTCCGCCCCTGGCGGCACAGATTGGCGCACACCTGCAAAAGCAGCGTGGATTTGCCGATGCCCGGGTCGCCGCCGATGAGCATCAGCCCGCCCTCCACAATGCCGCCGCCCAGCACCCGATCCAGTTCGCCGATGTCCGTGGACAGCCGAACGGTGGCGTCCTCCGGCACATCCCGCAGCAGCATGGCCGCCGCGCCGGTGCCGGGCCGCTGCTTGGCCGCCTTGGGCGCCGCGCCCCGGACGGCGGGAGCCGCGATGGTTTCCTCCAGGGTGTTCCAGGCGCCGCAGCCGGGGCAGCGCCCGGCCCAGCGGGAAACCTCATAGCCGCAGGCGGTACAGGCATAGCAGGTCTTTTCCTTGGGCATAGCGCAGCCTCCGTTCAAGATTCTTCCTGCATTATAGCACAATTTTCGCCAGGGCGGAAGAGCCCATTGCGGGCGGCGGCTTCGGGACGCGAAAAAATAGAACACCCCGCCGGTGCGGTCTCATGCACGAGCGCCGCGCGCCTTTCCTCTTGCCCTTCGCCCGCCGATATGGTATCATTTTCACAGACCACCAATGAAAGGACGGTTGACGGCATGGATACCATTCGCCTGGGCCGCACGGGCCTGATTGTTTCCAAGAACGGCTTCGGGGCGCTTCCCGTGCAGCGCGTCGGCAAGGAAGACGCGGCGCGGCTCCTCCGCCGGGCCTTTGAGGGCGGCATCAACTACTTCGACACCGCCCGCGCTTATTCCGACAGCGAGGAAAAGCTCGGCCTGGCCCTCAGCGACGTGCGGGAGAGCATCATCATTTCCACCAAGACGGCATCGGTCACGGCGGAAGGCTTATGGGCCGACCTGCATGAGAGCCTGCGGCTGCTGAAGACGGCGTACATCGACATCTACCAGTTCCATAACCCCGCCTTCTGCCCCCGGCCCGGGGACGGCACCGGCCTGTACGAGGCCATGCTGGAGGCGCAGGACAAGGGCATGATCCGTCACATCGGCATCACCAACCACCGGCTGGCGGTGGCGGAGGAGGCGGTGCGCTCGGGTCTGTACGGGACGCTTCAATTTCCCTTCTCCTACCTGGCCAGCGAGAAGGAGCTGGCCCTTTTGCGCCTGTGCCAGGAGCAGGACGTGGGCTTTATCTGCATGAAGGCCCTGGCCGGCGGGCTGATTACCCGTTCCGACGCGGCCTACGCCTACCTGGCCCAGTACCCGGTGGCGCCCATCTGGGGCATCCAGCGGGAAAGCGAGCTGGACGAATTCCTGGCCTATCAGGAGCAGCCCCCGGCCATGACGGAGGACATCGCCGCGTACATCGCCCGGGAGCGGCAGGAGCTGGTGGGGGATTTCTGCCGGGGCTGCGGGTACTGCATGCCCTGCCCGGCGGGAATCGAGATCAACACCTGCGCCCGCATCAGCCTGCTGCTGCGCCGCAGCCCCTCCGCCCAATGGCTGACGGAGGAGAGCCAGGCCATGATGGCGAAGATCAACGGCTGCCTGAACTGCGGAAGGTGCAAAACGAAATGCCCCTACGGCCTGGATACCCCCAACCTGCTGCGGAAAAACTACGAGGACTACAAGACCTTTCTGCCCCGAAAGTGAACCATGACAAGGAGGACTTTCCCATGAAAACCAAGCTGCTGACCCTGCTGACGGCCATCGTCATGCTGCTGTGCGCCGCGGGGATTCCCGCTCCGGCCCTGGGCCAAGCCGACGTTACGCCCATGCCCACCACGCCGCCCAACGCGCAGGGCAAGCCCTACCTGCTGGACGACTACGACACGGCCCCGGTGGTGCTCTCCGAGTGGAAGGGCACGCCCACGCTGCTGAACTTCTTCACCACCTGGTGTCCCTGGTGCGTCAAGGAAATGCCAGATTTCCTGGAGCTTCAGCGGGCGTATGGCGAGAACCTGCGGGTGGTGCTGGTTCACATCCCCTCGGGGGAGGATGAGGCGACGGCCCGGACTTTCCTGGAGGAGGAAGGGCTGACGGAGCTGGCCTTCGTGGAGGATAACGGCTTCTTTGCCTACATGTACAGCGTATCGGGCTTCCCCTATACCGTCGTCATGGACGCCGAAGGGTATCTGAGCAGCACCCATGTCGGTAAAATGGATCCCGACGTCATGCGTCAGGCGGTGGAAGCCGCGGGAGCCGCGCTGCCCGAAGCTACCGAAGCGGAATAACGCCATCACATCACGCCGCCGGGCGGCAGGGAGGAACCATGCGGAAAAATGATGTTTACCCCATGACCGCTGGGGGACTGGGCGCGGATCTGGAGGGCGTATGCCGCCATGAGGGCATGGCCGTTTTCGTTCCCGGGCTTTTGCCGGGGGAAACCTGCCCCGTGCGGGTGGTCAAGACCCAGCCACGCTTCGCCTTCGGGCGCATGGAGAGCCCGCCCGCCGAGCCCTCCCCCCTGCGCCGCCCCATCGACTGCGCCGCCTATCCCCGCTGCGGCGGCTGCACCTGCCGCCACATGACCTACGAAGCCACCCTGGACGCCAAGCGCCAGCAGGTAACGGACTGCTTCCGGCGCATCGGCCGCATGGAGGTGGACACGCCGGCGGTCATCGGCATGGACGATCCCTTCCATTACCGCAACAAAACCGCCCTGCCCGTGGGTGGCGACGCGGAGCATCCCTGCCTGGGCTTTTTCGCCCCCCGGAGCCACGCCATCATCCCCATCGACGCCTGCCCCAACGCCATACCCCCCTCCGACGCCCTGGGCCAGGCCTTCCTGGGCTGGATGCGCGACCATCACATCGCGCCCTACCGGGAGGCGGAGCATCGGGGCCTGGCGCGGCACCTGGTCATCCGCGTGAACCGCCGTGGCCAGGCCATGGTGACGGTAGCTGTCAACGGCTCCCGGCTGCCGGACGAGGACGATCTGGCGCGGCGGCTGATGGCGGAGGGCGCCGTCAGCGTTTATCTGAATGAAAACCGGGCGCGCACCAACGTCATCCTCGGCCCCTCCTTCCGCCTGCTGGCGGGGGACGCGGCGCTGACGGACGAATTGTGCGGCCTGACCTTCCAGCTGGGCCCCGCGTCCTTCTTCCAGGTGAACCCGGCGCAGACGGAAAAGCTGTACCAAACGGCCCTTGATTTTGCCGACCTTGGCCCGGAGGATACCCTGTGCGACGTTTACTGCGGCGCGGGCACCATCACGCTGATGATGGCCCGGCACTGCCGCCAGGCCCTGGGCATTGAGATTGTACCCCAGGCCATCGACAACGCTGTTGATAATGCCAGGCGCAACGGCGTCGGCAACGCGGACTTCCGGGTGGGCGCGGCGGAGGACGTTCTGCCCCGGCTGGTGGCGGAGGGCCTTCGCCCGGATGTGATGGTGGTGGATCCGCCCCGGAAGGGCCTGGAACCCGCCGTCATCCAGGCCATGGCCCAGGCCGGGCCGCGGCGGATCGTGTATGTGTCGTGCAATGTGGCAACCCAGGCGAGGGACGCGGCGCTGCTGGCGGAGGCGGGCTATCGCCTGACCCGAATCCAGCCGGTGGATATGTTCTGCTGGACCAGCGGCGTGGAAAACGTCGCCGCCTTCGACAAACAATAAAAGAGCAGAATCACACAACAAAAAGAGATCGCGCCAGCGAAAACGGGAGTCTGAGGGGCGATGCCCCTCAGGCAGGGGTTTGGGGGCAAGGCCCCCAAGCGTCCTCCTCCGCG
>CBFFZW010000031.1:0-45464 GCA_965646445.1 uncultured Christensenellales bacterium | reverse complement strand
ATGTTGCGCGTGGCTATAATCGAGTCACCAGCTAAGACCGCCTCGCAGGGGCGGTCGTCCACCTCCATTGGAACAGGCAAGTGTCCAGCAGGCGGCGGGGTTTTCGTCTGTATGGCTTCGTGACCTGGTTGCACATGAGACTGGTACCGTTGTGAATATCCCCCGCAAAACAACACCGCCGCGAGTCATTTTCGCGGCGGCGTTGTTATCATGTCTGTTAATCCAGCGGGCGGATCAGAATCAGGGGAGTCAGCTCATCACCCTGGCCGGAGGGGTTGTCCGCCATGGCATCCTGGATCTCGTCATCCGTCAGCGGGAAGTTGTCGCACTTGCCCAGCTGGTTCTGATCAATGTCGTTGGCGTCCATCAGCACCGTGGGTATGCCCGTCTCCTTGGTCAGGGCGTTGCACAGCTCCACGGGATTGGGCGGGTTGATGAGGCCCAGGGACTTATAGCGCTCAAAGCTGGAGCGGTAATAGAAGCCGTCGATGCCGCCCACGCCCTTGCCGCAGATCTTGTAGAACAGCCCCTTCACGCCGAAGGGACGGGTGACGGCGGACACAAAGGCTGCCAGCAGCACCCGGGGCAGGCCGCACATGTCAATGACCAGCTGCAGCTTGTAGGGCTCGTGCATACCCACGCCGGTGGAATTGATGTCGGCAAAGCGGGCCATGAACTTGGCAAAGAAGCCCAGCTTCATTTCCTCCTTGGTCTTGACGTTGCGGGTACACATGGCCATGACCTTCGCGCCGAAGGCCAGCACATCCCCCGGCCTGGAAATGGGCAGCACATATTTGCGCACCAGCTCCGCCTGATCCTCCCCCACCTCGACAAAATGGGTCTTGATGGCGTAGCGGTCATAGCGGCGGCCATTGCGGCCCGTCAGGGTACCGCGGTCAAAATAAACGATGCCGTTTTCCTCCCGGCGCTGCTCTTCCAGGTTGCGAGAATCTCCCATCTCAAGTGCCTCCTTGACGGAATCTGTGTCTCCACATTGTACAACGCTTTCACAGCCCTGTCAATTTCTATCATGGTCATCCGCGGCGAAAATCATCCGTCCGGCATGAAAAATCTTCCTTGCCGACCTTGCCTGAATGGTGTATAATGCCACGGAAGCCCGCGCAAGGAGGCAATCATCATGGCCAAAGGCATCAAAACCAACGTCCTGCGTTATCTGGACGCGCACCGCATCCCCTATGAGACCGTCGCCTACGACGTGCAGGACGACAACTATGACGGCAAGCTGATCGCCGCCAAGACGGGCCTGCCCGCGTCCATGGTCTACAAGACCCTCGTGCTCACCAGCGATAAGGAAAGCCATCTGGTCTGCGTCATTCCCGTGGAGAAGGAGCTGGACCTGAAGGCCGTCGCCCGGGCCAGCGGGAACAAAAGCGTCGCCATGCTGCATCAGAAGGATCTGCTGCCCCTCACAGGCTATCTCCGGGGCGGCTGCAGCCCCATCGGCATGAAGAAAACCTTCCCCACCTATCTGGATGAAAGCGCGGCCGGTCTGGATCGCCTGTCCGTCAGCGCGGGCGTGCGCGGGTGCCAGATCATTCTGTCGCCCCGCGACCTGATGGCGTGCGTTCCCATGCAGCTGGCCTCCCTCTGCCGAATGTGACGGTACCGTAAATTTTCCGCCGCGGACGGCTTTGCCCCGCCGGAAGCGTTGTCTTCGGCGGGGAATTGTTGTATAATAGGTCGGTGGAGGATTCTTATGACGCTGAAAGGAGCGCCCCATGAAGGACGGTCTGACCAAACAGGAGCGGCGGAAGGCGTGGCTGTACGCCGTCATCATCACGGCGGGGCTTCTGCTTGCCGGGCTGCTGATCCTCCGCCTGATGGGCTCCGTGTCCGCCCCGGCAGCCCTGCCGGAGGAAAGCGAGGCCCTGCTTCAGGCCGCCGAGGCCATGGACGCCGTCACCGTTGACGCGGCCTTCGATCCGGCGGCGCGCACCCTCGTCGCCACGCAGACCATGACGCTGCGCAACCGTACCGGGCAAACGCTGACTGAGGCGACGCTGCGCAGCTATTCCGGCGCGTACCTGAGCCAGGAGACCTCCCCCGCCGCCACGGACGAGCTGTTCAGCACCTGCTATGGCGAGCGCTTCTCCACCGGAGGACTGCTGATGGATGACGCAAGCGTGAACGGCGAGGCCGTCCGCTATGTCTGGCAGGACGACGCCCGCACCGTCCTTGTCCTGCCCGTGACGGCCTGGGCGCCGGATGAGGTCATCACCGTGCGGCTGCAATACCATGTGTACATTCCCCAATGCCAAAGCCGCTTCGGCTGCCATGACGGCGTTTACACCCTGGGCAACGTGTTCCCCGTGGCCGTCCCCTGGGTGGAAGGTGAATGCCGCACCGACGCCTATCATGGCATCGGCGATCCCTTCATCAGCGAGTGCGCCAACTGGACGGTTCGGCTGACCATGCCCAAGGGCTACCGGGCCGCCGCCACTGGCTATGCCGAAACGGTCGAAGGCAACGACAGCGCCGTCCAGACCATGACGGCCCACGGCGTCCGGGATTTCGCCCTGGTGATTTCCGACCAGTGGCATACGGCCCGGCGCATGGCCGGCGATACCATGGTCGCCGCCTTCGCCCGTACCGAGGCCAGGGCCCGGCAGATGGCGGAATACGCTGTCCAGGCCCTGAACTGCTATACGGCCCCCTACGGCCCCTACGTCTACCCGACGCTGACCTTGTGCGAGGTGGACTTCCCCTACGGCGGCATGGAATATCCCCGGCTGGCCATGATCGCCTCCGACCTGACCGGGCAGGAGCTGGCATACACCGTCGCCCATGAGACGGCCCATCAGTGGTGGGGCGTGATGGTGGGCTCGGACGGCTTCCGGCAGCCCTGGCAGGATGAAGCCCTGTGCGAATACGCCGTGCTGGACTACATCGGCGCCACCGAGGGTGAGGCCGCCCGGGAGGCCGCCGTTTACCAGCGGGTGGAGGCGGCGCTGCAGGTTACCGTCCCCCGGGGCGTGACCCCCGGCAGCCCCATCGACTATTTTGCCGACCTGAGCGAATACACCCTGGTGGTCTATCATCGCGGCGCGGCGCTGTTCACGGCGCTGGAAAAGCTCCTGGGCAAGGAAGGCATGGACAGCCTCCTGCAAGCCTACCTGGCGCGCTGCCGCTACACCGTGGCCACCCGGGCCGACCTGGAAGCCCTGGCCTCCCAGGCCGCCGGGATGGATGTGTCCGCACTGTTCCTGGACTACCTGGACACGGAGCTTCAATAGCCATGGCACCCTTACCAATGAAAGGACCGTGATTGTTCATGACGCCGAATCCCAGCAGCGCTGTGATTCTGATCCCCTCCCTGGAGCCCGATCATCGCCTGCCCGATTACGCGGCGGCGCTGATGGCCCGGGGCTTCACCCGGCTGGTGGTGGTGGATGACGGCTCCTCCGAAAAAGCCCAGCCCATCTTTGAACAGCTTGGCGCCATGCCGGGCGTCACCGTGCTGCACCATGACGTGAACCACGGCAAGGGCGTCGCCCTCAAGACCGGCTATGCCTGGATCCGCGATCATCTGCCGGACGCCACGGGCGTCATCACCGCCGACGCCGACGGTCAGCACACCGTGGAGGACTGCTGGCGTCTGGCGGAAGCCCTGGCCCAGGGCAAGCGCGCCCTGTACCTGGGCAGCCGGGACTTCAGCCAGCCCCATGTGCCGCCCCGCTCCCGCTACGGCAACAAGACCACCTCCCTGGTGTTCTGGGCCCTGTACGGCCAGTACCTGCAGGACACGCAGACGGGCCTGCGCGCCTTCCGCCGGGAGGAGCTGCCCTTCATGCTGGACATTGACGGTGAGCGCTACGAGTACGAGATGAACGTGCTGATCGCCTGCGCCCGGGCCGGCATCCCCATGCTGCCCCTGACCATCGAGACCGTGTACGAGAACAACAACGAGGGCTCCCATTTTCACCCCGTTCGGGACAGCATCCGCATTTACCGGGTGATTCTGGGCAGCTTCATCCGCTTCATGGGCGCGTCCCTGGCCTCTTTCCTCATCGACCAGGGGGCCTTCGCGGTGATGGAACACCTCGTGCTGGCCAACGTGGGCTGGGCGCTGAACGTCATCCAGCTGGTCAGCACCGTCACGGCGCGGCTGATCTCCGCCCCCTGCAACTTCCTGATGAACCGCAGCCTGGTCTTCCGCTTCAAGCAGGACACGCGGTCGGCCGCGCTGAAGTACGCGGCGCTGTGCGTGGCGCTGCTGCTGCTCAGCTGGCTGGGAGTGGCGCTGCTCAGCCTCCTGGGGATGCCCAAGGCCCTCGACAATCTGTCCAAGCTCATCATCGACACGTTCTTGTATTTTCTGAGCTACCGGGTGCAGAACCGCTGGATTTTCCAGGAGGCCAAGGCATGAAAAACGTTTTGCTGACGCTGCTCTCCTGCCTGCTGCTGCTGGCCTTCGCCGCAGCGGTTCCCTCCCCCGTCATCACCCAGGCCGCCCAGGACAGCTACCTGGAGCAGGCCCCTTCCGAGGATGACGAGTACGCGTTCCTCTTCAACGACTGACAAGGAGGATTTCTCCCATGCGCAAGCTGTTCGCGCTGCTGACAGCGCTGCTTCTGCTGTGCCCCGCCGCCCTGGCGGAGGCCCCGGCCGCCCTGCCCATCGACTTCACCCCAGGCCATGCCGCCGACCCGGCCCTGTTCACCGAGGACGGCTATCAGGACGCGAGCATCACCGTGACCATGGAGCGTGTCTGGGTGGATGACGCCCGCTACAACGTGGCCCGAGTCAGGATCGCCGACGCCTCCCAGCTGCGCACCGCCCTGGCCGCGCCCTTCGGCATCAAGACGACCAACAAGGTCTCCACCATCGCCAGGAACAACAACGCCGTCATCGCCATCGGCGGCGATTTTTTCGGCAACGAGGAGGGTGGCTTCGTCGTCCGCCAGGGCGAAACCTACCGCAAGAAGCCCCGCAAGGGCCACGATATGCTCATCATCGACGAGAAGGGCGACTTCCACATCGTCAAGGGCTCCGACCCCGAGGCCCTCAAGGCCGTGATGGACTCCGGCATTCAGCTGGTGAACGTGTTCAACTTCGGCCCCGCGCTGGTGGTGGACGGCGAATTGCAGGAGATGCCCGAGAAGTACAAGTACAACATCGAGGGCCACGAGCCCCGCTGCGCCATCGGCCAGGTGGGCCCCCTCGAATATGTGCTGGTGGTGGTGGACGGCCGGGACGCCGCCGACTCGAAGGGCTGCCGGGTGAGCGAGCTGGCCCAGTTTATGCTGGAGCAGGGCTGCGTTCAGGCCTATAACCTGGACGGCGGCAACAGCGCCCTCATGGTCTTCGGGGAAGAAAACTACTCTCAGAAGTCCTTCAAGGCGGAGCGCTCCGTGTCCGACATCATCTACTTCGCCACCGCCGTTGATTTCGGCCTGGACGATGCCGAGGAGTAAGCCATGACCGAGCCTGTTTTCCATCTTTTCGGCCGCATTCCCCTGACGCCCTACGGATTGGGCGCGGCGGCGGCGCTGCTGATCGTTCTGATCTGCGCTGGATTCCTCTGCTGGCAGCGCAGGACCGGCTTCGGGCCGTTCATCACGCTGTGCGCGCTGGGCATTCCGCTTTGCTGGCTGACGGCGCGGCTGGTGTATGTGCTGGCCAACATCACCTATTACACCCGCACCCTGGGCAGCGTGAGCTTTGCCCTGCGCTTCTGGGACGGCGGCTATGCCATGACCGGCGCGCTGCTGGGACTGATTCTGGCCGGGGCGCTGACCGAGCGCCTGCACCGCCTGACCCCCGGTACCCTGCAGGACGGTCTGGCCCTGGGGCTTCCTTTAGGCGCGGCGGTGCTTCGCCAGCTGGAACGCGGCACCCCCCTGGGCCTGGGCCGCGCCATCGACACGCCCTGGCTGGCGGCATCGTCCTTCTTCGCGGCGGAGGATGTCACCGGCGCCACGGTTCACGCCGTGTACAATGACGAAACCGCCCTGTGTCTGCTGCTCTTTCTCGGCCTTGCGGTATGGATGACGTGGCGTCGGGACAAGATTCCCTTTGGGGACGGAATGCTGATCTTCCTGACCATCTACGGCTGCGCCATGGTGGTGCTGGAAAGCCTGCGGGACGACGGCCACCTGGTGGTTCATTTCGTGCGGATTCAGCAGGTCATCGCGGTGATCCTGCCCGTGGCGGCCCTGAGTGTGTGGAGCCGCCGCCTGACGCGCCGCGACGGCACAAAAAAGCGCCAGGTACTCATCACCTGGCTGCTGTTCGCCGCGGCCATCGCCGTGGGCATCATTCAGGAATTTGCCATTGATTCCAGTGAAAACCTATGGCTTGATTATGGCATCATGGCCGCCTGCGTCATTGCCATGGCCGTGTCGGCCCTGCGCATCCGCCGTCTGGCGGAACGCGCCGCCTGACGCCATCAGCGGCGGTTGGGGCAGTCCTTCCGGCAGCCCTGGCAGGTATCCAGGCAGAGCCTGTCGCCGGGCAGCGCCATGGTCATCGCGCCTTCCGACGCCGCCTCTGCCTCGAAGCCAAGGCGGGCGAAAAAGCCGGTCAGGTCAGGCGGACACGTCAGGCGGATCATCTGCGCGGCATGGCTCTGGGCCTTGAACAGCAGCAGCCGCAGGGTCAGGTCGCCCAGGCCCTGATGATGATATGCCGACAGCACCGCCACCTCCCCCAGCCAAAAGGCCCCGTCCTGCCACCACAGCCGCCCTGTGGCGCAGCTTACGCCCGACTGGCGCACGGCCACATTCCAGGCCAGAGCGTCCGTGGCGTCCCGGCCGCGATTCAGCACCGCCTGACGAATGGGCAGCACCTCGTCCAGGCCGCTGCCCGGCGCATACCACTTGCCCTCGATCATCCCGCCGTCACCCTTCCGAAGGAGGTATTTCCCATGGAGCATGAAAAGATTGAACGCATCAACGAGCTAGCCCGAAAGAAAAAGACCGTCGGCCTCACCCAGGCGGAGATGGCCGAACAGGCGGCCCTGCGCCGGGAGTATCTGGACGGCTTCCGCGCCAACATGGAGGACATCCTCAAGGGCGTTGTGATTCAGCGCCCCGACGGCACCAAGCAGCCGCTGCAAAAGAAAGCCCCTAAACAATAGGGTATCATAGGCGCGGAAAAAAGTCAAATGAAAAACTTTGGCCAAAACACTTGCCAAAAGTACCATGGTCGTGTATAATAAAGGTGCACCAAGGGAAGACGGGAAGCCGCCAAAGACAGCGCGGCAGAAGACCAGCCGAACCGGTGCCCGACGCATGGAAAGGGGTGATTCCATTGTACGAGTCCAATGAAGACCAACCCCAGCAGGAGGACGCCTTCGAGCGGGATCTCATCGAGATGTCCGACGACGAGGGCAACACGATCCTCCTGGAAGTCATTGACTATTTCTTCTACAATGGCGAGGAATACGCCATTCTGGCAGACTCGGTTGACGAAGACAGCGGCGAGACGGATGCTGCGTGCGCCCACGATGATGAAACTGACGAAGCTGAAGAGATCACCTGTTATGTAATGAAGGTGAACACGATCACCGACGAGAACGGTGAAGAGCTGGAAGAGTTCATTCCCGTGGAAGATCAGGCACTTGAGGCCAAACTGATGGAAATTGCCTCCACCCATCTCAATGACGACGACCTGGACGAGGAGTAACAACAAGCCGCTACCCCACAAGTGAATAGGTTCCGCACGGATGGCTCAGAAGGGCCATCCGTTTTTACGTCCTTCCGGCCTCTTTTTGTTTTCGTCCACCGACTCTGGTCGGTTTTGTCGCATGAGCCTGTGAATATCTGTGGATAACCTGTGGAAATTGTGGATAGTCATTCTGTTCATGCTTGAAAGCTGTGGATAACTTTTTCTTCTTTTTGGTTGGAACAACCATTTTGATGAAAACGGTCGCAATCAGTCCGTTTAATCTTGTACTTCGGTCGGTTTTTGTTCGATTTTATCACCAACTTCTCCACAGTCCCATGTCGGTTTCCCACCCACAGCCTACGCACAAGTTATGCACAGCGCTGTACACAGCCGCAAAGCAACGCACGCGGCCTGCAACCAATCTCCCCGGTAGGCCCGGAGCTGCAAAAAGAGCGGCCCCCGCTTCGAGGAACCGCTCTCCAACATCCATGACGTTCAGGCCGTCGCCCCGTCCTTTTCCAGGGGCGTGATTTCCTTGGGCACATAGCCGCTGAACTCCGTCTCATCCGTGTCGCTGCTGACATTCACATCGCCGCCGCGATCCTGGAGCACCTTCCGCACAATGTACAGGCCCATGCCGTGCCCCGTCACCTTGGTGGTAATACCCGGCTGGAAGATGCTCTCCCGGCTCTTCA
Organism: uncultured Christensenellales bacterium; assembly: GCA_965646445.1. Lineage (GTDB taxonomy): Bacteria > Bacillota > Clostridia > Christensenellales > Aristaeellaceae > UBA11524. The sequence continues at coordinate 37,140 of CBFFZW010000031.1, read as the reverse complement.
GGGGAATCATCGGCCCCGAATTGGCCACGGCAAACCGGAACGACTTCAGATCCTCCGTCAGCGTCAGGCGAAGCCGCCGCTGGGCGGGCTCCACCTCCTCCAGGGCGTCAATGGCGTTGTCCAGCAGGTTGGAAAGCACCTTGCACATCTCCCATCCGGGAATAGGCAGGTTTTTCCACGCGGACTGAATGTTCAGCGCCACCTGAATCCCTGCCTTCTCGCAGGCCGCCAGCTTCACCTGGATCAGCGCGTTGATGGCGGGATTCGCCGTCTTCATGGCCTTGCTGACGGCGGTGATGCTGCCGTACACCTTCTCAATGTAGGCATTGGCCTCCTGGTATTCCTCCATCTCCATCAGGCTGTACACCACCTGCAGATGGTTCAGGAAGTCGTGCCGCTGGGAGCGCAGGGTATTGTTCAGGCTTTCCATGGCCTCGATGGTATCGTCCATATCGTCCAGCTGGCCCAGCAGCTTGCGGGTGGACAGGGCCTCGCGGATGTCCACCACCGCGCCCCAGATCACCACCACCGTGGCAATCACGGCCACATACCGTACCAGGGTCAGCTCCTCCGGCCGAACAGGCCCGATCATCAGGTACATGGCGCAGACCAGCACCATGACAATTTGCAGCGCGTTGATGACCACCGCGAAGACCGAGGCCTTGCGCACGTTCACGTTGCGCTCCTGGATGCCGCGTACCCTCATGGCTTCCGCCCCTCTCTCACCTGATGATTTTTCTGGATGGTCGCCTCATGCCCCATATCGCTGGGCTGATAGTACACCCGTCCCTTCAACTCCTCGGGCATGTACTGCTGGCGCACCCAATGCCCCGGGAAATCGTGGGGATACCGATAGCCGTCACCGCTGCCGATCCGCTGATGACCGCTGTAATGGGTATCCCGCAGATGAACGGGCACGGAGCCGTAGCCGCCCTTCTCCGCGTCGGCCATGGCGGCGTCCACCGCCACGGACACGCTGTTGGACTTGGGGCTTTCACACACCGCGATGATGGCCTGAGCGATGGGCAGCCGGGCCTCGGGCATGCCCACGGTTTCCAGATCCTGAGCGGCCGCGGCGGCCTGCAGCATGGCGATGGGATTGGCCAACCCCACATCCTCGCTGGCATGGGCAATGATCCGGCGGACGATCATCCGCGGATCCACCCCGGCGTAGGTCAGGCGGGCATACCAGGCCAGCGCCGCGTTGCTGTCCGAGCCGCGCAGGGATTTGCAGAAGGCGCTGAGCATGTCGTAATACAGGCTCTCGTCGCAGCGGATCATGGGCTTCTGAATGCTCTCCTCCGCCACCGCCATGGTGATGCGGATGACACCGTCCGCGTCGGCGGGGGTGGTCAGCACCGCCAGCTCGATGGCGCCCAGAGCCGCCCGCGTGTCTCCCCCGGCAATCCGGGCAATGTGGCGCAGGGCCTCCTCCTCCGCCTCAACCTTCAAGCTGCCATAGCCCCGCTCCCTGTCCGTCAGCGCCCGGCGCATGGCCAGCATCACGTCCTCCTCCCGCAGGGGCTGGAACTGGAACACCCGGCACCGGCTGACGATGGCGGGGGTCATGGCCACCATGGGGTTCTCCGTCGTCGAGCCGATGAAGCGGATGGTTCCCCGCTCGATGGCCGGCAGAATGCTGTCGCTCTGGGCCTTGCTCCAGCGATGGCACTCATCCAGCAGCAGGTAGGTGGGCTGACCGTAGAGGCTCAGGCGCTCCTGGGCGGCCTTGAGCACCTCGCGCACATCCGCCACGCCGCTGGTGACGGCGTTCAGCTGCACGAAGCTGGCTTTGGTCGCCCTGGCAATGATGGAGGCCAGGGTGGTCTTGCCGCAGCCGGGCGGGCCGAAAAAGATGGAGGAGGTCAGGCGATCTGCCTCGATGGCCCGGCGCAGCAGCCGACCGGGGCCCACGATATGCCCCTGACCGATGAATTCCTTCAGCGTCCGGGGCCGCATCCGATCCGCCAGGGGCGTGTTTTCCTGATTGAACAAATCCGTCATGGTTGTATCCGGCACAGCGCCGCATCCTTTCTATTGCATCAAGCCCAGCCAGAGCAGTATGCCCGCCTGGACGGCCAGCATCGCGGGCAGGCCCCAACGGAAAACGCCATGCCGCGTCTTGTGGCGGAACACCCGCATACCCAGCCAGCCGCCCAGAGCGCCAAAGAGCGCCGACGCCGTCAGCAGCGTCCGCTCTGGGATGCGCCGCTGTCCCCGCCTGGCCCTGCGCTTGTCCTCCCCCATCAGGGTAAAGGCCAGCACGTTCATGGCCACAATGGCCAGCATCAGCACCTGCTCCGTCATCCCTGCCGTACCTCCCGCTGAAGCCGTGTCTCGGGCCGCGCGCCCTCTGGCAAAAGCGTGGGCGTGCGATGGCGCGTATCCCTGCGCCGGGGCGCCCGGGGTCGCTTGGGCGGATGGGGCAGACGGCGCGGAGCCGTTTCCCGCCTGCGGTTTATCAGGGCGTCTCCCGGGCTGCCCGTGAGCAGCTTGCGGCCGGCCTCCATCCGCGTGGGTATCGGGCCGCTGACCCACACGGACGGCACCAGCGCTTCCACGCCCTCCAGCACAATATAGATGTACGCGCCGACAGACTGCCCGCGCCTGCCGTGGATGCTGTGGGGATAGGCCATCAGCTCCCGCAGGGCGGCGGCAAAGGTCTTCAGCCCCAGTCTGGCCACCAGCAGGAACATTTCATCCGTCATGGCCGCAACCCGGGCATGATCCATCTCCCGGCCCGTCACCGAGCGGTACGCCGCCCCGATGTGCCGCGCCGTAAAACGCATCAGGCTGTCCAGCCGGGAATCCGCCGCCGTCATCAGCCGCTTCATGGGGATGTGAACATCCAGCAGACTCAGAACCTCCAGCAATTCCTCCGATGTGCGCTCCGCCAGGATGCTGAGGAAGGCCATCATGCTCTCCATGCAGGCGGGGGTATCCGTCATCCGCTCCACCAGGGGACTGACCAGCTCCCTGGCCCGCTGGGACACGGCATTCTGCGGCCAGTCATAGCACCGGGCCGCGATGGCTTCCCCGGCGGGATAGGTCAGGCACATGCCCAGATGCACCATCGCGCCCATGCGGGGCACCACGTCGTCGCTGTTGAAGACGTGGTACAGGGGATAAGCGGCGGGGTCGTCCACCGCCGTACCCGTGGCCACGGAGGGCGAGGCAAAGCCGTATCCCAGCAGGTTCGCCGCCAGCACGCTGTCCTCCGTCAATTTATGGTGGGCGTAAACCTGCATCAGCGCGCCGCCCTGGCTGTGGCCGGACAGCCACACGGTAAAGCGGCTCCCCGGATGGCGCGCCTCCTGCAGGATCTGCCGCAGGGACAGCCGCTCCACGCCCAGCTGTCTGGCCGTTTCCGGGAAGAGGATGGCCTCCTCGTTGCGCTCAAACTGCCGGGCCAATTGAAGAAAGCCCCGGTGCATCCCGCCCTCGCTGGCCATGCGGAAGTTGGAAAACCAGTCGTAAAACTGGCTGCCTGTCCCCATGAAGCTGATGGCCACCACATAGCGCCCCTCCGGCGCGGGGTGGATCATCACCAGCACCTTGCCGGTATCCTTCCTGTCCATCTGGCGGAGGGCGCCCACCACCTGGCCGATGGGGCCGCGCTGGCGCAGACGCGAGCGCACCCGGTGCAGCTTCCATTGCGTGGCCACGCTGCCCGGCTCCAGCGCGCCGGTGAGCTCGCCGTTCACCTGGATGGTCACATCCCGCCAGCCCGCCTCCATCCAACGATCCACCGCCATGGCATAGGTGGCGCTGGCGGCTTCCGCCGATAAGCGCAGGGCCTCCACCGACAGCGGCGGCCGAAGATGCCCGAAGGGAGCCGCCGTCCAGGGCAAAAGCAGCGGCGTCACATTGCCGAGATCAACATGCGTATTCTCTCCCCGTACCATGGCTGTCACTCCTGTCCCTCATCGCCCCGGCGGTAATCCGCGGACAGTACCTGCGCCATCGGCAGGGTCACCGTCCCCCGGGGCCGCAGCGTCGCCAAGGTGACCGTATCGCCCTCGATGGCCGTCACCTGGGCAGTCGCCTGGCGGATGTACTCCCCGTCCTGATACATCAGGCGGATGGCGCGTCCCCGCTCCAGCGAATAGCGTAAAAACCGTTCCATGCCGCTCCTTTCAGCCCTGGGGCACGCGGTAGATCACCGCCTCGCCGTTTTGAAACACCCGCTCAAACAGACGATCCAGGGCCTGGGTATCCACGTCGTAGCTTGTCCGCTCATAGCTGGACACATAAATGTAATCAGCATCATAGCGCGTCAGCAGATCGAGATGGCTTTCCGGGGCCTCCATAAAGGCCCTGATGTCCGCCTTGCGCTCCGTGGTATCGAAGCCGTGGTAGTACAGCCACAGATCCGGCCCGCAGACCACCTGCCGACCCGCGATGGACGCCACAGGATTCAGGTGCTGGGTGCCCGAAAGGAACCGGCTGCCCTCCTCCGTGTTGTCCCGGATGTACATCCCCGCCTCCACCGCCGGGGCGGAGAAGGCCTGATAATCGCTGACGGCCTCCCGCCACAGCGTCAGCCCCGCCGACAGGAACAGCACCACCGCCGCGGCCCCCGCCATCAGGGGACGGCTCCGCAGCCCCGCCATCCGCCGCCACAGCCGCGCGGCGAAGTCCGCCACGATCATACAGCACAGCAGCCACGCCAGGTACAGCAGCTTGTTGTTATCGTAGACGTTGGGCTGAAAGCGCACCAGCTCCGCCGCCAGGATGATGGGCAGCGCCCCGGCGAACAGCCGCCTTGCATGGCGATCCCGCTCCACCAGCGCCAGCAGCAGCAGCGCGAAGGGCAGGCCGATGTTTTTCAGGTAGAACCACAGGTAGGTGTCCAGCAGGTTGCCGTCTCCCCCGGGATTGTTCACCCAGTTGAACCACAGCGCCAGGAAGGACTTGCTGCCGCTCACCTGGGCAAAGGTGAAGCCGATCAGCTGCGGCAGGGCCAGCGCCGCCGCGATGAGCCCGTAGCGCGCATAGCGGCCGAAGAGCTTCCACCGCTCCGGGTCGTGGATCATGTCGTACACCAGCATGCCCAGGGAGCACAGCCCCAGCGCCAGGAAGGAGTGGGTGTGGATCAGCGGCAGCGCGCCGCCCCAGACCCCCAACAGCGCCTCCATGCGGACGTTTTCCCCCCTGCTTCGCTTCTCAGGGTCAAAGCTCATGTACAGCAAATACAGGCATGGAATCACCATGCACCAGCCGCCCAGGAGCGTCCGCTGGGGGATCATCAGGTCAGCGATGACGTTGGACCAGCGCAGGTTGTTGGGCTCGGGCTGATTGGTGGGGGTCTTGTAGTACCCGGTGAGGATGTCCTGAATTCGGGCCCACCAGGTCAGCGTGCCGTCCGGCTCCGTGCCGCCGGCCAGGTCGAAGTCGTACAGGAAGCCCAGTCCGCCGTTGAGGAAAAACAGCAGCGCCGCCAGCACCACGGTCTTCTTGCCCAGGGTCATCTCCCGGGCCAGGCACAGCACGCCCATGTAGCACAGCGCCATCATCAGCGTACCGGGGACGATCAGCGCCATTTGCAGGCTCCAGTCCATCAGGTAAAAGGTGGTGGATAAGCTGTCCACCAGGAAGGGGTAGGACAGGCGCTCCCCGGGATAGAAGGGGTAATCGGCGGGAAAGGCGGCGTTTTTCAGCCCGGTGATGAAGCTCATGTGCATGGGCAGGTCGCCGTAGGTGCTCTGCCCCACGTTCCAGCTGCCGTCCGCGCCGACGCGCACCATGTGGGTGTACTGCAAATAAGCGGAAAGCAGCGTCAGGGGCAGCACGACCATCGCCATCTGCCGAAGGAGCACGGTCTCCCCCGCGTCCCAGCGCCGGACAGAGCGGCGATCCCGCGCAAAATACGCCCCGCCGGTGAGCAGCGCCAGGGGGATCAGTGCCGCCAGATGCGCCGCCCAGGTGAAGTCCAGCAGGAAGGCGCACAGGGCCGGGAGCCACATCAGCATCAGCAGCCCCAGGGACAGCCCCAGCCACAGCCGGTTCAGCACCGGCAGCCGCGGCAGCAGCCATCGCACGCAAAGGCAGCCGCAAAGCAGGTACACCGCAAGATAGATCGCACCGATCACAGTGAGCCCTCCGTAAAACTGTTTTCCCTTGGTCACGAAGGGCGCGGAAGGCCGTCCTCCGCCCCTCCGCGCCTGAGGAAAATCACTTGCCCAGGTAGGTCCGCATCAGCTTGAGGCCCGCCTCCATGTCCCGCATGTCGATCACTTCGCAGGCGGAGTGGACATAGCGGCAGGGCAGCGACAGCGTGCACACCGGAATGCCGCCCCGGCTGGTCTGCATGGCGGAAGCGTCGGTGCCGCCAAAGGGAAGCACCTCCCGCTGGGTCTTGACGTTGGCCTTTTCACCGCAGGCCAGCAGCTCTTCCCGCAGCTGCGGGTTGGAGATGCTGCCCCGATCCATCACCTTCACGCCGATGCCCTCGCCCAGCTTGATGTCCGGCTGCGTGGTGCCGGGGGTGTCGCCCCAGGCGGTCACATCCAGGGCAATGCCGATGTCAGGCTCCATGGCGAAGGACGCCACCTTGGCGCCCCGGCAGCCCACCTCCTCCTGCACGGAGAAGACGGCGATGACGGTATCCTCGGTATCACCGATGGTCTGCATCAGCTTCACCAGCAGGGCGCAGGCGCAGCGGTCGTCCATGGCGGGGCTGGCCACCCGGTGCTCGCCCAGGCGGAAGCAGTCCGGCGCGTACACGGCCATGTCGCCCAGCCGCACCATGGTCTCGGCTTCCTCCTTATCCTTGGCGCCGATGTCGATGAACATGTGCTTCATGGCCCGGTCGCCCGTCACGGGCTCGGAGACCACCACGCCTTCCACACCGTTTGCAAACACCACATGGCGGGTCAGGGACACATTCAGCCCCACGCCGCCCACGTTGGTCACCCGAAGGAAGCCCTCCTTCTCGATGCCCGTCACCACAAAGCCAATGTGATCCATATGGGCGCTGAACATGATCCGCCGGGGCTGCGCTCCCTTGCCCTGCTTGACGCAGATCAGGTTGCCCAGGGCGTCGGTCTCCATGGTATCCACAAAGCCCGCCAGCTCCTGGCGGATGACGGCGGCCACCGGCTCCTCCAGGCCGCTGGGGCCAATGGGCGCGAGAACCTTCTTCAACAGTTCAAACATAGCTGCTTCTCTCCTTTTGCGATGATGCGCGTTACATTTCATCCATATGGCACAGCAGGGCTCGAGCCAGGGCCAGCTGGCTCTCCACATCGTCCAGCTTGCACACGGTGGAGGGGCTGTGGATGTACCGGCAGGGCACGGACAGCACCAGCGTCGGGATGCCGCCCCGGGAGCGCTGCATCACGCCGCTCTCGTTGCCGCCGGAAATGGAGCCCTTCACCTGATGGGCAATGCCTTCCGCCTGACCAAGCTCGACGGCCTTGCGGAACAGCGCCCGGTTGGCCAGGGACGCGCCGTCGCCAAAGGAAACGGCCACGCCCTCGCCGCAACGGCACACCTGGCTGACGGCGGGGACATCCCCCAGGTCGTTGCAGGTGGTGCCTTCCAGGGCGATGCCGACATCCGGCGCCTGGGCGAAGGCCGCACCCTTGGCGCCGCGGCAGCCCACCTCCTCCTGGGAGGAGAACACCGCCACCAGGTCGCAGGGATAGTCGCCGTCCTTCAGCAGGCGGAACAGGTTCCAGCAGCCCACGCGGTCGTCAAGGGCCTTGGCGCAGGCAAAGCCGTCGCCGTACACCACATACGCGGTGTCAAAGCTGACCTGCGTCCCCTTGGGGGCCTTGCCTTCCGCCTCCTTCTTGTCCTTGGCGCCGATGTCCACATAAACGTCATTGTACCCCAGGACGCGCTTGCGATCCTCGGCGGACTGCAGGTGAATGGCCATGGCCCCGATGACGCCGGGAATGCGCTTTTCGCCCACCAGCACCCGCTTGGAAATAACCACCCGCGGATCCACGCCGCCCAGGGGGCGTACCCGCAGGAAGCCGTCCTCCGTGGCGGAGATAACGATGAAGCCCACCTCGTCCATGTGGGCGGAAATCATCACCCGCCTGCGGTTTTCGCCATGGCCCTCCTTGACCACCACGATGTTGCCCATCCGATCGATGACGGGCGTCATACCGATGGCGCGCAGCTCGTCCAGGAGATACCGCCGCATGGGCTGCTCATACCCGGAGGGCGCGTTGATCTCTGTCAGCGTCTTCAGATCCATAGGTCATCCTCCCATCCGCCGTCCAGCTCGCTGATAAAATGCGCCAGCAGCCGTCCGCCCTCGCTGAGGGTCTTCATGTTCACCGTTTCCACGGTGGTGTGCATGTACTTCATCGGCAGGGACAGCAATACGCTGGGCACGCCCTCCCGGGAAAGGCCCGCCTCGTCGGCGTCCGTGGCGGTGGAGGACGGAGCCACAATGGTTTCCAGCTTCACGCCATGGGCCTCGGCGCAGTCCTTCATACGCTGCACCAGCTTTGACTGAAGGAACGGGCCCACGCTGATGGCCAGGGTGTCGATGGGCACGGTGGTGTCCGGCCGGCTGCCGGGCTGATCGGCAAAGTCGCCGTCCAGCGCCACGCACAGATCCGGCTGGATGGCGAAGGCCGCCGTCTCCGCGCCCCGGGAGCCCACCTCCTCCTGGCTGGTGGAGACGAAGTACACGTCCGCGTCACACACCAGCCGCCGCAGCTTCTCCGCCGCGCAGAGCATCATCACCACGCAGGAGCGGTCGTCCATGGTCTTGGCGGCCAGCTGATCGTTCATCAGCGCCGTGCCCGGTCCCTGGAAGGTCACCAGGTCGCCCACGCGCACCAGGCCCCGCACCTTCTCCGCGGGCAGGCCCACATCCACATAGAGTTCCTTCATGGCATAGTTGCGGCGGCGATCCTCCGCCGACATCAGGTGAGGCGGAAGCGCGCCGATAGTGCCGAACAGCTTCTCCCGGCCATGCACCCATACCCGGCTGGCGGGCAGAATGCGGGGATCCACGCCGCCGACCGTGCCCACCCGCAGGCAGCCGTCATCCTCAATATGGCTGACCATCAGGCTGATCTCATCATGATGGGCACAGATCATCACCCTGGGGCCTGTTCCCTTCTTATGGGCAATAACGTTGAACATGGCGTCCACCGATACCTCGTCCACCAGGGGACGGAACCACGCGGCAACCTGCTCCGCCATGGCCATCTCCTGCCCGCTGGGGCCGCAGACCTCCGCCGCCTCGCTCAGCAGCTTCTGTATATCCATGGTTTTCCTCCTTTTCAACCGGCTGCGCGGCTGATGCCGCAAACATCATGATTATACCACATTTCCCCTCCAACGTGAAGGGGCTGACCTGTAAAACAAAGGCCTGACCGCTATATTGCATACGGTCAGGCGAAAAAAGGGAAACGTCAACACACCCCGCCTATGCTGATCGGCAGGCGGCGTTGATGGCAAACTCCGCTGCTTATTCCACGCGCAGCAGCTCCGCCATGGCCTGGGCGGCCTCCACCTCGTCCGGGCCCTCCGCCAGCAGCGTCAGGTGCTGCTGATCCTCCAGGCCCAGAGAGAGCAGCCCCAGCATAGATTTGGCGTTGACGATCTTCTGGTCATACTCGATCATGATCCGACAGGTATACTGGCAGGCCACCTGCACCACCTGGGCGGCGGAGCTCCTTGTCAGCGGCTTGCCGCCGGGAAAGTTCACGGGAATTCTAATCATGGTGATTCCTCCTCTGTATGAGCATCCAGGGTCGCTTCAATATCCCGCGCCACCTCCATCAGGCGGCGCATGCGGTGGTTCACACCGCTTTTACCCACTGGCGGGGTCATCATCTGGCCCAGCTCGGTCAGGCTTAGGGAGGTGTGTTCCAGCCGAAGGCGGGCCATCTCCTGAAGGCCCGGCGGCAGGGTGAACAGCCCCCGCTGAATGGAAATCAGCTTGATGGCCTCGATCTGCCTTTCCGCCGCGTTGAGCATCTTTTCCGAATTGTGCTCATCGCAGTTGGAGGCCCGGTTGGCGTCGGCCCGCATCTGCTTGGTGATGCGGATGTTCTCCATGTCCAGCACGCTGGCGGAGGCGCCCATCAGCGCCAGGGCGTCGGCAATCTGCTGGGCGCCCTTCAGGTACACCACCTGCCGCCCCTTGCGCACATAAGTGCCGGCGGGCAGGTCGCTTTTTTCCAGCAGACGGGTGATGGTCTTCATCAGGCCCTCGTCGTCCGCCACCCATTCAAAGTGATAGCCCTTTTCCGGGCTGGTCATGCTGCCCGCCCCCAGGAAGGCGCCGCGCAGGAAGGCCCTGCGACAGCACTGCCGGGTCATGGGGTGCCGTGGCGCCGTCCGGCGCAGGGTCACGCCGCCGTCCTCCCCCTGCTCCATCATATGCAGGGCCAGCAGCAGGCGCTGGGAATCCTGATCCCCCAGGGTCAGCACGCAGCTGCGCCGTCCGCCCAGGCGGGCGTTCTGGACATAATGCAGCTTGGCCACGATGTCCAGCCGGGTGCGCAGGAGCAGGAAGATCCGCCGGGCCAGCGCCGCGCTTTCCACGCGATACGTCACCTGCACCCGCCCCGCGCCCCGCAGCGCCAGGCTGCCGGATGTTTGCGTGAGGGCGGAAAGCTCGCTGAGGCTGCAGCAGCTCTTGCCCAGAGGCAGGCGCAGCAGCTCATCCTTGGCTTTTGATGAAAAGGACATCCCTTACTCCTTGGCCTCGATGGTCTTCCAGTAGGCCTGCTCCAGATCCAGATCCCGGTGGTTGACGGCGACCTTCCGGCCCTGGTCACGCAGATAGCCGCCGATGGCCTCAGCGATGGCCACGCTGCGGTGAGCGCCGCCGGTGCAACCGATGGCGATCATCAGCCGGTGCTTGCCCTCCTCCACATAATGCGGCATCAGGAAGTCCAGCATATCCTTCACATGGGTCATGAACGCCTCCGTCACCGGATGCTCCATGACAAAGGCCCGCACGTTCTCATCCAGGCCCGTATGCTGCCCCAGTCCCTCGATATAGAAGGGATTGGGCAGGAACCGCACGTCGAAGACCAGGTCGGCCTGCCGGGGCAGCCCACGCTTGAAGCCGAAGGACATCACCTCGATGTGCAGCTGCACGCTCTCGCTGTCCGCCGCCAGAATGTCCTGAAGCCGCCGCTGCAGCGCCTTGGGCCGCAGGGCGGAGGTGTCCACCACATAATCCGCCATTTCCCTGAGGGGCTGGAGCATCTCCCGCTCCTCCGCGATGGCCTCGGTCAGGCTCTTGCGGTCGCCCGCCAGGGGATGATCCCGCCGGGTCTCCTTATAGCGGGTGAGGAGCACCTCATCGCTGGCCTCCAGGAACAGCAATTCGATCCGATGCCCCAGGTGCCTGGCCTCGGTAATCAGCGTGGCCACGGCATGGGCGTCGAAGAACTCACCGCTGCGCACATCCACCGCCAGGGCCGCGAATTTCCGCTGCAGGGAGGAGCTCTCGCAGGCCTCCATAAATTTGACCATCATCACCGGCGGCAGGTTATCCACACAGAACGCGCCCGTGTCCTCCAAATAACGGGTCGCGACCGTTTTGCCGCCGCCGCTCATCCCCGTCACAATCAGGAAGCGCAAGTCAATCCCTCTCTTTCGTACCAGCCTTGTCAAAGGGCGTGGACGAGGCAATCCTCGCCCACAATCCGCACTTCAGGCTCCAGCATCACGCCGGTTTTCTCATAAACGATGGTCTGCACCTTGGCCATCAGAGCCAGGAAATCCGCGGCGGTGCCTCCCTGGTTGACCAGGAAGCCCGCGTGCTTCTCGCTCACCCGCGCGCCGCCCACGCTCAGGCCCTTGAGGCCGCACTGGTCGATCAGCGCCGAGGCATAACCGTCCTTGGGGCGCTTGAAGGTGCTGCCTGCGCTGGGCTGCTGCAGCGGCTGCTTTTCCGCCCGACGGCGGTTGAGCTCCACCATTTCCTTCAGCAGTTCCTCCCGCCTGGCGTGGGGGCACTGGCAGGTCACATACGTCACGACCTTGTCCTCGTCCATCAGACGGGAATAGCGGTGGCCAAAGTTCATCTCTCCCCGGTCATAGCTGAACGGCTCGCCCGTTCTGTCGAAGCCCTCCACCCGGGTTACCACCTGGGCCATCTCCCCGCCGTAAGCGCCGGCGTTCATGTACACGCCGCCGCCCACCGTGCCGGGAATGCCGCTGGCAAAGGTGAGGCCGCCCAGCTCATGCTCCGCCGCGGCCATGGCCAGAGCCGTCAGCATGGCCCCCGCCTGGGCGCGGATGACCCCGCCCTCCACGGTGATCTCCCGCATCTCCCGGCACACGCGGATCACCAGCCCGCGGATGCCGCCGTCCCGCACCACCGTATTGCTGCCATGGCCCATGAGCGTCACCGGAACCTGCAGCCGCGCCGCCTCCCGCAGCAGCAATTGCAGCTGTTCGGGCGTGGCGGGATGGGCCAGCACGTCCGCCGGGCCACCCAAATGCAGCGTGGTGTAAGCGGCCATCACCGCCTGGCGTTCCAGCCGAAGGTCGGGCTCCTTGGCGTGCAGGGCGTTCACCAAATCCTCCAGGACATACGACATGCTTTTACCTCCCACATTGTCTATTTTACAGCATTTTCGCCGCCATCGCAAGAGTGAAAGCAGGGAAAAGCGCCGCTTTTCGTACCAATTTCGACCAGCCTTGTTTTCAGCGCGGACAGGCAAGAAAAAGCTGCGCCCGCGCGAGGCACAGCTTTTGTAAATCGCTTTTGTTTACTCCCCGATCCCCTCAAAGCGGCGGCACCAGGTATACTTGCTGATGGCGCTCTGCTGGGCGTTGGGACAATAGGTGCACAGCAGGTCACGGATATAGGGCGGCATCACCTGATTGTACTTGACCTCCAGAATCATCAGGTTATTGTCCATGGGGGGAACGGTGGGGATGCTCGGGTTGAACAAATCCGTGGAGCGCAGGCCGGTGTGCAGCTGCTTGTCGAAGGTGATACGCACCTCCTCCGCCGGATGCAGATACGCCTCCCGTACATAATCCACGATGACCACCGGCCGCAGCAGGTTCACCGTCATCTCCCGGTAGACATCCGCCAGCAGGCCCGACCGGGTGGTTTCCAGGCCGTAGGGATCCCCCGCCATCAGCTGCTCGCACAGATCCCTGGGAATGGACAGGCTTCGCTTGCTGATGAGGCTGCCCACCTTGGTTTTGCATTCCAGCTTGATGATCCGGTCGGAGAGGTTGTAGATGCGGATGCGGTACTTGTCACGGTTCTGCACGCCGTTAACCTTGTCGTACAGCGCCGTATGGCCGAAGATGGAGTCAAAGTACAGGCTGCGGATATGGTACTCGTTGTTCTCGTCCCCGTTGGGATCCCGCGCCAGAACCCGATCCAGCGCGCCGGACAGCAGGTGATACTGGGCGTCGTTGATGAAGAATTTCAGTTCGTGCCGCAGGGGCAGGTTGAAGGCCACGGGTATCACCTCCTATGCGCATTGACGGTCGTCATCAGGCCCCGGCCTCGGTCTGGCAGGCCACCAGGGTGGCGTCATGCACGCCGTCGATGTTCAGCATCGCGGCCACCAGATCCTGCTTGTTGTCCAGGCGAACCTCGAAGGTCATCTCGGCCCCGGCGCGGGTCACGGTCTTGGAGCGCAGACGGCGCTGCTTCACCATGCGGCGCAGCTGCTGGGTGATGTCATACTCGGCTTCCTCGTCATAGTGCAGCACCAGCAGGAAGGCGTTGGGGTTGGTGAACTTGATAAAGGTCATCATGAACAGCACCACGGCGATGCCCAGCACCACCACCAGGGCGATGATGTACAATTCGGCGCCCAGGAGAATGCCCATGGTCAGCGCCCAGAACATGTAGGCGGTATCCATGGGATCCTTCACCGCGGTACGGAAGCGGACGATGGACAGCGCGCCCACCATGCCCATCGACAGGGACAGGTCGGACTTGATGCACATGACCACCGGCGTGGTAATCAGAGTGAGCATCACCAGGGTCATGGCGAAGCTGGGGCTGTACAGCACGCCTCGGTAACACTTTTTGTACACCAGGGCGATGACCAGGCCCACCACGAAGCCCAGCACCAGCGCCACCAGCACCTTGGCGGGGGTCAGGCTGGCGAACTGCTCGGCAAAATAGGCGGACAGGCCGTTGGCGCCATTGGCAATGGTATTGGTGTTCAGATTATCCGGCATGGGATTCCCTCCTGTATTGCTTGCCCGATGGGGGCGCGTTGATTCATGGCTGCTCTATTATACAGCATGGGGACGGCGCCCGTAAACCTTCCGGGCGGAATTTATTGAAATTTCCTGGCACGGCCGGTTATGGCACAAAGTCCACCGGCAGCTCCGGCTGAGGGCCGAAGTAGGCCAGCATCGTCTCGTCGCTGACGTTCAGCTCGTCCTTCACCATCTGCCACAGGTAGTAGGGCCTGCCCTTGCAGGTATTGCGCAGGCGGTTGATGCGCTTCTCCCAGTAGCGGTAAGCGGCATCCGGCGAGGTGGGCCATTCCGTAACCACCATCTGGTCGTGCTCGTCGGCCCAGCGGGCAAAGTGCAGGTTCATTTCCGGCTCAATCTGTTCCACCAGCGGTTCAAGCACCGAAAGCATGTGCTCTGTGGTGAAGGTCTGGAAGATGTCGCCCAGCTTCCGCAGGAACTTGTCCTTGTACTCCGGCACCTCAAAGAGCTTGAGCAGGATGGTGTTGTCAATGTTCTTATCGCCCATGCCCTTGGCCTTGGTGTAGCTGCGGGGGCTGTTGAACTTGTAGCTGTACATGCCGTAGTCCACATCGTAGAAGATCCACTTCCACTTGGAGCCCTCCGTGCCCAGCCGGTAGCAGCGCAGATTGCCGATGTCGGAGTTGCCCACGAACATTTCCAGGGCGATGTACTCAAAGTAGTTGTCCACATCCACGTTGTCCAGGATGTACTGCAGATCCTCGGGATTCTTGGCGGGGTCGGAGGCCTTGATCTTCTTAATCATATCCCGGTAGGCCTTGGTATTGCCATACTTGGAGGAGCCGTTGGCCTCGACAATCACCATGTTGTCGGCTTCCTCCAGGGGAATGCCCTCATGCTGGGCCACAAAGAAGCGGTCGATGCGCTCGCGCATGTTGTAATGGCCCCAGTACACGCCGTTGAGGTACACCACGATGGGGTTCCACGCCTGATGAATCACCTGCGTGCCGTAGCTGTCCAGCAGCCTGGACTGGAAGCCATCCAGCAGGCGCGTCCACACGCCGTCGTTGCCGCTGTTGCGCAGAACGATGCCCTTGTACTCCGTAAAGGGACGGTCGTCGAACAACTTGGCGGCGAAGGTGTTGGCCCCGTAGAGGGACTTGGCCCGGAGCTTGAAGGACTTCTGGGGCAGATCCAGGCTGTACGCGCCGGAAAGCTCCATCTGCATGTCCTGGCTGAGCATCTGCGTGCCGTCCAGCAGATAATACTCGATGTGGCCGGCCCGCGGTTCCTTGCCGTGGGCGCGGTAGACCGAGTTCTTGAAGGGCAGCTTGCCGGGCTCCTCCTTGATGATGTTCGGGCCGGGAGCCAGCATGCCCGTCTCCTCGTTCCACAGCTCGTAGGGCTCGCACACCAGGGACACGATGGGCAGGTTGTGATAGGCGTTGACAAAGTACGTCCCGGTGATGACGTTGCTGGGACGCAGCCCCTTTTCGGAATAGGCCACCGCCCGCAGCACCGTGGTGAAGTTCAGCTCGATGGCCTCGCCCTGATAGCGGTTGGAGGCCTCCGTGGGCGTGGAGCCGTCGGTGGTGTAGTATACCCGCGTCCCCTCGGGCACGTTGAAGCCCGTGCGCACCGTGGCATAGTACAGCCCCGGCGTCAGCACGAAGGAGGGCTCCTCCGCGAAGCCGGTAAAGCCGGTGCCGTTGGCGGCCATGGGCGTGGGCGTGTCGTAATAAAAAAAGCCCGACAGCCCAATGGTGCGGCCATAGGACACGTTGGTGGGAATGATGGGCAGCAGCATCTTGTCCAGCAGGCGGCCCGTGGGGTCAGACAGGCAGATCACCCCGGCCTCCGACCGGCTCAGGCGAAAGGAGGCATGGGGCTGGTAGGCCGTGCTCAGGTTGGTCTGGCCGTCCAGCAGTACCAGCTTGTATTCCCCCGGCTGAAGCACCGTTCCCTGGGGGAACTGCCACTTGCGCGCCCGCCCCAGGTTATCCGACAGGCCGAAGCCGGAAATATCCACCTGCGACTGGGAGGAGTTGTAGACCTCCACCCAGTCACAGTAGTTGCCGTCGCCGTAGAGCTCCGTGGCCTCGTTGGAGGTCATGACCTCCGTGATGTACACGCCGCTGGGGTTGAGGGCGCGGAGGGTCTCGTCCATCCGGCTGGCCCCCGCCGCGGTGTTGGGCAGGCCGGGGGTAGCCATCTGATGCACGGAGAAGGTACCGTCGGCGTCCCGGGCATAGCTGCAGTCCTCGGGGATGTTATCAATGATGACGCGATCCACCAGCCGCCCCCGGCTGTCGGACAGCACGATGGTATCATGCTCCGCGCTGACGCGGAAGTTGGCGTGGGGCACGGCGGAGGGATCGTCCCGGCGATCCTTGCCGGAGCAGTACACCAGATAATACCCATGGGCGGGCACCACCGCGCCCTCGGGGAAGCGCCACTTGAGAGGCTTGTTCTCCTTGTTGGACAGGGCGTAGTTGTCCAGGCTGATGGGCAGGTCGGTGGTGTTGTACAGCTCCACCCAGTCGGCCAGCTCGCCGTCCTCATCGGCGTAGCCGGTGAGCGGATCCGGCATGATCTCATTGATGATGAGCGCACCGCCGGTGACCATGGTGGCGGTACGGTAGGCTTCCGCGCCCTCCGCCGTGTTGGGATAGCCCGGGCTGAAGGCGGTCATCACCGCGTAGTTGCCATCCTCCTGGAGAGCATAGCTTTCGTCCTGGCTCATGATCGGCAGCGTCACCGAGTCAATCTCATAGGCGTTGGGATCGAAAAGGTAGATCGTTTCCCCCACCGAGGACAGCTTGAACTTGGCGTGGTAGGGACGGCCCGGCTCAGCGGCGTTGGTATCCGAGCAGAAGACCAGTACCCGGCCGTCCACAGGCAGCGTCACATCCGGGAACAGGAAGCGGATGGAATCATTTCGGTCACTCAGGCCCACGCCCTTGAGGCTGATGTCATGGTCCGAGCTGTTCCAGATCTCAATCCAGTCCGGGTATTCGCCGTTTTCATCCGGGACGGCGGTACCATTGGCGGACATGGCTTCACTGATGACGAGGCCTTGATAAGCGGTACCAGTGGTACCCTGGCCGCCTGCCACATGGCCGTCTGCCGTACCCGCGGTATACTGGGCACGGGAAACGGGCTCCTTGGGGAAGACAATTACCATCAGCGCCAGAATCACCATAAAGGCCGCCATGGCCAACATGATCCCCTTTCGGGATCTCTTATGTTTCTTGACAGGCTGCTGCTCGTAACGGCCGCTCCTGCGGCCCTGCTGCCTGACGGGAGGTGTCTGCTGCATGAGACAGCCCTTCCTTTCCGAAATCGACATGAATCGCGCGATCACATCCGCGCCGGGAAACGTCGCGTCTCCCTGAATAGAACGACGCAGGGCCGTTCGTTTGTCCATTGTAGCATAATTTTTCTGTTTATGCAAACAAAGCGCGAATGTCCTGTTCCGTCAGGGCCGTCACCAGGGTCTCCCCGGGGGTAATCAGCTGATCGAACAGGGCCTTTTTCCGCCGCCCCAATTCCACCACCTGCTCCTCAATGGAGCCGTGGGTCACCAGGCGGATGACCTCCACCTTGCGGGTCTGACCGATGCGGTGCGCCCGGTCGGTGGCCTGATCCTCGGCGGCGGGATTCCACCAGGGATCGTAATGAATCACCATGTCCGCGCCGGTGAGGTTCAGGCCCGTCCCGCCGGCCTTCAGGGAGATCAGGAAAATCTGCCCCTGACCGCCGTTGAAGCGCTCGGTCATCTCCAGCCGCTTGGCGGAGGGCGTCTCGCCGTCCAGATACATGGTTTCATAGCCCGCCTCTTCCAGGTGACGGCGCAGAATCTTCAGCATGGAGGTGAACTGGCTGAACAAAAGCACCCTTCTTCCTGCCGCCATGGCGCCGGGGAGGATGTCCAGGAGCATTTCCAGCTTGCCGGAGGAACCAATGTAATCCTCCAGCACCAGTCCCGGATGGCAGCAGATCTGCCGCAGCTCGGTGATCGCCGCCAGCACCTCCGTCCGGCCGCGGCCCAGGCCCTTTTCCGCCATCACATGCTCCACCCGATCCCGCAGGCGCACCATGGCGGACTGGTAGACCTTGCCCTGCTCGGGGGTCATCTGCGCCGTCAGCAGGGTTTCGATCTTGTCGGGCAGCTCGGTGAGCACGTCCTTCTTCAGCCGGCGCATCAGGAAGGGACGAATTTTTCGGCGCAGATCGTCGGCGTCCTGTCCGTCCTGATATCGCCGGATAAAGGCGTTGTAGCTGAGCAGATACCCCGGAAGCACAAAGTCAAAAATGCTCCACAGCTCTCCGGCGTTGTTTTCCATAGGCGTGCCGGTCAGGGCAAAGCGGGTGCGGGCTTGCAGCTGCTTCACCGCCATGGCGCCGACGCTGCCCGCGTTTTTGATGTGCTGCGCCTCGTCCAGAATGACAAAGCGGAAGGTAAGCTCCCGCATCTGGTCGATGTCCCGACGGATGAGGGGATAGGAAGTGATGAGCACATCCACGTCGCGCGCCTCCCGCACATGACGAATCTGGCTGGCCCGCTGTGCCCCGGAGCCGCTGAGCACCATCACGCTGAGCTCCGGCGCGAACCGCCCGATCTCGCTGAGCCAGTTGTAGGTCAGGGAGGTGGGCGCAACCACCAGGGAGACCTCCTCCCGGGCTCGGCAAGCCTTGAGGAGCGCAATCACCTGAACCGTTTTGCCCAGGCCCATGTCGTCTGCCAGGATGCCGCCCATGTGCAGCCAATCAAGGGTGTGGAGCCATTCATAGCCCCGCTGCTGATAGGGCCGCAGGCTGAGGCCGTGGGCCAGACGAACAGGCTCCTCTGCGGATTGGCTGAGGGCGTCGATGGTCTGCTGCACGGAGGCGTCCGTGCTCACGGGCAGGCGGCTGCTCTCCAGCAGGCCCTGCAAATAGCATGCCCGATAGGCCTGCAGCGTGATGGTATCCCCCGCCGCCAGTGCCTCCACGCCCTCCGCGGCGGCGGATTCGTAAATGCTCTCCGCCACGGCCTGCCAGTCATCCATGCCCGTGAGATCCAGGAAGGAGCCGTCCTTCAGGCGGAAATACTGCCGCCGCTTGGCCAGGGCCTCCATGATGCCCAGAATGTCCCCGGCAGGCTGGCCGTCCTCGGTGAATTTCAGTTCCAGCTGGCCGCCCTTCATGCGCATCTGCCCCCGAAGCAGGGGCTTGCGAGGCGCCATCCGCCGGAAGTCGCGGCTCAGATAGACCTCGCACAGGGATTGCAGCCGCTGAACCCCCTGGGAAACAAAGTCGTAAATGGCGTCCTGGCCTGTCAGATAGACCCGGCCCTTGCCCACATAGAAGCCCGCGCCGCCCAGGGCGTCCAGCACCTGGCGCTCGGCGGAGGCATCCCGGAGCAGCAGCTTCTCGCCCCTGGGCACAACCTCCGGCGGCGGAGCCTCGTCAAAGGGGTCGATCTCGCGGTCGCCGTAATGGAAGCTGGTTCTGGCCACCACATCCTTGCCGTCCCGGTCCAGATAAAGCCGGGCCACCAGCGGCTTCTTCACCAGCTGCCTTTCCAATTCGGGCACAATTTCCACCACGCCCGTAAGCTTCAGAAACGGAATCAATTCGCCAATCACCCGGCCCGTCTCCCGCACCGGATAATCAAAGCTGCTTTTGCCGCCGTATTCCTCCTGCCAGAGCACCCGCATCACGCCGCGCTGGCTTTCGTCCACCTTGATGATGGCGCTGCCCACCACCGCGAAGGCGCAGGACAGCGTCAGCGGCGTGAAGTCCTTGGGAAAGGTGGCCGTCACCGTCAGTCCCCGCAGGTCGCTGCTGACGCGATAATACAGCGGCAGCCGAGCCAGCCGCACCCGCTTCACCGCGAAGGCCCGCTCATCCATCATGATGCGGAAGGGCAGCCCTGTCAGCTCCTCGAGGATGGCCTCCACAAAGGGGTCGGGCAGGGCCATCAGGCGCAGATCCGCTCCCCGCAGGGAGGAGCCCGCCTCCTGCTGGGCCTGGCACAGCGCCCGCAGAATGCCGATCACCCGCATTTCCCGGGGCGCGAAGTGCATCCACTCGGGCTGATAAACAAAGCCCTTGCCGAATTCCATGGTCACGCCGCCGTCCAGCGCCTCGATCAGCTGGGGGATGGAGCGCACCACATACAGCCGTTCCTCCCCTACCCGAAGGCCGATCCGCACCCGTGGCCGCTCCTTGCCCGGGACGGATTCGCACACCAGGGTGACCTCCATGCGCAGGGTGCCGTCCTCGGGCAGTGCGGATTCCATGGCGCCCATGAGCCTGGGCGCGGCCGCCGCCGCCTTCCGGCGGAACATTTCATCCAGGGCCCCGGAGCTCTGCGCCATCAGCGTGGCGGCCACCACATGGCGGCAGACCCCGCGCTTCAAATAAGTTTCGCAGCCGCACTGGGCGGGTTCCTCCTGGGTGAATGTGACCTCCTGGCGGATTGCGCCCGCCACCATATACCGCAGAATGTTCGCGCCCTGTTCCATCAGCCGGACGCCGCCGCGTTCAAATAAGGCTTCTCCGGCGGCATATTCCTCTTCGCCCGCCAGGCTTTTCAGTCGATCAGGGGTTTGTATCATCCCTTTAATCCCTTTCATCAAGTCGTCCGCCGATGCCAAAAAAACGACATCCTTTCAGACTTCGCCGCCCGCCTCCTCAATTCCTCCCCCCGCGCAAACCTTCCGCTTGAAATTTTTGTCTTTCGCATGATGGCGCGGCTCGGCGCATACACTGTCAGCGGCGGGAAGGAGCGCTAACGGCAGCCGCGGTGCCGACCGCAGACGGAGCACATCTTCGTCCAGGCTTGCGCAGGCTCTCCGTCAGGTCGGTATGCGATGATGCTGCCGTCCACCCCGCCGCGCCCCGTTTGGCCTTCGCCGGACGGGGTGTTTTGATGCTGCTCCGCCCAATGGCTTCCCAGACGTTTCGCACCCATATGCACGCCGCGGCATAGGCTGAAGGGACTTCAAACGTAAGCGAGGCGATTCCATTGAATGCGCTGATGTCGATATCCTATCCTCTTCAGGCGCTGTTGGCTACCCTGATGACCTGGTTTATCACCGCCCTGGGCGCGGCGGTTGTCGTTTTCACCAAGCGGATCAGCCGTACTTTTCTGGACGCGATGCTGGGCTTTGGCGCAGGCGTGATGCTGGCTTCCTCCTTTTGGTCCCTCCTGGACCCCGGCATCGCCCTGGCGGATGAGCTGGGCCAATGCGGCTGGCTGGCCGCAGGCGTGGGCTTTCTGTGCGGCGGCGGGCTGATGATGCTGGGCGACGTACTCATGTCCCGCTTCCAGCTGGAGGCCTCGGAAAGCCAGCGCCGCTCCTGGCTGCTGATCGGCTCCATCACCTTACACAATATTCCCGAAGGCCTGGCGGTAGGCGTCGCCTTCGGCGCTCTATCCGCCTACGCGGGCGAAGCCGCGCTGACCGCCGCCTGGATGCTGGCCGTGGGCATTGGCCTGCAAAACTTCCCCGAGGGCGCGGCGGTGAGCCTGCCCCTGCGCCGGGAGGGCATGAGCCGGGGCAAATCCTTTTTCCTGGGCCAGCTCAGCGGCTTTGTGGAGCCGGTGGCCGGCGTCCTGGGCGCGCTGCTGGCCGTCAATGTCCAGGCCATGCTCCCCTTCCTGCTGAGCCTGGCCGCCGGCGCCATGATCGCCGTGGTCGTGGCCGAATTGGTCCCCGAAAGCCAGCGCAGCGAGCGCCGGAACCTGATGACCCTGGCCACCATGGCTGGCTTCACGGTCATGATGGTGCTGGACGTGGCGCTGGGGTGAATGCGGCGTACAGGTATTGGAAAAGGGACGATGACTTCTTTCATCGTCCCTTTTGAGTGTCTGCTATCCTTGCTGCTGGTATCGCTAATCATTTCCCGGCAATGATCCGGCGCTCTGCTTTCCTTGCCTTCCACGATCGTGGCTTTGGTATTTTTATGGTAGCACAGGATCAGTCTGAAACGTACCAAACAGCTTCAGGCCTGTTCCACTTCCAGTACAAAAAGGCTGGCCGCAGCAGCGGTAACCAGCCTTTTTATCTTATCTCCGGCAGCTATCATCTGCTCGCGGGGGCGATACCCTGCCGAATCAGCCGGTCAGCAAGCGCGGCCATATCGTCTGCGCCTTCCTGGCAATGGTTTTCCAGCCAAGCGCGAACCAAACCCACGCATCCCATCACGCCAAAGGCATAACGGTATTCAAACTCCGTTTCCGTCAACTCATCAGGATGCGTCATCCAATCCGCCCGCAGCCGCTCTTCCACGACATTGCTTAGACGCTGGAGAAACTTCATATCGCCATTTGAACTCAACAGCGTCCTGCACATTTCTTGATTTTCAACAATGAAATGAAATAAATCGCTAAACACTGGGCGCGTTTGGTTGAGAATCCGTCCGTCCCGATGGGCGATGATGATCTCGTTAAAGCGCTCGAATAATTCTGATTCGATCTGCTCCAGCATATCGAAGATATCGCGGTAGTACAAGTAAAAAGTTCCGCGATTCACGTCCACCAGGTCAGCCAATTCTCTTACGGTAATATCTTTCACCTGTTTTTTCTGCATAAGCTGAGTCAGCCCCTGGGTCAGTAGTTTTTACGTTCTTCTCACTCGCCTGTCTTCTTTCCGCTCACTCATAGCGGCTTCCTCTTTTCTCAACACTTTTTCAGATTTTGCTGATGATTAACACCAATCGTCTGCCAACTGTTGAATAATCATCGTTCAAAAATGAATCTGTTTATTGATTTTCATCACATCTGCTATTATGCTACCAATCGTTGATAAAATCAACACATGTTCAGAACTAAATAAGTTCAAAAAGGAGGAAATCTTGTGAACCAATTTGCAAGATGGCTGGTCAAGCACCGCGTGGCGGTCGTGATCATTTGCCTGCTGCTGATGATTCCATCAGTGCTGGGTATGGCAGCGACAAAGGTTAAATACGACCTGCTTTACTATCTGCCGCAGGATTTGGACACCGTCAAGGGTCAGGAAATCCTGCTGGAGGACTTTGGAAAAGGCGCGTTTTCCCTGTGCTTAACGGAAGGGATGTCCGAGGCCGGCCAAGCCGATCTGGAAGAAGCGATTCGCCGGATTCCCCATGTGGAATCCGTGATCGGTTACGCGTCGATTCTTCGCGGCGCACTGCCAGTTGAAATTCTGCCGGACGAGATACGCAATGCTTTTCAAAAGGGCGACACACGTCTGATAGCGGTATTCTTTGATGAAACCTCCTCCGCGGAAGGAACGATGGAAGCGATCGAGCAAATTCGTCGGACGGCCGGCGAAAAGTGCTTCGTATCCGGTCTGTCATCTGTGGTGACGGACACCAAGCAGCTGGTTGAGGAGCAGGAAGGCATTTATGTCGCCATTGCCGTAGCGCTCTGCTGTCTGGTTCTGATGATCACGATGGATTCCTTCCTGCTGCCGCTGATCTTCCTGTGCTGCATCGGCGTAAGCATTCTTTGGAACATGGGAAGCAACTACTTCCTTGGGGAAATTTCCTATATTACCAAAGCTGTTGCAGCCGTGCTTCAGTTAGGCGTAACATTGCTATTCTATCTTCCTGTGGCACAGCTATAAGGAGCAGAAAGGACGGACGGATGACAAGGATGAGGCCATGGCGCTCGCCATCAGGCAAACCTTTGCATCCATTCTGGGCAGCAGCCTGACAACTGTGGCCGGCTTCGTATCCATTTGCTTCATGAGCTTTACGTTGGGCCGCGACCTTGGCATCGTGATGAGCAAAGGCGTTATCCTGGGCGTTATCGGCACGGTGACGCTTCTGCCCTGCGTTATCCGCATGATGGATCACGCGATCGAAAAAACGTCTCATAAGCCGCTTCTGCCGGACGTGGCCGGTATCAGCCGCTTTGTCGTTAAGCATAACAAGGTGCTTTGCGTCATCCTGCTGCTGCTATGCATCCCTGCCTTCTATGGTTACAACCATGTGGGTGTGTACTATGACATGAGTTCCTGTCTGCCGGAAGATTTGCTCTCCGTGCAGGCCAACAACCGCCTGACGGATACCTTTGACGTATCCACCAGTCATTTGGCGCTCATCGACGCGGATGTATCTCAGAAGGATGTATGCGCCATGGCGGATGAAATGGCCCAGGTGGATGGCGTCAACCAGGTGCTTTGCTTGGACAGCATTCTGGGAGCGGGAATTCCCGAAAGCCTTTTGCCGGAAGATGTGACTGACCTGCTTAAGAGCGACCGCTATCAGCTGATGCTCATCACGTCATCCTATGTGATATCCTCCGACGCGGTGAACGAACAGATCGACAGGCTCAACCATATCCTCAAAGCATACGATGAAGGCGGCATGCTCATTGGCGAGGCGCCCTGCACAAAGGATCTGATCGCCTGTACCGACCGGGATTTCCAGGTTGTCAGTCTGATCTCCATCGCGGCGATCTTTGTCATCATCGCGCTGGTGCTTCGTTCCATTTCTCTGCCAGTCTTTCTGGTGGCGGTCATAGAATTGGCCATTGCGCTGAACCTGTGCATTCCATACTATACGAATACCACGCTTCCTTTCGTGGGGCCGATTCTCATTTCCACCATTCAGCTGGGCGCGACAGTGGACTATGCTATCCTGATGACCACGCGCTATAAGCAAGACCGCCAAAGCGGAAAGGATAAAAGGACCGCCGTAGGCGAGGCGGTTA
Organism: uncultured Christensenellales bacterium; assembly: GCA_965646445.1. Classification (GTDB taxonomy): domain Bacteria; phylum Bacillota; class Clostridia; order Christensenellales; family Aristaeellaceae; genus UBA11524. The sequence goes on along the minus strand of CBFFZW010000031.1, from coordinate 12,314 downwards.
CGGCATCGGCACAGTCGGTGTTGGTCAGCGGCATCGGATTTTTCGCCGCCACTTTCGGTGTGGGCTTATACGCCAATGTCGATATTATTTCTTCCATGTGCATGCTTATTTCCCGTGGCGCGCTATGCTCCGTAGCGGTCGTTCTCCTTCTGTTGCCCGCGCTGCTGCTGGCCATGGATAAGCTGATCATTTACACAACCATGAACATGAAAACCGATGCGGAAAGGAAAGAAAGCATATGAAAAAGCGAATTTTTGCCCTGCTGTTGGCCGCGTGCATGCTGTGTGGCTGCACTGCCGGCGCCGAAACCATCAAGCATGAGCGCGTCTTTGCCGTTGAAAATACAAATGGCGAGGTTCTCACGCTGATCGACAGCGTGCGGCTTGAAAACAAAGACGGCCTGGACGAAATTGCTGATCGTACCATGCTGCAAAGCCTCGAGAATGTAGGTGGTCATCAGCGCTTTACCCTGAACGGGGAGACACTGACCTGGGCGGCTGACGGCGAGAGCATCACCTATCAGGGCACAGCCGATAAAGCGCCGGATGTTTCCCCTGTTGTAACGGTAACGCTGGACGGACAGGAAGTGACGCTGAACGATCTGCGCAGCAAAAGCGGCCATATGGTTTTAACGGTTCGCTATGCTTTGGCGGCAGAGGTTCCCTATCTGGCCGCGACCATTCTGCCCCTGGACGAGCACATCAGCGATATTTCCGTCGATAACGGCATGGTTATCAGCGAGGGAAAAAACAGCTTTGTATTGGGGATTGCGATTCCCGGCGCGGATGAAAGTCTGGAACTGCCGGATGAATTGACCATAACAGCACAGGCGGATCATGCTGATCTGACATGGATGATGACCTTTGCCACTGCCCAGCCTCTGGAAGCGCTGTGCGGACAGGTTGCGGAATACGTTGATGAATTGCGCGATATGGTTACGGAAGTCACCGACGGCCTGATTGCGCTGCGTGACGGCGCCGAGCTTTCTGACGGCGAGGGCGAGCTGCATGAAAGCATGGTATCCCTGCGGCAGCTATTCAGCGGTGTGGCAGCGCTCAACGACGGTGCTTCGGCTTTGGCCGACGGCGCAAATAGCCTGAACGATGGCGCAGCTACGCTGGAGGAAGGCCTAACAACCTTAACAGATAACAACGCTACCTTGAACCAGGGCGCGGCGCAGCTGTTTGCGGCAATTCTGGATACCGCCAACAACCAGCTTGCCTCCGCAGGTTTGGAAGCCGCAGGAATTTCCTTGCCCATGCTAACAGCTGATAATTATGCCCAGGCACTGCAGACCGCGCTGGATCAGCTGAACCCGGAAGTTTTAACCTCCATGGCCACCGAAGCAGCCCGTGAACAGGTCAGAGCGGAGGTTTTGAAGCAGGAGGACGCCGTCCGCGCCGGTGTGTCGCAAGCCGTCGAGGCGCAAGTATTGGAAGGCATATTGGCCTCCTCCGGCATAGCGCTCTCCTCGGAAGACTATGAGAGTGCCGTCAGGGCAGGTAAGCTTGATGACGCGCAGGTCAAGCAGATTAGCGCTGCCGTAAAGCAAATGATGGCTTCTGATGAAGTGAAAGCAAAGCAGGAAGCCGCTGTTGCCGAACAAATTGACAAACTGGTCGACGAAAATCTGGCTTCTGAGGCTGTTCAGGCACAGATCACGGAAGCTATTGCTCCGGCCAAAGCCGGCTGGGAAGCATTAAGCGGATTAAAAGCACAGCTGGATGCTGTTAATGCCTTTGTAACAGGCCTCGAGGACTATACGTCAGGTGTCGCGCAGGCTTCCACAGGCGCAATCGCACTGCATGCAGGTGCGGCACAGCTTAACGATGGCGCGGCGCAGCTCACAGATGGCGCCACTGCTTTGGCTGAAGGCCTTGATCGGTTGAAGACAACGCTAACAGGAAAATTTCTGGACTTCATTACCGATGACATTCAGGAAGCTATCCGTATTTTCGACCAAACCAACGCCCAGTTGAATGGCAGCCTGAGTTATGACCTCATTTCGGAAGACATGGCGCACGATCTGGTTTTCTTCATTCGCACGGATCTGACCAAATAAACATTTCAATATCAGCAAAGCCAGGGAGATCCTATCTCCCTGGCTTCAGCGTGTCAAAAAAGTGGCATAAGCCACTTTTTTGACACCCGGCGGGACGATGACTTCTTTCATCGTCCCTTCATAATCATCGTGAACCGTTCTCACCTGATCTTGGCCGCCATTCCGGCAGCGCTTTCGTCCTCCCGTATCCGACGGGCCATCACCACCAGATGATTGTCCTCCAGGCAGGTGGACAGCGTGAGCAGCGCGTCCGTCGGCTGAACATCCACCCGCCAGGGATGCAGCGACCGCTGCTTCACCTGCTCCATATAGGCCGTGAATTCCTTCTCCGTCCGAAAGGTGGGATGCGCGGCATAGTTGACGTAGCCGGGGGCATTGACATCCGCGGTATCCACCACCATCACAGCAAAAATCACATAGCCGGCGGTATCGTAGAGCGTGGAAAACTGCGCGATGCAGTTTTCCCGCCAGAAGTCGCGCTTTTCATACCGGATGAGCCGACCGAACATGGAGCCGTCCCGCATGTTGTGGCCATGCAGCAGCAGATTCTGCGTAGCGGCCTTCAGCGGCGAGTTCTTGTCCAGGAAAACCGTGCCGCTCGCACTCTTCTTTCCATAAAAATCGTGGTTCAGATAGTAGCTGTTGTTGCGGTAGACCACGGCCTGACTGAGCACGCCGGGGATGTCAATCCAGCCCACCAGGTCGTGATTCTGACGATACACGTTCTTCAGTTCCGGCAGAATGGACGAGCCCATCCGCTGGTACTGCGCCATATACCTTGGCAATTGTGTTGGGGAAGGCGCAGGCGACGCTTCCGGCAGGGCCTGCGAAGCGGACGGCGGTGCGCTCCGAACGGCGGCGAGCATCACTCCCTCCAGCGAAGGCGAGGGCTGAACCGTTGACGCATTGGCCGCCGCCAGACGAAGCTCCTGCAGCTGTGCCTGCGTCTGACGCGCACCGACCGAGGAGACCGCGTAGCCCGTCAGCCTGATACCGCCATACAGGGCCAGCGCAGCGCAGATCAGCGCCGGTACGCGCCGACGCCACAGCTGACGCCCGCCCACGCGATAGCCCGTGGTATAATGCCTCCTGACCGCCCGGCGGCCGGGCGAGCTGTCTTCCTTCAGCTCCACCCGCCCGGGCCGCCGTCCCCAGTCGGTCATGTGTTATCCCCTCTTTTTCTTCATCACCAGCCATGCGCCGGAGCAGCCGCACAGAACCAGCGCAAGCCAAAGGATGGGATGGCTGCCGTCGCCCGTCTTGGGCACCTCGCCCTTGGGGGATACATGCAGCGCTGCCTCCTCCGAGGTCAGCGTGACCAGGCTCGGCCCGCTGCCCAGGGAGATCTCGCAGCGGTAGCGGTAACCGTCATTGGCCAGCTCCGTCACGGAGGTGGTGTAGGTATGGCCCGTGGCGCCGTCCAGCCTGCGCCAGCCGCGACCGTCATTGCGCTGGATGAACCACTGGTAGTTCACATTGCTCACATTGGCCGCCACGGTAAAGGATGCCTGCTGTCCCTCCGTGACGAACTGATCCTCCGGCTGACGGGTGATGGCCAGGCTGCTCTCGAACATGGCGGTCAGCTGCCGGTCAGCCGCCACCTCAAAGGTGTAGGACGCCTGATCGCTGATCTGCGCACCGTTCTCCATCCAGCCCACAAAGCGATAGCCCGGCTGCGGAACAGCGCTGACGATCACCTTGGTCTTGGCGGGGTATGTGCCGCCTCCCGTCACCGTGCCCGCGCCTTCAGGCGAAGCACCGACGTTCACGGTATACTCCTGGCCCCTGGGCAGCCGGAAGGTGGTGTAGTACCAATCCACCGCGCCGTTTCTGGGGTTGTCGCTGCTGAAGATCATGGCAATGCGGCCGTCGCGGGTGGACAGGCTGCGGCTGCCGGACAGGCTGTAGCCCTTGCTCATGGAGCGGCTGCTGGGCAGCAGCATGTCGCTCTTGTACAGGCGCACATAGTCGTATCCGCCTTCCGTGCGCTCCACCAGCTGGTAGAGCTGCAGCTTGTTCTCCTCAATGGCCTTGTCGTCGTCATACTGCACCACCAGATACAGCGTGCCGTCCAGGCCCTCCGCCATGCGGAACTCAAAGACGTTCGTGCCCAGGGAGTTGGGGTCATAATCGTCAAAGTAGATCCGCTGCTCCGACAGCAGCCTGACATTGGCAAGATTGCTGATGTCATAGACCTCATGCCACTGCTGCATCTCCACATTGGAGCGATCCCAGGCATCCCGGCTGTAGGTGATGGTGTAGAGCACATGCAGCTTGCCCGATGTATCCAGATAAACGTCGCCCTGGTGGTTGTTCAGCGCGCCGGGATAGGCGTTGGTCTTCCGCTCCTCCTCGGAGGTGTACTTGCCGTCGCCGTCCAGATCCTTGACGCGGCTGAAGTCGGCCACGTTGATGGAGTAGGTGTAGAAGCTGGTGCCGTACACATTCGGGATGCAGTACATGTCCAGCTGATCCCACAGGTAGCTGGCAGGCCAGAGGGGCGCTGTGGGAATCTCGTCATGGCCGAAGGCGGAGGCCAGGTGGTCGCGCTGATTGACCAGCACCACGCCGCCCTTGCCGTCAGCATAAATGAAATGGTAGCAGTGCCGCATGGGGATTTCGATGCTCCGGGCATCCTTTTCCCATTGCATCGTCCTGAGGTCGAAGATGTACCAGGTGATTCTTGCGGGCTCGTCGCCGCTGGAAATGAAGGCGTAGATTTTCTTGTTCTTGGCATCCATGACCGCCTGGGCGTAGCCGAAGGACTCGGTACGGGGCGTTTCCAGGGTGGCCTGGTAGCCCGTAACCTGATCGGTCTTGCCGTCAATGCGCCAGACGGAGCCCATCAGCGTATCCTTGACGCCCACAATTTTGTTGTACTTGTTGCTGGTGAAGGAGACGGCGTAGGCGTTCTCTTCGTCATCCGCCATGATGCTGATGCTGGAGGAGCAATAGCTCTGATAGTCCTGATAGAGCAGCTCCGCCTTGCCGTTTTCCACCTTAATCAGGGAGAACTCATTGATCGTGCTGGCGGCGCTGGGTTCAATCTCATTGGACAGGTAGGCGACATAATCGCCATGGGAGGTGTGCACAATGCGCGTCTGATGGCCGGAATGCGCGCCGTTGCCGATGGATCTGGCGCCCGTGGCGTCAGACAGATTCAGCGGGGTGGACAGTTCAATGTCCACCAGATTCTCCGCCAGGGCCGTGCCAAGCAGACTGACCGTCAGCAGCATGGCGACCAGCAGGCAGAAGGAAAGCAGCTTTTTCATGTTGTTCCATCCTTTCCTTTTCTTCCGTCCTCAGTCCAGGGCAATCTCAGCATAATGCCAGTGGATGCTGGTACGGTAGGTCGCCGGGAACAGGAGCCCAATCACGCCGTCCGCCGCCGAGCCGTTGCGCTGCGTTTCCACCATGGGCGCGACCAGCGGCACAATGGCGCTGTCCAGCACGACGGACTTCAGCACCTGCCGGTTTGCCGCGTCAATGATGTGGACGGTGGCCGCTTCGCCCGCCGCCATGGTCAGCACGCGCAGCCCGCCGTTCCTGGTCACCGCCAGGCGGCCGTAATCCCCCGGCTTCATGGAGGATACCTCGCCGCTGACCGCGCCTGCCAGGCGCACGGCCGCGCCATCGCTGTACAGATAGGTCAGCTGGCCGCGCTGATCCACATAGGCATCCAGAAGCGTCACAGCGCCGCTGGCCAGCGTCTGCTGGCTGCCGCCCTGCAGGGCAAGCTGGTAAATGCCGGAGGTGGTGCCGTATACCATGGAAATGCCGGAAAGGTTGTTGAACACATAGCTGCTGACCACCGCGCCGGACAGCTTCGCGCTGAAGGCGCTGGGAATCCACTGCTGGGTGCTCACGCTGTAAATGTACCACACCAGGGAATCCCCCGAGGTGTAGAAGGAGTAGATGCTCCCGCCGTCCGCGCTCATGACGGCGGTCAGATAGCGATAGCCCTTGGGCGAGGGGAAGTCAATCTGCGTGGTGCGGCCGTTGACAACGCCTGTGCGGTCGCTGTAATGCCACAGCTGCAGCACGGCCTTCTCCCTGGAGGGATCGTAGCCGTAGCGGGCCTGTTCCCTGATGATGCGGTCGGACGAGCCGCCCACCACATACACATCGCCGTTCCTCCCCGCGATCAGATCCACATCGCCCTGGCGAGTGTAGCCCTTGCCCACATAGGCCGCAGCGTCCTTGCTCACCTTGTACAGGGTGAATTCGTTGAGCGCCTTGTAGCTGCTGCGGGTGCTGCTGAACAGCGAATCCGCTGTCAGGTAAGTCACATAGGTACTGCCGCCCGACTGGGCCACCTTCATGCTGACGTTTACGCCCTCCTGGGCCACAATGCCCGCCACGCCCGCGGTGATGTCCAGCATGTTGCTGATTTGCACCGGGGTGTCCCCGCCGGAGGAGCCGCCGGCATTCTTGTCCGTCAGCACAATGGTGTTGCCGCTGGTGCAGTTGGGGTGATGCAGGGCGTGATCCATGGGCCAGTACGATCCCCACTCCAGCCAGCCGGAATAGGCTCTTTCCTCCGACGCGCCCGCACCGTCCCTGCCGGAGATGCGCAGCATCGTGATGGCGTAGGGCGCTCCCGCCTTGACTTCCGCGGCGGTATAGCCCATGTCCTTGTGCGGAATCGCCAGCATCAGGTTCAGCACGCCGCTCTCATAGATGATGTTGCTGCGGATGCTTGCGTTCAGCGCCGTCGCGTTCGCGCCGCGCACCTGGAAGCTCGCTCCTCCCGGCGTCGCGTCGAAGCTGTTCTGCCCCCACGTCAGGCAGATGTCGCTGGCCGCTCCCGAGATGGCCTTGCCCGCTTCCAGCTTGAACTGCAGGCCGTCGCCAACATAATTCTCCTTATAGCCCGTCAGGTCGCTGTCCGGCGTCTTCACGCCGATGTACAGGTTGTCAGCGTCCCACCGGAAGTACAAATCCATTTTGACGTCCTCTGGATCGGCGTTATGCCTCCGCAGGCCCGCATTGTAGCTGTTCTTATCCACGGAGATCACGGGCGCTCCCCATACCGCCGTGCTGATGGGGCGGCTGATGTCCACCTCCGCGCTGGTACGCTCCGCCGCCACCACGTTGCCGGGGGTGAAGGCCTCGTCGCTGAGCACGATCACGTTGTTCGCCACGCAGGTCGGACGATGATACCCGTTGTCCGCAGGCCAGTACGCGCCCCACTCCAGCCAGCCCGCATAGGCCGTGTCTTCCGACGCGCCCACGCCTCCCTTGCCGGAAATGCGCAGAATCGAGATCGCATAGGGTGCGCCCGCCTTGACTTCCGCGGCGGTGTAGCCCATGTCCTTATGCGGGATTGCCAGCATCAGGCTCAGCGCCCCGTCTTCATACACCTCGTTGAAACGGATGCTTGCGTTCAGCGCTGCGTCATTGGCGCCGCGCACCTTGAAGCTCTCGCCGCCCACCGTGGGGTCAAAGCTATTGCTGCCCCATGTCAGGCAGATGTCACTGGCCGCTCCCGTGAGCGTCTTACCCGCTTCCAGCTTGAACTGCAGGCCGTCGCCGACATAATTCTCCCTGTAGCCCGTCAGATCGCCGTCCGGCGTCTTCACGCCGATGTACAGGTTGTCGGCATCCCAACGGAAGTACACGTCCATTTCGACGTCCTCCGGCGTCTGGCCGCCATGCTCCATCAGCGTCGTGTTGTAGCTGTTCTTGTTCACCGACGCCACGGGCTTCCCCCACGTCGCCTCGCTGATAGCCGCGTCCAGGCTCGGCGCGCCCAGCGCATGGCTGGCAGCGAACATATTCCCGGGCAGGAACGCCTCGTCGCTGAGCACGATCAAGTTGTTCGCCACGCAGGTCGGACGATGATACCCGTTGTCCGCAGGCCAGTACGCGCCCCATTCCAGCCAGCCCGCATAGGCCGTGTCTTCCGACGCGCCCACGCCTCCCTTGCCGGAAATGCGCAGAATCGAGATCGCATAGGGTGCGCCCGCCTTGACTTCCGCGGCGGTGTAGCCCATGTCCTTATGCGGGATTGCCAGCATCAGGCTCAGCGCCCCGTCTTCATACACCTCGTTGAAACGGATGCTTGCGTTCAGCGCTGCGTCATTGGCGCCGCGCACCTTGAAGCTCTCGCCGCCCACCGTGGGGTCAAAGCTATTGCTGCCCCATGTCAGGCAGATGTCACTGGCCGCTCCCGTGAGCGTCTTACCCGCTTCCAGCTTGAACTGCAGGCCGTCGCCGACATAATTCTCCCTGTAGCCCGTCAGATCGCCGTCCGGCGTCTTCACGCCGATGTACAGGTTGTCGGCATCCCAACGGAAGTACACGTCCATTTCGACGTCCTCCGGCGTCTGGCCGCCATGCTCCATCAGCGTCGTGTTGTAGCTGTTCTTGTTCACCGACGCCACGGGCTTCCCCCACGTCGCCTCGCTGATAGCCGCGTCCAGGCTCGGCGCGCCCAGCGCATGGCTGGCAGCGAACATATTCCCGGGCAGGAACGCCTCGTCGCTGAGCACGATCAAGTTGTTCGCCACGCAGGTCGGACGATGATACCCGTTGTCCGCAGGCCAGTACGCGCCCCATTCCAGCCAGCCCGCATAGGCCGTGTCTTCCGACGCGCCCACGCCTCCCTTGCCGGAAATGCGCAGAATCGAGATCGCATAGGGTGCGCCCGCCTTGACTTCCGCGGCGGTGTAGCCCATGTCCTTATGCGGGATTGCCAGCATCAGGCTCAGCGCCCCGTCTTCATACACCTCGTTGAAACGGATGCTTGCGTTCAGCGCTGCGTCATTGGCGCCGCGCACCTTGAAGCTCTCGCCGCCCACCGTGGGGTCAAAGCTATTGCTGCCCCATGTCAGGCAGATGTCACTGGCCGCTCCCGTGAGCGTCTTACCCGCTTCCAGCTTGAACTGCAGGCCGTCGCCGACATAATTCTCCCTGTAGCCCGTCAGATCGCCGTCCGGCGTCTTCACGCCGATGTACAGGTTGTCGGCATCCCAACGGAAGTACACGTCCATTTCGACGTCCTCCGGCGTCTGGCCGCCATGCTCCATCAGCGTCGTGTTGTAGCTGTTCTTGTTCACCGACGCCACGGGCTTCCCCCACGTCGCCTCGCTGATAGCCGCGTCCAGGCTCGGCGCGCCCAGCGCATGGCTGGCAGCGAATACCGACACCGCTTCCGCGTGGGCAGCATTTGTTCCGGGTACGCTTACTGCCGCCGTCATCATCACAGCAATGAGCGCCATCAGTATGCCAAGGTGCTTTCTCATTGTAGACCCTCCCCATCCCCCGTTGTGTCATGATGGCTCCGTTTCCCTTGTTGCCGAATCCGTTCCCCCTTCTTCCCGCGACCGCATCATGATTTTACCGCCCGCAGAAAAAGGTTATCTGTGAATAAAAACGAATCCTAAGCATCTATATATTATAATGCAATAAACCATTATTTTTTGCAACCGTAGATATTCAACAAAGCCATACATAATCATTCACTTTGTCAATAGAACACAAAATTTTGCGTATCAGAGTTTTACTTCTACCATATATGGCAATCATGACGATGCTATGCTTCTGACAGCACAGTCTCCCCTCTGCTCCCGCATTTCTTCTGTTGCCGATCAGGTGGCAACCAAAATACAAAAATACCGCCCTGCCTTTCGGCAGAGCGGCTTCTTTGGCAGCTTGGGGCTGCATCAGAACTTCAGCGGATTCACGCGCACGGACGGGCCCATGGTGCTGCTGATGTACAGGGAACGCACATAGGTACCCTTGGCGGCGGCGGGCTTGGCCTTGTTGATGGCCTCCATCAGGGCGGTCAGGTTCTCGTTCAGCTTCTCGGTGCCGAAGGAAACCTTGCCGATGGGGCAGTGGATGATGGCCGTCTTGTCCAGACGGTACTCCACCTTACCGGCCTTGATGTCGTGGATGGCCTTGGTCACGTCCATGGTGACGGTGCCGCTCTTGGGGTTGGGCATCAGGCCCTTGGGGCCCAGCACACGACCGATGCGGCCGACCAGACCCATCATATCAGGGGTGGCCACGCAAACGTCGAAGTCGAACCAGTTCTCCTGCTGGATCTTGGCGATCATTTCCTCAGCGCCCACGAAGTCGGCGCCGGCGGCGGCGGCCTCATCAGCCTTCGCGCCCTTGGCGATCACCAGCACACGAACGGTGCGGCCGGTGCCATGGGGCAGCACGACGGCGCCGCGAACCTGCTGGTCAGCGTGACGGGGATCAACGCCCAGACGGACGGAAATCTCCACCGTTTCGTCAAACTTGGCCTTGCCGGTCTTCACAACCAGGTCGCAGGCCTCGGCAGGATCATACTGGTTCAGGTGGTCGATCAGCTTCACGCTGTCCTGGTACTTCTTACCATGCTTCATTCTACAATTCCTCCCATGTGGTATTAACGGCGCTATGTCCTCCCACATTGATCGGGGCTATGCCCCACAGTTTGGCATTGACGGCGCTGCGCCTTACTCCTCCACGGTAACGCCCATGCTGCGGGCGGTACCGGCCACCATGGACATGGCGGCCTCGATGCTGCCGGCGTTCAGGTCGGGCATCTTGGTGGTGGCGATCTCACGAACCTGCTCCTTGGTCAGCTGGCCGACCTTGTCGCGGTTGGGACGGGCGCTGGCGGTTTCCACGCCGATGGCCTTCTTAATCAGCACCGGGACGGGCGGGGTCTTGGTGATGAAGGTGAAGGTGCGGTCGGAATAGACGGTGATGACCACGGGGATCACCAGGCCGGCCTGATTCTTCGTGCGCTCGTTGAACTCCTTGCAGAAACCGGGGATGTTCACGCCGTGCTGACCCAGGGCAGGGCCGATGGGCGGAGCAGGATTAGCCTTGGCGGCCTGCACCTGCAGCTTGATGTAAGCAGTAACCTTCTTGGCCATGTTAATGGCACCTCCTAAAAAATGTGGTCACGCGGAAGCCTTGAACTTCCTCCCACGTCGCGCCGACAGAAGCCTGTCAGCGCCCTTGTACGGCAGCCGAAGCCGCCATGCCTCGCCGCGCGCGGCGGCGGAAAAGCCTTTTGTGACGCCCTGAAGGGCAGGCGGATCAGTCTTCCTTCTCCACCTTGTCCAAATCCAGCTTCACGGACTGCTCGCGGCCAAAGAACATCTCGACCTTCACCGTCACGGTGCTGCGGATGGTGTCCACGTCTTCCACCACGCCGACGAAATTCTCGAGAGGGCCGGACAGAATCCGCACGCGCTCACCGATCGCGAAGGAAAAGTCGACGCTCTTGGCCTCGGTGTTGAGCATCATGTCCACTTCCTCCTGGGTCAGGGCCACGGGCTTGCTGTCAGGACCCACAAAGCCGGTCACGCCGCGGGTGTTGCGCACCACATACCAGCTCTCGCTGGTCTCGATCATGTGCACCAGCACATAGCCGGGATACACCTTGCGCTGACTCTTCACGCGCTTGCCGTTGCGGATCTCCACAACGTCCTCCACGGGCACGCGCACGTCAAAGATCAGATCCTGCATGCCGTTGTTCTCAACGGACTTTTCCAGGGTATCCTTGACCTTGTTTTCATACCCGGAATAGGTATGAACCACATACCAGCAGGGCTCCTTGGTCTTTTCGGTCATGTTCTTTCTCCTAATGCCGCCTTACAGAACCAGCAGCTTCACCAGTGCGGACGCACCCATGTCCAGCAGACCGATGATCACGCCCATCACGAGCATGAAGACCAGCACGGTCACGGAATAGATGATCAGCTTGCGCTTGCTGGGCCAGGAAACCTTTTTGAGCTCGTAATACATGTTCTTGAAGGGGCGGGCAATGCGCTTGGGCAGCGCCTTGCACCAGTTCAGGAACTTCTGCATCCTGCCCGTTTCGGTCTTCTTGGCGGGGGCCTTGTTCTCCTCAGCCATTGTTTTCACATCCTCACATCGGGTCGTTGTGCTTACTTGGTCTCGCGATGAGCGGTGTGCTTCTTGCAGAACGGGCAATACTTCTGGAGCTCAATGCGATCCGGCGTATTCTTCTTGTTCTTCATGTTGTTGTAATTGCGCTGCTTGCACTCCGTGCAGGCCAGGCAAATCTTGTTGCGAGCGGCGTTTGCCATTTGCGGCACCTCCTGCCTTTTGGATGTAGCCGATTTTCACGGCCCTGAAGATGGAGCGGGAAAACCGGGTATACCCATCCCCAGCCCGACGGCCGAGGATGGGCTGATGTCAATTACTCAATGACCTTGGCCACAACGCCGGAGCCGACGGTACGACCGCCCTCGCGGATGGCGAAGCGCAGGCCCTGCTCCAT
>CBFFZW010000030.1:0-46749 GCA_965646445.1 uncultured Christensenellales bacterium | reverse complement strand
ATTTTCGTGCTTTTTCGTCAGAAAAAGCCTCCTTACACGAACGAACGACCGGGAGAACGGCAACGCCGTTCGACCAGTGAGCGAGTGCATCACTCAAAAAAGTGGCGTATGCCACTTTTTTGACACCCTGAGCCCTCCGAAACGGCAAGTTTCGGAGGGCGTTTTCATGCTTCCGGCGATGTGAATAATCATCGCGGATCGTATGCAAGGCAGGGACTGCGCCGTAAGGTTCTGATTGAAATCCGCTACGGAATATGGTAAAATAAAAAGAAATTGGGGATTGATTGCGGAAGGAGGCACGCGGGTCATGGAGCGCGGAATTCGGCGAGCTGTCGCGGCGTGCCTTTTGTGCCTGCTGGCCTTGGGTATATTCGCGGCCTACGCGGTGCTGGACAAGGCGGTCTGGCCTGTGGCCACGGAGGAAAAGGTCCAGCGCAAGGGCAGCCTGACCGTCGATGTCAGCAGCATGGCGGACGGTTACATCTTCGCCAAGAGCGACCTGAGCAAGGCCAAGCTGAAGCTGCGCATCGCCAAGGGCGATATGCACTATGACTATGACCTGACGGGGGATGACCAGTACGTTGTCTTCCCCCTGCAGATGGGCAGCGGAAAATACACGGTTACATTGTTCAAAAACGTCAAGGGCAAGAAATACGCCAAGGACGGCGAGGTTAAGCTGACGGCGGACATCAGGGACGAGACCGCGCCCTTTCTGGCGCCCAGCCAATATGTGGATTACACCCCGGAGATGGCGGCGGTGCTCAAGTCCGACGAGCTCTGCTCGGGGCTGACCACCGACAGGGAAAAGGTGGAGGCCATCCGCCTGTACATGAAGAACAATTTTCTCTACGATTATATCCGCGCCGTCAGCGCGTCCGCGAGCTACCTGGGGGACATCGAGGGCTGCTTTAAGACCAAGCAGGGCCTGTGTCAGGACTTCGCGGCGGTGGCGGCCTGCATGCTGCGGGTGCAGGGGATTCCCACCCAGCTGGTCATCGGTTACGCCGGTTCCACCTATCACGCCTGGAACCTGGTGATGGTGGACGGCCGGTATGAAATGCTGGACATCACCGCGGAAGTCAGCGGCGGGAACGCCGGCATCGAATACACAGCGGAACGGTTTTACTGACGAGGCGGAATGGAAAGGAAGCGGAGCATATGGCGAAGCAGGCGAAACAGAAGCTCTCCCCGGAGGAGCTGTCCGGGTTTTGCGCCCAGGTGGCGATGCTGCTCAATGCCGGCATGGCGCTCTACGATGGCATGGAAACCCTGGCCCAGACCCATCACGGCAGCCCGTCGGCGGCGGTGTATGAGCGCATCAGCCAGGACGTGACGGCCTCCGGCTCCCTCTATGAGGCGCTGAAGAGCCAGGAGAGCGGCGCGTGGCCCACCTACCTGGTGGAAATGGTGGGCATCGGCGAGCGTACCGGCCGCCTGGAGGAGATCATGAATGGTCTATCCGCGTACTACGACCGGGAAAGCCGCATCCGCCGGGCTGTGACCAGCGCCGTTACCTATCCGCTGGTGCTGTGCGTGATGATGCTGCTCATCATCCTGGTGATGGTGGTGAAGGTGCTGCCTGTGTTCCGGGATGTGCTGAGCAACATGGGCCTGAACATGTCCGCCTCCGGCAGCGTGATGATGAACCTGGGCGCCAACATCGGCACGGTGGTGCTGGTGGTGATGGGCCTGGTGGTGGCCGCGGCGGTGGCGTGTGTGCTGCTTGTGCGCACGAAGCACCGCAAGAAGGTCATCGACCTGCTGCGGCGTGTTTTCCCGCCCCTGCGCAGGATCACTCGCCGCCTGGCCTCCAGCCGCATCGCGTCGGTGCTGTCGATGATGATTTCCGGCGGCTTCCCCCTGGACGAGGCGCTTGATATGGTGCCGGCGGTGCTGCCGGATGACGACGCCCGGGAGCAGATTGCCCGGGTGCGGGCCCAGGTGGGGGAGGGCCTTTCCCTGGGCGACGCCCTGACGAAGGCGGAGCTGTTCGACGAGCTGCACAGCAGCATGATCCGCGCCAGCTGCACGGTGGGCAGCGTGGATACGGTGATGGCGCGGGTGGCCGGAGACTACGAGGAGCGGGTGGAGGACGGCATTGCCGGGCTGGTATCCATCATCGAGCCGACCCTGGTGGGCGTATTGTCGGTGGTCATCGGCGCGGTGCTGCTGTCGGTGATGCTGCCCATGGCGGGCATTATTTCCAGTATCCTGTAAGCAAGGGAGGAACGGCGGCATGAGCAAGGAGCACGGCGGCTTCATCCGGGGCCTGGCATTGACCCTGTGCGTGTTCGCGCTGCTGTTCGTGGGCGCGTGGCGGCTGCTGAGTTACGTTGACGCCTCCTCCCAGGAGGCGCAGACGGCCATGGTGCGGGACGCCGTGCACAGCGCGGCGCTGACCTGCTATGCCGTGGAGGGCTGCTATCCCGAGAACGTGGAGTATCTGTGGGAGCACTACGGCCTGCGGTACGACAAGACCCGCTACTTCATCCATTATGACGCCTTTGCTTCCAATATAATGCCCGACATCCGGGTGAGCGTGAGGGGGGAAAGCGGCCTGTGAACGGATTGAATCGCCTTCGGGAGGGTCGGCATGTCGTTTCGGGCGTGTTCATTTTCCTCCTGCTGGGCATCTTCGCCGTGTTTTCCACGGTGATGGTGCTCTTCAGCGCCCAGTTCTACCGGGCGACGGTGGATCAGACCACCCGCCACAATGAGGAGCGGGTGCTGTATCATTATGTCGTCAACGCTGTCCGGGGCAATGATGCCGGGGGAAGCGTCGCGGTTCGGGAGGAAGCGGGGCTGCCCGTGCTGTCCCTGGGCTGGGAGGCGGACGGCGACCGCTATGAGACAAGGATTTACTGCCATGACGGCGCCCTGCGGGAGCTGTTCACGGACGCGGCGGATCCCTTCGACCCGGAGGATGGCGAGGTCATCTGCCCGGCGGAAGGCTTCACCCCGGTGATGGAGGACGGCCTGCTGACCCTGACGCTGACGGACAGCCGGGGTGAGACGCGGACGATCCACATGGCGCTGCGCTGCGGGGAGGCGGGGACATGAACAAAAGCAGAAACCAGAATGCCCTCCTCATTGAAATCATGATCGCGGTGCTGTTCTTCGCCCTGTGCGCCACGGTGCTGGTGGAGACCTTCATGGCTGCCCATGAGCAGGGCCGCCATGCCGGGCTGGACAGCCGGGCTCTGGTGGAAGCCCAGGACGTGGCCGAGCAGCTCTACGCCGCCGCGGATGACGAGGCTTTCCTGACGGACGCCGGCTTCACCCGGGTTGACGGCGTGTGGGCTCGGCTGGACGGCGAGGCTTGTCTGACGGTGACCCTGGCCAGGGAGGACACGGCGGCGGGCGTCCTCCACACGGCGGAAGTGACCGCCAGCCGGGGCGATACGCTGATCGTGACGCTGCCCGTGGCCCGCTATGTGCCAAAGGAGGCGGTGGAATGAAGCGGCGTGATTTCCACATCGGCCCCGGCGCGGCGTCGCTGCTGCTGGTGGCGGTGGTGGTGAGCATGGGCGTGCTGGGCTTGCTGGCCCTCATCAGCGCCCACAACGACCAGGTGCTGACGGCGCGGAGCCAGACGATGGCGGCGCGGGAGTACGCGGCCTCCGCTCAGGCGGAAGCCATGCTGGCGGAGTTGGACGGCGTGCTGGCGGAATGCGGCCGGGAGGCGGCGGATCAGGCCGACTACCTGAACCGGGTGGCGGCGGCCCTGCCGGAGGGCATGACCATCGAGGACAGCGAGGTTTCCTGGCGGGTGTCCTCCGACGGCGGGCGGACGCTGCATTGCGCGGTGACGGTGGCGCCCCTGGGCGAAACGCCGCGCTGTGCTTGGCGGGAGCATCTGTTCACCGCCGCGGCGGACGAGGCCTTCCGGGACTGACGGAACAACTGGGAAAGGACAGAACGCGGTCATGGAATTGCGTGAAATACTGGAAAAGACCCGGGCCATGGGAGGGTCGGACATCTTTATCATTCCCGGCTCCCCGGTGATGGCCAAGGTGAACGGCCGTCTGGAGCCTGTGGCGGAGGAGCGGGCGCTGCCGGCGGATACCGAGCGCCTCATCCGCCAGACATACGAGCTGGCCCGGGGCCGGGACATGCGCCTGCTGACGGAGAACGGCGACGACGACTTCTCCTTCTCCCTGGAGCGGATGTGCCGCTTCCGCTGCAACGCCTACCAGCAGCGCGGTACCCTGGCGGCCAGCTACCGCGTGGTGGCCTTCGGCCTGCCGGATCCCGACGCGGTGCATATTCCGCCCCTGGTGATGGAGCTGGCGGAGAAGCGCAACGGCATGATTCTGGTGACGGGCCCTGCCGGCAGCGGCAAGAGCACCACCCTGGCCTGCATGGTGGATCGCATCAACGCCACCCGGACTGGCCATATCATCACCATCGAGGATCCTATTGAGTACCTGCATCAGCACCGGATGAGCCTGGTCAGCCAGCGCGAGGTGCCCAACGACGCCCCGACCTTCGCCCGGGCCCTCCGCGCGGCCCTGCGCCAGGCGCCGGATGTCATCATGCTGGGTGAGATGCGCGACCACGAAACCATGCAGACCGCCATCACCGCGGCGGAGACGGGACATCTGCTGCTGTCCTCGCTGCACACCATCGGCGCGGCGAAGACCATCGACCGCATTGTGGACGCCTTCCCTGCCAATCAGCAGGGGCAGGTTCGCATTCAGCTGAGCATGGTGCTGCGGGCGGTGATCTCCCAGCGCCTGGTGCCCGCCAGGGAGGGCGGCCAGGTGCCGGTGTTCGAGGTGATGACGGTGAACAGCGCCATCCAGAACATGATCCGCGACGGCAAGACCCATCAAATCGACAATGTGATTTACAGCGGCATGGCCGACCGAACCATGCTGTCTATGGATAACGAGCTGCTTCGGCTGTTCAGGGAGGGCCGCATCACCAAGGAGAACGCCCTGCTGTACGCCATTAACCCCGACGCGCTGCGCAAACGCCTGCCGATGTGAAAGGAAGGTTCCCATGAGCGACATGATTCGGATCCAGCTGATGGATACCTTCGCCATCTATATCAATGAGATCAAGAAGGATCAGCTGGTCAATCCCTCCCGCAAGGGCGTGACGCTGATTCAGTTCCTGATGATTAACCGGGGCCAGCCTGTTTCCAACCGGCGGCTGATGGACGCTCTGTGGACGGAGGAGGGTTCCAGCAACCCGGAGAACGCGCTGAAAACCATGATTAGCCGTATCCGCGCGCTGCTGAATCAGGTGTCGCCAAACCTGGGCAAGTGTATCGTGGCCGATCACGGGGCCTACCGCTGGCAGAATGCCCCCGGCATGACGGTGGATCTGTACGAGATCGAGGATATTTTTGACGACGTGAACCGCTACCGGGAGGACTTCGCGCGGCTGCGGACGCTATACGCGCGGCTGATGGAGCTCTACACCGGCGATCTGCTGCAGCGAAGCGAGCAGAACGAGTGGGCCATGACGCAGGCTACGGCCCTGCACACCAAATACATGGCGGCGGTGTACGCCTATGTGGAGCTGCTCAAGCAGGACAACAACTATTCCGAGGTCATCAACGTGTGCCGCGCCGCCCTGGATGTGGACAACTTTGACGATCGCCTCCATATGGAGCTGATGACCGCCCTCATTAAAACCAACCGCAACAACGAGGCCATGCTTCAGTATAAGCATGTGATGCACCTGCATTACCGCTATCTGGGAATCCAGCCCAGCGGGGAAATGCGGGATTTCTACAAGCAGATCGTTCATGCGGGCAACACGCTGGAATTCAACCTGGAATCCATCCGCAACGAGCTGCGGGAATCCAGCGAGCAGCGGGGCGCTTTCGTGTGCGAGTACGCCGTCTTCAAGGAAATCTTCAATTTGCAGATGCGCAATCTGGAGCGTTTGGGCTCGACCATGTTCCTGGCCGTCATCATGGTCAGCAGCATCGGCGGACAGCCCATGGATTCCATCAAGCAGGACAACGTGATGCAAAGCCTGATGGAGCTGCTCAAGCAGAACCTGCGCAAGGGCGATACCGTGACCCATATCAGCCCGACCATCGTGGCGCTGCTGCTGCCCACCGTCAATTATCAGACCGGCGCCATGGTCATGGAGCGAATCAAGCGTCTGTTCTATCGCCAGTATCCTAATTCCAACGTGGCCTTCAGCTACCGTGTCGGCCCTCTGAGCAGCACCATGCAGGAAGACGGCAGCGCTCCGCATCCTGCCGAGGCGATGCGGATGACGCCCGCAGCCCTTTCGGAGGCGGAGCGGGAGTGAGGCCGACGGCAGTAAACGATAAGGAAGTCCGGCTTATATCAAGCGCCAGCGAGAAGCGAATCCAGCTGGCGCTTTTTTGTTGTAGAAAGCTGTAAAAAGTTACCCCCAATATTTGAAGAAGCCGTAAAAATCACGAATAGTTAGTAAATAAAGGAAATTGGTATAAGAAAAGGAGGGGCAAGTTGGCGTTAAAGTAGTAAAATAATTGCCATTTTGTAAATTAAAAGAAGAAAAATACTATTATGTAACTGTCGAAGTAACTTTCGTCTGGTAAAATGGACATGTCAACAGGGAAACGCGGGGAAATGTCCCCTGAGCGATACAAGGAGGACGCGATGATGAAAAACATGCTGAAGCGGGTGGCTCTGATGGTGATGGCGATGACCATGCTCCTGACCGGCGCGGCGGCCGAGACGGCGACCCCTTCTGACCTGGCGCCCGTGGTGACGGAGGCTCCCGCCACCCAGGAACCTGCCGCTGAGGTCGAAGCGCCCGTTGTCGCGGAGACGCCTGCCCCCGTGGAGGCCACGCCCGCGCCCTCCCAGGAGCCCGAAGCCACCGAGGCCCCCGAAGTGACCGAGGCTCCCGAAGCCACCGAGGCTCCCGAAGTGACCGAGGCCTCCGAAGCCACCGAGGCTCCCGAGGCGACTGAGGCCCCCGAAGTGACCGAGGCCCCTGAAGTGACCGAGGCCCCCGAAGCCACCGAGGTTCCCGAAGCTGAGCCCTTTGCTGCTCGCGTTGCTGTGAAGCTGGTGAACGAGGCCGACGAGCTTTTCTATGGCGACAGCGTAACCCTGAAGGCTGAGGTCAAGGACGCCAACCGCGCCTACACCATCCGCTGGGAAGCCTTCCGCGGCGAGGTGGACGAGGAAACCGACGAGGAAATCTGGCAGAGCGTCGGCAGCGGCGACACCTACACCTTCACCGTGACGGAAGAGAACGCGGACTATGTGTACCGCGCGGTGCTGGTCGCTGCGTAAATCAAACACAGGCGGCCACCGGGGCGATGGGCTTCGGTGGTATCGCTGATTATGAAGGGCATAAATAACGGGCCGAAATGGATGTCAAGGAGGATATGACGATGAAGAACGGACGCAGAATCGTGGCGCTTGTCACTGTGCTGACGCTGGTGCTGGGTACTTTGGGCTGTGCGGGTGCGGATGAAATCACCTCGGGCGGGTTTCGGCTGCCGGGCGTGAAGCCCCGGCCCACCGCGACCCCCGAGGTCACGGCGGAACCTGAAGCCACGCCGGTGCCCGTGGTCACCGAGGCCCCCACGGTGGAGCCCCAGCCCACGGAAGCGCCCGCGTCCCCTGTGACCGAGCCTGAGACGCCCGCGGTCACGTCGGCGCCCACGGCGGAAGCGGTTGCCCCCGAGGCCACCAAGGCTCCTGACGCCAAGCCGGTGGCCAAGCCCACGGAGGAGCCCGCCTCTGATCCCCTGGAGGGTCTGCGGCAGATCGTGGTGGTGCTGCCTGCGAGGGAGAACGAAGTGCCCCTGAAGGCTGAGGCGGACGAGAAGGCCGAATCCCTGGCAATGATTCCCGCCGGGGTCATGCTGTATGTCAAGGACATTGATGCCCAGTGGAGCTATGCTGTGTATGGCGAGTTGGAGGGCTATGTGCCCACCGGGAAAATCGCGCTGTATAATGCCGAGGTCACGCCCGAGGAGGAAGCGGTCGTTCGGACGATCAGCGTGAGCAGCAGCATTGACGGCCGCCTGGTGGTGAATGAGGGTGAGACGGTGGTGCTGTCCGCTGTTCTCACGGGCTTTGACGATGCGGCGTATGAAATGCAGTGGCAGTACACGCCTGACGGCGGCGAGACCGTCTGTGACGTGGAGGGCGCCAACGACCTGGCCTACGCCTACACCATTACCCGGGAGAATGCCAGCTGGCTGTACCGTCTGAGCATCACCGTGCTGGCCCCTGCGGCGAAATAAGGAATTTCTTCGGCGGAGGCAGCCCCTCCGTCCATGGGCCAATGAATGAGCACAATACCTTTTGTGGGAGGTAAATGAAGATGTATAATATGAAGAAATTCCTTTCGCTGATGATGGCGTTCATGATGCTTTTCACCATGATGCCTGTTCAAACGCTGGCGGAGACGATCTCGTCCCCGTGGAGCGTCGGCGTGTCGACGCTGGCGATCAGCGGAGCGAGGGAAGTTGCGGTCGGAGATACGATCAAACTGACAGGTTCGAGTGGTTTTTCTCATAGCTGGACGGCCAAAGGCGAGGGCGAAGTGACCATCGGGAATGGTAATGCCCAAAGCGCTGACATTACGGGTGTTACTGCGGGTAAGGTGACGATTACACATACATATTATAATTCGAAGGGAAACCAAAAGAGCGAAACGTATGACATTACGGTTACCGCTCCTACACTGACCACCCAGACTGTCTATGTTTATGTGCAGGCAAGTAATACCAACCTGCTGCCGGAAGGTATGGCAGAAAATAAAGACGGCTGGTATACAATCGGCACCATTAAGCTTGATGCGCTGCCGAACGCTGCTTCCTGGCACAAAACTGATGGAAAAAACTATATTAAGTCAGTAACCGACGCTGCGCTGCGGTCGGCGTTGGCGGATATTGTGCGCTACAGTGATAGCAGTGATTCTGTGCAAAGTGAAGCTACCAGACTGTTCATGGAGTACGGCCTGTTGGATCTGGCTGATTGGCGGGCGGATGAGAACGGAACTAATTTTGGTCTGTATGGCAGCAATGGTGCGACAGGATATAATGCTGCTCATGGCCTGAGCGGTCAAGTTGTCTGGCATCTTGATGGTTACATTGATTTCTCTAAAATAAGCCCTACGGTAACCGTGAAGCATATTGCCAAAGAAGCAGACGGAAGCGAACGGCTGCTCGCTGCTGAGACAAAGGGAGTTAACTATAAAGAGATATACCAGGTAGCCGACTGGCAGTTGTCTGCTGATGACGAGAGGTTGGAGGCCGGCTATGTCTATAGCAGTGTAAGTGACGAACAATTAGTAATCAATTACATTGTCGATACTGTTACGATTTACTATACACCCAAGGCCTTCGATTATGCGATAGAGTACTATTATAATAATGAACTGGACGAAACCGCTACTGAAAAGGGCACGGATTCTTGTGGTTCCATAATTAAGAATTATAAGGAAAAGCCCAAAGAAGGCTATGTCTTTGACAAGGTTGAAAATTGCCCCCTGACCATCACCGCGGACGAGCCTAACAACGTCATGAAGGTGTACTATAAGAAGAACGCCTTCAATGTGACTTATTTCGTGGATGGCGTACAGAACGGTGAAGTGGAGAGCCATGACTTCAATACGGAAGTCACTCTGCACGATAAGCCCACCAAGACCGGCTATAAGTTCGTTGGCTGGGATGTGCAAACTCCCGCTGGCCTGTCTATTAAGAGCAACAAGTTCACCATGCCCGCGCAGGACGTGGAACTGATAGGTCACTTTGAAAAGGACGAGACCCAGACCCAGCTGACGAATTACACGGTACACTACACCATCGAGGGTGTGGAGCAGGCCGATGATCGGGTCACCGTGAATGGTACGGCGTGGATCAACGATGACCCCGCGCAGATCGCCATCGCGGAGGGCGGCATTCCCGCGCCCGCGGATAAGTACGAGGGTTACAAGCTGGATTCCGCGAATCCCGAGTATCCGGCAGCGGGTACGCTGGTGAACAGCGGAAGCGAGTATACCGTCAACTATGTCAAGCGTACCGACCTCAGCTACACGGTGAAGTACCTGGAGCAGGGTACGAACAAGCCGTTGGCGGATGAGAAGACGGTCGATAGCCAGACCTTCGGCGATACCGTGACCGAGAAAGCCATTGATATTACCGGCTACACGGCGGTCGAACCTACGTCCCAGACGATCACCATCGCTGTGGATGGCAATGAGATCAAGTTCTATTACACGATCAACAGCCACAAGGTGACGTACCAGTATGAAGGTACGGTTCCCGCTGGCGCGAGCGAGCTGCCCGAGAAGGCCTCGTATAACTACAACACAGCTGTGACGGTTGCGCCCGACGCCACTGCGCCTGGCTACACCTTCTCCGGTTGGACAACCAAGGATGCCACCGTTGCGGATGGCAAGTTCACCATGCCGGACAACGACGTGGTGCTGGTGGGCAGTTTCACGGAGAATGCGAAAGTCACGATCAAGTACGAAGCTGCCGTTGGCGGCAGCGTGAGCCCGACGAGCGAGAGCTTGGCTCCGGCTACCGGCGAGGCCCAAGGCTCCACAGCCACCGCGGCGGCCGGGTACGAGTTCGTCAACTGGACGCTGAACGGCGCAGAGGTTTCCACGAGTGCGTCTTTTGTGCCCCAGAAGTTCGATGACAAGGACAGCCCGATCTGGACTGAGCGCACCTATGTTGCCAACTTCAAGGAGCTGCCTGATGTTACCATCAACTATGTTGCGGGTAACGGCGGCAGCGTGAGCCTGGATGAGGAAACCCTGCCTCCTGCTACCAGCAAGGCCCAGGGTTCCGTCGCCACGGCGAAGGACGGCTATACGTTCGTCAACTGGACGAATGCAGCTGGCGAGGTAGTCGGCAAAGACAAGGCCTATGTGCCTGCCAAGGTCGATGGCCTGAATGTGGCGGCTACCTATACGGCGAACTTTGTGCCGAATGCGGATACCCAGTATAAAGTGGAATATTATTGGGAGAACGTGGATGACAGCAACTTCACGTTGCATGAAACCGTTAATCTGACGGGTGAAACGGACACAGAAGCTGTAGCGGAACAGAAGATCTATGAGGGCTTTACTTTCGACAGCGGCAATACGAATAACGTGTTTACCGGCACCATCGCTGGTGATGGCAGTCTGGTGCTGAAGCTGTACTATACGCGCAATACCTATAAGGTAACGTATACATACAGCAACACGCCGGAAGGTGCAAGTGCTCTGCCTGCGGAAGCTACCTATAAGTTTGGCGTAGATGTGCTGGTTGCGTCCAAAGCCATGGCTCCGGGCTACACTTTCCATGGATGGACGGCTGATGATGCTTCCGTTGCGGGTGATAAGTTCACCATGCCCGCGAAGGATGTTGCTTTGACTGGCTCCTTCACGCGTAACTATGCGACGTATGACTTCGGCGTAACTCCATATGAAGGCGTTTATGACGCTGTGGCTCATGGCGTGACGCTGGTGAGGGATACCGCGCTGGCGGAAGACGCGGTTCAGTATTCTGTGGATGGCCAAAACTGGGGTAACGAGGCTCCCGCTTATACTGATGTGAAACGGAATGATGCGGGTGAAGTTGAGTCCTATCCCGTATGGGTACGTTTGTACAATTCTTCGGATAATTCCGTCAGTGCCGCCAAGGAATCCTATGTGAAAATCACCCCCGCCACGCTGAAGGTGACGACCCCTAACGCGAACAAGGTCTACGACGGCACTGCGCTGACGGCGGCGGGCACGATCACGGGCTTTGTGCATGACGAAACCGCGACGTTTGCCACGACGGGCAACCAGACTAAGGTCGGCAGCAGCCAGAACACCTATGTGATCACCTGGAACGGCAACGCGAAGGAAAGCAACTACACAGTCGCCGAAACGGTGGGTACGCTGACGGTGACGGAATATGCGGATGAGATCACGGTGACCACCACTGGCGGCTCGTTCACCTACAATGGCCAGCCGCACGGCGCGACCGTGTCCGTGAGCGAATTGCCCAAGGGCTATACGCTGGAAATCGCGACCTCCAGCGCGACTGCAACGGATGTGACGACGGCCGCTGTGCTGGCGACCTGCGATACCCTGGTCATCAAGAATGCCGAGGGTGAGAATGTCACCAGCAAGCTGAACATCAAGAAGGTGGACGGCAGCATCGTGGTCATCCCGGCTGCGATCACTGTTTATGCCGAGGATAGCCGTGTGTACACCGGTGAGAATCAGACGCTGGATATTGGCGCCTTTGAAGGGAAGATCGTAACGGGCGTGGTCGATGACGAGACCCTGACGCTCACCGACGCGACCATCACCGGCAATGCTGCGGGCGAGTATACGAAGCTGGATACGGAGACGTATAATAATTGGAGCGTAGCAAAGGCCGATGGCACTGACTCCACCGGCAACTACACCATTGAGGTGACCGGTAAGCTGACCATCACGCAGCAGGACAATCTGGCTGTGACGCTGGCGGATCAGGAGTATGTGTACGATGGTACGGCTCATTTCCTGAAGGCGGCTGAGGTGACCTCGGCAGGCGGAGAAACGACGCTGGAATACTCCATTGACCAGAAGACCTGGTACGACTCCGTTGAGGATGTTGCCCTGGGTCTGACGGATGTTGGCGAAGTCACGATCTATGTACAGGCCATCAACCCCAACTACAGCAATACGGCTGTGGATAGTGCCGTGCTGAAGGTTACCCCCAAGGACGTCACCATCACGGCACAGAACCACCAGTTCGATTACACGGGTGAAGAGCAGAGCTGGGCGGAGTATGATGTAGACGGTCTGGTGGGCAGCGATAAGCTAAGTGCGACGGTGGCAGGCAGGATCCAGTATCCGGTGCAGAGCCCTGTTGCCAATGTTGTGACGGCGCACGAATTTGTGACGGGCAATCCGAACAACTACACGGTCGAATACGCCACAGGCACACTGACCATGGTTTGGGGCGAGAAGGCGGCTATCACCATCAAGGCGGCGGACGATGCCTGGACCTATAACGGCGAAGCCCACAGCAACGACGCGGTGAGCATCATTGAGGGTGCGCTGCAGACTGGCGATGTGCTGGTTGCACAGGCGACCGGCAGTGTGACGAACGTGGCGGATAGCAAGACCGGCAACAACCCTGTTGCGGAAGGCTATCAGATCATGAACGGCACGGAGGACGTGACCGATAAGTATGAGATCACTGCGGAAGCAGGCACCCTGACCATCAACAAGCGTGCCGTGACTCTGACCTCTGCCACGGACAGCAAGCCGTATGACGGCACAGCCCTGACGAATGATACCGTGACCGTTGGCGGCGACGGCTTCGTGACCGGCGAAGGCGCCACCTACGATGTGACGGGTACTCAGACGGATGTCGGCAACAGCGCCAATGCGTTCACCTACACGCTGAACGACAACACGGTGGCTGACAACTACAATATTACGAAGACTGAAGGCCAACTGACGGTTGCCCCCATCACGGATGAAGTGATTGTAACAATCACCGGCAATATGAAGACTTCCCCCTACACTGGTGCGGATCAGACCGTCACCGGCTATACGGCGACAGCAAGCAATTCGCTGTATATCGTGGAGGGCGAGAACTGCGACTTTGCCTTCACTGGTAAGGCCGAGGCTATCCGTAAGGATGTTGGCACGACCAACATGGGCTTGACGGCTGAACAGTTCAGCAATGCGGATACGACGAACTTTACCAACGTGAAGTTTGTCGTGAACGACGGCTGGCTGACGATCACGCCCATTGCGACGCAGATCATTATCACGGCCGGCAGTGATAAGAAGGTGTACGACGGTGACCCGCTGACGAGCGATGTGTTTACCTATACGCCCAATGTGCTGAGGAAAGGCGATGTGCTCCAGGTCACTACGGCTGGTGAGCAGACCAATGTCGGCACGGCTGCCAATCAGGTGACGAGTTACAAGGTTGTGCGCGGCGAAGGTGAAAACCAGGTAGACGTGACGGCCAACTACAGCTTTGGCGAGTCCGTGGACGGCACCCTGGAAGTCACTCCGCGCTCCGTGACCATCACGGTGAACGACGCAGAGAAGTTCTTTGGTGAAAACGATCCTGCGTTCACGGGCACGGTTGAAGGTCTGGTGAATGACAATGACCTGGGGACTGTGACCTATACCCGCACGAATACGGACGAAGCAGTCGGCACTTACCCCGATGCCCTGACGGCGAACTTCACGCCGAATGGCAACTATGACGTGACGGTCGACAATGGCGATTTCACCATTAAGACGGCTACGGCGGCAGGCGCCACGCTGAAGGCTCAGGGCGGCAGCTGGCCTTACGACGGGAATCCGCACGCTGCTTCCGCTGCGGTAAGCGGCGCTGAAGGCTTTACCATCTATTACAAGGTTGGCGAAGCCGAGTGGACGACCGAAGCGCCCTTTGTGACCAACGTGTCCGAGGGTACGGTCACTGTGCAGGTCAAGGCGACCAAGATTGGCTATAACGACCTGATCTGCGGCGATGTAATGCTGCAAATCACGCCCAGACCCATCGCGATCATTGCGGCCAGCGATAAAAAGGTGTACGATGGCACTGCGCTGAGCAACGGCCAGTACGCCGTGGTGGACGGCCATGTGAACGCTGCGCCCACTGATGCTGTCTTCAATGTGGACGGCAGGGCCGTGATTGGCCAGGAAACCATCACCGCGACGGTGACGGGTTCCCGGATGGATGTCGGTATCAGCGACAATACTGCGGCTGATGCGAAGGTGATCGGTGATCTTGGCAACTATGATGTCAAGTATGTGAAGGGCACGCTGGAAGTGACCAAGCGCCCCGTAATCCTGACCTCTGCCACGGACAGCAAGACATACGACGGCACGGCCCTGACGAATCATACCGTGACCGTTGGCGGCGAGGGCTTCGTTGGCGACGAAGGAGCGACTTACGATGTGACCGGCAGCCAGACGCTGGAGGGCGAAAGCCTCAACACCTTTACCTATACGCTGAAGGAAGGCACGAAGGCTGAGAACTACGACATTACGAAGATTGAAGGCACGCTGAAGATCTATCCCATTGCGGATAAAGTGACCGTGACGATCAAGGGCAACGTGGTCAGCACGATCTATGATGGGATGGAGCACAAGGCTATCGGCTACGACGTGGTCAGCATCAGCAATGAGCTGTACGGGGCTGAGAACATCAAGTTCAACGGCACGTCAGAAGTTGCTGGTACGGATGCCAAAAAGTACCCGATGGGTCTGGCAGCAGGCCAGTTCGAGAACACCAGCAAGAACTTTACCAACGTGGAGTTCGTGGTGGAAGACGGCAGCCTGACGATTGATAAGCGCCCCGTCACCTTCGTGGGCGAGTCCGGCGAGTGCACATACAACGGTAGCGAATACGATCTGATCGTTGTGACCGTGGATGAAACCCAGGGTCAGGCGCTGGTCGCGGGCCATCAGGCCAATGTGACCGCCAGCGCGAAGGGCATGCTGCCCGGCACTTATCCCGGCGCCATCACGGCGGAAGCCGATGTGCGGATTACCGACGCGAATGGCCAGGATGTGACCGGCAACTATGACATCACGACGGTGCCTGGTACCCTGACCATCACGGCCATTGCGACGCCCATCACCATCACGGCCGCCGACGGTACCAAGATGTATAACGGCTCGGCCCTGACGAATGCCGGCTACACCTTCACCGAGGGTGTGCTGCTTGAGGGCGACAAGCTGGAAGCTGTGGTTGAAGGCAGCGCCACGAACGTGAGCGACGCTGGCGTGAACACCGTGACTTCCCACAAGGTCATGCGCGGCGACGTGGATGTGACGAAGGCCTACACCTTTGGCGCACCCGTCGACGGCAAGCTGACCATCACCCCGCGGAAGGTTACCATGACTTCGGGCGACGCTGAGAAGTCCTATGACGGCAAGCCGCTGACGAACGGCACTGTAACGGAAACGGGCGACGGCTTCGTGTCCGGCGAGGGCGCGGACTACAACGTGACCGGCAGCCAGACGCTGGCGGGCAGCAGCAAGAACACCTTCACCTATGCGCTGAAGGCGGGCACGCTGGCTGAGAACTACGTCATCGACACGGTGGAAGGCGACCTGACTGTTACCGCCAATACCACGGAACTGAAGATCACCTCCGGCACGGAGACCTGGGTGTACGACGGTCAGCCCCATAGCCACCCCGTGTACATAGTGACCTATGATGGTAAGGCGGTTACTCCGAACGCGGACGGTACCTTCACCCTGTCCACCGGCGATACGCTGACCATCAGCGGCGCTCCGGTGGTGACGGATGTCGCGGACACCCAGGACGCCAAGGAAAACAACACCTTCGGGTATGTGCTGACGAACGCGGAACAGTATACGAAGGTGGAGACTGAGGTTGGCACCGTGACCGTCGCCAGGCGGCCTGTGACCATCCAGGTCAATACCAAGCCGCATGTCTACGACGGCACGGAAAAGACCGTCACGGATGAAGCCACGAAGCAGGAGTACACGGTTGCCGCGCCCGAGGAGAATTCGGGCCTGCTGAACGGTGATACGGAGAAGCTGGACGTTGTCTACGGTACGGACCAGGCGCAGAGCAAGGTGCTTGTCGGCACCTATGCGGCGGCTGTCAGCGCGGAGGGCGTCAAGATCCTTCGCAGCGCGGACAATGCGGACGTGACGGATAACTATGCTGTGGCCGTGAATAACGGCATGCTCGACATCAATGACGGCACCACGGAGACGCCTGTCGATCAGTACGTTGTCACCAAGGCTCATACCGGAAACGGCTATAACCTGGGCGAGACGGTCACCTTCGACATCACGGCGACCAACATCTACAATGAGACCAAGACCATCACCCTGAGGGAAATCGAAGGGGTGACGCTGGCACAGTCGGTCTTCACGGATGTGCCCGCGGGTGAGACGGTTCGCACGACGGCGACCTACACCATCACGGAAGCCGATATTCTGGCGGGCGAGTTCGTCAATACGGTTACGGCCACCTTTGATGTCAAGTCCTTCCAGAGCACCGACACGGTGACGACGGCGGCGACCAACGCCCACCTGACGATCACCAAAACAACGATCAGCACCCCTGCCAACGGCACGGCCTACGCCCTGGGTGAGACCATCACCTATGACATCACCGTGAACAACGACGGCAACGTGACCATCAGCAACATTGAGGTCATGGATACGGTGGCTGGCTATGAGCCGGTGATGCTGACCGAGGGCGAGAACGCCTTCACGCTGGTGCCCGGCGCTGCGCAGCCCATCCGATATACCCATGTGGTGACGGAGCAGGACATCCTGGCGGGCACCGTGGTGAACACCGCCACGGCCACCGGCACCAGCCCCGCGAATGTTCCCTTGCCTGAGGTGGTTCCTGGCTCTGTCGAGGATGACATCGAGGCTCCGAACCCCTCCTTTACCCTGGAGAAGACGCTGACGAACCTCCCCGATAAGGGTTATTTCACCCTGGGCGAGGAAGCGGCCTTCGACATCAGCGTGACCAACGACGGCAACCTGACGCTCAGCGGCATCAACGTGTATGAGCAGCTGGAAGGCGCGGTCATCCTGGAGGGCGAGGGCTACACGGTCAGCGACGACGTGGCGACGATTGTCACCCTGCCGGTTGGTGATACGGTGGTCGTCAAGGCTGCCTACACCATCACGGAAGCCGACCTGGGCGCTGAACTGGTGAACATCGCCACCGCTGACGGCACCGGCCCCGTCGATCCCGAGGATCCGACGCCCGGTGAGGAAGAGATTCCCACGGATGACGCGGTGACTGTCACCGGCATCAAGACCTGGAACGACGGCGGCAATGCCTACGCGACCCGTCCTGACGCCATCACGGTGAACCTGCTGGCGGACGGCGCAGAAGTCGCTGAGCAGCTGGTCACCGCGGATATGGGCTGGGTGTACACCTTCACGGCCCTGCCTGCGCACACCGCTGACGGCGCGGAGATCGTCTACACGGTGGCTGAAGACGCGGTCGCCGGCTATGACGCGGCCTACGCCGAGGGAAGCATCGTCAACACCCTGCAGACCTACGGCGTCACGGTCAACTACTGGCTGAACAATGTGGGCGGTACGCCCGCGGCGGACAGCTTCTACGGCACATACCAGTATGGTCAGCCCTTCAACATCGCGTCTCCCGCGGTGCTGGGCTATAACGTCAATCAGGAGCGCGTCACCGGCACGGTGCTGGGCGATGTGACCTTCGACGTGATCTACACCCCGGCGGCGTTCACCATCGCTGTGCACTATGTCTACCAGGATGGCACGGAAGCGCTGGCCACCTACCGCGATACTCTGCTGTACGGTGAAGGCTTCTATGTGGCCACGCCTGCCCTGGCTGGCTACACGCCGAACATTCGGATGATTGCCGGCAACATGGAGGCTCGTCACATGAGCTATACGGTCATCTATGCGCCCGAGGATACCGTCATCACCATTGATGAGTACGGCGTGCCGTTGGGCCTTGGGAACATGGTCATGAACGTTGGCGACTGTATCGAGTAATCAAAACGGGAGCCCGGCACATGGAAACGTGTGCCGGGTATCGCCGCTTGTGTTCCGGCACGGGCCGGAGAACCGGACATGCCTGGCAGAGAAAGGAGCACCGTTCATGAAAAAGATTCTGGCAAGCCTCCTGGCGCTGATGCTGTTGCTTGGCGCCGCGCTGGCAGCGGCGGAGGAACCCGCCGCTTCGCCCGAACCCGCCTCTCCCGTCACTTATGCGTACGACCAGCTGACCGTGGGTACCCTGACGCCCCTCAGCGGCCGGTTCTTCACGGATATGTGGGGCACCAACACCGCCGATCTGGATGTGCGGATGCTGCTCCACGCCTACAACCTGGTGGAGTGGAAGGAAGCCCAGGGCAACTACGGCATTGATGATTCCGTGGTCAGCGGCCTGGCCGTTACCGAGGATAACGACGGCAACCGGGTGTATACCATCGCCCTGTACGACGACCTTCGGTATTCCGACGGCACTCGGATCACGGCCTGGGACTATGCCTTCTCCCTCCTGCTTTCCGCCGCGCCCGAGGTGGCGGAGATCGGCGGCGCGGTGAACGGCGCCAACTACATCGTCGGCATCGACGCCTATCGTGCCGGCGAGGCGGACATGATCGCCGGTGTGCGCGTGTACAGCGATGATCAGTTCAGCATCACCGTGAAGGCGGAATACCTCCCCTTCTTCTATGAGCTGGCGCTGATGAACGTTACACCCTACCCCGTCCATGTGATTGCTCCCGGCTGCACCGTGGCGGACGACGGCCAGGGCGTGTTTATCCGGGACGGCGAGAACGCCGCCTTCACCGCCGACCTTCTGCGCAGGACGGTGCTGGACGAGCAGACGGGCTATCTGTCCCACCCCTCGGTGGTCAGCGGCCCCTATACGCTCACGGCTTACGACAGCGCCAGCGGCACGGCGTCCTTCGCGCTGAATCCCAACTACAAGGGCAACTCAAGGGGCGCGAAGCCCTCGATTCCCACGCTGACGGTGAAGGCCGTCACCCGGGACACCATGATGGATCAGCTGGCCAAGGGTGAAATCGGCCTGCTGAACAAGGTGACCAATGCCGAGGCCATCAGCGGCGGCATGGCGCTGGCGGGCCAGGGCCTGGCCAACACCAGCAACTATGCCCGCAGCGGCCACAGCTTCATCAGCTTCTCCTGCGAGCGCCCCGCCACGGCCAGCGAAGCCGTGCGCAAGGCCATCGCCCTCAGCTTTGACAAGGACGCCTTCATCGCCCAGACCGTGGGCAACTACGGCCTGCGGGTGGACGGCTACTACGGCATCGGCCAGTGGATGTACCAGCTGGCCCAGGGCACCCTGGCCGCTCCCGTGGAGGAGCCCGGCGAGGACGCCTCCGATGAGGAGCGCGCCGCCTATGAGGAAGCCGTGGCCGCCTATGCGCAGATGACCATGGACATCATCCCGGTGTATAACCTGGATCTGGACGCGGCGGCCCGCCTCCTGGAGGAGGACAGCTGGACGCTGAACCGGGATGGCAAGGCCTTCGATCCCGCGGCGGACGACGTGCGCTGCAAGGAAATCGACGGCCAGCTGACGGCCCTCGACCTGAGCATGCTCTATCCCAGCGACAACGACATCACCGCTCCGATGCAGACGGCGCTGGCGGACAATCTCAGGCAGATCGGCGTATCGCTGACGCTGGAGGCCAAGCCCTTCGCGGAGCTGCTGAAGGTGTACTACCGTCAGGAGGAACGCGCCTGCGATATGATCTACATGGCGACCAACTTCGCTACGGTGTTCGATCCCTCCGCCACCTTCGCCACCGAGGACGCTTACCAGGGTACGGATAACCGCACGGGCATCCAGGACAAGGCGCTCTACGATTTGGCGATGGATATGCGCCAGTGTGAACCCGGCGATGTGCTGAATTACTATCGGTACTGGCTGGGCTTCCAGCAGCGCTTCGCTGAGGTGCTGCCCACCATTCCCGTGTACTCCAATGTTTACTTTGACTTTGCTGTTCCGGTGCTGCAGAACTACGCCATCAGCGCTAATATCAGCTGGGCCCAGGCCATTGTGGACGCTTACCTGAGCGACCCTGCCGAGGCCCCGGAGGCAACGGAAGCCCTGGGTGAGGATGAAATGATTTTCGAGTAACGACAACGCCATAAAAGCGCCGCTGCAACGATCAATGTGCAGCGGCGCTTCTTCTATGCATGGAATGAATGCGGTTGGAGCCAGGGCCTTCGGCTTATCCCTGACTGTCCCGGTAAGCGGTGATGGCGTCAACGGTCTGCCGGTAATCCGCCGCGACCTGGCTGACCAGCGCTTCGCAGCCGTCGACGCTGCCGCCGCGCAGAGCTTCGGTCAGGTCATGGCTGGAACGGTACAGCCGGGTGAAGCTCAGGTTCTGGCACACGCCCTTGAGGGTATGGCTGGCGCGGAACGCCTCGCTGACATCGCCGCTTTGCAGGGAGGAGATCAGCAGATCATAGCTGGGGTCGGCCAGGAACTTCAGTACGAATTTCTGAACCAGCCGTTCGCTGGGCAGCCGGGCGGACACGTCGGTATAATCACCATCCAAAGCCTGGTAGCATTCTTGCAGGGTCATGCGGGCGGGTCTCCTTCCTTTGTGTAAACAACGCGGGGCGGGCTGATCGGCCTTCAGGGAGCAAAGCCCATTGGAGGCTTCATCACAACGCAGATGGCGGCCATCCGCCAACCCGCCCAAGCCTTCGGCTCGTGTATTGGCATTATACCATAACAGGACGCCGGGGACAACCACCCAATGGATGGATTAAATTAGCAAGTTTGCCTTGGCTTCCTTTGGTCAATATTGGATGAAGGTCTGCTTCGCACAGCAGGCGGTACGGGGAATTTTTCCCGGCAAAGGCCGGAACCTCGGTTGACTTCGACATCTTTTTTCGTTATAATTTAGAAAGATTCAAAAGCTGCGGAACGGGATGGGGAGGCGGTTTCATGGCAACGTTCACGGCCGCCTGGATGGCGGAAGCCGCGCATATGCTCCGGCTGCTGCCGGGCGTTTTTGCCGCCCGTTTCCTGGCGGACGACCAGGGCGAGGCTCTGGAGGCCATCCATGTGCTGGCCCACAGCGCCCGCAACGCCAAGCAGGTGGTGCGGGATATTCAGGCGGCGCTGTCCGCAGCCTATGGGCTGGACATTGACCACCGCATCGTCAGCGTGGCCCAGATGCCTGTGAATCCCCTGCTGGAGGA
The DNA here is from genome assembly GCA_965646445.1 of uncultured Christensenellales bacterium. GTDB lineage: Bacteria > Bacillota > Clostridia > Christensenellales > Aristaeellaceae > UBA11524. Next base: position 25,086 of record CBFFZW010000030.1, on the reverse strand, counting down.
TTGCGCGGAGGACGCGGCGGATCCGCCTGTGCCGGGCCGTGTGCAATACAGCGGCCTGGGCTATGAGGAAAGCGCCAGCCGCTGTGCCGTCCGGGTGACGCTATGCTACGCAGGGGAAAGCTACCAAGGCGAGGCCTCCGGCGGCGCGGGAAGCAAATGGAAGGATCACCTGGCGGCCCAGGCCACCGTCAGCGCCCTGAACCGCCTCCTGGGTGAGGAAGCCTACACCCTCCTGTGCGTGCAGCGGGTGCAGACCCCGGCGGCGCTGCTGTCGGTGGCCCTGGTGCAGCTTCATGAGGAGGAAAAGGTGCTCACCGGCGCCGCGGTGATGGAGGACGGAAGCCTCCACGGCGTGGTTCGCAGCACCCTGGACGCCGTCAACCGCAACCTTTTGTGGCGGATGGCGGAGAAGGAAACCGAAAGAAAACGGGCCTGCCCGATCGACACGCAAGAATAAAGCGTTGATCTGGTAATCATCACATTAGCGGAGCGGAATATAGCCTGTCTGTTAGCGGATGACAGAGAACGTTAAGGAGGCTATATTCATGAAGGCTAAGATCATGACCGCTTTGGTTGCACTGGCTACGCTGGTGCTGTCTGCCGGCGCGTACTTCACCTGGAAGACTCCTTTCTGCTAAGGGACTTCCCGGGCAGGCCCGTTTTCCCTTTACGCCGGCGGAAGAACGCAATACCCCAATGAAAACAAAGGAAGCGATCAGCCATGAAAAAGAGGGCCCAGGCGTTTATGATCCTGGTGATTGTACTGGGCGCGTCGTGCTTCCTGGCCTGTATGGAATATCGGTGGGAGGTGCTGATCGGCTTTGTCCGGGAGCATGCCATGTTCCTGGCCAGTATGCTGGTTCTCAGTGCGCTGACCCGATCCCTGCCCCTGTACCTGCGCAACGAGCAGGCCTTCGATCTCTCGGTGGTGTCAACGGTGGCCATTTATCTGTGCGGCGGCGGCCGCCTCGCCATCATCATTTATGTGCTGAGCACCTTGATTACCTTTGAAAAGGCGTCCGACGGCAGCGTTCGCTCCGTGTACAACACGGATCTGAAGAAGTCTCTGTTCAATGTGGCCAATATTGTGCTGTCCATTGCCCTGCCGGCGCTTTTGTGCCGCTGGCTGGGCATCGCGAACGCGGCGGTGACGCTCCCGGCGGTGCTGCCCAAGGCCATCGTCTTCTCCGTGGGGACATATGCCGTCAACGCGCTGCTAACCATGACGCTGTTCTGCCTGATGGGCATGGCCACTTGGCGGGACTGCCTGAAGCAGGTGCTGGGCCTGATACCCAATGTGCTGGCGGCCATGCCCATCGGCGTTTTGCTGGCTTTCATCTATGGTATGGACAACGGTGTGTGGCTGGTGCTGCTGATGCTCCTGCCGCTGCTCCTGGCCCGATACGCCTGGAAGCTCTATCTGGACGCGCAGAAGCAGCAAATGCGGCTGATTCAGGCCATCATCTCTGCCATGGAAGCCAAGGACGAGTATACCGAGGGCCATTCCCGCCGGGTGCATGATTACGCGATGCAGATCGGCCAGGCCATGGGGATGAAGGGCAAGGCCCTGGAAACCCTGGGCGTGGGCGCGCTGCTCCACGATGTGGGCAAAATCGGCATTGACGACGGCATCCTGCGCAAGCCGGGCCGCCTGGACGACGAGGAATGGCAGATCATGCGCAGCCACCCCGAAATCGGCGTGCGCATCGTGAAGGATCTGGGCTTTCCGCCGGAGGTGCTGGAAATCATCCGCAGCCATCATCAGCGGTATGACGGCGGCGGCTATCCGGCCATGGAGGAGGGCCAGACGCCCAGCATGTATACCATGATTATGGCCGTGGCCGACGCCTACGACGCCATGACCAGCGACCGCGCGTACAGAAAGCACTTCTCCCAGGAAAAGGCTGTGAGCATCCTGCGGGAGGGCAGCGGCACGCAGTTCCACCCCGAGGTGGTGGAGGCTTTCGTGGGCGCCCTGGAGGAAGAAAAGGCATGATACTGGTTTGGGTGCTGATGGCGGCGATTCTGATCGGCTACCTGCGGGGCGGCCGGCTGAGCCGCTACCTGGATCGGCCTCTGCGCTGGCTGGGGCTGCCCATCGCGGCCTTCCTGCTGGAAATGTCCCTGCCGCTGTGGCAGCGCCTGCCCGTGCCGGAGACAATGTGGCTGGCGGCGGAGGTGCTGGTACAATATGCCCTGCTGCTGCTGTTTTGTTACCTGAACCGAGGGCATGGCTGGGCCGTGGGGCTGATGGCGTTGGGCATGGTGTGCAACCTGGCGGCCATGGGCGCCAACGGCTTTCGGATGCCGGTATCCCCGCTGGTGTTCGAGCACCCGGCCTTCGCGCCCTTTCTGGACATGCTGAGGGCGGGGCAGCTGCCGGAGTATGTGCTGGCGGGCTATGACGCGCCGCTGTGGTTCCTGGGGGACGTGCTGCCCATCACCATCGGCGATCCCGGCATGGCCAGCGTGGGCGATTGTCTGCTGGGGATCGGCGTGTTTATGCTGATGCAGCGCCTTATGGGCGCGGGGCGGAAGGCGAAGCAGGCATCCTGCGCGGCGCGGGAGGAAAGGCAATAAGGCGCTGGCAGGCCGTGCGTCATTACATGAAAAACAAGGGCAAGACAGACCATGAAGGTTTGTCTTGCCCTTTAGGGTGTCAAAAAAGTGGCCTATGCCACTTTTTTGAGGGGGCTTCGCCCCGTTTCATTGCACTCACTCACTGGTCGAATGGCTACGCCATTCTCCCGGCCGTTCGTTCGTGTAATGAGGCTTTTTCTGACGAAAAAGCACGAAAATCGCCGCACAGGGGCTTCGCCCCGTTTAACCGCCCCCAAGGGGCTCGCCGTTTTTCGATGTAGAATCGAAGGGCTCGCGAGCCCTCCGATGCCTCCCATAGGTTTTTTGACGCAATGGACGCGAATCCATCAATCCTTTTTTCTGACATAGATCAGGACAAAATTCAGAAGCCGATTCAGTCCCTTGTCCAGGAAGGTTTGATCCCGTTTGCCGAACGCATGACCCGATTCAAACCAGTCTTTCCAGGCCTCGTCAAAGCACTCGCCTTCCCGAACGGTGACTTCGCAGCGGCCTTCACACTCCTTTTCGAGGAGGGTTTTCCACCATTCGGCCGTCTTGAACAGCTCCGCGTCGTCGCCCTCCGCCCAGGCTCGGAACAGTTCGTTCATTTCACCCTGCGGCGGTTCCTTGATGCCCGGAACGGCAATCATCATACACCCGCCCTTGCGGAGAAAGGGCAAAATCCGCTCCGCGAACACACCCTGTTTGCAGCCGAAATAGTGATAGGAATCAACGCTGACAATGGCGTCGAAATAGTCATGCGCGAACGGCATGTCCAGAGCGTCGCCGTGAATCGGGATGATTTTGTTCTCCAGGTTCAGCTCCCGGATCCTGGCGAGATTGTCCGACGCGGAAATCCACAGATCAAAGGCAAATACTTCTCTGGCGTCCGTTTCATTGGCCAGGAAGACGGAGGTCAGCGCCATGCCGCAGCCCAAATCCAGCGTTCTGCCAAAGCGTACATCCTCCGGGCTTCTGCGGATCAGCTCGTCCAGCAGCCGGAAGGAATTGGGCCCCATCAGGTAATCTTTCGTGAAATACTGCCTGTAAGTTTCAATGCCGCGCATGATGACCTCCGCAAAATCCGAATAACGATTTACCTCATTATAAAGCAATACCCGCTGAAAAGCAACGGCTTTCCAGCGGGCGCGCGTATTCATGGATGAGACGGCGGGTGACGCTTGCCCGTCCTGCCTCAGCAGTCTTTCCCATAAACCACCCACTGCCGCAGGGCAGGGAAGGCGGAGGGATTGTCGCACTTGATGAGGCGGGTCAGCTTCATCCAGCGAACGCGGTGGGCGTCCAGGGGGATACGCTGGGGGCCGTCGATGCCCTGCAGGGGGAAGGTGCAGCTTGCGCCGTCCGACAGTACCACCGTGGCCTCTATCCAGTAGGCGTCGTGGGGGAAGTCGGCGCGCAGGTAGAGCTCCATGGCGTCCACCATGACCTCCCGGCCGAAATCGAGGGTGATCTCTGCGTCCGTGCGGGCGCCGATGCCCCAGCTGCCGTAGGGCCATTCGCCGTGGCCGTCAGCGGTGTGCACGCCGTCCAGCACGTTCCGCGCGGCGAAGACGCTCTCATTGCGGGTTTCCACCGTGGCGGTGGCGTGGGGATAGGCCGTCACGCTGCCCCGCTGGTCGGCGGGGTTCTCGGCCAGGTTGCGGTATTCGTTGCTGATGTCCGGGCGGATGGCCAGGATGTGCCCCTCGCCCCGGAAGGCGCCGGGGGCGTAAACGGCCAGACCGTCCCCGGCCAGGGGCGGACGGAAGGTGAAGCCGCCGCCGGGCAGGAAAACCCGGGCGGGCTGCACGGCCTGATCCACCTGAACCACCGCGCGGCGGCTGTCGCAGGTGAACTCGATGCGGTCGCCCTCGCGGTAGTCGCCCCGGTAGAAAAGCACGGCTTCGCCGGGGGCTTCCCTGCGGGCAAGCTGCTCCTCCCCGCGCCAGATGGTGATGCTGCTCATGCGCGTTCCTCCTTACCGGCTCAGCCACAGGCCCGCGTCGGTGCCGCGCAGCTTGCAGATGGCCTCCACAAAGAAGTAGTCGCCGTAGACGATGTTCACATGGCGGCCCGCGCCGTCGTCATGGTAGGAGGCGGTGCACTTTTGCAGGATGCCGGGGGTGTTCAGGCTCCAGTCGGCGCACAGGGTATCCAGGGCGCGGAGCATCCGCAGGGCCGCGTCACGGTAGCGGGCGGCATCGTCGGCCTCCGTCAGCTTGGCCAGCTCCAGCAGGCCGCAGGCGGCGCAGGCGGCGGCAATGTTGTCGATGCGCTCCTCGTCCTTGGGCTGGCGGAAGTCGCAGTCCGTCAGGCCGTCGGGGCGGATGTTGGCGATGAAGTAGTCCGCGATCCGCTGTGCGGTGCGCAGGTAACGCTCCTCGCCCAGGTTCAGGTAGCTCAGGGTGAAGCCGTAGAGGCCCCAGGCCTGTCCCCGGCTCCAGCTGGAACCGGCGCAGTAGCCCTGTCCGCCGGGCTTTTCGAGGGCCTTGCCGGTCTCAGGGTCGAAGATGACGATGTGGTTGCAGCTGCCGTCCTCCCGGACGAACTCCCGGATGGCGGTGTCGGCGTGGATGCGGGCGATGGCGGTAAAGCGGGGGTCGCCGGTCTGCACGGTGGCCCAGTGCAGCAGGGTCAGGTTCATCATGCAGTCGATGATGGCCCAGCCGGGGCGGTTTCCGTTCCAGGCGGACAGGAAGCCCGCGGGGTTGAAGCGCCCGGCCAGCAGCGTGGCGGCGTGGAGGGTATCCCGCCGGCCGTCCGCGTCGCCCAGGAGCCGCCAGTGGGCGCCGCTGGACAGCAGGTACATGAAGCCCACATCGTGGTTCAGCCATTCAAAGGTGCGGAACTCCGCCGTCAGCAGCGCCTCCACGCGGATGGCCTCGGCCTTGAACAGGTCATTGCCCGTGGCGTGGTACAGCTGCCACATCAGCCCCGGCCAGAAGCCGCCCGTCCACCAGCTGTTTCCGTCGAAGGGCGCGCCCTCCCAATGGTCGCCCACGCCCATGTAGGGGATGATTCCCTGCCGCTGGGCCAGGGGGACGGAATGCTCGTGCTTTGCGACGATTTTCGCAAAGGTTTCGTCAAGCCATGTCTGCATAGCGCTTTACCTCCACAGGGGGATTGTTCCAGCCCTCAGGGGCCGTGACGCTGCCGAAGACCGCGCAGCACAGCACGCTGTCGCCGACGGGGATGCGCCCCGTCAGGGTGGGGAGCAGCGTCCGGGAAGCCATCAGGTTGGTGTTGGGCTCGGGAATGACAACGGTGCCTTCCTCATAGCCGCTCAGGGCCAGGATGCCGCTGACGCCCCAGGGCGCCATCACCGCGGCCTGCCGGGCATCGGCCTGCTGGGCCGCGGTCTCTCCGGGCCTGCCGTCCCGGGCGATGGCGAAGCCGCCCTCCGCCGCCATCAGCTCCCGGTCGGAATGAATGCGGTGGACGCGCACATGCCACTCGCCCATGGGGATGACCTCGGTCTTCACCGTGACGCCCGCGAAGGGGTGCCAGGTGGAGCAGACGTGCTCCTCGGTGAGGACGAAATCCTCATCGCAGCCGTAGCGGGGGTGGAAGGTTACGCCGTCCTCGCTCAGGGCCAGCATGCTGTCGAAGGCGCCGTCCTTGAGCAGCTTCTGCGCCTTGGTGACGCTGAAGCCGAAGATGGTGGAGTACACGAACTTCTCGTACTTCGCCTCGTCATGGGAATGCTCATGGGCCTTGTTGCCGGCCTCGTAGGCCAGCACATGGCGGCCGTCGCCGCTGTGGGTGACGAGCATCCGGGCGTGGGGCTGCAGGCTGATGGCGGGCGTCGCGGGTTGACGCTCCTCCGCCTGCCAGAAGGGATGCTCCTCCGGCAGGGCCAGGCACAGGAAGGCCTTCATGGCCCAGTAGGGGGAGCCGGGGGCGTTGTAGCCCTCCGCCATGAGCAGGTTAGGATAGTTGTAGCCGATGGTCAGCACGCCGTCCCGGGTGAAGATCTTCTTGCCGAACCAGCGGCGCATGTTGCCCAGCAGCAGCCACTTCATGGCGCCGTAGTCGACGCCCTCCGTCTCGCCCTCCGCCAGGGCCAGGGCGGCATAGAAAGCACCCTGGGCGAAGCGGTAGGTGAGGCTGCGGCCATAGGGGATGGCCTCGGCGGTATTGTCAAACCAGCAGGCGAAGTCCGTGGACATCAGCTTGCCCCGGTGGAGGTACTCCGCCGCCCGGTCGGGGTCGCTGTCCTTCATGACGTAAGCGTAGAGCAGGCCGTAGTAGTGGAAGGCCCACATGGTGTAGTATTCACGCTGGTTGTAGTAGTCGAAGTACCAGCCGTCGCCCTCGTAGTGCTCCTCAATCATCTGCAGGTCACGGGCCATGCGGTCCTTGGGCCAGGGCAGGCCGCACTTCTGGAAGCCCACGTTCACCAGCACGCGGAAGAAGGTCCAGTTGTTCTTGGGCATGTCGTGGTGGTTGATCTGATCCAACCAGCGGTAAAGGTTATCCTGGGCCTCCCTGGGCAGGCCGAAGAAGAAGGTCTCCGGGGCCAGGAACATGCCCATGCCGAAGACGGCCATCTCCACCAGGCGCTGGTCATAATCCTCCACCAGGCCCCAGTATTCGGGGTGGGTGGGATCCACGCCATGGATGATGCCCTCCCGCCACAGCGCCCAGATGGACTTGACGGCCTCGCAGCCGCCGGCCAGCATGGGGACGATGGCCCACAGCGGTCGGGCGAAGGCCTCCATTTCCGCGATGGCGTCGGGGTACACCGCGCCGGTATCGCCCAGGTGCAGCCGGGCCCGGCCCTCGCTGAGCAGGGGAATGAGGGGCTCGATCAGCTGGATGGCGGCCCGCTCCACGTCGGCGCGGGTGCGCAGGGGATTGTTCTGAACAGCGTTGCCCATGGAAAAATCAACTCCCTTGGTCATATTCAAAAAGGAAGGTCTTCTGGTGCGCCGCGGCTTCGGGCGCGGACAGGATCACACGCCACAGGCTGCCGGGAAAGCTGCGGGCCATGCGGGCGTCCTCCACGGGAAGCTCCTCCACGCGGGGGGACAAGCCGTCAGGCAGGCGCAGTCGCAGACGGCCGAAGCGCAGCGCGCCCGCCGTCAGCACGGGCTGATGGCGCAGCAGGAACACCCAGGTCACCGCCCGGGGGACGGTCAGGGTCAGGTCGTCGGTGAGAAGGAGTCCCTCGGGCGTCAGACGAAGCGCGCGCCGGAAGCCTGTGAGCCCTGCTTCCGCCGGATAAGCGGCGGCCAGGGACAGCGATACGCCCTGCTCGTCCACCCGCATGTCCTGCGCCGCATAGCATCGTCCGGCCTGCTGCTCCACACCGCCGATCAGCGGCAGGTTATGATAGCTGCTTCGGGTGTTCCACAGGGTGTAGCGCTGGGGGCCGAAGGTTTTCGCAGTATAGACCAGGTTGCCCGCGTCCACCAGATGGGGCTCACCGTCAGCGTAGAGGATGAAGGTGCCCACGTCGTTGTGGTTGTGGCTTTCGTCATTGTGGCCGCCCTTGACGGCGGCGTACAGGTGCTCTCCGCGCCAGCTGAACACCTGCAGCCGGGGCAGCACCGTCCGGCTGGGCCGGACAGGCGCATCCATGGCGGGCGGCGGCTGGAACAGGCTGAGCAGCACCCGGTTCATCTGCGGCGTATCCTGGGGGCGGATGTCCGTGCGGCTGGCATGGATGGCGCTGCCCAGGGCCATCAGGGGAGCGTTGTCGGTTCGCAGCCCATAGCGGTACAGGCGCTCGCCGTCCAGCAGGGGCTTGGCGTCGCAGTCCGCGAAGTTCCAGAACCAGGGGCCGTCGATGTGGGCCTTCACCGGGAAATCCCCGATGGCCCGGATCAGCGGATCATGATAGAAGTCCGCCTGCCCGCCGGTGGCCAGATGCAGGCTCTCCAGGAAGTCCAGCAGGGAGCCGCCCGCCATGTTCCAGTAGGCTACGCCCTCGTCGCAGCCGCCGTCCGCGGGCTGATCCGCCAGGTAATGATCCAGCATGGCCATGGCCCGGGGGTAGGCGGACAGGATCTGCGCGTCCGTGCCCAGGAGCAGCATGGTGTCCATGACGTTGGACAGAATCCACGGCGTCCAGTTGTTCAGCGGGCGAGGGGTGAAGCCCATCCACCACATGTCGCTGCGCGCCATGAAGGGGGCGAAAATCTGCCGGTTCACCTCCGCCGTCACCCGCTGGCGGATGACAGGGCTGACGGCGTCCAGCCTTTCCCCGACCATGGTGACAACCATGGCCAGCGTGGCGGCGGTCTGGGCGGCAAACAGGTCGATGATGGGATGCGCGGGGTCAGGGAGCGGCGTTGCCCCGGGAGGCGCGGCGCCGGTGGGGTCGTTGTGGGCGCTGAGAATCCAGGTGCTTTCCTCCAGGATACACCACAGGCCGTCCACCACCGCATCCAGCAGGCCGTCGTCCTCCGGCGTGACGCCCAGGGCCAGGGCTGCGCCCATCAGCAGGGTGCGGCGACGGAAGTAGGGCTTCTCGTAGCATTGACGATCCCCCTGGCGGGCGAAGGCCAGGAACTGCGTGGCGGTAACGGCGGGATAGCCGTCGAGGGCTTCCCGGCCCCAGGCCAGCAGATGGGCCTTCACCCCGTCGGAAAGGGCTTCCCAGGGGGCACGATCCTCAAGGGTTGGAAAGGCGCGCCGCCGCTCCGGGGGGAGCAGCAGCGCGTCCAGGTCATGGGTGCGCAGGAATGCGTCGAACATGATGGGATCATCCCTTCAGGCCGGTGGTGGCAATGCCCTCGATGAAGTACCGCTGCAGGAACAGGAACACGATGGTTACCGGCAGCAGCGAGCACAGGGACGCGGCCATGATGAGGTGGTAATCCGCCGAGAAGGCCTGGATGAACCGGCGCAGGCCTACCTGAATGGTCTTGTTCAGGTCGGTGGTCAGGTAGATCATGGGGCCCATGTAGTCGTTCCAGGTGTTGACGAAGGTGAATATGGCCAGGGTGGCGATGGCGGGCTTGGCCAGAGGCAGCACGATCCGGCCCCAGATGCCATACTCGCTCAGACCGTCGATGCGGGCGGCCTCGCTCAGCTCGTTGGGGATGCCCAGGTAGAACTGGCGCATCAGGAACACGCCGAAGGCCGAGAAGGACTGAAGCACCACCAGCGCCCAGATGGTGTCGTACAGGCCGATGGAGCGCATCATGATGAACTGGGGCACCATGTAGACCTGCCACGGCACGGCGATGGTGCCGATGTAGAGCATGAACAGCAGGTCACGGCCCCGGAAGGTCATCTTCGCGAAAGCGTAGGCTGCGAAGGAGGAGGTCAGAATCTGCATCAGGGTGACGATGATGGCCACCAGGGCGGTGTTTTTGAAATAGGTCAGCAGGGGAACCCGCTGCCAGATGGCGAGGTAGTTTTCCCAGTGGAAGGTCTCGGGGATCCACTTCATGGGGATGGAGAACACGTCAGCGCTGGTCTTCAGGGAGGAGGAAATCATCCACACAAAGGGCACCAGGGCGACGACGGTGAAGAACAGCAGGATGGCGTACTTGGCAATGCTGCCGATGACGCGGCCCGCCGTCAGGGGGGACTTGCTCTTGTTGGTAACGGCTGTCATGGTGTTACGCCTCCTTCCTTACATGTAGTTGACCCATTTTTTCTCGCCGCGGAACTGGACGAAGGTGACCAGCAGCACGATGGCCAGCAGCACCATGGATACGGCGCTGGCGATGCCGTACTGGGCGGAGGTCGCGATGCCCTCGCCGCCGAAGCTCAGCTCAAAGATGTAGGTGACAAGCATCTTGGTGGAGCGGCCCGGCCCGCCCTGGGTCATGATGGCGACCACGTCATAGATCTTGAAGCAGCTGATGACCATCATGATGGAGACGAAGAAGGTGGTGGGGGTCAGCATGGGCAGGGTGATCTTGCGGAACTTCTGCCAGGCGTTGGCGCCGTCCATGGTGGCGGCCTCGTAGAGCTCCGCGGGAACGCCCTGCAATCCGGCCAGGTACATGACCATGTAATAGCCGGCATTGCGCCATACGCTGACGATGATGATGGCCCACAGCGCCAGATCGCGGCTGGAAGTCCAGCTCTTGGTCATGTTGGCGCCGAAGAAATTCAGAATCTGGTTGATGGGGCCGGTCTTCATCAGCAGGAAGTTCCAGCAGACGCAGATGGCCACCAGGGAGGCGACGTAGGGGAAGAAGAACACCGAGCGGAAGAAATTCGCGCCGCGCACGGCCTTGTTCAGCACCAGGGCCAGGCCCAGGGAGCAGGCGATGGTCAGCGGCACGGTGGCCAGGGTGTACAACACCGTGTTCTTCAGAGCGATGCCCAGGTTGCTCTTGTTGAAGGAGAAATCCTTGAAGATGTAGGCAAAGTTGTCCAGCCCGGCCCAGGTGATGGTGGAGCCGCCGGACCAGTTGAGGAACGACAGGGCCACGGAGAAAATGACCGGGATCAGGGTGAAGACGATGAAGCCGATGAAGTTGGGGGCCAGGAACGAGTAAGCCACCAGCATATTGCGCTTTTCCAGCTTGCTCATTTTGAGCCTTTTGGCGGGTGCTGTCTGCGCCATACCGTATACCTCCCTTTGGCGTAAGGTGTTTTGAAGCTGCGGTGAGGGAATCGTCAGAACAGGAAAGGGGGAGGAGCGAAGTCGCTCCTCCCCTCCTTGCTTGTGTCCTTGAAGCAGTGACGCTTACTTCGCGATGAATTCGGCAGCGCGCTCCTGCATTTCGGCGATGCCCTCTTCGATGCTCAGCTCACGGGTCATGATGAGGCTGTGCTCCTCATTGACGATGGTCTTGATCTCGTTCACGCCTTCGCCAACGGGCCACTCCAGGGCGATGGCGGTGGGCAGCAGGGCGGCGGCGGTGGTCTCGTCGGTGGGGAAGCCATCGGCGGAGGCCATCACGGCGGCCACTTCCTCGCTCACATAGGCGGGACGGGTGCCGGTGGCGGCGATGGCCTTGGCGCCCTCCTCAGAGCACATCCACTTCACGAATTCCCAGGCGGCGTCGGCGTTGGCGCTCTTGGCGTTCACAGCGATACCGGTGGGGGAGCCGAAGGAAGAACCGGCGGCCACGCTGTCCAGGTGGGGAACGGCGGCGATGCCCCAGTCGAAGTTGGCGGTGCCGTCCTTGATGTAGCCGATCAGGGTGGAGGCGAACCAGTAGCCCATGGGCATCATGGCGATGTTGCCCTGCGCGAAGGCGCCGGAGTAGTGCAGGCTGGAGGACTTCAGCTCGTCATAGGTCATGCAGACGCCGGCGTCTTCCATATCCTGAACCAGCTGATAGAAGTAGGCCAGGTCGCTGTACTCGCCGTCAGCCAGGGTGTTCACACCGTCGCACACGGCCCAGTTGGCCACGGCGCTCAGCCAGGTGTGGTAGTGAGTGCCGTACACGCCGTCCTTGGTCATCTGCTTGGCCAGCTCGGCGTACTGATCCCAGGTCATGTCGTTGGTGGGGTAAGCCACGCCCGCGTTGTCGAACAGGGTCTTGTTGTAGAACAGCACCCAGTAGTCGGCGCGGAAGGGCAGGGCATAGTACTCGTCGGTACCGGCCAGCACATAGCACTTGTCCATGCCGGCGTACTTGCTCATGTCCACGCCGTCAGCGGCGATCTTGTCGTTCAGGCCCAGGATGAAGCCTTCCTTGGCCCAGTTCTGCATGTCGGACAGCTCCTTGACGCAGAACACGTCGGTGGTGTCGCCGCCGGACAGCATGGTGGAAGCCTTGATGTTGTAGTCCTGGGAGGCCATGTCCACCCACTCGATGGTCACGCCGGAATGGGAAGCCTCAAAGGCGTCCTTGATGGCGGCGTAGTAGGGGGTGGTGGTCAGGTCCCAGCAGGCCACGGTCAGGGTGGTGGTGCCTTCGGCGCTGGCGAAGGAGCACAGGCTCATCACCATGGTCAGGGCAAGCAGGAGAGCGATCCATTTCTTCATGACGGTTCCTCCTTAAATAAGTAAGATTCTACGAGGCAGCCAAAGAAATGTTAGCGGTAACATATCCTTGGAAAATGGCACGGCCGAAATTCGACCATATTGCACCTCGCTTCTTGATTCACATTATATACATTACCACATATTCTGTCAACCCCTTTATGCAAAAATTCTTTCTAACAAATTTTGCGGCACAATTGAGACTCACTTTGTAATGAAATGATGTTACCGGTAACATCTTGTATTTCCGCACAAATTGCGGTATAATGTTCATGACGCCTCGCGCCTTCCGTCTGCTTGGGGGAGGCCGCGTGCGCGCCGTCCCCCCGATACCCAGCGGAAAGAGGCATATTTAATGGAAGAAAAGCGCGTTACGATTTATGATATTGCCAAGGAGGCCGGCGTGTCCACCGCCACGGTCACCCGGGTGGTAGCGGGCCATGCCAGCGTGCGCCCGGCCACACGGGCCAAGGTACAGCGGGTTATCGACAGCCATGGCTATACGCCCAGCGCCATTGCCCAGGATCTGGAGAACGGGCAGAACAAAACCATCGGCATTATTCTCCCGGAGGTGATTAACCCCTATTTCGCTCAGCTATTCTCCGCCGCGGATGACGAGGCCCGCCACAACGGCTATTCCGTCTGGCTTTACCAGCTGCCCAGCGATGAGTCCATCGAGAGCACCGTGGTGGACGAGCTGATCCGCCGCCGCCTGGAGGGCGCGTTCTTCGTGGGGGGCATCTGGGAGACGGATCGTCCCGGTATGGCGGAGGCCCTCCGCCGCCTGGGCAAGTACATGCCCATCGTGGCCATCTGCCCGCCCCGGGCCGATCTGGACTGCATCTGCCTGTACAATGATCTGGTCAGCTGCGTCAGCCATGCGGTGCGGCATCTGCACACGCTGGGCCATCAGCGCATTGCGTTCATTGGCGGCTCCACCCAGGTGGGCGGGTCGGGCGCCCGGGGATATGGCTTCCTGGAGGAGCTGCGGGCGCTGGGCTTGCCGGACGACCCGGCCTATCACCATGAGGGCGGCTTTGACGCCGAGAGCGGCGAGCGGGCCGTGCTGCGGCTGCTTTCCGGCCTGGAGCGCAGGCGCTGGCCCACGGCGCTGGTGGCCTTCAATGATCTGGTGGCCCTGGGCGCCATGAAGCAGCTGAAGCAGATGGGGCTGAAGCTGCCGGAGGACATGGCCATCATCGGCTGCGACAACCAGTTCTTTTGCCCCTATACCGATCCGCCCCTCACCAGCATGGATCTTCACCCCGAGGAGCACGCCCGCAGCGCCATCCGCGAGCTGCTCAGCGCCAAGGAAAACCACACCAAGCCCTTTACGCTCATGCGGGACGCCACCCTGGTGGTTCGGGAAAGCTGCGGGGCGAAGCTGGGCTACCGCAAGCTGGATTAATCTTTTCCTTCCTATTTAATATATCACATGCGGCGGCAGCAGGCTTGTCCTGCCTGCTGCAACATCCTATGCCTGAGGGCGCGGCTTTATGACAGCATCGCGTCCTCAGGCGTTTTTGTTTTTGACAGGCGAATCTCATGGTTCAACCTGCGCCATATGGCCAAAGGATGGACGGCCATGACAAAAATTGTTCCTTTTTTGGGCAAACAATGCGATTGTTGCGCGCTGCCGCCCATGCTACAATACAGAAAAACAAGGAGGTGGGTTTCATGAGAAACCACAAAATCATGGCCTTTATCCTGGCGCTGTGCGTCGGCCTGGGCGGCGTGATGTCCGCCGTGGCGGAGGCCGCCGAGCCTGTGACCCTGCGCTTTCTCTGGTGGGGCAGCGACGCCCGCCATGAGGCGACCCTGCGGGTCATCGACGATTACATGGCGCTGCATCCCAATGTGAAAATCGAGGCCATGTACGGCACCGATGACGGCTACTATGAAAAGCTGACCACCATGCTGGCCAGCGGCACCGAGCCCGACATCATCCAGATGATCGCGGAGTGGTTCGTGCCCCTGGCGGGCAAGGGCGATACCTTTGCCGCGCTGGACAAGAGCATCATCGCCACGGAGGGCTTTGAACAGAATTACCTTGGTTCCGTGTGCACGGTGAACGGTGAATTGCAGGCGCTGCCCACGGGCATGGGCGGACAGATCCTGGCCGTCAACACCGACTTCATGGCCCGCTTCGGCATTCCCGCCGATACCGTGTGGATCTGGGACGCCATCGAGGCGTGGGGCAAGAAGGTTCATGAGCAGGATCCCGAGGCCTACCTGCTGGGCGGCTTCGGCGGCGACGATTCCACCCCCGTGGGCATCATGCTGAAGTTCTATGCCCTCCAGCGCAACGGCTCCGGCCCCTGGGTGAGCGACGACTATCAGCTGGGCTTCACCGTGGAAGATCTGACCGCGGCCTACGAATACTTTGTCCGCCTGCTGGATGAGGGCGTCATGCAGCCCGTGGACGAGACCATCACCGCCATGACCGCCCTGGAGAATACCCGCTGGGTGGAAGGCAATGTGGGCCTGATGCACTCCATGACCACCACCATCTATTCCTTTGAGGTGGAGGGCATGAACGTGGATGTGGCGGCCTGTCCCGTGGCGGAGGACGCCAAGGATTCCGGCTTCTCGGTCACGCCCACCCAGATGCTGGCTGTGTCCCGCCGGTGCGAGCATCCCGAGGTGGCCATGGACTTCCTCAACTACTTCTACAACGCCCCCGAGGCCATCAAGGTGCTTCAGGCCGTCCGCGGCTCCCAGCCCACCACCAACGGCACCCAGGTGCTGGTGGATGCCGGCCTGGTGGATCAGCGCAACGCCAGGGCGATGGATCTTTGCTGCGCGACATCTTCCCAGTACACCAGCCTTGTCAGCGCCATGACGGAGTTCAGCGTGGCGTATGCCGACGTGACCAACGCCGTGCTGTTCAAGGAAGTGACGCCTGCCGAGGGCGCCCAGCAGCTGGTGGATGAGTACACGACGATTATCGCTGATCTTCAAAAGTAAAGGCCAACAGGATCGCATGGGTGGGGGACGGCGCTGCGCTGTCCCCTCCCTGTTTCTGACGCGCCTGTTCCATGAATCAAAAGGATGTGACCGCATGAGCGATCGGGTCATGGGCTCCGGGCCGCTGCGCCGCTGGCTCGGCCATAATATCGGCCTGGCGTATATCGCCCCCTGGATCATCGGGTTCCTGATTTTCACGCTGTATCCCATCTGCGCCTCCTTCTTTTACAGCTTCTTTGAGTTTAATTTTCTCAGCGAGATGAAGTTCGTGGGGCTGAGCAATTTCACGGCCCTTTTCCGTCACAAGGACTTTGCCAAGTCCGTTCAGGCGACGGTCACCTTCGTGCTTTTCGCTGTGCCGCTGAAGCTGACCATGGCCCTGCTGCTGGCGGTGATCCTGAACAACGGCATCCGGGGCGTCAACCTGTTCCGCTCGCTGATCTACCTGCCCAGCATCATGAGCGGCTCGGTGGCCATCGGCATCCTGTGGCGCATGATGTTCAACAAGCAGGGCCTCGTCAACCAGGTGCTGGCGGCGCTGGGCATCGCCGGACAGGCGTGGATCGGGCAGAAGTCCACCGCCATTTATGTCTTGTGTCTGCTGCCCATGTGGCAGGTGGGCTCCTCCATGGTGACCTTCCTGGCCGCCCTCAAGCAGGTGCCCGCCCATTTGTATGAAGCGGCCCGCATGGACGGCGCGGGGCCGGTGAAGCAGTTTGTCCGCATCACCCTGCCCATGATTTCCCCCATGATCCTCTTCAACCTGATTATGCAGATGATTACGGCCTTCCAGGAATTTGCCACGCCCTTCATCGTCACCAGCGGCGGCCCGCTGAAGTCCACCTATCTGTTTGCCATGTTTATTTATGAGCAGGCCTTCCAGCAGCTGAAGATGGGCTTTGCCTCCGCCATGTCCTGGGTGCTGTTCGCGGTCATTCTGGTCTTCACCATGCTGATTTTTACCACCTCCGCCAGGTGGACATTCTATGAGGATGGGGGGAAGAGCCTGTGACGGCCGTCAAAGCGGGCAAGCGCGCCGTCCGCCCGGGAAAGCTCCTGCTTTTCGGGCTGATGGTGCTGGTAACCCTGGTGTATATTTATCCCTTCTTCTGGCTGTTCATCAGCTGCTTCAAGAGCAACGCGGAGATTTTCGGTCATTCCCTGGCGCTGCCCTCCGCCTGGGACTGGTCGGTTTTCGCGCAGGCCTGGAAGGGCTCTGGACAGTACAGCTATACCACGTTCTTTGCCAACACGTTCATCATCGTCGTTCCGGTGGTGCTTTTTACCCTGGTATCGGCGCTGCTGATCGCCTACGGCTTTGCCCGGTTTGAGTTTACGGGCAAGCGGGTGTTCTTTACGCTGATGCTTTCCACCATGATGCTGCCGGCCACGGTGATGATGATCCCCCGGTACTTGATGTTCGCCCGGATGGGCTGGATCGACACCTACTATCCGCTGATTGTTCCTTCCATTTTCGGCGGCGGCGCGTTTTTCATCTACCTGCTGCTGCAGTTCATCCGCAGCATTCCCCGGGAGCTGGACGAGGCGGCGAAGATCGACGGCTGCGGCAGTTTCCAGATCCTGTGGTGCGTCATTTTTCCCCTGACCATCCCGGCGATGTTTTCCGCGGGCGTCTTCCAGTTCATGTGGACGTGGAACGACTTTTTCAATCAGATGCTGTACATTAATTCCGTCTCCAAGTACACCATCGCCCTGGGGCTGAAGATGTCCCTGGACATCACCACCAACGTGGCGTGGGGCAAGCTGTTCTCCATGTGCCTGGCCTCCATCGTTCCGCCCTTCGTGCTGTTCTTCATCGCGCAGAAGTATCTGGTGGAAGGCATCGCCACCACGGGGTTGAAGTGATATGAGCGGATGGTTGTATGCCTCCTGCTGTGAGGATGGGCAGCTGTGGATCTATCGCGCGGAGGGCACGGAGGTTCGGGTGGCCGGACGGCTGCATGTACACGAAGGCCCCCGGCGGATCCTCTTCAGCGGGGATGGACGGCGAATGTACCTCTCCACCCAGACCGGCACGGTGAAAACCTACGATATGACCCGGCCGGAGCTGCCGCGATGGCTGCATACCGCCTATGCCCGGGCGCGGATGTGCAACCTGGGGCTGGCGCGGGGGACGCTCCTTGGCGCCAGCTATAACGGCGGCCTGGTGCAGTGCTGGGCCCTGGATGAGGATGGTATGCCCCTGGAAACCCGCAGTCAGGTGTGGATGACGGAAAAGGCGGCCCACTGTATCTGCCTGGATGAGGGAGAGGGCGCGTTCTATGTGCCCCACCCGGATGTCCGCCTGCTGGAACGCTTTGTTCTGGAGGAACCGGGGGTGATCCGTCTGGCGGAGAGCAGGCCCATGGCCGTCGATATCCGCCACCTGAAGCGGCAGGGGAAGGCATATTACGGCGTGGCCTTCCGGGACAGCGCGGTATGCCGCCTGGAGGAGCGGGCGGGCTTTCTGACGCTGACAGGCCGGTGGAGCACGCTGCCAACGGGGTTTCAGGGGGAAAACAGCGGCTCGGAGCTGCAGCTGCATCCGCGGCTTCCGATGCTCTACGCCGCCAACCGGGGCGCGGATAACCTGGCGGTGTTCCGCATGACGGAAAAAGGGCTGTCTCCCATCGGCTGGATTCCCGTGGATGCCGAGCCCACATCCTTCTGCCTGGACGGCGCGGGGGAAACCCTGTATACGGCAGGCAAGGGAAGCCGGCGGATTGCGGCGGACGCCCTGGACGAAAGCGGTATGCCGACGGGAGAGCGGCGCCATGCCGCGTCGGGGGAGGAGCTTCTCTGGCTGGAATATCGGGAGGATGAGCCATGATTGTTTGTGTGGACGAGAGAGGCGGCGCGGTCGGGCAGGTTCGGGAAACGGGCTGCGGCGGCTGGAAATGCGCGCTGATTGACAGCGTGGGCTTTCCCTTTCTGGGCGTGCCGGGGAAGCTGGAACGGCATCTGGCCACGGAGGAGGTGTTCGTGGTCGTCAGCGGCTGCCTGCGCGTTCACCTGACCTCCTCGGCGGAGGCGTTGGGCGTTACGCATACGCTGCTGAGCGGCGAGGGCATACGGGTACCCCGAGGCATGAGGCACGCCGCCTGGGTCGAGGGCCGAACAGTTTATGTGATCCAGGAGGCGGCGGATACCGGCCCGGCGAACACCGAGATCATTCCGGCCTGGCCCTTGGCAAAACAGCTGACATAAGGCCTTGCTTTTTGGTGGGAAGCTGGTATGATGAACGATAGTCAGGGGGGAGGGACGGCCATGTACCGCTTGCTGGTGGTTGATGACGAAACGGAAATGCTGCGCGGCTATGCGCGATTTTTTCCTTGGGAGGACGCCGGGTTCCGGGTGGCCGCCACCGCCGCCTCCGGGGTGGAAGCCCTTCGTGTGCTGGCCTCACAGCCCATTGACGCCATGCTCTGCGACATCGAGATGCCCGGCATGAACGGGATTGAACTGGTGCGCCGGGTGCGTCAGACGCATCCGGCCATGCCGATCATCATCCTCAGCGGCTATCATGTTTTTGATTATGCCCGCCAGATGATCGACTATGGCGCGGTGGCGTATGTGCTCAAATCGGATAAAAATGCGGTGCTCCTGGAGGCGCTGAAAAAGGCCGCCGCCAGCCTGGGCAGCGCGCCCCAAAGCGATAACGAGGTGATCCGCCGACTGTACCGTTATGTGGAGGAGCATCTGGACACCGCCACCTTGCAGGACGCCGCCGCGCGGCTGCACATCAGCCCCAGCTATCTCAGCCGCCTGTTCAAGGACAGCGAGGGGATGAATTTTCAAAAGTACCTGATCCAGGAGAAAATGCGCGCGGCGGAGGATATGCTGACCCGCCAGCGCCTGCGGGTGGGCGAGGTTTCCCAGCGCCTGGGCTATGCGGATACGCAGAGTTTCATCCGCGCCTTCAAGAAGCACACAGGAATGACACCCTTAAGGTTTCTGGACGGCGAGAGAAGGGAGAAATAAATGCTCAAGCGTTTCTTCCTGATGACGCTGAACCGCATGACGCTGTTCATGCTGATTCCCATCCTGATCCTGGGCGCGGCGGTCAACCTGTTCCTGAGCCGCTCCATGCGCGGCCAGATGGACGCCCAGAACGAGGCGGTCATCACCCAGGCCAGCGGCGCCTGTGACCTGGCCTTCCAGATTTTCGATTCGGTGGAGGTTTTCGTTTCCGCCAATTACCAGATGGTGACGGCCCTCAAGCATTTCGCCAGCGGACAGGAAATCAGCCTCACCGACCTGAACACGCTGAACAACCTGCACCACTCCATCCTGTCCATTATCGCGGCCTGCCCGTACATTGACTCGGCGGATATTTATGTCAGCGGCATGGACAAATATTATTCCTCCGGGCAGAAGATCGCGTCCATGGCCGACACGGCGGAGGGACAATGGCTGGCGTCCCTGACGCCTCAGCCCCTCCCGACCATGACGCGGCGAACCATTCCCGCCCGCTTCGCCATGGAGCGGGATAAGGAAGTCATCAGCTTTGTCCGTTCTGCGTTTTCCGGCATGATGACCACCAGCGGTCTGGTGGTGATGAACATTGACCTGATGAAGCTGCGGGAGACCCTGCAGGCGGTGCTGCCCAACGCGGGACAGCAGGTTTTTCTCATCAGCGGGGACGCGGTGGTGGCCCTGAGCGGCGAGGACGACGCTGATTTGGATGTCGTGGGGACGCTGCTTCACGCCGGCGAGGGTGTGCGCGAATGCCTGTGGAACGGCGTCCAGGCCCGGGTGAGCGTCCGGGAGCTTTCCCGGTATGGCTGGAACTTTGTCGCCGTCACGCCGCTGGACGCCCTCTATGCCGTTCAGCGGCAGGCCATGCGGTTTTTCGCGTTGCTGGTGGTGCTGTGCGTCATTCTGATTGTGCTGCTGTCCGCCTTCAGCGCCCGAAGCAACCTGAAAAAGGTGCGGGCTGTGCTGGAGGCGGTGGAAACGGTCGCCAACGGCGGGCGGATCACGCCGGTGGATTCGCCCCGGGATGTGTTCGGCTACATCATCCGGGAGATGGAGCGCACAGGGCTTCACAGCGAGATGATGCGGATGCAGATCAATGAAAAGCGCTACCAGATGGAGCTGCTGGAGGATCGCGCCCTGCAATATCAGATCAACCCACATTTTCAGATCAACACCCTGCGCACCATTTACTGGAAGATCGTTGAGAATGAGGGCATGGCTTCGGAGGCCGCCTGCATGGTGGAGAACATGATGGACTTCATGGGCTATGTGCTGTCCGATCCGCACAAGCTGACCACCCTGGAGGAGGAGATCCGCCATTCCCGGAGCTTTTGCGAAATCCTTGAAATGCGCCATCAGGGCGATGGGCGCTTTCATTGGGATGTGGCGGAGGATTGCCTGGAGGCGCCCTGCTGCCGGCTGATCCTGGAGCCGTACCTGGAAAATGCTTATGTTCATGGTCTGCGCGGACTGGAGGGTCGGTCTCGAGTGGATGTCAGGGCGCGGCGCGAGGGGGAGGACGTGGTGATTACGGTCTCGGACAATGGCCGCGGTATCCCGCCGGATAAGCTGGCGCGGCTTCGCCAGGCCCTTAAGCGGGGCGGGACGGAGGAGGAAAGCATCGGCTTGTACAACGCGCACAGGCGGATGGCGCTGCGCTACGGCGAGGGCTACGGCGTTTCCATCGACGCCGCTGAAGGCGAGGGAACCACGGTAACGCTTCGTTTTCCATGTTCAATGGAAAAGAAGGACAAAAGGAAACGAAAAGTCGATAATTGACACAAAAGTGCACAAAAATGCAACGAAAACTGCATTGCAAATCGGCCGCCGCTGTGCTATACTCCCCCTGGAAAAAGGCCCCACAACGGAATAGCGGAGGATAAGATCGGATGCATCAGATTCAATGGCTGTGGTCCCTCATGGACAAGCCCTTCCGTCGAAAGCACATCTTCGCACTCGTCATCAGCGCCGTGACATCGGTCATGCTGCTGATTAACCCGGCGCTGACAGCCAGGCTGGTGGATGAGGTGATCGTGGGTCAGAACCCCGAGCCGCTCATGGGCATCCTGCTGACCATGCTGGCCTTCAAGCTCCTGCGGGAGGGGCTGAGGTACCTCATGGTGGTCACGCTGGAAAAGAGCTCGCAGAACACGCTGTTCCATCTGCGGACGCGCTTGTTTACCAAGCTGCAGTTCCAGGATATGCGCTTTTTTGACCGCAACCGCACCGGCGATCTGATGACCCGCATGTCCGCCGATGTGGAGTGGTGCCGCCACTTTCTTGCCGCCATCGACTACATGGTGGTCGATAACGTTGTGATGTTCCTGTCCACGTCCGTTTATCTTTTCTTTATCAATTGGAAGCTGGCGCTGAGCCTGGTGGCCGTGACGCCGCTGCTGATGGTGATAACCAAAATTTATTCCTCCAGGGTACGGCCGCTGTTCATCGACATGCGCGATAAGCTGTCCGATATGAACACCGCCGCCCAGGAGAACATCGCGGGCAACCGCGTGGTGAAGGCCTTCGCCCGGGAAGAGCGGGAAAAAGGCCTCTTTGATGACCGCAGCGCCGCCTTCCGGGACGCGAACCTGGGCATCAACAAGCTGTGGCTGTCCTTCTATCCCTTTATTGAGGTGCTGGCCAACGCCATGACGCTGATTACGGTGTTCCTGGGCGGCCTGTTCATCATGCGGGGCGAATTGACGGCGGGCGGCCTGACGGTCTTCACCTCCCTGAGCTGGGCGTTGAGCAACCCCATGCGGAACCTGGGCAACCTGCTCAACGACGTGCAGCGCTTCATCACCTCGGCCACCAAGGTCATGCAGATCGATCTGGTGAAGCCGGACATCAAGGATTCCGAGGACGCGGTGCACCACGAGAAGGTGCAGGGCCGCGTGGAATTCCGCCATGTGTCCTTTGCCTATGACGGCCAGGATGTGCTCAGCGACGTCAGCTTCACTGCCGAGCCGGGGCAGACCATCGCCATCATGGGCCCCACGGGCTCGGGCAAGACCACGCTGATTCAGCTGATGGCGCGGTTCTACGACGTGCGGGACGGCGAAATCCTCGTGGACGGCTGCGATGTCCGCCGCTGGAAGCTGCAGGAGCTGCGGCACGGCATCGGCACAGCCATTCAGGATGTGTTCCTTTTCTCCGATACGGTGGAGGGCAACGTGGCCTTCGGCAACCAGGAGCTGACCGAGGAGCAGGTGCATGACTTTGCCCGCCGGGCCGCCGCGGACGACTTCATCACCAAGCTGCCGGAGGGCTATGATACCATTGTGGGCGAACGCGGCGTGGGCCTCTCCGGCGGCCAGCGGCAGCGCATTGCCCTGGCCCGCGCCCTGGCGGTGTGCCCCGGCATTCTGGTGATGGACGACACCACCTCCGCCGTGGACATGGAAACGGAGCAGTACATCCAGCGGGAGCTTCGGCAGCTGCCCTATGACTGCACCAAGATCATCATCGCCCAGCGCATTTCCTCGGTGAAGGACGCCGACCAGATCCTCATCCTCAAGGACGGCAAGGTGTCCGAGCGCGGCACCCATCAGGAGCTTCTGGCGCAGAAGGGGTACTATTACGAAACCTACTGCCTGCAAAACGGCATTGATCCCGAGGAGGTGAATGCCTGATGGCCCGCAATAAGTTTGACGTGGACGAGACCCTGGAAAGCCCCTTTCAACTCCGGCATTTGAAGCGCGCCTTCCATTACATCAAGCGGCAGCGGGGCAGGATGCTGACCGCCTTCATCCTCAGCGCCCTGGCCAGCGTGGCGGTGCTGTTCATCCCCAAGATCACCCAGTGGGTGCTGGACGTGGCGGTGCCCGCGGGCGATACGGCCATGCTGGGCAGGATGGCCCTGGCCTTTGTGGGCATCATCCTGGTCAGCATCATCTTCACGGTCATCCGCGCAAGGCTCATGGCCCATGCCAGCCAGGAGATTATTTACGACATCCGCAAGGATCTGTTCGCCCATCTGCAGCGGCTGCCCTTCAGCTACTATGACAGCCGTCCGGCGGGCAAAATCCTGGTGCGCGTCATCAACTACGTCAACTCCGTCTCGGACATCCTGTCCAACGGCATCATCAACTCCATTCTGGAAATCATCAACATCGCCTTCATCGTGGTGTTCATGTATTCCACCAACGCGGTGCTGGCGACGGTGGTCATCGCCGGTCTGCCGCTGTTCGCGGCGGTGATCTGGTTCCTGAAGCCCCGCCAGCGCAGGGCCTGGCAGAACCAGAGCAACAAGAACTCCAACTACAACGCCTATCTGGCCGAATCCATTGACGGCGTGAAGGTCAGCCAGTTCTTCACCCGGCAGGAGGTCAACGGCAGCATCATGCGCCGACTGGCCCTGGCCTGCCGTCAGGCTTGGATGCGCGCCATCTACATCAGCAACAGCGTGTGGCTGTCCAGCGAGGTCATCACGCAGATCGTCTTCACGGTGCTGTACACGGCGGGCGTGTACTGGCTGGGGGGCGAGATGGTGTCCTTCGGCGTCATCCTGGCCATGGGCCAGTACGTCAGCCGGTTCTGGCAGCCCATCACCAACCTGGCGAACATCTACAACTCCTTCGTGAACAACCTGGCGTATCTGGAGCGCATTTTTGAAACCATGGATGAGCCCGTGGTGGTGGATGACAAGCCGGACGCCAAGGAGCTTCCCGTCATTGACGGCCAGGTGGATTTTGAGGACGTGACCTTCGGCTACGAGGAGGGCATCAACGTCCTGGAGCACCTGAACCTCCATGTGAAGGCCGGGGAAAGCATCGCCCTGGTGGGCCCCACCGGCGCGGGCAAGTCCACCGTGGTGAACCTGCTGTGCCGCTTCTACAACCTCAACAGCGGCCGCATCGTCCTCCACGGCGAGGATGGCAGCAGCCACGACATCACCGACGTGACCCTCCACAGCCTGCGCACCCAGCTGGGCATCATGCTCCAGGACAGCTTCATCTTCTCCGGCACCATCCTCGACAATATCCGCTACGGCTGCCTGGACGCCACGGAGGCGGAAGTCCGCAGGGCCGCGGAAATGGTGCGGGCGGACGACTTCATCCGGGAGATGCCGCAAGGCTACAAGACCGCGGTGAACGAGCGCGGCAACCGCCTCTCCCAGGGGCAGAAGCAGCTGGTGTCCTTTGCCCGGACGCTGCTGAGCGACCCGCGCATCCTGATTCTGGACGAGGCCACCTCCTCCATCGACACCAAGACGGAGAAGCTGCTGCAGGAGGGCATCCAGGCTCTGCTGAAGAACCGCACGTCCTTCATCATCGCCCACCGCCTGTCCACCATCAAGAACTGCGACCGCATCCTGTACATCTCCAACAAGGGCATCCTGGAATCCGGCAGCCATGACGAGCTGATGGCCAAGCATGGCGCGTACTGGGAGCTGTACACCGCTCAGGCAAGGGAGCAGGGCGTGAATATCGCCTGACGGCGTCCGCGAAATGCTGCGGCATTTCGCGGAGAGGGTTCACGGCACTCGCTCACTGGTCGCTTGCTACGCAAGTTCCCGGTCGTGAGCGAGTGTAGGGAAGCGATCCCTGACGGGATCGCAGACCCGCCCCCGGGGCATAGCCCCGGGATACGATTGGAAGTCAGAGGGCCTGCGGGCCCTCCGACACCTCCCGGGGTGTTTTTTATCAGTCTGGGCG
>CBFFZW010000029.1:0-47433 GCA_965646445.1 uncultured Christensenellales bacterium | reverse complement strand
TAAACTCATTCGGAATTACTGTCTTCCTTTTTCGCGTTTGGTCTCTGTATCGTTTTCAAGGTTCAGCACCGATTGCCTTGCGGTCAATCAGCTTGGTTATCTTATCACTTCCTATGCCCGTTTGTCAATACCTTTTTTGAATTTTGTTTTAATATTTTTAAGACTTTTCAAAATATGAACAATACTCCTGTAACATTCTTTAAGTGTTCGCATATGCCTGTTCATTTTGCTGTATATCAGCATTTTTGTTCGTCTATGTTTAAGCCTTCCATAACAAAACCCCGGCTTGACAGCCGGGACTCAGACCATCGACAAGACCCAGGGAGGTGTCGGAGGGCCTGCAGGCCCTCCGACTGTCTATCGAAAATCGGCGGCATGTACGGCGATTTTCGCGCTTTTCCGGCAGGAAAAGCTTCCTTACACGAACGAACGGCCGGGAGAATGGCGGAGCCATTCGACCAGTGCGTGAGTGCAATGAAACAGGGCGAAGCCCCTCAAAAAAGTGGCTATCGCCACTTTTTTGACACCATTAGGACAGCGCGTGCGTCTCAATAGGGAGATGCTGGTCAAACAGCTCATCCATCATGGGCGTCCGCATCCGCATGGTGTAGCCGGTATTGTTCTCCAGGTAGTCCGCAAAGGTGCGCTTACCGTAAACCATCTGCGTCAGGATGGACACGGGCAGCTGCATATCCCAGTCGCGGTCGGTCTCCACAACCGTCTTCCGCCCCTGCTTGCAGGTGATCTGCCAGCGGCGATTGTTACGCTCCACGATATTATCCGTAATTTCCAGCACAAAGCTGCCATCCTTCCTGGGGCAGGGCAGTTGGTCGATGACCCGCCGGGCGTCCACAATCCTGACCATGGCCTCGGTGGCGCGCCAATGCCGGGAGGGGACCTTCAGCTTCTGCCACGCATCGGCATTTTCGCAGAGCATGTACCCCAGATCCGCCATGGCAATGGGCCGCGTCGTCCGCACAACGGACACCGCGACGCCCTCGCGATACATCGCCTTCAGGCCCTCCGCCGTGCCCTCGCTGCCGGTGCGCAGCTTGGCGTACCACAGCGCCAGCACCACGCCCGCGCCCGCCGAGCAGCCCTGCACCATCAGCGTCAGCCAGCGCAGGCGCAAAAGCTCGGGCGTGCGCAGCTCCCGCATGACGGCGGGCAGCTGCCACACCTTCCAGAAGGCGTCGGCAATGTCCTCCCATTCCACCAGAATCGCGGGAATCCACTCCGTGAAGGTATACACGGGCTGGATGATCTCGTTCATCACCAGCGCCGCCAGGAGCGCGGCCGCGCCATAGCCCAGCGCGAACAGGAGGATGGCGCCCAGCAGCTCCGGCATCAGCCGCACCGCGTACTTCACCCGCAGCTGCTGACGATAGCGCCGCCCATAATAGCTGACGCGATGGTTCAGCCAGCGGATGAAGCGCAGCACCGCCGTCATGCCCGCCAGGAAGCCCAGCACCCGCAGCCACAGCGCCGCGGCCATGCCTTCCTTGCCCAGGTCGATGACCGTGCCGCCCTGCTTCCAGTTCTTCACGGTATTGCTGAAGGCGACCGCCGCGCCCACGCCGGGCAGGGGATCCGCCTCCACCTGGAGGGCATCCAGGGTCAGCGATGTGTCGATGACGCTGTTCAGCGGAATGTAGGCGCCGTAATCCGTCAGGTCACCCACCTGCTTGCTGTGGCGGACGATGCCCACCACCCGGTACTTGATGCCGCTCAGTTCAACCTCCCAGTCAATGGGATCGGAAATACGGAAGAGCTTGAGGGCCAGCTGCTCGTCCAGCAGGATGACCTTTTCCCCCTTGCGCAGCTCCTCCGGGAGAAAGATTCTGCCGCTGCGCAGATAGAGCGGGTGCAGCAGCTGCCCGTTTTCGCCCAGCAGGTACAGCCGGCCCTGGGCGGAATCGCTGCCGCCGGAGAAGTCCGCCCGCTCGATGACGCCGTCCAGCGTCCAGCGGCGCATCATGCCCTGCCAGTCCTCCGTGATGGCGGCAAAGGACTCCTGCAGCTCCGTGATGGCCTGATTCGGCTTCACCGGCTTGTTCGTATCCCCGCCGTCCCCGGAGGACTGATCCTGAACCGGCGCGGGAGCGGGAAAGACGCACTGCAGGTGGTTCCCCACAGCGCCGATCTGCCAGGTAGCAAAGCACAGCGCCACCCCGAAGGCCAGCAGCAGCACAACTTGCCACCAGGTTACTTTCTTCTTCATGCGTGACCGTCCTTCCGCCGTCAGTTCACATACTCCATCACCTTCTGGCCATCGGTCAGGGCGCGATCCTCGCGATCCGCCACATCCTGATAGCTCAGATCCTCAGCAATGGACACGACCTTATCGCCGCGCTCCAGCACGGTGACGCTGGTCTTGACCACCTTCATGCTGCTGCCGGACATAAAGCCGCCCCAGTCGCGCTGCACCAGGTAAACATAATCCTGTCCCTGGCCCTCGCTGCGCACGGCGCTGGGCGGCAGCAGGGTGGTGGACTGACGGGCCCGGTAGGTGATGGTCACATCCACGCCGCCGTCCGACACGATGCGGCGGATGGCGGAGGCGTTCCCCTCCAGGTAGCTGGCGGGCATGGTCAGGTACAGATACTTGCCGCCCTCGGCGTTGATGACGGTCTCCTGGACGGCGGAGGTTTCCGTACCGTAGACATCGTTCTTGATCTCCGCCTTGGTGCCGTCGGCAATGGTGCGCTCATCGCTGGATACCGGCGCCCGCAGGATGGGCTGGGTACCCTCCTTGTTCATCTTGTAGGCGGCCTTCACGCCGTCGTAGGTCTCGCCCTCCGACACGCCCAGGGCAACGATATAGCCGTCCCTGGCCGCGCGAACCTCCTCCACCGCCTTGGCCCGGGCGCTGAGCTCCACCATCTCCTGGGCCATCTCGTCCAGATCCTTCAGCATGGCGTCACGGCTCTTGATGTACTCGAACACATCGTCCTTCACCCGCATCTTGCGGTCTTCCATCAGCGAATTGAAAGCGTCCTTGGCCGCGTCGCAGGTGGACTTGGCCGTTTCCGCCGCCGTGACGGCCTTGGTCACGTCCTCCGGGACTTCCCCCACCAGGGCCAGCTGCTTGCGCCACTCCGGCACATCGCCTACCAGGATGATCCCGGCCTTCACCGCGGCCATCCGCGCGTCCATGCTCTTTTCCGTCAGGGCGTTCTGCGCCTCCACCATGGCGTTGTACAGGTCGTTCTGCCGGCTCTCCCTGGAGGATTTGCGGTTCTTGACATCCAAATCCAGCAGCTCGCTGCTCTTGGCGTCATACTTTTCCCGCAGCTCCTTCATCTTGGCCGCGCTGTCCCCGGCCTCGGCGGTGAAGATGATGTCCCCGGCCTTCACCTGATGGCCGGGCTTCACATACACCCGCTTCACCACCACGCCCAGCTCCTTGGCCTCGGGCACGATGATTTCCTCCTCCTCGGGGAAGAAGACCTCCGCGCGGAACTTCATCTTCTCCTCATACCGTCCAGAGGAACCGGTCACCAGCTGGATCTTGGGCGTGGTGATGGTCTGCACCGTCCGGGCAAAGAACATGCACAGCGCCACAGCCACCGCCAGGAAGATAAGGCCTCGCAGGGCGAATTTCTTGAGTCTCATACACCATTCCTCCGTATTACTTCAGTTCGCTGAGCTGAATGCCCGCCACAATGTCCTCCTGGCAGTACAGGTAGATCAGCAGCGTTGGCAGAATATACAGCGCCGAGCCCGCGAAGGCCACATCCGCGCCCTCAGTGGAAATCTGGTTGAACATCACCGACAGGGGCTGCAGGTCTGTCCGGCCCGCCAGGTACACCAGGGGCTGCTCCACCATGTTCCAGCAGTCGGCAAAGGACAGCGCCGCCGCCGCGAAAATGATGGGCTTGCACACCGGCAGGATCACATGGATGAACCCGCGGATGGGCCCCACGCCGTCCACCATGCCCGCCTCCAGCAGCTCGTTGGGAATGCCCACCATGAACTGCCGCATCAGGAATATGTAGAAGGGCGAGAAGCACATGGGCAGGATCACCGCCCACACGGTGTTCATCAGCCCCAGCCAGCGCAGCATGATGACGCTGGGCGCCATGGTCACCTGGAAGGGCAGGATCATCAATATCAGCACGCAGAAGAAGATGGCGTCCCTGCCGCGGAAGGTGAAGCGACTCAGGGCGTAGGCCGTCAGCGGCACCACCACCGCCTGCCCCAGCAGGATGCCCGCGGTGTACATGGCGGAGTTGCAGAACAGCTTCAGGTAGGTGGGATCCTCAATAAAGATCTTGTAATACTGCCGGAGCGACACCACCGCCGGGGAGTAAAGCACATCCAGCCAGTGGGTGGCGTCATAGTTGCCCCGCCCGCTCAGGTACGTCTCGATTTCCCCCTTGGGGAAGAAGGAATACAGGAAGGTGAATACAATGGGTATCAGAATCAGTACCGACAGCGCGATCAGGAGGATCAGGCAGATCATTCCGCCAAAACCCAGGCCGCGCCGATAACCTCGTCTTGCCATGGGCAGTCCTCCTTACATTTCCGACGGCGACCGAACGGCCTTGCTGGCGTACATCAGCGCAAACAGCGCCATGACGCCAATGGCGAAAATGTACGCCGCCGTGGTCACGTCCTGATAGTCCAGCTTTGCGAATTTGTTGTTCATAAAATGCTGCAGGGTATAGATGGCCTGAGACGGGTAGGAGCCGCCGATGAAGTACACCTCTTTGAAAATCTTGAAGGCGTTGACCCAAGCCAGCACGAACACCAGGAAGGCCGTGGGCAGAATCTGCGGCAGGGTGATGCGGAAGGCCTGCGTCCACCAGCCCGCCCCCTCCAGGGAGGCAAACTCGTACAGGGACGGATGCACCGCCGACAGCGCCGAGGCAAACAGCACCACCGAGAAGCCCAGGTTCTTCCACACATACAAAAGCACGATGGGGAAGCGCAGCGCGTCCTCCTCCAGCCACAGCACCCGCTCGAAGCCCAGGGCCGTCACCAGCCGGTTGATGACGCCGCCGTAGTCGAACATCAGCGTCCAGATCAGCAGCAGCGCCGAGGAGGGCATCAGGTAGGGCAGAAGCAGGATGTTGCGGAAGGCCGTGGAGCGATCCTTCAGGGTCTTGAGCATGGCCGAAAGGATGAAGGCCATCAGCCAGATGACGGGCGCGCAAAGCAGCGACAGCTCCCATGTGTTTTTCAGGCCCATCTGGAACATGGGGTTTCGCGCCACATCCAGGTAATTGTCCAGGCCCACAAAGCGGTTTTCAAAGCTGCCGTCCGTAACGGAGAAATAGATGCCCCCAAAAAAGGGCACCACATAAAACATCATCAGGCCAATGAGGCCCGGCAGCAGCAGCAGCCACACAATTTTCTTGCGTTTGAACAAGGTGCGCCTCCATCCGTCAGGTCACGGCGACGGCAGATGGCCCCGATGAACCATCCGCCCCCTGGCGGAAGGACGGAGCTTGCGCCGCCGCCTTCCGCGTGACCATTGACCGTCAATAATCTTCCATCTGCATCATCATAACCTTGCCGTCCATGTCCTTGATGAACTGGTCCAGCTTGATCTGACCCTGGCTGTAACGCTCCATCAGCGTGGACAGGTCGCCGGAATTGTCCTTGTTCATCAGGGTCGGCCGCTTCACATACACATAGGGGACAACCTCATCCAGATAGTACCTGATGGCGCCCTCGCTGATCCGGTATTGCTGCTGGGGCATGGACTTCTCCATCCATTCCTTCTGCCAGTCGATTGCCTCCTGAATGCCGCGCTTATCCGCGTCGTCCGCCTTCTCCAAGGACTTTTCCAGCTGCGCCAGGTACTTCTGCTCCCGCTCCACCATTTCATCATAGTGCTCATAGGGCACAGCCTCCGTCTTGTCCGCCAGGAGCGTGCTGAGCGTAAAAACGTCCTGATTGTCCTCGTTGATCTTGTACTTCATCAGATTGAGGGTGGACTGCATGTGCTTGGTGCGGGGATTGACGAACATGATCTCCACTTCCGCGCCGATCACATAATCCGTGTCCTTGGTCAGCGTCATGGGAATGAGGATGCTGTCCGTGTTCAGCGCCGGGTCGCTGAAGCTGCCCACCAGGGAAGCGTAGCTGTTCAGCAGCCCCACGCGGTAGTTGGTTTCATCCTCGTTGGGCAGGTTCGCGCCCTCGTTGAGGTCATCCACCCGCATGGCCTCAATGGCCTCCATCAGCGCCCGGAACTCCGGCGTGTTGAACCGCAACTCAAGGCCCTTGGCCTGATAGTAGTCGATGTAGTTCTGCATGACCTGATAGAAAAGCTCCCGCTTGTAGTCCTCCACATAGCTGATGAGCGTGTAGGAGGGATATTCCTCCACCCACTCGTCATTCCAGCGGGTAGCGAACGCGCACAGCTCCAGGAAGTTGGTGGGGATGTCCTCGATGGTCAGCCCCATGTCCTCCATCACATGGCGGTTCACCGTCCAGCCGCCATAGCTGTACGCGCTCATGGGCACAGCGTACACCTTGCCGTCCTTGGTCACCGCGTCCCGATAGACGGGATGCAGCCGGTTGATATAGGCCATGATCTCCGCGTCGCCGGACAGGTCGGCGCAGTAGCCCTTCTCCATCAGGCGGTAGAAGTCGGAATAGGTGGTGGTCAGCCGCAGCAAATCGATGGTGCTGTCGCCGGTCACCAGGGCCTGCGTGAGGGCCTCCGCGCTGTCAAAGTACTCGCTGTACATGTAGACAGGCACCTGGGGATAGGCCTCCGCGAAGTCCTGCTCGGCGCTCCCGAACCAGCCGCCGTACATCGTCACGGACTCCTCCGTGCTGAAGCCGGGCGTCAGCGTGCGCAAAAGCACCTGCGTGTCGCCGGCAAAAACCAGACTGTCGCCCAGCATGGTCATGCACCTGGCATAGCTGTCCGGCAGATAGCCGTACTGCTCCGTCGTGGTCAGGTGGGTCAGACCCATCAGGCGCGTCTCGTCCAGATAAATCAGCGCGTCATGCACGCTGTCATAGCACACCCGGCCGTTGATGTACTCGTGCTGCCAGGTGCCCACGGTCTCCGTTTCGTCAGCGACAGGATCGTACGCCAGCAGGGTAAAGGGATAAAAAGTGTTCTTCTCCTCATCCCATTCCTTTTGGGGATCGCGGCTCACCAGCAGCAGTTTGCCGTCCCGGTAGGTGGTCACGGCCTGGGCATAGCCCGCCTTGGCCTGCTTGACCTCGCCCGTGCTCAGATTCACCAGCAAGCTCTTGTACACCGACTCGCCTGTATTCTCGTCCCAGTCATAAGCGCTGATGTACAGCATGTTCCCGGCCGCCGCCGACTGCTCGATGCCTGTATAGTACCGATAGGCGTCCTCGCCGTCCCCGCTCACATGGGTCAGCGCCGTCATGTCCATGACGCACACATCCTCAAAGACGGGCTTCCCGCCCTCCCCGGTGATGGTGAAGATCCGCCCGGTCAGGGGATTGAGGAAAAGCAGCCGCTCGCCGTCCGACCACATGACGTTGTCAATGGCATAGGCGGGATCGCCGACGATCGGATCCTCCTCATCGGCCTCCGCCTTGGCGGCCATGGCCATTTCAAGGGTATCGAACCGCCGGGCATAGCACAGCTCCCCGGCCACCAGCTCCGGCGCGGCCATGCCGAGCTTCCACCGGTACAGCTCCATGGACGTGGGCTCGTTCCTGCGCATCAGGATATACAGCGTATCGCCCACGGTCTGGACATCCGTCACATAGCACGCGCCTTCGTCTTCCTCCGTCCGCTTGTACACCGTCGCGTCCGCGGCCAGGGCCGAGGCCGCCATTAAAAGCGCCAGCATCAGGCTGACGAGGGCCGTTAGCCATTTTTTCATCGTCATCATCGCGTCTCCCTTTCCTGATCGTCAGTTTGTTCGATCACACTTTTCAAACGATCAAGCTGCACTTTTTCTTCCAGCACATGACGCAATTTACATTTTTTCTTGGAAATTTTATTCCAGGGCGGCCATGGTGGTCACAAGGCTTTCCAGCGCCCCGGTCAGGGCCGTCTGCTGATCCCCGGTAACCATGCCCGTGGTCAGGCGGTTCAGGTAGTCGTCCATCATGGCGTAAAGGTTGTCGAACTCGGTTTCCGGCACCAGATAACGTCCCCCCAGGCTGAAGCTGAGGTCGTTGAGGGTATCGGCCGCGTAGACGCGGCTGCGGATCTGGCCCAGGATGGATGAGGAGCTGGCCCCCGCCGTCCGCGAAAGGCTCTGCGTATAGGAGTAAGCGTTGCCGCATTCCGCCCGCATCCGCTCGACCAGGGTTTGATGGGTTGTCTGCCGATAGCGGATCGCAGGGATGCCCATCACCGCCAGGGTAATCACCGCCGCCGTCAGCAGAACAAACACCGCGGCCCGTATACCCTTCCACACTTTTCCACCCTCCGACTGCGCGCCGCCGGAGCGGGATGTATATCGCTGATACATGGTTTCCACCTCCAACCTCTGTTGTATGCTGTACCGTGCCTATTGTATCACTTTTTCCATGGGCCGTAAAGGCGAACATCGCCATCGCTCCTTTTCTGCCAACTTCTGCATAGTCCCCGTCCGCTCCGGGCATGATGACCTCCATACGAACCGGAGGTGAATCTGCCTTGCTGAAATCCCTGCTGTGCCTGCTTCTGGCCCTTTCCACCTGCCTGAGCCAGCCCGCTCCCCGCGCCGCCCTGGGCATGAAAACGGGCGTCCTTGTGCGCATGCACGTCATCGCCCAGGATGATACGCCCGCCATGCAGGCCGTCAAGGCGCCCGTCAGGGACGCCGTGCGCGCCGCCTACGCCGCCCATGCCGACCGCGCGTCCGGCGCCACCATGCTCACCCAGGCCCGGGCGCTCCTGCCCGACCTCACCCGCGCCGCCCGGGACGCGGCACAGGCCGTCGGCTTTACCGGCGATGTGACCGTGACCGTCGAACAACTGCCCTTCGATACCCGGGAGCTGGACAATTTGACCATCCCGGAAGGCGTCTATCCGGCGCTGGTCGTCCGCCTGGGCAGGGCGGAGGGCCGGAACTGGTGGGGGCTCCTGGACCCGGAGGCGGCGCTGGCCGCGGCGGCCCTGCCCGGCGACGCGGAGGGCGTCGTCTGGGATTGGAGCCTGGCCGGTCTCTGGGCCGCCCTGACACATTTCCCCTTTCTGGAAAGCAGGTGACGACCATGAAAAAGCGCTTTGTGCTTCTCGCGCCGCTGCTGACGGCGGTTGTGCTCACCATCCTGCCCGGCGACGCAGCGGTGCTGGCCTGGGGCAGCCGGGGCGAGCAGGTTGCCCTGGCCCAGCAGCGGCTTCGTCAGTTCGGCTATCTTTCCGCGGAGGCGGACGGCGTGTTCGGTCAGGCGACCTATGACGCCGTTGTGGCCTTCCAGCGGAAAAACGGCCTGACCGCCGACGGCCGCCTGGGCCGCGCCACCGCCGAGGCCCTGGGCATCAGCCTGGAGGGCGGCGTGCTTTCCGCCGAATTGTGGCAGGAAACGGAGCTGTCGCTGCTGGCCCGGCTGGTCAGCGGCGAGGCCCGAGGCGAGCCCTATGTGGGCCAGGTGGCCGTGGCCGCCGTGGTGCTCAACCGGGTGCGGCACGACGCCTTCCCCGATACCATCAGCGGCGTCATCTTCCAGGCGGGGGCCTTCGACGCGGTGTGGGACGGTCAGTTTGACCAGACGCCCACCGATTCCGCCCGCCGCGCCGCCCGGGACGCCATGAACGGCTGGGATCCCACCGGCGGCTGCGTGTACTACTACAACCCCGTCACCGCCACCAACTCCTGGATCTGGACAAGGCAGGTGCAGCTGACCATCGGCGAGCACGCCTTTGCCATATGAGGTACCGCCCATGAGAAAGCATCTGCTTCCCGCGGCCCTGGCCCTGCTGCTGCTGGTCACCGCCGCCTTTGCCGCCCTGCAGACGGATCGGCTCAACCGCACCCGCCGCGCGCTAGAGGAAACCTACCTTTCCGCCCTGAACGCCTCGGCCGAGGGCTTCGACAGCCTGAACCTGACCCTGGAAAAGCTGCTGATGTCCCGGGACGCCGTCCAGCAGGCCGCGCTGATCCATGCCGTCAGCCAGACCTCCGGCGAGGTGCGCCACTGCCTGGCCTCGCTTCCCCTGAGTCATCGCGCCATGGCCCCAACCCTCACCTTCCTCACCACCCTCACCGCCACGGCCGATCAGCTGCTGCCCGCGCTGATGGAGCAGCCCCTGCAGGACGAGGCCCGCCAGGAGCTTTCCGGCTGTCTGGCCGCGTGTACGCGCCTGTCGGGGCAGTGGGCCCTGGCCCGCCGCGCCATGGCGGAGGAAGGCGTCACGCTGCTGAGCGACCGCAGCGTTTTCGCGGAAGAGCCCTCCGCCCTGCGGAACCCCCTGGAGCGGGTCGGCGCCCTGGACGGTCTCACGGAGCCGTCGGAAGCCGCCGCGCCCATGGCCCGGGGCCTGCCTGACAATCAGGTGACCCGGGAGGAGGCCCGCGCCCTGGCCCGCACCCTGGCGGACGATCAGACCATCATCGACGTTGTGGACGCGCCGGATACCGCCGGGGCCATGCCGGCCTACGGCTTCGCCCTGCAGACGGAGGACGTGCAGCTCAACGTGGAAATGACCGTCAGCGGAGGCCGTCCCCTGTGGATGATGCCCGAAACCGCGTCCTTCGCCGTCACCCGCTCCCCGGAGGAATGCGAATCCGCCGCCCTGCGCTTTTTGACGCGCCACGGCTTCGGCCCGGCGGAGGCCGTCCACCGGCAAAGCTATGACGGGCTGTATGTGGTGACCCTGGCGCCGCTGCTGGACGGCGTGCTCCTGTATCCCGACCTCATCACCCTGCAGGTGCGCATGGACACCCTGGCCGTGGTGGGGCTGGAGGCCCGCTCCTACTGGCAGAATCACGGTTCCCGGGAGCTTCCCCAGCCCAGCGTCACCGCCGCCGAGGCCAGCGCCTGGGCGGGGGAAGACATCCTCACGGCCGAGCCCCGGCTGTGCCTCATTCCCTGGCAGGGCGAGGAACGGCTGTGCTGGCAGCTGACGGCGTCCTCCGGCGGCGATACCTACCTGATTTACCTTGACAGCCGCACCGGCCGGGAAGTCACCATCCGCAAGCTCATCCCCCTCGAATACGGGGAGACCGCCGCCTGAAAACGCAGGGGAGCGGCAGCCCTGCCGCGCGGATGCGATCCTTTTTGTATGCGCGGCGGGCTTTTCGGCCATACTGACGGCGAAGGGAGCGTACCGCATGATCTACTGTCAGCTGCACAACCGCGCCAGCCTGTCCATGGGCCAGCCCCTGACCCTGGGGGATGTGGCCCGTACCATCGCCCCCAAGCCCCTGGACAAGGTTCCCCTGCCCTGCCCGAAGGAATCCGGGGTGTGGCGCGTATCCGCCATCGACGTGACCCAGGCCATCGCCAAAGCCTGCCCCGGGGAGGATGTCAGCCTCCTGGGGCCCGACGCCTGCTATGTGCACCGGGTGCGCCGGGAGGGCAGCGGCTTTCTCCGCCTGCTGCGCACTGGCGCGGCCTTCCTGATCCTGCTGCTGGGCGGTGCGCTGGGCCTGGCCTGGTTCCACAGCGACGTGGATATGCCCAAGGCCCAGATGATGGTCTATGAAACCATCACCGGCCACGAGCCGGAAGACCCCCGGCAGGTGAACATCCCCTATGTCGTCGGCGTGGTGCTGGGCGTGTCGGTCTTCTACGCGCTGCCCTCCCGCAGCCGCTCCACCCCCATGGAGGTCAAGCTCAACGCTTACCTTCAGGACATGGAAAAAACCGAAGGAAAGGATGTCAGCGATGACGCTTGATCCCCTGGCCATCGTCATCGGGCTGATGACCGGCGCCACCATGTCCGTGGCCGTGAGCAGCGTATGGGTGGTGCTGATGATCCCCGCCCGGGTGCAGGATCGCTTCAGCGTCCGCTCCTCCCGGCTGATGACGTGGGCCATCGCCCTGGGGCTGCTGCTGTCCGCCCTGGGCAACAGCGTCGGCTTCAGCCTGCGCCTGCCCGCCGTCTTCGGCTCCCTGGCCCTGGCGGCCTCCGGCATGTTCGTGGGTATGCTGGCCTCCGCCCTGGGGGAGATTCTGGAGGTCGCCCCGGTGCTGATGCGCCGCTTCCGCCTGGGGGACGTATCCATGGGCATCCGCTGGACCATCATGCTGGGCAAGGGGCTGGGCGCGGTGCTGGCCTGCCTGGTCTTCACCCTATAAAAACAAGGAGGTCCTGCCCTTTGGAAAAGGATCGCTTCGCCACCCTCCCCTATCTTCTGGAATCCCAGCCGTCCCCCGGTCAGCGGGAAAGCCGCTACGCCATTCCCCGGGACCGCAGCATGAACCACCCCCGAAAGGAGCAAGACCATGTTTGATAAAAACGCCAAGCCCTCCCCCAAGCGCCAGGCCCAGCTGGACCGCTATGCCCAGCTGGTGGAGCGCCTCTCCCCCAAGTCCGAAATGACCAAAGGGCTTCTGCGCGCCTTCTGGGTTGGGGGCGCCATCTGCACCCTGGGCCAGATCATGCTGGAAATCGGCCGCGGCCCCCTGGACATGACCAACGCCGCCGCCAGCACCTTCGCTTCCACGGTGATCGTCTTCCTGACCGCCCTGGTCACCGGCCTGGGCTTCTTTGACAAAATTGGCCAGTACGCCGGCGCGGGCGCGTTTGTGCCCATCAGCGGCTTTGCCAACGCCATGGTCTCCCCGGCCATGGAGTTCCGCCGGGAGGGCATGGTGCTGGGCCTGGGCGCGAAGCTGTTCACCATTGCGGGGCCCGTGCTGGTGTGGGGCGTCAGCGCCTCGGTGGTGGTGGGCATCCTCTACGCCCTGTTCCCCTGGTAATTGTGCCACCGCTTCGCGTCGGCCGCAAGCCGGGCCGCATGAGAATTTCATGAAAACCCTTTAATCTTCTCACTGAAGGAGGCATTCCATGGTGATCCACCGCATGGGGGAAGGAACCGTCGTCTTCCCCAACCGTCCCAAAATCATCGCAGGGGCCGCCATCGTCGGCAAAAAAGAGGGCGAGGGCCCTCTGGGCAAGGAATTTGACGCCGTGATCCAGGATGATCTTTTCGGCGAGGAAACCTGGGAGAAGGCGGAAAGCCGCTTCTATTACACCGCCGCGAAGACCTGCCTGACCAAGGCCGGCGTGGAGGAGGATCAGGTGGACGCGCTCCTGGGCGGCGACCTGCTCAACCAGATCATGTCCGCGTCCATGGCGGCGCGGGAGTTGCGGATTCCCTTCCTGGGGCTCTACGGCGCCTGCTCCACCATGGCGGAAAGCCTGTGCGTCGGCGCCATGCTGGTGGACGGCGGCTACCTGCGCAACGCCCTGTGCGCCGTCAGCAGCCATTTCTGCTCGGCGGAGCGGCAGTACCGCTTCCCCCTGGAATACGGCAACCAGCGCACCCCCACCGCCCAGTGGACCGTCACCGGCGCGGGCGCGTCCTTCCTGACCCTGGATGAAAAAGCTCCCGCCATCTGCCGCTGCACCCACGCCACCATCGGCCGCATTCAGGATATGGGCATGATCGACGCCAACAACATGGGCGCGGCCATGGCCCCCGCCGCCGCCGACACCCTGGCAAGGCATCTGCGGGACACGGGCCGCTCCCCGGAGGATTACGACCTCATCATCACCGGCGACCTGGGCCGCGTGGGCCACGACATCCTCCTGGAGCTGATGAAGGAGCGCCGCCTGCCCCTGAACCCCGACCACTACCTGGATTGCGGCCTGGCCGTCTTCGCCCCCGGGCAGGACACCCACTGCGGCGGATCGGGCTGCGGCTGCTCCGCCGTCACCCTGAACAGCCTGATCCTCCACCGTTTCCAGGAGCGCACCATCCGCCGGGTGCTGTTCATGGCCACCGGTGCGCTGCTCTCCACCACCACCAGCCAGCAGGGGGCGACCATTCCCGGCATCGCCCACGCCATTGTATTGGAGGCAGACGCATAATGGGAACCATTCTTCTGGGCCTGCTGAAGGCCTTCCTCATCGGCGGCCTGATCTGCATGATCGGTGAGATTCTTGTGCTGAAGACCAAGCTGACCCCCGCCCGCATCCTGGTGGGCTACATCGTGGCCGGGGTCATCCTCAGCGCCGTGGGACTTTACGGCCCCCTGGCGCAATTCGCTGAAGCCGGGGCCACCATCCCCCTGACGGGCTTCGGCCATGCCCTGGTGACGGGCGTCAAGCGCGCCATCCAGGAAATCGGCTTCATGGGCGCTTTCACCGGCGGACTGACCAATACCGCGGCGGGCATCGCGGCGGCGGTGTTCTTCGGCGCCCTGGCGGCCATGATCTTTAAGCCCAAGGCCAAGTCGTAAGCACGCCGGAAACGTTTCCTTGAAGGTCGGGGCAAAAAATCCCCCGCAAGGCAGCTTTGCCACATATTTCGACACATGAAAAGCAGCGATGGCTTGAAGGGAATCCCTTCCATACCATCGCTGCTTTTTCTTGCGCGGCGCGCCTTGGATCATATCTGCCGCTCATACCACCATTTCGCGGCGCCCACCAGCCCCGCGTCGTTGCCCAGGGTGGCGGCTTCCAGGCGGAGGCCGCGCACAAAGCAGGGCATGACGCACGCAAGCACCCGCTGACGCACGGGAGCCAGCAGCAGCGCTTCCTGTCGGCACACGCCGCCGCCCAGCAGGATGAGCTGCGGGTTCAATACATGGACAAGGCTGATGATCCCCCGGGCGATGTCCTCACGCCAGGCTTCAAGGAGGGCCGCGGCCTGCCCCTGCCCCTGACGCGCGAGCGCGAAGAGCTGCTCGCCATCCAATTCCGGCCGGTCGAGGGCCTTGCGTGCCCGCCTGACCAGCGCACCCGTCGAGGCGTAGCGCTCATAGCATCCCCGGCGTCCGCAGGAGCAAATTTCCCCGTCGGGATAGAGCGTCATATGGCCGATTTCCCCGGCCAGTCCCCCGCGTCCATTCAGCAAACGACCCCCGGACGCCATCGCCCCGCCCACACCCGTGCCGAGCGTTATCATCAATACATCCGACGCGCCCCGGGCGCTGCCCGCGGACATTTCCCCCAGCAGCGCCGCGTTTGCGTCGTTCAGCACATGAACCGGCAAACGGAACGTCTCTTCCAGGCAGGCGCGAATGCAGACGCCTTCATAGCCGGGAATACTGCCGTTGCTTCCGATGACCGTGCCGCTGTCCGTGTCAATCTGACCGGTGGCGGAAACGCCAATGCCGGTCACATCGGCGTCCGTCGACCGCAGCAGCGCATCAATGGCCTGAATGACGGATGTCATCACCGGCGTTTGATAGCCGTCAAAGCTCACGCTGGCCTCGCGGCGCTGGGTCAGGCGGCCCCGCTCGTCAGCAAGGGCCAGCTTCACCGCCGTTCCGCCGATGTCAACCGCCAGCAGCATGATGCTCTTCCTCCACTGCGCGCATGAACCGCGCGGCAATCTCCAGCGGACGGGTGATCGCTCCCCCGACAACAACGGCCCACGCGCCGCGCCTGAGCATTTCGCAGGCCTGCTCCGGCGTGTGAATGCGTCCCTCGGCAATCACCGGGCAGGGCAGCGCCGCCGCCATCCGTTCCACCAGCTCCGCGTTGGGTTCCGGCCCCGCGTCGGATGTCTGCGGCGTATAGCCGTTCATCGTCGTGCCCACCAGATCGGCCCCGGCGGCATAGGCGGCCTCCGCCTCCGCCAGCGTGGCGCAGTCCGCCATGATGATGATGTTCGGCCAGCGGTCGCGCACCTGTCTGAGGAACTCCCCGGGGGACAGGCCATCGCCGCGCGGGCAGTCGGTGCAGTCGATGGACACGATGTCCGCCCCTGCCTCAACGCATTCATCAACCTCGCGCATGGTCATCGTGATGCGTCCCGCGTAGCCGGGGTATTCCCGCTTAATCAGGCCGATCACGGGAAGCCCCGTCTCCTCCTTGATGCCGACAATGTCGCGCACGGAGCTGGTGCGGATCATTCGGGCTCCCGCCAGGCGGGCCGCCCGCGCCATCAGCGGCATCACCGAGCGCTCACCATCGTAGAGCGGTTCGCCCGGCGTCGCCTGACAGGACACAATGACGGTGCCGCGCATGATGTCAAACAGCTGTTCCTTGGTCATACCTGCCCTCCCTGAAACCGTCGGCCGCGTTTTGTCCTCATTCCATCCGATGGATGAAAGCCGCGGCTT
Source organism: uncultured Christensenellales bacterium (assembly GCA_965646445.1). GTDB lineage: Bacteria > Bacillota > Clostridia > Christensenellales > Aristaeellaceae > UBA11524. Next base: position 31,311 of record CBFFZW010000029.1, on the reverse strand, counting down.
CGTCGATCATTTCGCAGCAGCGGGCGACAACCTGCTCGTCGCCGGGCTGAAGATTCATCAGCGGTTCGCGCACGCCGCCCAGGGCAAGGCCGTGCCGCTTCGCCAGAACGCCCTTGATGACGGCGTACATATTGCCTTTGCCCGAGCACAGCGCGCCGATAATGTCATTGATGCGGTACTGCAGCGCCTGGGCGTTGGCCAGATCACCCTTCTGAAGAAGCGCCTCGGCCTTCAGGAACAGCTCCGGCATGGCGGCGTAGGTACCGCCGATGCCCGCGTCCGCGCCCATAACCCGCCCGCTGATGTACTGCTCATCCGGCCCGTTGAACACGGTGAAATCCTGGCCGCCCGCCGCCTTGAACAGCTGAATATCCTGCGTGGGCATGGAGGAATTTTTCACCCCGCGCACCATGGGATTGCGCAGCATCCTGCGAAGCAGCGGCATGGTCAGCGCGACGCCCGCCAGCTGCGGAATGTTATAGATCACAAAGGGCGTCCTGGGCGCGGCGGAGGAAATATCGTTCCAGTAAGCGGCAATGGCGTCCTCCGAAAGATGGAAATAAATCGGCGGAATCGCCGCGATGGCGTCCACGCCCAAACTTTCCGCATGGGCCGCGAGGCGCTGGCTGTCCCGGGTATTGTTGCAGGCCACATGGCAGATGACGCGGAGGCTGCCGCCAACGGCCTTCATGATGCTTTCAAGAATCTTCATCCGTTCCTCGACATCCAGATAAATGCACTCGCCGGACGATCCGTTGACATACAGCCCCTGCACGCCCGCGGACCGCAGATGGGCGGCAAGGTCATAGCAGCGCTGGGGGGAGACATTCCCCTGATGATCGTAGCATGCGTAAAAAGCTGGATTGATACCTGTGAATTGGCTGCTCATGGCAGGTCAGCTCCTTGATTGTTGTGATGGGTTAATCCACAAACGCGCTGCGGAAGCCGATGGTTGCGCTGCCATCATAGGTGCGCGGATTATAGAAGTGAAGGGCGTTCAGCCCCGCGCGATCCAGCGAACCGGCCTTGCCGCCCCGCACGGCGATGCGTTCGCCGTAATTGCGCGCCACAAAAATGCCATCCTGATGGATGCAGGTTTCGTCGGGGACAACGCCAAGGATTTGCAGGATGCGGGGCACGGGCAGCCCTTCCTCCACCGTCAGGTCACAGAACTGGCAGTCAAGGTAGCCCTGATTGCCGCTGGTATGCGGCCCCGTATAGCTGCGGTTGCGGATTTCCGTGCGCACCATCGGGCGGCCAAGCAGATGATCCGCATCCAGGCAGTCGCCGGGCACCGTGCCGTCAATCTTATAGGTATCCAACTCGCCGTGGGCAGCCAGCTCGCCCTTGGTGGTCAGGCCGCGCCAGTAGTGGCTGTCCTGCGCCAGCATGGTGGAGGAATAGACCGCCGCGGTGTTCTGGGAGATGATCTGGATTTCGCCGTTCATGAGCCGCAGACCGCCCACCCACTCAAACATGTTGCCCACCAGGTCGGCCACGCCGGAGGGCTGATGATTATGGTTCCAGGTGACCGGGCCGGAGCCGGAGGCGGTGCGCAGAACGTCCCGTCCGTTCATGGCGGTGGGAACGCCCTTTTCCCATGGCGCGTCGTGCGCCCGGCCCCGGTCGGTGTTGCCGCGGGGCCGCGTATTCAGGCGCTTGCTCTGCTGGGCCAGCGCCATCCATTCCATGTTGGTCAGCAGATGCCAGCCGCGCCCCTTGTTGAGGCAGAAGCGCACGCCGTCATCAAAGGTGAAGAACACATGCGGATCGCGCATGGGCAGGGAATAGGCGCGTCCACGGGCGACAAAGTTCATGTACTTGGAAACGTAGATCATGTCCTTGATGGCGCCGTCCACAACCCAGGCGGGGTGGATGCTCTCGTCGTCCCCGCCGTACAGATCGCAGATGCGCATCTGGGGCAGGCCAACCACAATGCTGGGCATGCCCTCGTCATCCAGCAAGACGGTATTGGCGCCGCCCGTCATGTTTTCCACGCATATTTTCATTTCATCAAAGCGGTTTTCAGGAAGCCGTCCCCTGCGGCCCGCACGGAGCTGCTCAACGGCTTCAGCGCTCTTCATGGATACGCAGGCGGCGCACTCGCGGTTCTCGCGGGTATCAGCCACTTGAAAAGAACGTTCGGCAAACAGGCGCGCTTCACGCTGCTCTTCCGTTTCAATGTGAATGTTCATAGGCTCCCTCTCTTTCTCATGGCTCCAGCCTGAGCCGTGCGATGCGCAGCCGGGACAGACAGCTGCCGTCCTCCGGCCCCCCAGCGCAGTAGGCGAGGAGCAGCTGATCCTCTTTTTCCTCCAGCATGGCAGTATAGCAATAGCCGCGGCAAGGGTCATCCTCCAGGGTGACCGGTTCATCCCATGTGACGCCGCCGTCCCGGCTTTGGCGCAGCACCAGCGGCGTTCTGCCGCCCGTCCACACGCCCTCCATATGCGGACTGCGCCCGTTATACAGGGGGATCGGGTTATAAAGAACCAGCAGCGTACCGTTGGACAGGCGCAGCGCGCTCATGGGCGACAGCGGGGACGTAAAGCCTGACGGCGCGGGAGGCGTAAAGCTCTGGCCGCCGTTGAATGAGTACATCTCCCACTGGCAGCCCAGATCCGTCCGCGCCCAGGCCCAGATTCGCCCATCCGCCAATTCCAGCACGCCCGGCTCCTGCAGGCCGCTGCGGCAAACGCTTGCGTAGGGCATCACGCACTTGCCGGGCAGCTCATGGAACGTGCGTCCGTCATCGTCGGAGCGGAAGAACACCGCCTCCGAGCGTGCGTCAAAGAACACGCTCCCGTCCGCCCGCATGAACTTCTTATGCTCCGCGGCAGGCACCAGAATGCTCCCGTCCGAAAGGCGGCGCACACGATCGTTATTGACGACGAAAAAGCCGGGCCGCGTGGTGACGGGCATGGGGGCCGACCAGGTTTCCCCTTCATCGCCGGAGCGGCGGAGAACCATCTCCAGCAGGGTCTGCCCATGACGGCGCAGGTAGAAAAGGCCGATGTCCCCGTTCCGCATGCGCAGCAGCGAAACGGACATCAGGTTCAGCGCGCTGTCTTCCGGTACGGTACACAGTGCCCTGGGCGCGGAGGCCTCGTCCCCCTTCAGGGTCAGCGCCCACAATTCGCAGGCGGCGTCATCCTGCATCGCTTCCGTGAAATGACTGTACACAAACAGCACACGCCCGTCCCGCAGGGGAAGAAACGCACCCTCGCTGTTGCGCGGATTGTCCGGCGCGGGCGGAATATCCAGCAAAACCTTGAGCAACAAAGCTCCCTCCTCAGCCCTTCACAGAGCCAATCATCACGCCTTTGACAAAATACTTCTGAATGAACGGGTAAATGCACAGCATCGGCAGCGTGGAAATGACCACGATGGCGGACTTGATGCCCATATCCGGCGGCTTGGCGCCGGTTGCCAGGTCGAATTTCAGATCGTAGGTGGACGACATCAGCACATACTTGCGCAGCACCATCTGAAGGGGATACTTGCGCACGTCGTTGATCCAGATCGCGGCGTCAAACCAGTTGTTCCACTGATCCACCGCGTAAAAGAGGCCGATGGTGGCAATCGCGGGCATGGACAGCGGGACGATGATGCGGAAAAAGATGGTCGGCGGCGTCGCGCCGTCCAGCAGCGCGGACTCCTCCAGGCTGTCGGGAATGGAATAGAAGAAGTTGCGCAGGATGAGCATGTTCCACACGCTCATCAGGTTGGGCAGTATAAAGCACCACAGGCTGTCGATAAGCCCCAGGGACTTGACCACCAGATAGGTGGGAATCAGGCCGCCGTAGAAGATCATGGTAATGAAGGAAATCACCAGCAGCAGGTTGCGGCCAGGCATGTCCTTTTTGCTGACGGCGTAGGCGAAGGTGCCTGTCACCAGCAGGGAGGCCAGCGTACCGACAACAACGCGGAAGAAGGTCACGCCATAGGCCCGCCACACTTCGGTATTCTGGAACAGCATCATGTCATAGGCCGCGAAATTCCAGGTCTCCGGGAAGAAGACGAAGCCGCGGCGGGCGATTTCTTCCTTGCCGACAAACGAGGTGCCAATGACCAGCAGGAACGGAATGACGAAGGTCAGCGTCAGCGCAATCAGAATGATATACAGCGCGATCTGAAACGCAATTTCTCCTGCCGGAAGCCTTTTTTTCTTGGTTTTCATATCATCACCGCCTTACCAGATGCCTTCGCCGGAGATACGCTTGGAGATGACGTTGGTTGACAGCAGCAGGGCAGCCGCCACAATGGATTTGAAGAAACTGACAGCAACGGAATAGGAATAATCGTGCTCCACAAGGCCAACGCGGTAGACGAAGGTATCAATAATATCCGCCACCTTGTAAACCGAGGGGGAATAGGTGAGAAAAACCTGTTCAAAGCCGGCGTCAAGCAGTCCGCCGACGCGGAAAATCAGCATAATCACAACAACAGAGGAGATGGAGGGCAGCGTGATGTACCAGATGCGCTGAAGGCGATTGGCGCCGTCGATGGCGGCGGCCTCGTACTGCGAGGTATCCACGCCGGTGATGGCAGCCAGGTATACGATGCTTCCGAAGCCGATGCTCTTCCAGATGTCGCTGATGACCAGAATGGCCCGGAAGTACTTGGGGCTTGTCAAAAAGGATATGCTTCGGAATCCCAGACGATTGAGGATGACGTTGACCAGACCGTTGTCGGTGGTCAGCAGCGTTTGCAGCAGGGAGGCGACGATGACCCAGGAAATGAAGTGCGGAATGTAGGAAATGGTCTGAACGGTCTTTTTGAAGTATTTGCCCCGAACCTCGTTAATCAGCAGGGCAAACACAATGGGCGCGGGAAAGCCGAACAGCAGCTTGAGGAAGCTGATAACCAGTGTGTTGGACATAATGCGCCCAAAGTAATAGGAATCGAAGAATTTCGCAAAATTCGTCAGTCCAACCCAGGGGGCGGAAAAAATCCCCGCCACACCGGAATATGGATCGTAGTCTTTGAAGGCAATGACCAGGCCGAACATGGGCGCGTACTTGAAGATGAGCAGATACAAAAGCCCAGGCAATGCCAGCAAATAATAGAAACGGTAGCGGAAGACTTTTCGCATCCGCAGGCTGCGCACTTTGGCCGAGCCGGTTACAGCATTCATACGGTTCACCTCTTCACATAGGGAAAGAACCGGCGATGCCGTCCCGCGGTTCGTCTCGCAGGACGGCATCGTTTTCGTTGGGTTCTTCGGAAGATCAGTTGGCGTGCTGCTCGTTGTACAGCGTGGTGTAAGCGTCAATGACCTTATCGACGCCGGCCGCGGTCAGCTCCTCGTTGATGAAGGTTTCCCACTCATCCATGGAGCGAACACCCGTGATGAAGTTGATGGTTTCTTCCTGAATCATGGTTTCAATATCGCTCATGTTGGGCGCCAGCTCCTTGAGGCGCGCGGTGGAGTACAGGGTGCCGTAATCGCCGCAGTACTTCACGCCCTCCGTGCGGTAGCTGTCCTCGGTGAGGAACTTGGTGTACAGGGTCGGCGCTTCTTCGGCGCTGCCCAGAATATTCAGGTAGCGGAGCATCAGGTTGTTCGGGAAGGCATAGAACTCGCCGTCATAGGTTTCCGTATCCAGGCGAACCAGCGTAGAAGCCTCCTCGTCCACCCATTCCCAGTCGATGCCCAGGCGACCGGCATAGGAGCCGATGAAGTTGGTCTTATCCATAAACCAGTTCAGGTACTTCATGGCCGCTTCAGGATGCCCGGAGCGGGAAAGAATCATCATGCAGGAATTGGTGGGCGCGGCGCAGGTTTCCGCAAAGCCCTTGTCGCCGGAGAAGTCGGGGCTGTACACATAATTGGCTTCGGGCTGAACCTTCTGCAGCTCAGGCAGGTTGATGCAGATCGGAGAATAGACCAGCATGGAAACGCCGACGCGGCCCGCGGTAATCAGCTCGTTAACCTTCGTGGTGTCGATGTTGAAGCTGTCCATGTAGACATAGCCCTTGTCGTACCACTCGGCCACCTGCGCGATGCAGTCCTTCATGCCTTCCTGCATGATGCCCAGCTTCACGCGCCCGTCCGTCTCATCCAGCCAGGTGCCGTAGCCATGCTCGGTATACGCGGCGGAGAAGCCGCTGAACACGCTTTCCAGATCCAGAAGCAGCGGGATGGTCTGGCCGTTGCCCGCCGGATCAGCCTCGTACAGCTTGGCCAGCAGCGCATCCAGCTCGGCGACGGTGTGCGGCTGCTCCATGCCCAGGGCCTTGAACCAGTCCTCACGCATCCAGATGGGGTGCTGCGTCAGCGGCAGGGTGCGCGGCACGCCGTAGATGTTGCCGGTGGCGCTGTCGGTCACATAGTCCCAGATGCCGGGGAACTCGCTGTAAGCCGCCAGAATGTCCTGGCCATACTGCTCAAGCAGATCGTTCAGGGGGAGGATGACGCCGCTCTTGGCGTACTCGTCCCAGTTGCCGGTGGTAATCAGGTCAAGCTGCGTATTCTCGTCCGCAATCAGCACATTCAGCTTCTCGGTTTCGCTGCCATAGGGAAGCCAGAGAGGCACCGGCTTCACACCGATGGCGTCAACGATTTCCGTTTCCTTGGCGGCGTAGGCTTCCGGTTCGGAGTCTCCGCGTCCCTCGAATATCCGCATGGGCAGGAAACCCTCGAATACGATTTCCTCCACGCTGTCCTCAGCCATCGCGGCAGGAACAATACTCAGAAGCAAGGTCAGGGCCAACAGGACACTCAGCAGTCTCTTCATGGAAATCCCTCCTGTTTCTTATTCGAGCGAGCGCCGCAACGCTCTCTCCTTGGTTTATTTATACTACAATTGCAGCAGCATGTCAAGATGAAAAATAACATTCCACGAATCAAATTCTGTTAAATTGCGTCTAATTCGCAGAAATAATGGTTAAAATGCAAGAAATTTCATTTATTTCGTTGACTTATAGGACAAAAGCCAAAGAAACAAAGAACAGGAGAATGTTTAGACTTTCTTGTTGTTTGGTTTTAATTATCCTACAAAGTAGGATGGCTGACGAAAAAAATGGGACTGGACAAAAACAATTTTATCCGTTACTATAGAATAGGTATCTGAAGCGATGCAACGAAGATTTGAGGTGTGTACCATGCGTTCAGTAGCGGGAGAAAAAGAAAAGCGTTATACATCTATTTATAAAAAGCTTCGTGCATACATCATTGACAACAACCTGCGCCCGGGAGATGTCCTGCCCTCTGAGCAGACCCTGTGCGAAATGTACGGCGTCAGCCGCAATGTGCTTCGCGAGGCCATCAAGGGGCTGACCGTGATGGGCGTCATCAAAGGCTGCCCGGGAAAAGGAAACATTGTTCAGCCCTTTTCCGTCAATGATCTGATCGACAACGTTCTGTTCTGCACCGCTCTGAACAATGCCGATATGATCGCCCAGCTGCTGGATGTGCGCAAGAAGCTTGAGCTGGCCTATATGAAGGAAGCCTACGCCACATTGGCCCCCGCGGACATTCGCAAGATCCGGGAGATTCTTGAGCACATCAAAAAGGACTGGGAAAACAACATCTATTTCCACGCGGATGACCGGGAATTCCACATGGCGCTGTTTTCCAGGATTGATAACCAGCCGCTGCACGCCATCTTCTCCAGCATTTGGGATGTCGATGAAAATTTCCAGGTTGCCAAGAAAATGCAGTACATGGGGCGGACCATCGCCAAGCATGAAAATATTGTCCTCGCCCTGGAGGAGCGGAATCAGGAAGCGTTTGAGGCCGCGATGCTGGTGCATTTCTCCTCGGGCAAGTACGCGCCCGGCGCCAAGTCCGATGACCTGACCTTTGAAGAACCGTAAAGCGCCAAAAATTTCAAGGCCCCCGATGACGCACCTTCGCGTCGTCGGGGGCCTTTCATATCATTTTCTTCAGCTGATGACAAGGCGGCTCGCGTCCACGCGCCTGCCGTCGGCGTCAGCGCGGGCCCGGCCGTCTTCCACCGTGACGCGAACGGTTGTCAGGCCGTCTTCCAGGGGCACGTCCCGGGTCACCCCGTCGTCATCGTACAGTGTCAGGGCCACATCGCCGTCCAGCCAGCCCAGCAGGGTCAGGTTCGCGGTGTCGATGGCGTCCACATATTCCGCCGCCTTCGCCATGGGGATGGCCTTCCCCCGGCGGATGAACAGCGGAAACTCGTGCAGCCGCAGCTCCACCCAGTGATGGCCCTTGCGCATGGGCAGCAGATCATAATCCTCCCAGGAGCGGAAGCGCACCAGCAGCATGTCCTCCGGCAGGTAGACGTGGCGTCCCCGGGCGTTCTGCTCATACACCGGAGCAATCATGCAATCGCCGCCCAGCATCACCTGATCCTCCACCCGCAGGGCCATGGCATCCGCCGGGAAATCGAAGGCCAGGGGGCGGAACATCAGCCCGTCCGTCAAAACCGCCTTGGCCAGCTCGCTGTACAGGTAAGGCAGAAGGGCGTAGCGGACGGTCAGCACATCGCGCATTTTCTCCCAGGAGGGGAAGCGGAAAATCTCCTGATCCCGGGTTTGCAGGGAGGTGTGGTTGCGCATGAGGGGCGTGAAGACGCCCAGCTGCAGCCAGCGCAGCACCAATTCCTCCGAGGTGTGGTCGCCAAAGCCGCCCAGATCGGCGCCGCAGTACAGGAAGCCTGCCATGTTCAGCGAGGGCATCATCCGCAGATTCAGCAGCAGGTGGCTCCACCAGGAGCAGTTGTCCCCCTGCCATACGCCGCCATACCGATGCGCGCCGATGAAGCTGGAACGGCTGAACAGCAAATAGCGCCTGTCCGGGTCGTAGCGGCGGAAGCCCTCGTCGGCGGCGCGGGTCATCATGGCGCCGTAGAGGTTGTGTACCTTGTCATGGCGGATGGTCTGGCCGTCCAGCGTGTGGTAAAACCGGCGGTAGTCGGCCATGCTGTTGCCCACGCTGACGAAGGCGTTCTTGAGGTCGAAGACATTGTTGATGCCCAGGTTCTCTCCCCGCAGCGCGTCCGCCTTGGCATAGGCTTCCTCCAGGCCCTCCTCGGAGTAGAACAGGGCCGGCTCGTTCATGTCGTTCCAGAAGCCCTCCACCCCGGCGTCCATCAGCCGATGATACTTCTGCCCGAACCAGGCGCGGACGTCCGCCCGCAGGAAGTCCGGGAAATAGCTCCGTCCCGGCCAGACCGCGCCCACAAAGGGCTTTCCGTCCGCCTTGCGGCAGAAATAGCCCTTTTCGAGGCCCTCCTCGCACACGTCGTAGCCCGCTTCCTGCTTCACCCCCGCGTCAATGATGGGGATCAGGCGGGCATGCTCGCCGCGCAGCTCATCGCACAGGGCCCGCGGATCAGGGATTTTCTCCCGATCCCAGGTGAAGTCCTTGTAGTCCTCCATGTAGTCAATATCTATGCATACGCTGTCCAGCGGAATGTGGCGGCCGCGGTGCTCCCGAACCACCATCCGGGCATCCTCCGCCGAGGCATAGCCCCAGCGGGACTGGATATAGCCCAGGGCCCACTTGGGCGGCAGGTAGCTGCGGCCGATGAGCCCCCGGAATTCCCGGCAGATGGCCACGGGGGTATCCGCCTGGATGACGTACACGGACAGGTTGCCATTCTCCGACGTAATCACCGCCCGATCAACCCGATCGAAGCCCAGGTCGAAGCCGACGGCCCCGGGATCGTCAAAATACACGCCGAAGCACCGCCCCGGGCCGAAGAAGATCAGCAGATTATGGCTGGCGTACAGGCTGCGCTTGTCCTCGGTATGGGAGGGCTCGTCGCTGTTCCAGGAACGAAAATAATTCCCGCGCTTGTTGATGCCCTTGAGCTGCTCGCCCAGGCCGAAAATCAGGTCATCTTCGTGGAGATCCAGGGTAAAGCTCACCCGTTCCCTCTCCCGGCAGACGGCGAAGAAGGGCATTTCTCCCCGGTCCGACGGCAGCTCGCGGACAACGGCGCCCGTGGTCAGCGGCGTTCCAAAGTCATATCGGTCGATCATGGCGATCCCTGCTTTCCTGTTATCATGGCGCGGCTCATGGCATAGCCGCTGCCTCTATCATTCGCCGGAGCGTGCTTCGGCTCCTGCCGTATCAAAAAGACGTGTGGAAAAAGCGGTTTGTCCGCTTCGTCCACACGCGGTTTCATCGGGGCAAAGGCGCTATAACCAACGCCTTGGGAGGTGTCGGAGGGCCCGCAGGCCCTCTGACGATTCATCGTATCGACCGGCTTTGCCGGTCGGGCGGGTGCGATCTCGTTAGAGATCGCTTCCTTACACGAACGAACGGCCGGGAGAATGGCGTAGCCATTCGACCAGTGAGTGCGTGCATAAAAATGGGGCGAAGCCCCTCAAAAAAGTGGCGATAGCCACTTTTTTGACACTCATGTTACGCCTGCATACCGTTCTGCGCCATGTAGGCGTAGATCTGCTCGCCATGCCGCTGCTCCGCGCCCTGAATCTCGTACAGCGCGTCCCTGGCGGCAGGCGCCCGGAATTCGAAGATCGCCACGTCATAGGTATTGCTGACGTGCTTTTCCGTGGACAGGGCGTCCAGGCACAGGTAGTTGTCCTCCTGCCACTGGGGCGAATGAACCGCGTTGCCCTGGGGCGGCGGATTGGTGGAGGGCTTCTGCTGTTGCTGCTGGCCCTGCTTGGGCTGGGGCATCTGCCCGTTGAGCATGTCCGTGATGGTCTGCAAATGCTGCTGCTCGTTGTCGCGGATGCTGCTGAAGATGTTCTTCAGCTCGGGGTCGTTGGCACGCTGGGCATACTCGCCGTACTTTTCCACGCAGATTTGTTCCTGGGATTTCAGGTCGTTCAGGAGAGACGCTTCCTTTTGCGTCCACATCATAGCAATCACCTCGCCCTCAGCATGTCCGCCCTCGGCAGAAAATATCCATGGAAATGGAAAAATCACCGGCATCTTGTTTCAGCCGCCGAAAAAATGGTATAATATTGTCAGAAGCCTCAAGGCCCACCCGGGCCAGGGCATAAGGAGGAAATGATGATGGCGGAAATCGAGCAATCCGGCAAGCGGATGGTCAGGTGCCTGGTATGCGGCGAGGTCTTTGACGCGGCCCTGGGCCATTGCCCCGTGTGCGGCGTGGGGCTGGAGCAGTGCGAGCCCGTACAGCTGTCCGCGCCCGAAGGCGGCAGCGACACCGCGGAAAAATTCCTGATCCTGGGCGGCGGCACGGCGGCCTTCAACGCGGCCAAGGCCATCCGTGAGCGCAACGCCACCTGCTCCATCGTCATCCTGACGGCGGAGGACGCGCTGCCCTACAACCGTCCCATGCTGACCAAGGCGCTGCTTTCCGGCGCTTCCCCGGAGGACATGGCCATTGAGCCTGCCTCCTGGTATGACGAGCGCGACATCTATGTGGTGACCGGCTGTGTGGTCGCCTCCATCGACCCGGCGGAAAAAATGGTGGCCTGCCAGGGCGGCATGGGCTTTGTGTACGATAAGCTGATTTACGCCCTGGGCGCCCGCTGCTTCCTGCCGCCCATTCCCGGCGGCGACCAGCCCCATGTGGTCACCATCCGCACGGTGGAAGACGCCCGGCGCGTCCGCGCCCTCATCAAAGCCGGAGAAGACGCCGTGGTTATCGGCGGCGGCGTGCTGGGCCTGGAAGCCGCCTGGGCCCTCCGCCAGGGGAACGTCAATGTCGCCATCCTGGAACAGGGGCCTCAAATCATGGCCCGGCAGATCGACGCGGACGCCGCCGCGCTCCTGACGCAGGCCATCGCCAGCCAGGGTGTTACCCTGCTGACCAACGCCAAGACCGAACGCATCGGTACGGATCATGTGTCGCTGACGGACGGGCGCGTGCTTCCCGCCAGGCTGGTCATCGTTTCCGCCGGCATCCGGGCCAGCACGGCGGTGGCGGAAGCCGCGGGCCTCGCCGTCAGCCGCAACATCGTGGTGGACGAGCATATGCGCACCTCCGCCCCGGACGTTTATGCCTGCGGCGACTGCGCGGTATACGGCGGGCTGAGCTACGGCCTGTGGTCTGAGGCCTCGGAGATGGGCCGGATCGCGGGCGTCAACGCCTCGGGCGGCGACGAAGCCTATGCGCCCGTCAGCAGGCCGCTGATCTTCCACGGCATGGGCACCGCCCTGTTCGCCCTGGGCGACTGCGGCAAGAAGGGCCTTGACTACCAGGTGAAGGAAATCCGCCGGGAGGGCCAGTATGAAAAATACTACCTGGTGGACGGCCGCCTGACAGGCGCGATCCTCCTGGGCGACATCACGTCCATGGGCAGGGTCATGAACGCTGTGCTGGAGGGCGGCACGGTGGAGCGGGTGCTCTGATCCGCAATATTTCAAGCTGCCGACGCCTTTTCCATGCCCCCGCTTCCTTCCAAAAGGATGCGGGGATTTTTCTTTTCAGCCCGCATGCCATTCCAGCCATTGACAGCGCCGTCCCTGCCATGCTATGCTGAACACAGCAGCATACGGCCCGCGCCGGCTCAACAAATGAACACCGCTGCTCCTGATGAAAGAAGGTGTAAGGCATGAACGTCGTTCTTCCCCGTCTCGCACGGAGGCATCCGCTTTTCCTCTTCCCCCTCCTTCTCACCCTCATCCTCCTGTCCGGCGTCGCCCAGGCGCAGTCCATCCAAACGGTGGATGTTGCCACGCTGGATGACATCATTTATCATCAGGGAGCGTACTACGCCATCAGCCGGGATGGGCTGGTTCGGATGGAGGCGGATACCTGGACCCCCACCCTTCTCCTTCCCTATGAGGACATCCTTGTTTGCTTCGGCGTCACTGAGGAAACCTGGCACGAAAAGCAGGAGCTGCCCTGGTATGACGACTGCGCCCGCCTGGCCAGCGACGGCCAATGCCTGTATTATCTTTCCTTCCGTTACGGCAGCATTCTTGCGGTGGAGAAAGGCGGCCTGCGAGAAGTTCAGGCCATGGACGTTGATCCGAATGAATTGGATACGCTGTATTATAGGGGCGCCATCGTCGCGGACGGGCGCTTTTATACTCTTCGCCACCTTTATGCTGGCAATGATGAGTTTGTGGCTATCCAGCCCAATGGCAAGGTGCAGGTCATCACCCAGGCTTCCCAGTTGGAGGGCCCGGCCGTCTGGCAGGGGGCACCGGCACTGGGACGCGTGGGCAGCGAAGGGATGGAGATCGTAACCTATACGCCCCAGGGGCAGCCCCTGGAGGTAGTGTACACCTTTGCGCGCCAAACATTTCAGGGATTGTGCGCCTCGCCCGCCGGGGACTGCCTGTACGCCCTCAGTGCGGGCCAGCTGTGGCGCGTTCAGCCCGGCAAGGCCGAGGCGCTTCGCCCCGTCACGCAGCCCTCTTTTCCGCAGATCATCGCCACGGAAGAAGGCGTGCTGGCGGGCGCGCTGTATTTCGAAAAAAGCATGACCTATTATCCCTTCACCATGACGCCGGGCGAAACGGTGCTGACCATTCACGGCATCACCACGTCCCCCAACCTGGACAGCGACTTCGCCCTGGAAAACCCCGGCATCAGCATCAGCCGCCAGGAGGGATGGTCGTATTCGGCCCAGGAGATGTACACGGATATCCTGAACCAATCCCCGGAGGTTGATCTTTACTGCGTCGAGCTGAACAGCACCGTGGTGCGCATGATGGATAAGGGCTATCTGCTGCCCCTGACGGACAGGGCGCTGCTTCAGGACAACGCGGCCCTGTATCCCGTCTATGCCCAGGCCATGGGACGGGAGGGCATGCTGTACGCCGTGCCCGCCACGGCAACACTGGAGCCCTGGGCCGTGACACGGGACGGAGAGACGTCCGCCCTGACCAGCTGGGACGCGCTTTTCCAGCAGATCAGAGCCAGCGCCGAGGCGGACGAGACGCCCTTCATCGGCTATGGCTCAGGCTTGAAAACGGACGCCATCGCCTGGCCAGCCATCGACCTGGCGGCTGCCTATACCGCGCTGTATACGCTGGAGCATGCGGACAGCCTGGATTTCGGCACGGCGGAATTCACGGAGGCCATGGAAGCCATTCGGGCGCTGGCGCCGCTGCTGCCCGCCGGGGAAGCGGCCCAGCTGAACGTTCAGACGCCTCTGCTGGCCAGCGGCCTGCGGAGCGAAAACAGCTGGCTCCACAGCTGCTTTGCCTTGTATGGCCCTGAGGGCGATGCCCTGGATTTCCTGCCCCCGCCTTCCACCCTGGGCGACGGCCCCGGCACGGTGATCGCCACCGTCACGGTCTACGTCGTCAACCCCTACACCCGCCATCCCGAGGAGGCCATGACCTTCCTCCGATACGTCGCGGCCCATCGCCCTCCTGTCGATCATGCCCTGCTGGCGGCGGACGCGGAGCCCTATTGCTTCGACAGCGACATCCTGGCGCATGATGATGAGAAAATCGCGAAGTACGAGGCGCAGCTGTCCACCGCCACCGCCGCCCATCAGGCACAGCTTCAGGAGAACATCGACTACCTTCGCAATGAGCAGACAAGAATCATGAACGACCCTGCCCGCTGGGCCGTGTGGGGAAAGACCCTGCTGCAATACCGGGAATCGCTGATCCCCCATGTGCGGGTGAACGTCTCCCCTTACCTGGGCGGCAGGGTGCATCACAGCGATAACGACCTGTGGCAAAGCCTGCTTCAGGCCCTGCGGCTGTACCTGGACGGCTCCATGGAGCTGCGCCAGTGCACGGAGCGGATGAACCGGGTGGTGCAGATGCACCAGATGGAGAATCAGTAGGCGCCGCCGTCAGCTCGAAAAAAATGCCTAGGAACGGCGGTTCCTCAGGCAGGCGGGCCGATGGGCGCATTCCCGCGCACCGGATGCGATTCAACGGTTTGCATGAAACGCTCGACCTCTTGGTTGAACGCCAGGTGTCTCTTCTGCGCGATAAAATGATTGCCCTTGATGATGGATAGCTTGGCGTTGGGTATGCTTGCCGCGATTTCTTTGGTGTGCGCTTCCCTGATGATGTCGTTGGTTCCGCAGATCACAAGCGTGGGAACCGTAATTTTTGACAGCTCGGCTCGTTCAATATTCGGTTCGTTCACCATGAGCCCCAGCATTTCAGCGCTCTTTTGGGCATAAGGCGATTGGCCGGCGAAGCGCTTCGCGATTTTGTATCCTATTTCGATGGGAAGCTGCGTCGTTCTTTTGACCCCTTGCGGATTCAGATTCCCTCCATTCAAGATCAGCGCCTTCACCCTGTCGGGATGGTTCATGGCAAATTTCATCGCGATATTGGCCCCGTCGGAAAACCCCAATATCACCGCGTTTGACATTTGATGGCTTGTCATGAAATCGTATAAGTCACAGGCAAACTGCTCAATCGTAAAAGGCTGAGTCCCTCTTGGCGATTGACCGTGCCCCCGTGTGTCCAGCGCGATGACCCGGTATCTGTCGCTGAAATACTCGATTTGATGCTTGAAATAGGCATTGTCTTCGCCGTTCCCGTGCAGAAGGATGAACGGCGCCTTGCTGCCTTTTTCAGCATAATGTAAAGCGATATTCATGTGTGTCTCCTCGCATTGATTCCAGGTTTGCGCCCGCAGCGCAGGCCGATGTCCAGGGCCGCAAAGGGCTGTCCTATGCCGATACGTTTGAGGGTTCCGCCCCCGGCAAGGAAGCGGAACCCTTCGCTTTGATGATATGCGCATCAGCCGCCCGGCGACAAATCATACAGCACCGATACCACGCTGCTCTGCCTGGCCTGGATGGTCTGGGTGACACGCTCCAGCAGATCGTAGGGCAGGCGGGCCGCCACAGCGCCGGAGCCCTCCGTGCGCTGCACGGCGTGAAGCGTCACGCAGCAGCGATTCGCCGGGCCGGACAGCGTGGCATAATACTGATGCAGCCGCCTGCCCTGCCGCTCGCCCTCCACCTCCGCGCCGAAAATGGCGTCGGCATCCCGCAAAACCGCCAGGGCGTCCTCCGTGACCTCACCCTCAATCCGCAGGGCCAGACCGCTGCTGGGGAAGGGCTGACGACCGATGACGGACGCCGGGAGCTGCAGCTCCTCGCCCACCCGGCGAATCTCGTCCTTGAACAATTCCCGCACGGGCTCCACCACGCGGACGCCGCAGGCCGCGGTGTCAATCGCGTCCACGCGCTCGCCCATTTCCAGGGCGTCCACATAATTGGTGCCTTTAATCAGCAGGCGCACCTCGGGCCGGGAGGCCACCTCCCGGGCCACAATGCTCCGAAGAAGCCGCAGGATCACGCGCTCCTTTTCCGCCCTGTCGGTGATGCCCCGAAGCGCCGCCATGAACTCCCCGGAGGCATTGATTCGCTGAAGGTTCAGCCCCAGCTGCTCCCGGAAGACGGCCATCACCTGATCGCCTTCCTCCTTGCGCAGAAGCCCCGTATCCACAAAGATGCAATGCAGCCGATGGCCCAGGGCCATGTTGCCCAGCAGCGCGCAGACGCCGCTGTCCACGCCGCCGGACAGCGCGCAGATGGCCTCGCCATCCCCCGCGGCCCGCTCGATTTCCTCCTGCGCCCGCTCCAGAAAGGCCTTGTTGCTCCACCAAAGGGTGCAGCCGCACACCGAGCGGCAGAAGTTCAGCAGCAGCTGGACGCCCTCCTGGTCGTTCTGCTCAGGCAAAAACGCCAGACCGTAAACGGGCGCTTCAAGCCTGCGGAAGCCGATTACGCCGTCATCCGTCTTGGCCAGCGCTACCGCCCGGTCCTCACTCAGAATCATGCAGCGCAACGCCGGCAGATACCGCTCGCTGGCCTCCACGCCCTCCACCAGGGGATCCTCGCCCTCAAACCGCACCTGCACCACACCGGGTTCCCGGGCCTTTTCGCCCAGCGTGCCGCCCAGCCCCTCGCACAGGGTCAGGGCCGCGTCGCCCATGCCCAGCACCGGCAGTCCGCAGCCGAGCAGCTCATCCAGGCGCGGGATCGCCGCCTTCTCCCCGGTGGACGCCCCCGCCAGAATGATACCCAGGGCATCCTGGCTCAGCACATCAGCTGCGGTGGACGCCGCCGGGAGAATCTTGCAGTAAATGTGCTCCGCGCGCAGCTTCCGCGCCATGGAACGGCAGGCTGTGCCGTCCAGATTGATAAGAACGACCATATCCCGCATCATGTCAACTCCTCCATCATACCGTATCCCATTCTTTGCTGATTGATTCGACAAAGTGGCGAAGAATCCTGCTTTTCCACCGTGAATCCGTCCTTTGGTGGGGATAATGTTACAATTGCCCGCCGTGCCTGCCGTCATCCGGCCGCTGGTGAAAAGCCCCTCCTTTGTCATTGATGAAAAAAAAGTGCAAAAAGTTCCGTCAGGACTGTTTCACTTTCACCGCCGTTCGTGTATAATAAACACACGCGGGAGCCATCCTGACACAGGAGCTGTCTCCGGCCATGAAAGACATTGAGCATTTTGAAGGAGGACAACAACAATGAAATGGGTTTGCAGCGTTTGCGGTTATGTGCATGAAGGCGATCAGGCGCCCGAGCAGTGCCCCATCTGCAAGGCTCCCGCCAGCAAGTTTGTGAAGCAGGGCGCCGAGATGGCCTGGGCGGCCGAGCATGTGGTGGGCGTGGCCAAGGGCGCGCCTGAAGAGATCATCGAGGGCCTGCGCGCCAACTTCCAGGGCGAGTGCTCTGAGGTCGGCATGTATCTGGCCATGGCCCGCGTGGCCCATCGCGAGGGCTACCCCGAAATCGGCCTGTACTGGGAGAAGGCCGCCTACGAGGAAGCCGAGCACGCCGCCAAGTTCGCCGAGCTGCTGGGCGAGGTCGTGACCGACTCCACCAAGAAGAACCTGCAGATGCGCGTGGAAGCCGAAAACGGCGCCACCTCCGGCAAGATGGACCTGGCCAAGATGGCCAAGGTCGCCAACCTGGACGCCATCCACGACACCGTACATGAGATGGCCCGCGACGAGGCCCGCCACGGCAAAGCCTTCGAGGGCCTGCTGAAGCGGTACTTCGGGGAATAATTCGTTTTTCAATGGGCATAGCGCCCGCCTGAGAGGTCAGTCCTGGATGGGACTGGCCTCTTTTTATGCCCGCGGTTTGTACATCGGCAGTACATTCCGGTTCTGCCTGCCTCCATCAACGCATCATTCCAATTAAAGATCGAATCAGCTTCAATGTAAGATTAGAATTTTCCTCAAGCGCCTCGCCCTCTTGCATTTTCCGGTCGATCCATGTACAATAAGGATGATTCAGCCGTCATATCATTATTTTACCATCATTTCAACGGCGGCATTCAAGGAGGCCAGTCCCATGGAGCAGAACTACATCCTCATGACCGACAGCGACAGCGATCTGCCCTACGAGCTGAAGGTCCGCTACGACATCCCGGTGGTATCCATGCCCTACACCCTGGACGGTAAGGAATACTTTGACGACCTGGGCCAGACCCTGGATTACAAGGCGTTTTTTGACAAGATGCGCCAGGGCGCCCAGCCCTCCACCTCCGCGCTGAACGAAACCGTGTACCTGGAATACTTCGAGCCCATTCTTGCCAGCGGCAAGGATCTGCTTTTCCTCGCTTTTTCCAGCCAGCTGTCCGCCACCATACAGGCCATCTACGCCGCCCGGGAATCCCTCCTGGCCAAGTACCCGGAGCGCAGGTTCATCGTGGTGGACACCCTGTCCATCTCCGCGCCCCAGACCATCCTGGTGCTCAAGGCCCATGAGATGTATCGCGACGGCAAGAGCATGGATGAGGTCGCCCAGTGGGTGGAGAACAACAAGCTCCGCGCCCAGGCCTGGTTTACCGTGGATGACCTGAAGTACCTCAAGCGCGGCGGACGCATCTCCCCCGCGGCCGCGGCTGTGGGCACCCTGCTGGATCTCAAGCCGATCCTGATTGAGACGCTGGAAGGCAAGCTGGCCGCCGCCGACAAGGTGCGCGGGCGCCGCAAGGCCATGGCCTACATTGTGGACAAGGCCGTGGAGAACGTGGTGGATCAGAAGGAAGCCCTGGGCATCATTCTTCAGGCCGACGCCATGGAGGACGCGCAGAAGCTCCAGGCCATGCTGAAGGAGAAGCTGCCGGAGATGGAGATCATGATTCACGCCATCGGCCCGGTCATCGGCACCCACGCGGGCCCCGGCGCGCTGGCCTTCTGCTTCCTGGGCAAGAAGAGACCGCAATAAGGCAGGTCGACCAAGTGGCTTTGCCACTTGGTCGAGGGGGCTTCGCCCCGTCTTGCACGCCCTCACTGGTCGAACGGCAAAGCCGTTCTCCCGGCCGTTCGGTCGTGTAAGGAAGCCATTTTGCTTAGCAAAATGGCCAACCCCCCCCGCCGGAAAACCCGGCGGATACGAATGAAGTCAAAGGGCTTGCGGGCCCTCCGACACCTCCCAGAATTTGTTGGCCGTCGCACTTAAAGATGCGGCGGCTCTTTCTGTTGGCAGTCATCTGGCCTATCGTCCCAGTTCCCGCTGGTAGCGGCGTCCGGCAGGGGTAAGCTCCTGCTCCACCAGCCAATAGCGGCCATTGGTGGACAGGTGGATCACGCCCCAGGTAGCGAAGCCGAACGCCACGCCGTTGGCCCTCAGCTGACTTTGCGCCGCCTTGGTGTTCTTGCTGCCGTGGGTGAAGACGGCGTATTCCGGCGACACCGCCTTCAGAAATTCCTTGGCCAGCCGCCCCAGGCCATGATGCGGGTATTTCAGGATGTCCGCCTTCAGGCCGTCCCGGGTGCGGGCCAGCTCCCGCTGCGCCTCTGCGGTCACGTCCGCCGCCAGGAGAATGCTGCACTCCCCGTAGCGCACCAGCAGCATACAGGAGCGCGGGTTCACCAGGCTGCCCTCGTTCAGGCGGATCACCCGCATCTCCGCATCCCCCAGGAACAGACCGTCGCCGTCGTCCATGCGGATGACCTTGACCCCCGCCGCCGCCAATGCCGTCATGGTTTCCCGCTGGATCACGCTCTTCCCTCGCTTCAGATCCTCCGGGAAGCCCGTGACAAAAAAGCCGAAGCTGTACCTGTCCAGCAGCGCCGGAAGCGCCCCCACATGATCGTCATGAGGGTGGGTATTGAATGCCACGTTGATATGCTCGATACCCAAGCTATCCAGCACCGCCATGATCTCGTCCGCCTGGTGATCCTTGCCCATGTCCACCAGCATTACCTGCCCGCCCTGGGTCAGCACCATGGCGTCCGCGCCCAGCAGGGGACAAATGTAGACATGCAGCAGCGCCTCCTCCGGTGCGAAGGGCTCGGCCTCCCCCGCCATGAACACCCGGCCCTCCGCTTCGGCTATGCTCGCCATCAGCAGCACCAGCAGCAGCGCCAACCAGGTTATCCTTCGTGCCATCAACCGCATTTTTCTCACGCTCCCGTGTATTCAGACGCTTTTCCGCCCGCCATGGTTTCATCGGCGGACAACTTTTTCTTGACATCCGCCCGCGCCCCGCTTATAGTGGACGCGGGAGATGATACCATGAGCCGTTTGCTTTTCCTGGGCTCCACCGTGGCGGATGTGGTGATCCGCGCCCCCGCCCTGCCCGCGCCGGGGGATGATCTGCACATCCGCCAGCAGGTTCGCCTGGGAGGCTGCGCCTTCAACGCCTTCCGGGCAGCACAGAGTACGGGCAAGGCGGAATGCCTGCTGGCCAGCCCCGTGGGCGGCGGCCCCTGGGGCGATTTTGTCCGCGCGGCCCTGGCCGATAGGGGCGTTGTCTCCGCCATCCCCCCTGCTGAGGGCGAAAACGGCTGCTGCTACTGCCTGGTCACGCCAGACGGCGAGCGCTCCTTCCTGTGCGAGCATGGGGCGGAATACCGCTTTCGCCGGGAATGGCTGGACGCGCTGCCCGCCGACGCCGACGGCGTGTACCTCTGCGGTCTGGAATTGGAGGAAGCCACCGGCCCCGTGCTGCTGGACTGGCTGGAAGTTCACCCGCCCCGGCGGCTGTATTTCGCCCCCGGCCCGCGTCTGACCCGCCTGCACCCCACGCTGATGGCGCGGGTAGCGGCGCTGTCTCCCCTGTTCCACCTCAGCGAGGTGGAAGCCGCCCAGTTCACCCGCCAGGACGACCCCAGCCGGGCCGCGGAGATGATCCGCCAGCTGACGCTGCAGGACGTGGTCATCACCCTGGGCGACCGGGGCGCGTATGTCCTCACGGCGGAGGGCGGGGCGCTGCTTCCCGCCTGTCCCGCCCGGGTTCGGGATACCGTGGGCGCGGGGGACAGCCACATCGGCGCCATCATGGCCGCGATGGCGGAAGGCGCCTCCCTGCCCCAGGCGGTTCGCCGGGCCAACCTGGCCGCGTCGGCCGTGGTCAGCCAGGATGGCGGCGAATTGACCCGCGCGGCCTGGGAAGCCTTCCTGGCCGCGCATCAAGCCTGACTCTACCTTATACAACGGAGGAGATACCCATGAGCATCGACCATGTCCGCGATTATTTGAAGGCCTTCGGGGCCGACCAGCGCGTGCTGGAATTCGACGTGTCCAGCGCCACGGTGGAGCTGGCCGCCGCGGCCCTTGCCTGCGAGCCGGGACGCATCGCCAAGACCCTGTCCTTCATGGCAAACGGTCAGCCCCTGCTGATCGTCTTCGCCGGGGACGCCCGGGTGGACAACGGCAAATTCAAGGCCCGCTTCGCCGCCAAGGCCAAGATGATGACCGCCGAGGAGCTGGCCGCCTTCACCGGGCTGCACTTCGGCGGCGTGTGCCCCTTCGGCATCCCGGAAACCGTGCCCGTCTACCTGGATGAAAGCCTTCGCCGCTTCGACCCGGTGTACCCGGCCTGCGGCTCCTCCAACAGCGCCATCCGCGTGACGCTGGAGGAGCTGGAGCGCTTCTCCCGTGCCGCCGGATGGGTGGACGTGGCGAAGCTGCCGTAGCCTTCATGAGAAAAGTCTCACCCTTTTCTAATCTTTTCTGCCTTGGCAGCGGAAATCCTCCCTGCTATACTGATGGCGTAGG
This sequence comes from uncultured Christensenellales bacterium, assembly GCA_965646445.1. Taxonomy (GTDB): domain Bacteria; phylum Bacillota; class Clostridia; order Christensenellales; family Aristaeellaceae; genus UBA11524. The sequence continues at coordinate 9,474 of CBFFZW010000029.1, read as the reverse complement.
AGGTACAAAACCATGTTGGATCTGATTCGGTTGCCCTTCGAGCTTGCGTTTACGGCCATCCGCGTCGTGTTTGACTTTGTCGGCAGCATGATTTCCATGGCATTTTCCATCCTGGGCGGCTTCCTGTCGATGTTCATCGGCCTGGGCTCCTTCGTGCTGATTGCCGGGCTGATCGCCGCCCTGCTCCACCGCCGCCGCGCCGTCCACCGCTCTTCGGCATCGGCGGATGACGAGGACTTCGTCAGCTTTTACGCCCAGGACGGCAAGGTCGAATGAGCCGCGTTGACAGGCCCCTGCCGTCATGCTATACTTTTTTCAGATGACGGGCATGTCAGGGAGCATCATAACACTGCGGGCCCGCCGATGAATGACCGGCGGGCCTTTCCTTCCCCGTCCATCATCCCACCATCAAGGAGGCGGTCGTACCATGGCGCCCCTATTGTCCAAATGGCACCGTGAGCTGGAGCTGTTCACATCCGTCAAGCCCCTGATCGTCCTGGAGGGCAACGTGCTGGATCAGCAGCGCTATCCCCTTCAGGGCTCCATCCCCGAGGACGAGCTTGTTCCCCTGCCCCGCTACCTTCAGGGCTTCCTTCGCGACGGCGGCTGGCAGCAGGTGGTGTTCTACTCCAACCTCATCGGCTTTATGAATCCCTACGCCCCGGGCATGGTGGAGCAGTTCGCCCGACAAAACGGCGGCAAGGTCGTCCAGGGCGTGATTCCCGCCGAATTCAAGGGCAACGGCGCCGATACAGCCCCCAACATTATCCGCCGGGCCATGACGCAGCAGAAGGCCGCCACCGCCGTGGTGCTGGAACTGGCCAGCCATTACATCGTCACCCCGGAGCGGATGGATCAGCAGGATGTCAACAGCTTCAACCTGCTGATGCAGTCGGCCCTGTCCGGCGCGACGGTTTCCACGCCCCAGGGACGGCGCCGCAATCTGCTGATTCTCCTGGTCAACAAGCTCAACGACCTGCCCGCCTGGTTCTACCTGAACACCCCGGTGTGCAAGGTCATCCACCTGGAAGCCCCCGACCGGGACGAGCGGCTGCGGCTCATCAGCGGCCCCGCCTTCCCCTCCTTTTTCGACAGCACCGTTTACCGCACGGATATGCCCTATTATCAGCAGCACCCGCAGGAGCTCACCCGGCTTCGGGAAAAGTTCGTCGGCCTCACCGAGGGCATGACCTTCACCGAGCTGGACGCCCTCCGCCGCCTGAGCAAGCAGTCCTGCACCCCCATGCGCGACCTGTGCCGGGTGGTGGATCTGTACAAGTACGGTATCCGGGAAAACCCCTGGGAGTCCCTCTCCATGGACAGCCTGCGCACCGCCAAGGAGGACTTCCAGCGGCGGATCAAGGGGCAGGACGCCGCCCTGGAGCGCACCCTGGACGTGGTGAAACGCGCCGTCACCGGGCTCAACGGCCTGCAGGCGTCCTCCACCGCCAAGCCCAAGGGTGTGCTGTTTTTCGCCGGGCCCACCGGTACCGGCAAGACCGAAACCGCCAAGGCTCTGGCGGAGAAGCTCTTCGGGGACGAATCCGCCTGCATCCGCTTCGACATGAGCGAATACAGCCAGTCCCACGCCGACCAGAAGCTGCTGGGCGCGCCCCCCGGCTATGTGGGCTATGAGGCCGGGGGCCAGCTGACCAACGCCGTCAAGCGCAATCCCTTCGCCATCCTGCTCTTTGACGAAATTGAGAAGGCGCACCCCTCCATCTTCGACAAATTCCTGCAGATTCTGGAGGACGGACGCCTCACCGACGGCCAGGGCGACACGGTTTATTTTTCTGAAACCATCATTATTTTCACCAGCAACCTGGGCATGTACGTCAAGGACGCCCTGGGACAGCGTCACGCCAACGTCACCATGGACATGGCCTATCCCGAGGTGGAGCAGCGCCTTCGTCAGGCCGTGGACGAGTATTTCAAGCTGGAACTGGGCCGTCCGGAGATCCTCAACCGCATGGGCGAGAACATCGTCATCTTCGACTTCATCCGTCAGGAGGCCGGGGAGGCCATCCTGCGGGCCCAGGTGGACAAGATCATCCGGCGGATGGCGGAGCAGAAGAACATCCGCCTGACCCTCACGGACACCGCCTGCGGCCAGCTGCGTCAGGCTGCCCTGGCGGATCTGTCCGGCGGCGGCCGCGGCATCGGCAATCAGGTGGAAGCCCTGCTCATCAATCCTCTGGCCCGCTGGCTGTTTGACCATGCCGTGCTGACGGACGCCGAGGTGACCATTGAGGCCTTCCGGCTGGACGAACGTCCCCCGGCCATCAGCTGCACCGCGAAGGAGGATGCGCCCCATGCCTGACCGCGTGACCCTGCACCAAAACAGCGCCGGTATGCTCAGCGGCATGTCCGCCATCGTGAACGACCTGTGGGGGTCATCCGCATCGCCCGCCGCCCCGCCGAAGGCGCCGGCCTTTCCACCCTTCGACCAGCTTTGGGTTCGGGTGGACGACACCGTGGACTGGACGGAGGCCCTGGTGCGCGCCGACCCGCCTGACGGCCTGACGCCCCCCGACCGCTGGCAGCTGTACCGCCGGTATGCCCAGCGGGTGCTCTCCGGCGACCCTGACGCCTACCTGGACGTGCTCCGCGCCGTTGCGCCCCTGGCGGATCTTTCTCCCTGGGCGGCTTCCTTCGATGTGACCGCCCACAGCGCCGACCATCTGGCCGCCGCCTTCCAGGCCCTCGCCGCCCCCATGGCCGCCGATGAGGCCGAGGCCCGCCGCTATCTTTGCGGCATGAGCCTGCGCATCGCCCGGGATTTGTTCGCGCTGCTGCCCGTGCTCAGCGTGGCCGTTGAAGCCCGGCAGGATGACCGAACGTTGCTGTCCGTGACCTTCCGCAAAGCCGATCTGCTGCGGGTACGCTTCGCCTATGTGGATCCCGTGGCCTTTGTGGCGCAGTGCGGGGGTAGGGTGGAGCTGCCCGCAAGGTAAGCGCAATCAAAACGTCGCCTGAAAAAACAGGCGACGTTTCAGGGTGTCAAAAAAGTGGCATACGCCACTTTTTTGAATTTTGCACTCACTCACTGGTCGAATGGCTATGCCATTCTCCCGGCCGTTCGTTCGTGTAAAGAAGCTTTTTCTACCGAAAAAGCACGAAAATCGCCGTACATGCCGCCGATTTTCGATTTGCAGTCTGCCGACAACAAGCTACTGTGCCATTAGCAGCAGCTTGTTTGACAGGCTGAAACGTTGCCTGCAAAACAGGCGACGTTTTTGTATGGTTCATTTCCGTCAGCGCTTGTTCTCAGCGTCGCAGTACATGCAGCGGTAGACCCGCCGCTTCTCATCAGCCAGCCGGAAGACCTGATCCAGCGCGGACTCCACGGAGGTAATGCAGCGGGGGTTCTTGCAGCGGATGACATTGACCAGCTGCTGGGGAAGGTTCAGATGCTTCTTCTCCACAATGCGGCCGTCCTCAATGACATTGACGGTGATGCCGGGGTCGATGTAGCCCAGGACATCCAGATCAATGCTGATGTTATCATCAATTTTGATGATATCCTTGCGGCCCATGGCCTCGCTTTTCACATTCTTGATGATGGCCACCGAGCAGGCCAGTTCGTCCAGGTGCAGGTGCTGGTAAATGTCCATGCTGCGCCCGGCCTTGATGTGATCCAGCACAATGCCGCGGCGAATGGAATCAATGTTCATGCCATGTCCTCCAAAAGGGTCTTGATGAGGGCCATGCGGACGAAGCGCCCGTTGCGCACCTGCTTGAAATAAACGGCCCGGGGGTCGTCATCCACCTTGACGGAGATCTCATTGACCCGGGGCAGCGGGTGCATGATGGACAGGTCGGACTTCGCCGTCAGCAGCTTTTCCGGGTCAAGGATGTAGGTGTCCTTCAGGCGGATATAGTCGGCCTCGTTGAAGAAGCGCTCCCGCTGGACGCGGGTCATGTACAGCACATCCAGCTGGAGCATGACCTCCTCCATGGTCTCCACCTCTGTAAAGGGGATGCCCTTGTCCCGGAGGGCCTGGGTGATGTAGGCGGGCACCCGCAGTTCCTGGGGGGAGATGAGCACGAAGCTGACGCCGGGGTAGCGGCTCATGGCGCCGATGAGGCTGTGAACCGTGCGCCCGAATTTCAGGTCGCCGCACAGGCCGACGACCATGTGATCCAGTCGGCCCTTTTCCCGGCGGATGGTCATCAGGTCGGTGAGGGTCTGGGTGGGATGGTTGTGTCCGCCGTCGCCCGCGTTGATGATGGGCACCGAGGAGCGGAAGCTGCCGGCCAGGGGCGCGCCCTCCTTGGGGTGGCGCATGGCAATGATGTCGCAGTAGCTGCTGACGGTGCGGATGGTGTCGGTAAGGCTCTCGCCCTTGGAGGTGGAGGAGGACTCCGCCGTGGCGAAGCCCAGCACGCTGCCGCCCAGGGACAGCATGGCCGACTCAAAGGACAGCCGGGTGCGGGTGCTGGGCTCGAAGAACAGCGTGGCCAGGATGCGGCCGCGCAGAGCCTCGCGGTAGCGGGCCGGGTCGGCAATCATGGCATCGGCCAGATCCAGCACAGCGGTGATTTCAGCAACGGAGAAATCGGTGATGTCGATCAGATGTCGCATGAGAAACTCCTTTCGGACGGTGTCAGGTCGTTCCATGCGGGATCGTCAGGCCTTCGCCATCCAGCTTTCGTCGGAGGGATTGGCGCGGAACTTCTTCAACCGGGCGATGTCCGAAACCTGAATGTAGCCTTCCTCGGCGGCAGCATCGCACAGGGCGTCGAAGTTGGACAGGCTGTGGTTGACAACGTTGGCCGCGGCCAGGCGGTCAAGGCCCTTCTGCATGCCATAGGTGAAGATGGACGCGATGCCCAGCACCTCCGCGCCGGCCTCCCGCAGCACCTCAACCACCTCCAGCACCGAGCCGCCGGTGGAGATCAGGTCTTCCACCACAACGACCTTCTGCCCCTTTTCCAGCTTGCCCTCGATCTGGTTGCCGCGGCCATGATCCTTGTGGCCGGAGCGCACATAGCCCATAGGCAGGCCCATCATGTGAGCCGTGATGGCCGCGTGGGCGATGCCCGCCGTGGAGGTGCCCATGAGCACCTCGACATCCGGGTAATACTGCTCGATGACAGCCTTCAGCCCTTCCTCCACATGGGTGCGGACGGCGGGCGCCGTGAGGGTCAGGCGGTTATCGCAATAAATGGGGCTCTTGATGCCGCTGGCCCAGGTGAAGGGCTCGTCAGGCCGCAGGAACACGGCGTGGATGGACAGCAGGTCTTTGGCGATCATCTTTTCCATGGTAAATCTCTCCTTTATCTGTCTGCATTGGTGATATGTAATTTCCGGGGTTCTTGGGGGCCCGGGGGCCGCGCCCCCGAAACCTCCCACGCGCATATACGCCGACCGAAGGCCTCCCCCCCATTGGCGCGGAACGGGAGTCCAGAGGGGCAATGCCCCTCTGGCGGGGTGCAGGGGCAGCGCCCCGAAACCTCCCACGCGCATATATGTCGACCGAAGGCCTCCCCCATTGGCGCGGAACGGGAGTCCAGGGGGGCGATGCCCCTCTGGCAGGGTGCAGGGGCAGCGCCCCTGCGGCCCCCTCCCACGCGCATATACGCCGACCGAAGGCCTTCCCATTGGCGCGGAACGGGAGTCCAGAGGGGCGATGCCCCTCTGGCGGGGTGCAGGGGCAGCGCCCCTGCCCGTCACCCTAAGAACTCGCGGATGCAGCGCTCGTAGGCGGCGACGGGGTCGGGGGCGGCGGTGATGGGCCGTCCGACAACGATGTAGTCGCTGCCGCCTTCACGGGCCTTGGCGGGGGTCATCACCCGCACCTGGTCGCCGATGTCGCCGTCAGCAAAGCGAATGCCGGGCGTCACGGTGAGGAAGTCTGGGCCGCAGGCTTCCTTGACCAGCGCGGCCTCCAGGGGGGAGCAGACCACGCCCATCAGGCCCGCGGCCTGCGCGTTCTGGGCGTACTTTTTCACGGTTTCCGGCATGGTGGCGTTGATGAGCAGCTCCTGCTGCATCCGCTCCTCGCTGGTGGAGGTCAGCTGCGTCACCGCCAGCAGCACGCCGCAGGTGCCGTCCTCCCGGGTCAGGCCCTCCTTAGCGGCCTCCATCATGGCGATGGTGCCGGAGGCGTGGAGGTTGGTCATGTCTACATCCAGGCGGGAGAGGACGCGCATGGCCTTTTTGACGGTGTTGGGAATGTCGTGCAGCTTCAGATCCAGGAAGATTTTGTGTCCGCGGGCCTTGATCTCCCGCACGATATCCGGGCCTTCCGCGTAGTACAGCTCCATACCGATCTTCACGAAGGGCTTGCGGCCGGTGAACTGATCCAGAAAGGCGAGGGTCTTTTCCTTGTTCTCAAAATCCAGGGCGATGATGACATCCTTGGCCATGGTTTTTCCTCCTTTTTATACACGCTTGATGTCGGAAAGCCGCTCAATGCCCAGCCTGTCCATTTCAGCGGGCAGGGCTTCGATGATGTCCCTGCAGGCGGTGGGGTTCACCAGATTGGCCGCGCCCACCTGCACGGCGCTGGCCCCGGCCATCATCATCTCGATGACGTCCCGGGCCGTGCTCACGCCGCCCATGCCGATGACGGGGATGCCCACAACCCCGGTGACCTGATAGACCATCCGCAGCGCCACGGGGAAGATGCCCGGCCCGGAATAGCCGCCCATGACGTTGGCCAGCACGGGCCTGCGGCGGGCGAGGTCGATGCGCATCCCCAGCAGGGTGTTGATGAGGCTCAGGCCGTCCGCTCCGGCGTCCTCGCAGGCGCGGGCGATGGCGACGATGTCCGTCACGTTGGGGGACAGCTTCATGTAAACGGGCTTGGTGGCCACGGCCTTCACCGCCCGGGTTACTTCCGCCGCAGCCTGCGGGTCGGTGCCGAAGGCCATGCCTCCGTGGCGCACGTTGGGGCAGGAGATGTTAATTTCGAGGATCTCCACCTGCTCCTCACGGGTCAGCAGCTCCACGCAGTGAACGTATTCGTCGATGGAGAAGCCGCTGATGTTGGCAATGATGGGCTTGCGGAAGATGCGGCGCAGGGCGGGCAGCTCCTCCGCGATGACGTGCTCCACGCCGGGGTTTTGCAATCCGACGCTGTTGAGCATCCCGTTGGGGCACTCCGCAATGCGGGGCGTGGGGTTGCCGAAGCGGGCTTCGGCGGTGGTGCCCTTGAAGGACAGGCTGCCGAGGATGTTCACGTCATAGTAGGGGGTGAACTCCTGGCCGAAGCCATAGGTGCCGCTGGCGGGAATAACCGGGTTGTCCAGCCGGACGCCGGACAGGGTGACGGACAGATCCTTTACCATACGATCTCCTCCCTCATCAGCACGGGGCCGTCCTTGCAGATGCGCTTGGTGCCGCCCTTGACCCGGACGGTACAGCCCATGCACGCGCCGAAGCCGCAACCCATGCGCTCCTCAAAGGAGAACTGGCCGGGGACATCGGCGGCGTTGTAGACGGCCTTCAGCATGGGCAGAGGGCCGCAGGCGGCCACGCTGTCGAAGGCGATGGCCGGCATGGCGTCGGTGACAAGGCCCTTCACGCCGGCCGAACCGTCCATGGTGGCCAGGACGAAGGGCGCGCCGATGGCCTCCACGGCATCCCGGAGGAAGACCTCATCGGCGGTGTTGAAGCCCGCCAGCACGGTGGGATGCTTGCCCTCCGCCGTCAGCACGCGGCACAGGCCGATCATGGGCGGAAGGCCCACGCCGCCGCCGATGAGCAGTGGATGCTCGCCCATCAGGGACGTGTCGAAGCCGTTGCCCAGGCCGGAGAGCAGGTCGAGCTCGGTGCCGGGGGCCATGGCCGCCATGGCGTCGGTGCCCTGGCCCACCACCTTGTACACCAGGGTCAGGGTTTCATCGTCCCAATCGCACACGGAAATGGGGCGGCGCAGGTAAAAGCCCGGCACCTGCACCTGGACGAACTGTCCCGGGCGGCGCAGGGAGGCGGTATCGCCGGCCAGCACCATCCGGTAGACGGCGGCGGTCAGCGGGGTGTTGCTTACGACGCGGTAACGCATGATCTTCCTCCTTCTGGATGGTCAGCCCTGGTAGGCGACAGTCTCGCCCACCAGGGTCAGGCAGCAGCGGGCGTGAACCTCCCAGCCCTCGAAGGGCGTGGCGCGGCCCATGGACAGGAAGTCCGCCGGGTCGATCTTGTCCTTCACGCGCAGGTCAAAGGCGGTCAGCTCGGCACGGTCGCCCAATGCCAGACCGCCGCTGAAGCCGAAGCGCTCCCGGGGAGCCTCCGCCATCAGCCGGATGAGCTGGCTCAGGCCCATTCGCCCGGTCTCGACGAAGTAAGTGTACATCAGTGGGAAGGCGGTCTCGATGCCCACCACGCCCATGGCGGACTTCAGCAGCCCTTTCGCCTTTTCCTCGGCGGAATGGGGCGCGTGGTCGGTGGCCAGCATGTCGATGGTGCCGTCCAGCACGGCCTCCACCAGCGCGTCGCGGTCGGCGGCGTCCCGCAGGGGCGGATTCATCTTGAACCGGCCCAGGTCTTCGAGATCGTCCTGGCAGAGCAGCAGGTAATGGGGGCCGGTCTCGCAGGTAACGTCAACGCCTTCCGCCTTGGCCTGGCGAATCAGCGCCACGGACTCCTTGCAGGACACATGGCACACATGATAGGGGCAGCCGGTCTCCCGGGCCAGGCGGAGATCGCGCTCAATGGGCCGCCACTCGCTTTCCGACGGGATGCCGGGGATGCCGTGCTCCCTGGCATAGCTGCCCGCGTGGATGGCCCCGCCGGGAGGAATGAGGCTGACGTCCTCGCAGTGGGCGGCGATGATGCTGCCCGCGGCCTTGCAGCGGCGCATGGCCTCCCGCATGGTGGCCTCCTCCCACACGCCCCGGCCGTCATCCGAAAAACCGGCGACCCGCCCCGCCAGCGCGGCCATGTCGGTCAGCTCCCCCTCGCCCTTCTGCCCCAGGGTGATGGAGGCGTAGGGCGTGACGCCGATGACCGCGTCCCGGGCAATCAGCTCCTCCTGAAGGCGCAGATGCTCGTCGCTGTCGGGCGCGGGGGAAAGGTTGGGCATGGCGCAGACGCGGGTGAAGCCGCCCCGGGCGCAGGCGCGGCTCCCCGTGGCAATGGTCTCCTTATAAGAAAAACCCGGCTCCCGCAAATGCACATGCACATCCACGAAACCGGGAAAAACAACGAGGCCGTTCAAGGAAATAACACGATCCGCGCCATCGGCGGGAAGACTGCGGCCCCGCACGGTCACAACGCCCTGCGTCACTTCCAGATCCATGGGAACAAGCGCGCCCTGGTCATACACCAGGCCGTCCTTGAGCAGCATCCTCATGCGGCATCCTCCTTGCTGATTCCTATCTGATCTATCATAGCAAATTTTCGCGAAGATTGCAACGGGGAAGGGGAAATTTTCAGACGGAAAAGTGTAGGTTTGTCAAACAAAATGGACAGAGAAGGAGGAGAGGAGGTCAGAGGGAGAAGCCCAGTTGAGGGGGCGCATAGGA
>CBFFZW010000028.1:0-47677 GCA_965646445.1 uncultured Christensenellales bacterium | reverse complement strand
AAAGCGGCAAACTATTCCCGTCTTACATGCTTGAAACAAGTTTGTTTTCCTGCTATAATATAATGAATTGTTATACCCACTTTTTAGAGAAGGAGGAGAACAATGCATAGACTGGTCGATAGTGTATTTGAAGAAACGCTGAAATATCTAAAAGAAATGCCAAAAGCAAAGCGTAAGACTATTGGACAGTTCTTCACATCGGCAGAAACTGCACGTTATATGGCTTCAATGTTCATTTCTCCTCAAAAATCCAATTTGTCTATCCTCGATCCTGGTGCCGGCTCAGGAATCTTAACAGCTGCGGTCGTCGATCGTTTGCAAATCAACTCATTTATAAAACACATTACATTAATTTGCTATGAAACAAGCGAGGATGTGTTACCAATATTAAAGCGTAACCTTGAATATATCAAAACAAAATCCGCTATTTCCGTTGATTATAAAATAATTAACGATAATTATATTACATCTCAAAGTGCCGAATTCATTGGTCATACTTCAAACATTGAAGCACGAAAATATGATTGGATTATTTGCAATCCGCCTTATAAAAAGATTGCAAAGGAAGCAGTTGAAGCGACCAGTATGCCAAATGTATGTCACGGAGCACCCAACTTATATTTCCTTTTCGCTGCTATGGGTTTGTTTAATCTTGCTGAACTGGGTGAGATGGTTTTTATTATTCCTCGTTCTTGGACATCAGGAGCATACTTTGGCAAATTTAGGGAATATCTATTTAGTAATGGAACATTGAAACAACTTCACCTGTTTGTAAGTCGGGATAAAGTTTTTGAAAAAGAAAATGTTTTGCAGGAAACCATCATTATAAAAGTTGATAAAGCCCATACAAGAGGTATCGTGAAGATCACTTGCTCCAATTCTAATAGCGATTTTAATAATATCAGCACCATAGAAGTACCATATAACAATATTATTATGGGAAAAGAACAATATGTTTATCTGGTAACAAACTCTAAAGAACTAAATATTTTGCAGATCGTAAGCAAATGGAAACATACCTTGCTGTCCGTCGGACTAAGAATGCGAACCGGACTAACGGTAGATTTTCGCAATTTAGACTATTTGCGAAGTAAACCGGAAGCTGGAACAGTTCCATTATTGTGCGCCCAGCACATCAAAAACGGACAAGTTACATTCCCCCTACACAGAGAGTGTGAATACATCACTACAGAAAAGACTGGGCTTATTCAGCAAAACAAAAATTATCTGTTAGTCAAGCGATTTACAAGTAAAGAGGAAACCAGACGCTTCCAATGTGGAATTTATCTTTCAGACAGATTATCAGAGTACGCTCAAATTAGCACCCACAATAAAATCAACTTTATTGAAGGCGTTGGTTTTGATTTGACAAAAGCGCATGTTTATGGGTTGTATGTAATTTTCAATTCGACAATCTACGATCAGTATTTTCGCATATTGAGCGGTTCTACACAGGTTAATTCAACCGAGGTCAATACAATGCCTATTCCGCCATTAGACGAAATCGAGAAGTTGGGTATTGCTCTTATAGATATAGATGACCTTTCAGTGAAAACTTGTGATCGTTTGTTAGGAGGGTTGATAAATGGAGATCATTGATGATGCTAAAGTTTTTCTTACTCAAATAGGCGTCCCTATGAAACAGTGTAGTGATATGTGTTGCTATGTCTTGGTTGCATTGAGTAATATGGCACAGAAATCCACCTGGAGTGAGGCAGAAAGTCACTGGATGGGACCGCACGATATTATTGCATATCTTAATGTCAACGGGATAAAGAGCTACGCCGAAAACAGCAGAGAAACCATCCGCAAGAATTGTTTGCGCCCGTTTAGAGATTTGGCAATTATCGAAGATAATGGACTTGCATCCAACAGCGGAAAATATAAATATCGTCTCACCGATGAAATGATCGAGCTGATTCGTACATATCAAACTGATGAATGGGATACGGCGTTGAAGTATTACACCAAATATAATAACGCTTTGGTTCATAGCTATCAATCAAAGAAAGAACTACAAAAGATGCCTGTTCGAGTGAATGGACAAGACCTTCGTTTTAGTCCCGGTAAGCACAATCAACTGCAAAAGCAAATCCTTGAAGTGTTTGCTCCGAGATTTGCACAGGGGTTTGAGTGTCTATATGTTGGCGATTCCGCTGATCGTGATATGTACAAAAACAGCGAACGATTAAAAGAGTTAGGCTTCGATATAACATTGGCTACTCTGCCGGATGTGGTATTATATATTCCCGATAAAAAGTGGTTGTATTTCATTGAATGTGTTACAACAGTCGGTCCTGTTGACCAACAGCGTTTGAAAGACCTCGAAAATTTGACACAAGGCATTGATGCAGACAATGTCTATGTCACTGCATTTCCCAACTTTGCAACTTATAAAAAGTTTAGTCAAGATTTAGCTTGGGAAACGGAGGTGTGGATCGCTGATGCTCCCGAACATCTGATTCATTTGAACGGAAACAAGTTTTTAGGTCCTCACAAAGGATAAGTGGATAAAGAAATATTATAGGTGGATATGTTGCACCAACCCGTCGATATAAATGGGCGGCAATTCAGCCTGGATCAATGGTCTTGCATACCGCAGATACGGCTGCAGCATCCCCGTGCGCTCCTTATTGATCCACTCGATGGGCACCTTCTTCTCCTTATTCGCCACGTCCCCCGTATCCACCAGCGTCGTCGTCACCTGATAAGGATCGTCACTGATGCGCTGGATGGCCACCATCTTGCCCGTGAGCCCCTCCATGGCCGCCTTCACCGCCGCGCCGCCCACCTGGTAGGCCTCGGTGATGTCCGTGCGGCTGGTCACATGGCCGGCGCAGCGCTGCAATGTGCTCAGCTCGATGGCGCGGGTCTTGGTCTTCAGACTGGATGCAATGCAGTTGCTCAGGTAGCGGGCCGTGCCCGTCAGGCTGGTGTGGCCGAAGGCGTCCTTGGAGCGCACGTCATCGCTGAGTTCGCACACATAACGGCCATCCTCCAGCTTCACACCCTCGCTGACGGCCACCACCACGGACTGGTTCCGCTTCTGCATGGCGGCCACCTTGTCAATAAAGCGGTCCACATGGAAGGGGATTTCCGGTAGGCAGATCATGTCCACGCCGTCACAGTCGTCCCCCACGGAGAGGGCGGCGGCCGCCGTCAGCCAGCCCGCGTTGCGGCCCATGATCTCCACCAACGTCACATAGGGCGTGCCATACACCCGGGCATCCAGGATGATTTCCTTCATCACCACGCCGATGTATTTCGCCGCCGAGCCGTAGCCCGGGGTGTGATCGGTGAGCTCCAGGTCGTTGTCGATGGTCTTGGGCACGCCGATGAAGCGGATGGGGCTGCCGATCCACGCGCCGTAGCGGCTCAGCTTGTCGATGGTATCCATGCTGTCGTTGCCGCCGATGTAGAAGAAGGCCTGGATGTCGTACTTCTTCAGCAGATCGAAAATCCTGCGGAAGGGCGCCTCGTCCTCCTGGGGCTGGGGCAGGCGATACCGGCAGGAGCCCAGGAAGGAGCTGGGGGTGCGCTTGAGAATTTCAAAATCCAGGTTGGAGCGGATCACCTCGCTCATGTCCACCAGCCGCTCTTCCAGGAAGCCCTGGATACCATTGCGCATCCCGTAGACATGATCCGCGCCCCGGCGGATGGCGTTCTGGAAAATCCCCGCCAGGCTGGCATTGATAACCGCCGTGGGGCCGCCGCTCTGGCCCACCATGACATTAAAGCCCATTGCCTCCATCTCCTTTATATGCCGACAAGTCGCCATGTTCGTATGCGCTGGATGATAGCGCTTTCATTTTGTATATTCTGCACAGTTATGTTCCTTTCCTGCCGGACTGTGAACTTTTCCCATGGCAGTCTTGCCCCCGATGGCGCGGCGTGATACAATTGTACCGGCTTCCGCAACAACATGACGTAAAGGGAGGCGCTCCCATGCAGCCTGTCACCGGTCGCTTTGCCCCCACCCCCAGCGGCAGGCTGCACCTGGGCAATGTGCTGTGCTGCCTGCTGGCGTACCTCTCCGCCCGCAGCCAGGGCGGACGATTCCTCCTGCGCATTGAGGACATCGACATCCCTCGCTGTCCGCCTGCCCTGGGGCAGCGGATCATCGACGACCTGCGCTGGTTGGGCTTCGACTGGGACGAGGAGCCCCTGTGGCAGTCCCGCCGGGGAGAGGTTTACCAGCGGTATCTCGACCGGCTGACGGCGGCAGAGCTGACCTATCCCTGCTTCTGCACCCGGGCCCAGCTGGCCGCCGGCGCCGCCCCCAACCTGGGCGACACCCAGCGTGTGTATCCTGGCACCTGCGCTCACCTGACGGCGGAGGAAGCCGCCCGGCTCGCCATCCGCCGCGCCCCCGCCATCCGCCTGAGAACGCCTGATGAGGAGCTTGCCTTCACGGACGGGCTTTTCGGCCATCAGCGTGAGAACCTTCGCCGGGATTGCGGCGACTTCATCCTTCGGCGGTCGGACGGCCTGTGGGGCTATCAGCTGGCCGTGGTGGTGGATGACGCCCTCAGCGGCGTGACCGAGGTGGTGCGGGGCCGGGATATTCTCTCCGCCACCCCCAGGCAGCTTTATTTGCAGCGCCTGCTGGGCTTTTCCCCGCCGCGCTATGCGCACATCCCCCTGCTCATGGACAGCGACGGCCGCCGACTGGCCAAGCGGGATCGGGATCTGGACATGACGGCCCTATCGAAGCGCTTCACCCCGGAGAAAATCCTGGGCGCGCTGGCGTACAGCGCCGGGCTGCTGGAGGAATGCCGCCCCGCTGCCCTGCCCGAGCTGACGGCGGTTTTCAGCTGGGACAAGGTTCGCCGGGAGGATCTGCGTCTCCCCACGACGCTATAAGGAGGTATCTGCATCATGCACCTGATCTACGGCACCACCAATCCTGCCAAGCTGGCAACCATGCAGCAGCTGATCCGCTCCCTGGGCCTTATCATCGACGGCCCGGCGGACATCGGCCTAGCCGTCCCCCCTGTGGAGGAAAGCGGCCGCAATCCTCTTGATAATGCCATCATCAAGGCCAGGGCCTACTATGCCGCCTTCCGCCGTCCTGTGTTCTCCTGCGATTCCGGGCTGTACTTCGACGGTCTGGCCGACGATGAGCAGCCGGGCGTCCATGTACGTCGGGTGGGCAGCCGGGAACTGAGCGACGAGGAAATGATCGCTTATTACAGCCAGCTAGCGGCGCGGCACGGCGGCCAACTCATCGGCCGATACCGCAACGCCATCTGTCTGGCGATCAATAACGAGCAGCTTTTCACCTCCATGGACGACAGCCTTTCCGGCGAGCCCTTCATCCTCACAAGCCGCCCGCATGCGCACCGGGCGCCCGGCTTCCCCCTGGACAGTCTGTCCATGGACATGGCCACCGGGCAGTATTACCACGATCTTACCGTCAAGCCGCGGGGGCTTTCCACCATTGACAAGGGCTTTCTGGCCTTCTTTGCGGAGGCGCTGAAGGCATTGGCCTGAACGCCAAGGAGGCGGCCTATGCTGCACTATGATGAATATGGAGACCGGCGGCATCCAACCATTCTGCTTCTGCACGGCGCGGGCGCGCTGGATACCTTTTGCCAGCAATACCGCTTTGCCGACCGCTATCACCTGATCGTACCGCATTTGCCCGGCGCCGGACAGGCGGCGGAGGTCGCTTATGATCCCATGCAGACCAAGCAGGCGCTCTGGACACTGCTTGAAATCCTGGGCAATGAAAAAGTCGGGGTCATTGGTCATTCCCTCGGCGGACAGCTGGCCGTGATGCTCGTCAGCGAGCGTCCTGACCGTTTCCGTTTTGCGGTGTTTTTGAGCGCGTGGGTCAACCCGACGCCGACATCCATCCGGCCCTACGTTGCCCTGTCCGGGCTTGCCGCAAGCATGCTGCGGCAGCCATGGCTGGTGCGGCTTCAGGGGAGGTACTGGCACTACACCGAAGCGCAGTCGGATGCTTTGGTCAGGGACGCCGGGAAGATGACCGGGCGGGTCTATCGCTCCTTCTTTGCCAACACGCTCGACATCGCAACCCTTCCGTCCTACCGGCAGGCGGAGCTTCCCATGCTGGCCGTCTGCGGCGGCAGGGAAACCCGTGATATGCGCGCTTCCCTGCGGCTTCTTGGCCAGAATCCCCGTTGTCAAACGCTCATGCTTCCGGGCGCGGGGCACGACTTCCCCATGCGTCAGGCCGACAGGCTCAATCCCATCCTTGAAGCCTACATCGAAGCCCATACCAGTCCATTCCATTCATGCGAGGTGCCGTAACATGAAAACCATGCGCCGCATTTTCCTGTTTACCTTTGGCGGAATCGGTCTGCTGTTCACCTGCGTCGGCGGGGGAATGCTGCTGTCCCTGGCCCATCGCGGCCTGTCGCTGTTCAGCAGCGCCGGCATGGACGAGGACACCCTCGACCTGTTCATCTGCGGCTGGACATTCCTGCCCATGGGCGTGACCTTCCTGGGCGTGGGGCTGGGCATCCACATCGGCTTCAGTCGCGCCGAAGCCCGCCGGGAGGACCTGGCCCTTTACGGAACCCGCGTCCGGGGCACGGTGGAGCGCATCGCCCTCAACCCGTCCCTGAAGCTCAACCGCCGAAGCCCCTACCGGGTGTATGTCACCTGCACGCCGCCCCAAAGCACCGTTCCCGTGACCCTGCGCAGCCACAACGTCTTTGCTCCCGGCGTGCAGCCCGGGGATGAAGTGACGGTATGCTTCGACCCCATGGACGACAGAAAATATGCCGTGGAGCTGCCCGGCGGGGAGGATCAGCCATGGGCGTGACCATCCTGGCCGTGGGCCGCATGAAGGAAAAGCCCTACCGCATGATGGCGGACGAATACCTCAAACGTCTGAGCCGCTACGGCCGCTTTGAGGTGGTCGAGCTTCCCGACCTGGCCGAGCCCAGCCATTCCTCCCCGGCCATCGAGGCGCAAATCCGGGAGAAGGAGGGCGAGGCCCTGCTTGCCCGCATCCGCCCGGGAGATTACGTCATCGCGCTGACCATCCCCGGCAGGCAGTGGGACTCTGAGGCCCTTTCCCGGCATATGGCGGAATTGCAGACCCGGGGCGCGTCGGACATCGTGTTCGTCATCGGCGGCTCCCTGGGGCTGTCGGAAAAGGTCATCGCCCGGGCGGACGAGCAGCTTTCCATGAGCAAGATGACCTTCCCCCATCAGCTGGCCCGGGTCATGCTGCTGGAGCAAATCTACCGGGCCATGAAAATTCGCGCGGGGGAGAGGTATCACAAATGAAAAAGTTCACTCGTTCCAACCTTCGCACCCTTCTCATCACCCTGCTCGCCCTGTTGGTGCTCCTTTTCTCGGGCCAGGCAGGCCTTGTGGATCTGCCCGCCCTCCCTTCCCCCGAGGCATCCCCCGAGGCATCCCCCGAGGCGCAGCAGCCCATCACATCGCCCCAGGCCATTGCCGACTACCTTTTTGCCCACGGCCAGCTGCCCCCCAACTTCATCACCGCTGATGAAGCCGAGGATCAGGGCTGGGACAGCCGCATCAACAGCGTCAGCGACGTGGCGCCCGGCTGTTCCCTCGGCGGGGACTATTTCGGCAATTACGAGGGGCGTCTGCCCGCCGCCCGGGGCCGCCATTGGTATGAGGCGGACTGCTATTACGTTTCGGGCCGCCGCGGCCCCCACCGCATTGTTTATTCCTCCGACGGCCTGGTATACTACACGCCGGATCATTACGAAACCTTCACCCAGCTCTTCCCCAGCTGGGAATAAAAAAGGGGAGCCGCAAGCTCCCCGGGATTTTCCTGACAATACGCAAAAACCACCGGCCAGGGTATTGCTCCTGACCGGCGGCTTTTTTCATTTATGATTTCCGTGGAAGCTTCTTTTCATGATAGAAGGCCTGCAGCTCCGCCTTTCTCTCCGGCGGAAGCAGCGTCTTCTTCACGCCCCGCACCGCGCCCTCCAGCGCCATCAGGCGCAGCAGACAGGCGGAGGGGTCCATGGCCTGAATCCGCAGCCAGGCCGCCTCCGCGCCCACAGCCCTGAGCGCCTCCTCGGTGTCGATGCCAACATCATGCAGCTGCTGGGACAGCTTCGGGCCGATGTTGGGCAGTTCCGTCAATGCCGCCATGTTGCTCCCTCCTCAATAGCCGCCGCTCATCTCTTTCAGATTCTCAATTTCCCGCAGGGTACCCTCGGCGTACCGCTTTTCAGCCTCCAGCAGGATTTTTTCGGAGGCGGACACGCCGCACCGGCTGGCGCCCACGGCCCGGGCCGTCAGCACCGTATCCAGGTCGCGGATGCCGCCGGAGCCCTTCACCCGCACCCGATCGGACACGGAAGCCCGCATCAGCTTCAAATCGTCGATGGTGCAGCCCTTGGAGCCGTACCCTGTGGAGGTCTTGACGAAATCCGCCCCCGCCGCCTCGGAAAGCTGGCAGGCCCGCACCTTCTGCGCGTCGGTGAGGTAGCAGGTCTCCAGGATCACCTTGAGGATGGCGCCCCTTCGGTGGGCTTCCTCCGCAATTTGACGGATTTCCTCCTGAACGTAGGCCTCGTCGCCGTGGAGCATTTTGCCGATGTTGATGACCATATCCAGCTCCTGGCAGCCCTCGTCCAGGGCCAGACGGGCTTCCGCCAGCTTGACGGCGGTCTCGTGGGCGCCGTGGGGGAAGCCGATGACCGTGCAGATTTTCACATCGCTGTCCTTGAGCAGGGATGCCACCAGTGGCACGTCGCAGGGGCGGCAGCAGACGGAGGCGCAGTCGTACCGCAGGGCCAGCTCGCAGGCCTTGCGAACGTCGTCCTCGGTCAAAAAGGGCTGCAGGGGGGAATGATCCAGCATTTTGGCAATATCATGGGGCGTAATCGCCATGGCAATGACCTCCTTGATGTCGCTGGGCGGAGCAGGCCGCCCGCAAGCACAACGCTGATGGCAATATTCGCCCCCCGGCAGGGAAAATCCTCTTTCCGCCTGAACCCTGCCCAAGGGATTGACAGAATGCCGCCCAGGGCTTATCCTGGCATCAGGAGGCGACGACCCATGGCAGAGCATCCCGGCACGGCGAACATCGGGGCCCTTGTGGCCCGGCAGCAGGCGACCTTTCACAGCGGACGAACCCTTGACCTGGCCTTCCGCAGGGAGGCCCTGCTTCGCCTGGACAGGGCGCTGCGGGAAAGGGAATCAGCCCTTTTGTCCGCCCTCCGGGAGGATCTGAGCAAGTCCGGCGCGGAGGCCTACATGTGCGAGATCGGCCTGACGAGGGCGGAGCTGCGGCACATGCTGCGCCATCTGCGCGCCTATGCCCGCCATTGTCCCGTGCATACGCCGCTTTCGCAGTTCCCGGCCCGGAGCTTCACCGTGCGGAATCCCTACGGCGTGTGCCTCGTCATGTCCCCCTGGAATTACCCTGTGCTGCTGACGCTGTCGCCCCTCATCGGCGCCATCGCGGCGGGCAACTGCTGCGTGGTCAAGCCCTCGGCCTACGCGCCCGCCACCTCCCGCGCGTTGAGCAAACTGCTCAGCGCCTGCTACCCGGAGGACTATATTGCCGTGGTACAGGGCGGACGGGCGGAAAACCAGGCCCTGCTGGATCAGCCCTTTGACAAAATCTTCTTCACCGGCAGCGCGGCGGTGGGCCGGGAGGTCATGCGCCGCGCCAGCGAGCGCCTGATCCCCGTCACCCTGGAATTGGGAGGCAAAAGCCCCGTGCTGGTGGACGCCACCGCCGACATCCCCCTGGCCGCCCGGCGCATCGCCTTCGGCAAACTGCTCAACGCGGGCCAGACCTGCGTGGCCCCCGACTATGTGCTGGTGGAGCGCAGCGTGAAGGAGCCGCTCCTGCGCGACCTCGCCCGGGCCTTTGACGAAATGGCCGGGGACGCCCTGCGCAATGAGCAGTACGTCCGCATCATCAGCCGCCGGCACTTCGACCGGCTGACGGCGCTGAACGACCCCGCCCGCGTGGTTTACGGCGGCGGATGGGATGAAAGCACCCTGCGCATTCAGCCCACGCTGATGGCAGACGTTTCCCCGGACGCCCCCGTGATGCGGGAGGAAATCTTCGGCCCGCTGCTTCCCGTCATCGCGGTGGACAGCCTGGACGAGGCCTTCCGTTTCGTTCAGGAGCGTCCGCGCCCCCTGGCCTGCTACCTTTTCAGTCAAAGCCCCGCGGCCATTGAGCGCTACACCCGGACGCTGCGCTTCGGCGGCGGCTGCGTCAACGATACCGTCATCCACCTGGCCACCAGCCATATGGGCTTTGGCGGCGTGGGTGAGAGCGGCATGGGCAGCTACCACGGACGGCGCAGCTTCGAGGCCTTCAGCCATGAAAAAAGCATCGTGCGCAAGGGGCGCTGGCCTGACCTTTCCCTGCGCTACATGCCCTATACCGAAGGAAAGGAACGCTGGCTGCGCCACTTCCTGCGCTGACGACCGCGCCCTGCGCGAAATTTTCCACGGAATTTCCGCCGAATTGCGAAAAAGCGCTTGACAGGGCGCGGGTCGGGTGCTATAATTTATCACTGTCAGCGAGGCGGCGCATTGGCTTGATGCGAACGGCTCATGACGTCGATGCCCGTTGGAGGAATCCTGTTCTGCGGCCTGCGCCTGTAGCTCAGTTGGATAGAGCAACGGCCTTCTAAGCCGTGGGTCGGGGGTTCGAGCCCCTCCAGGCGCGCGATCATATGGTGGGTATAGCGTAGTTGGTTAACGCGTCAGATTGTGGCTCTGAAGACCGTGGGTTCGAGTCCCACTACTCACCCCATTTTCCTTGTTTTGCTGCCAATGGCGGCTAATAGTTGACCTGCGTTGGGGTGTAGCCAAGTGGTAAGGCACGGGACTTTGACTCCCGCATTCGCAGGTTCGAGCCCTGCCACCCCAGCATGTATGACCCATTAGCTCAGTTGGCAGAGCACTTGACTTTTAATCAAGGTGTCTGGAGTTCGAATCTCCAATGGGTCACATCCCATCCTGCCATACCTTGGCTGATGTGCGGACGTGGCGGAATGGCAGACGCGCCAGACTTAGGATCTGGTGTCCTTGGGCGTAAGAGTTCGAGTCTCTTCGTCCGCACGGTTTCCCCGGTGAGTCCCTGCAATTCCATATGATATGCGGTAGTAGCTCAGTTGGTAGAGCGCCACCTTGCCAAGGTGGAGGTCGCGGGTCCGAGCCCCGTCTACCGCTCCAAATTTTTTGCGGGTGTAACTCAATGGCAGAGTTCCAGCCTTCCAAGCTGGCTACGCGGGTCCGATTCCCGTCACCCGCTCCATCTTATACAATGTATCGACAAAGTGGCTTACACCACTTTGTCGAGTTTTGCACTCACTCACTGGTCGAACGGCTGCGCCGTTCTCCCGGCCGTTCGTTCGTGTAAGGAAGCTTTTTCTACCGAAAAAGCACAAAAACTGACGCACATGTCGTCAGTTTCTGATAAGCAGTCAGAGGGCATGCGGGCCCTCCGACACCTCCCGGGACTTTGTTGATGGTCTGAAAGTGGCAAAAGCCACTTTTTTGATTTTGCGCGCCTTGTCTGAAAGGAGTACGCCATGCTGGATGCCGAAAGCTACATGTCCCGGCTCATCCCCCTGCTGAAGGCCCGCTATGCCGATCGGCTGGCCTACGTTGGTCTTCAGGGCAGCTATCTGCGGGGCGAGGCCAACGAGAACAGCGACCTGGACATCATGGTGGTTGTGGACGGCCTGACCGTCGCCGATCTGGATGATTACCGCGCCATCATCGCAACCCTGGAAAGGCCCGACCTTTCCTGCGGCTTCATTTGCGGCAAGGCGGATCTGGCGTGCTGGAATCCGCTGGAGATCGCCCACCTGCTCCACACCACCAAGGATTACTACCACACCCTGGCGCCCCTTGTGCCCGCGTACACGCCCCACGACATCCGCCGGTTTGTCCAGCTCAGCGTGAACAACCTGTACCATGCGCTCTGCCACAGCTACATCCACGCGGAACGGGAACAATGCGCCCGGCAGCTGCCCGCCTTGTACAAGGGCGTCTTCTTCATCCTGCAAAATCTGTACTATCTGGAGCACGGCGCGTTCATCCCCACCAAGGCGCAACTGCTGGCCCTGCTTTCCGGCGCGGACGCGGCGGTGCTGGCCCGGGCCATGGGGCCGTGGGACGACGCCTCCGACTTCCCGGAGGCCTTCGCGCTGCTCTTTTCCTGGTGCCAGGATACGCTGAAGCGCGTCGGCAGCACGGCTTCGTCCCTTCCATCAAGCAGCGTACGCCGCTGACCGCTATGCAAAGCGACCCCGACTGCCTGAAACACAGCCGGGGTCGCTTATTCATGTTCAGCTCAGTGACAGCCGTGGCTGCCGCAGCCATGCTCGCCGCAGGCGTGGCCCTCGCCATGCTCATGGTCATGGTGGTCGCATTTGGCGTTCGGGTCATAGGCCAGCTCATGGCGCAGGTAAGCGGCCACGGCGGCATCCGCGCCGCCCTGCACACCGCCATAGACCAGAATGCCCGCCTGGCCCAGCGCAGCCCTGGCGCCGCCGCCAATGCCGCCGCAGATCACCGCCTCCGCCTCCTGCTTGCACAGGAAGTCCGCCAGCGCCCCGTGACCGGCGCCCTCCGTATCCACCACGCGGGAGGCCGTCACCGCGCCGTCCGCCGTATCATAGAGCTTGAACTGCGCCGTATGGCCGAAATGCTGAAAAACCTGTCCATTTTCATAGGCTACCGCGATCCGCATACCATTCGCTCCTTTGCCGGGCTGTCAGCCCCTCGTTCTTTTGCTGAAGGCGCGCCTTCCACCGTGCTATGCTGTCCTGAAAGCTCCGACGGCATACGGGTTCATCGGCGCGGCCTTATTCCGCCTCCTGCTTGGATTCGTTCACCAGCTTCTGCAATTCATCCATGAAGGTGCCCAGGTCGGTGAACTTGCGGTAAACGGCGGCAAAGCGGACATAGGCCACGTCGTTGGTGGCCTTGAGCTCGTTCATCACCATATCGCCCAGGCGCTGGCTGGAAATTTCCCCTTCCATGCCGGCATAGGCCGCCTGCTCAATGCGGGTGGTCATGTCGTTGACCTGCTGCATGGACACGGGGAGCTTTTCGCAGGCATGAAGGACGCCGCCCTTGATCTTCGTGGCGTCGAAGGCCTCCCGGCGTCCGTCGCGCTTGACCACCATCAGCGGAAGCAGCTCGATCTTCTCGTAGGTCGTGAAGCGCCGTCCGCAGTTCACGCACTCCCGGCGGCGGCGGATGCTGTTGCCCTCTTCCGTGGGGCGGGAGTCGATGACCTTGCTTTCCGTGCAGTTGCAGTATTGGCAGCGCATAATGATCCCTCCGCGATGATGATACCTCCATTATAAACGATTTTTGCCCGCGCGTAAAGGGGGCATCCTTCAGTTGCCGCCCCGCTCCGCCTCCACCATCCAGACGTATTCGTTGGCCTGACGGATGAAGTCCTCCAGGGGGAAGTCGCCCTCCGCCGTCATGGCGATGAGCCCCTGCAGCCGCTGGCCGTCCACCGCCATGGCTTCCTCCAGGACAACAAACTGCTCGGAAAGCCGGTGATAATTCGCGATGGTCTCCGGCGAGACCTGGTACAGATACGTTTCCGCGTCCGCGATTTCCAACCGGAGCGCTGCCAGCTTGTCCTGGCGCTCGGTCTCGTCCATCCCGTCCGTCTGGGCCAGCAGCGCACTTTCCTGGGCGCGGAGATCATCGAGATGCTCCTGCGCGCCGGGGTACGCCAGGGGCTCGGTCATGGAAGCATAGAGGCCGTAATCCTCGGCGGTGCGCTTGGTGGCCATGAATTCCAGGAAGGCTATGGCCTCCTGCTGATGCTCGGAGTATGGGTTGACGGCCAGCACCGTCACATCCGTCAGGATGCCGCCGTCCTCCTCGGACAGCCGCAAGGGCGGGAGTATATTGGGCGTAATCACGTTACAGCCGCAGGTGAGGGCAAAGAGCGCCTCCTCCGTTCCTTCCTCGCCTCTGGGGCAAGGATCGGTCTCCCCAGGTTCTGTCAGGACACGCTGCGCCAAATGACGGAAGGTGTCTGTGTTAAAGTCTACCTGCACGCCCTTGGTCATGCAGGTGAGCATGTAATTCTGCACCAGATACACAAACATATCTCCTCGTGTATAAGCCATGGTGTCGAACAGCACATACTCCTCGTCTCGGAGCAGGTCGCTCTCAAGGATGGCGGGGATGATGTCCAGCAACTCGTCAAAGGTCGTTGGCGCTTCATAGCCATACTTGTTCAGCATGGCCGTATCGGTCATGCGATATAGGGCTTCCGCGTAGACGGGCCACACGGCCAGCACACCGTTCTCCGTGCGCAGGTGCCGGGCGATGGCGGGGTACAGTTCGTTTTCCGCCTGCGCCAGCACGGCGCTGCCGTCCAGGCTGGCAAAGTAGCCCTTGCGCTTCACTTGCTCCAAACCCTCGTCCATGAAAAAAGCGAAAATATCCACCGATGGATCTCGTGTGGACATCAGCTGTGAAATATCCCACATGGCGGATTCGCCCTGAACATTTTGGCTCACGACCTGGATGCCTGTCTGGCGGGTGAAGTCGTCAGCGTAAACGGTATAGTGGTTCAGCATCACCAGCGTTGTTTCATTTTCACTGGCACCGAAGACCTGCACTTCCCATCCATCCTGGAAGCCCACAAGGGCAATCTGTCCTTTGCCAAAAGCAGTCATGATGCCGCTTTGCTCGTTGCAAAACACCTCTGCTGACCCATTTAAGGCGTATTGGTAGACCCGGTCGCGTGTGCTGAAATAGTACATGCCTTCCTTTGCATTGTAAGCCCACGCTTTGATATTGGCATTCAACCTTCGTATCGGGTAACTACCGTCCACCTTCCCTGTGCGGTAGTCATAGGAGAGCAGCAGCATTTCCCCTTCTTCGCTCTGTTCATCGCTCAGGCAGACCAGTCGGTCAAGCTGCGCATCATAGCAAAACTGTCTCTGCGGAAAGCCTATCTGCTCCTCAACGTTCCCGGTGGAAAATTCAAAAGATTGCAAGTAAATGCGATCATTTTCATCGCGGTATGTATAGAACAGCCGGTCATACGCGGCATCCGCTTTGCCGTTTCTCAATTCCGGCTTGTCTGGCTGCGATTCGCGGAGCATCGCCCACGCATCGCCCACCCAGTAAACGATCTCGTGATCTGTCCGAACCGCATAAAGCCTATCTGTAGCGGCAACCAGCACCGCTATATTTTCAACATCCGCTGTGACCATTTCACATTCGCTTTGATTCTTTTCCGCATCCCAATGGTACAGTGCTTCGCTGGTCAAAATGTAAACACCGTTGTTCTGGTCTGTATAGATTCCTGCGATGCTTTGTGTTTCGTTTACCCTGCATACCGTTTCTGCATTTGCACCTACGAGAAACAAGAGGAAGATTGTCATAAACATAATCACCATTGTCCATTGCTTCTTCATGCCCATATTCCTCACTTTCATCAAAACAGAACTTACAAAAGGCAATGGGGACTTCCTGCATGAGGAAGCCCCCGCCTTGCATCAAGGTACAAATGCAAAATGGATATAAGTTGCTACATTGCCTTGTGTAGTTTTTTTCCATACACTATGGTATTTTGCACCTTTCACCATATTGCCGCTATTGTTATATTCAATTTTCCAATCGTTTCCTGTTGAAACTTCGTACGTCCTCGTCACTTGCGCCAACCCATTCCGATAGATCCAGAATTTAATCGTCGACCCCGGATCAATCTTGTAAACGTCAAGCTGCGGCTGTGCCGACTTATCCTGCTTCGTCAGTGACGTCCCTGCTTTGGATGTCTTATCCGCAGGAATCGTCACATCATCATCCGCAAACGCAAAGGAGCATACGCAAACCAGTACCATCACGATTGCCAATAGCCGTTTCATCATGGTCATTCTCCTTTCGGTTTTCCGCGTTACACTCCGCTCATTCAGTCCTTCTCAAATATTCAATGGTATCGCCTCCTTTACGGAACGCAAGGTCGGTCGATCAAGCTATATAGAATCTGTTCATTAATACTTCTTATGAAGTATATATCATAACACATGTTCAAGAATATGTAAAGGGTATTTTTGTTAACAATAGTTAAAAATGTCCTATGCGCCCCCTCAACTGGGCTTCTCCCTCTGACCTCCTCTCCTCCTTCTCTGTCTATTTTGTTTGACAAACCTACAATTTTTGTTAACAATAGTTAAAAATGTATGAATTTCTTGTGTTGCTATACTTCTTTTGGAATGTTAACCACTTTTCTCAAGTACAGCAAAAACACCGGCTTCTCCGCCGAAGATCATTGCGCAATCCCTTCAAAACTGCTACAATAGACAGGTAATATATAGATGTGAGGATGAATGCTATCATGAACGTCACCGCCCGGCTCCGCTCCTTTTTCGGCGTCCAGGACATGACCCAGGGCAAGCCCATGACGGGGCTGGTCAAGTTCGCTGTGCCGCTGCTGATCGGCAACCTGGCCCAGCAGCTCTACAACACCGTGGACTCCATTGTGGTGGGCCAGTACATCGGGGATACCGCCCTGGCTGCCGTGGGTACCTCCGGCCCCATCCTGAACCTGCTGCTGGTGCTGTTTATGGGCGTGTCCACCGGCGCGAGCATCCTGGCCGCCCAGTTCTTCGGCGCGAAGGATCGCCTCACGCTGAACAAGGTGGTGGGCAGCGCCATCTCCCTGACCGTCTTTTGCGGCCTGCTGATGACCGTGGTGGGGTACTTCGCCTCCCCCGCGCTCATTGCCATGGTGCGCCCGCCGGAAAACGTGGCCATCGGCGCCGTCACCTATTTGCAGATTATTTTCCTGGGCATTCTGGGCTGCGCGCTGTACAACATCCTGTCCGGCGTGCTGCGCGGGCTGGGGGACAGCGTTTTCCCGCTGATTTTCCTGGTGCTGGCCAGCCTGCTGAACATCGTGCTGGATGTGCTGTTTGTGGCCAGCTTCGGCATGGGCATCGCGGGCGTCGCCTGGGCCACCATCATTGCCCAGGCCATTTCCGGCGTACTTTGCTTTGTCCGCCTCTGCACCATGCGCGATGTATGCGATGTGAATCGTCACACCCTGCGGCCCGACGGCCCCCTGACCAAAAAGCTTTGCCTGCTGGGCCTGCCTGCCGGCATCACCCAGGCCATTTTCTCCATGTCCGCCATCGTGGTGCAGAGCCTCACCAATTCCATGGGCGAGGCGGTCATGGCGGCCAGCACCGCCGTGATGCGTGTGGACGGCTTCGCCATGATGCCCAACTTCACCTTCGGCACCGCCGCCACCACCTTTGCCGGGCAGAACATCGGCGCCCGCCGGGTGGATCGCCTTAAGCAGGGCACCAAAGATCTGATGGGCCTGGCTCTGGGTACGTCCGCCGTGCTGGTTTTGTGCATCCTGCTCTTTGGTCATCAGCTGCTGAACATGTTCACCAACACCCCGCTGACCCTGGAAATCGGCACCCGGGCGCTGCGCTGGCTGGCCCTGGGGTACATCTGCTTCGCCGTAACCCAGGTATTGCAGGGCAACATGCGCGGCGCCGGGGAAACCATGCTGCCCATGTGGATCTCCATCATCTGCACGGTGGTGCTGCGGATGCCCCTGGCCTACCTGCTGGCCTTCCTCACCCGCTCGGCGGACTATCCCAACGGCCACCCCGACGCCATCTTCGGCAGCCTGCTGTTCTCCTGGGTGATGGGCATGGTGATGTCCGTGATCGTCTACCGCCAGGGCCGCTGGAAGCGCCGCCTGCCCGCCGAGCTGCGGGAAGCCGAATAATACTGTTGAAAGAAGGTCAAGCCCATGAACCTGAATCAAGCCGTTGAGACGCTCAGAGAATACAGCGAAGCCGCCCATGCCTACGGTCATGCCATGGGCGTCCTCTCCCTGGACGGGGACACCGCCGCGCCCTCCGCCTCCTACAAGGGGCGGGGCCAGACCATGGCCTACCTCTCCGGCGTCAGCTATCAGCTGCTGGTGAATGACCGCATCCGGGCGTGCTTCGAGACCCTGCTGGACGCGGGCGACCAGGTCAGCCCCGCCGTCCGCCGTCAGGCCGAGCTGCTCAAGGAGGACTACGACCAGCTGACCCGCATCCCCATGGCGGAATACACCGCCTATCAGGCCCTGCTGACCGACGCCAACGCCGTGTGGCACGAGGCCAAGGTCAGGAGCGACTACCCCATGTTCGCGCCCTACCTGGCCCGCCTGATCGACACCGAGCGCCGCTTCGCCGCCTACCGGGACGACACGAAGCCCGCCTATGACGTGCTGCTGGACACCTACGAAAAGGGCGCCTCCACCGCCACGCTGGATCCCTTCTTCGCCACCCTGCGCAAGGAATTGACCCCCGTCATCCTGGCCGTCAAGGATTGCCCGGCGCCCCGCACGGACTTCCTCCATGGGGATTTCCCCATCCAGCAGCAGCGCGTCTTCTCCGACCGGCTGATGGCGATGATGGGCATCGACCGCGCCCGCTGCGGCATCGCGGAAACGGAGCATCCCTTCACCACCAACTTCAACAAGTGGGATGTGCGCATCACCACCCATTACCTGGAAGGCGACGTGGCCTCCAGCATGTACAGCGTCATCCACGAGGGCGGCCATGCCCTGTACGAATTGGGCACCGGGGACGACATCCAGTTCACCGCCCTGGCCACCGGCGCCACCATGGGCCTCCACGAAAGCCAGAGCCGCTTCTATGAGAACCTCATCGGCCGAAGCCTGCCCTTCTGTCGGGCCGTGCTGCCGGTGATGGCCGAATTGTTCCCCCGGCAGATGGCGGGCGTCACCCCGGAAACCCTCTACGCCGCCGTCAACAAGGCCGAGCCCTCCCTCATCCGCACCGAGGCGGACGAGCTGACCTACGCCGTCCATATCATGATCCGCTACGAAATGGAAAAGCTGATGATGGCGGGAGACGTGGGCGTCGACGAGCTTCCGGCGCTGTGGAATCGGATGTACAAGGAATACCTGGGCGTGGACGTGCCCGACGACCGCCGGGGCATCCTCCAAGACAGCCACTGGTCCGGGGGCTCCTTCGGCTACTTCCCCAGCTACGCCCTGGGCAGCGCCTACGGCGTGCAGATGCTTTCCGCCATGGAAAAGGATGTCGATGTCTGGCCCGCGGTGGAACGGGGCAACCTGACGCCCATCACCGCGTGGCTGGGCGAAAAGCTCCATCGCTATGGCAAGCTGCTGACCCCGGAGCAGCTGCTGCGCAATGCCATGGGCGCGGACTTCGATCCCCTGTGCTACACCTCCTACCTGCAAAAGAAGTTCTCCGATCTGTACCGGCTGTGACACTTTGGCGACACCCTGAAAGGAGGCTCCCATGACCCTGCAAGCCATTCTGGAACAAACCAAGCGCCTGGTCTTCTTCGGCGGGGCGGGCGTCTCCACGGAAAGCGGCATCCCCGACTTCCGCAGCGTGGACGGCCTGTACCATCAGCAGTACGACGAAGCCCCGGAAACCATCCTGTCCCACAGCTACTTCGTCCGTCACCCGGAAGCCTTCTTCCGCTTCTACCGCCAGAAGATGCTTCCCCTGGACGCCCAGCCCAACGCCGCCCACCGCCGTCTGGCGGCCTGGGAGCGCATGGGCCTGCTCACCGCCGTCATCACGCAGAACATCGACGGGCTGCACCAAAAGGCCGGGAGCGTCAATGTGCTGGAGCTCCACGGCAGCATCCACCGCAATTACTGCGTCCGCTGCGGCAAGCTCTTCCCGCCCGAGTTCATCAGGGATGATTCCCGCCCCGTTCCCCTGTGCGGCTGCGGCGGCGTGGTCAAGCCCGATGTCGTTCTGTACGAGGAAGGCCTTGATGATCGGACAGTCGCCGCCTCCCTGCGGGCCATCCGTCAGGCGGACACGCTGATCATCGCCGGCACCAGCCTGACGGTCTATCCCGCCGCGGGATTGATCCACGACTTCCGGGGCCGGTATCTGGTGCTCATCAACCGGGATACGACGCCCATGGATCACCTGGCCGACCTGGTCATCCGCGGCAAGGTCGGTGAAGTGCTCTCCGCCATCAAACTGCCCAAGGAGGCCTGACCATGCCCGCGCTTGAAAGGCTGTTCAACCCCGGCGACAAAGCCCGCCTGTATCCAGTCATCGCCCGGCGGGTCTCCTGCCGTCACTATGCCGCCCCGCTTTCCGCCGCCGACTGGGCCGCGGTGAGCTACATTGCCGGTCGCTACCAGCTTCCCGGCGCCCGCCTGCATCTGACCCGGGTGGAGGAAAGCCTGTTCACCGGCACGCTGCTGGGGCCCGGCCGGGTGACGGGCTGTCAGGCGGTGGCGGTGGTCGTCGCGTCCTCCGCCATGCCCCGCGCCAGACTTCACGCCGGGATCCTGGGCGAAGCCCTGTGCCTTGAGGCCGCCGGCATGAACCTGGCCGCCTGCTGGATCACCGGCACCTACCGCAAAAAGCAGCTGAGCATCCCCCTGCAGCCCGGGGAGAGCATTCTGGGCGTGATTGCCCTGGGTCATCCGGCGGAAGGCGTGCTTCAGCCCGGCAACCGCCGCCGCAAGCCCCTCGAAAAGCTGTGCAGGGGCGATGTCCGCGCCTGGCCGGAGGACATGATCCGCGCGGCCCGGGCGGTGCTGATGGCGCCCTCCGCTCTCAACCTGCAGCCCTGGGAAATGTCCGTGACCCCTACCCGCTTCTGCGTGGACGCCAGCGACCGCGCCCAGCTTGACCTGGGCATCGCCCTGTGCCACGCGGAGCTCGCCCTCAGCCGTCCCCATGCCTGGTACTTCGCGCAGGCGCGAAAAGACCCCGCCGCCTGGGCGCAGCTGGATGAACACAAGGAGGAAAACCATCATGGCGCATCTTGACAAAAACACCTTCGCCACCCTGGACTGGAAGGTGGTTGACCCCACCACCCTCAATGACAACCTTACCGGCAAGACCATCATCCGCGCCGAGCAAATCGGCGGCAAGCCCGGCATCCCCACCGAGGGCGTGATCCTCTACCTGCGGGATCAGCACCGCAACGTCATGGCCGTGATGATCGGCGCGTCGGAGTTCGATACCGCCAGCGAATACCCGGTGCTCGTCTCTGCCGCCCGGGTGGATGATGTGGACGACTGACAAGGTCGGCCTTTCCGGCCAACCAGAACCGCTTTTCCCCACCAATCACAGAAAGGTCTGATGCACATGCCCGATCATCGTATTGGCACCCGCTGCGTTCAGGCGGGCTATACCCCCGGCGACGGCGAGCCCCGTCAAGTGCCCATCATTCAGTCCACCACCTTCCGCTATGAGACCAGCGAGGCCATGGGCAAGCTGTTCGACCTGGAGGCCTCCGGCTACTTCTACTCTCGGCTGCAAAATCCCACCTGCGACGCCGTGGCCGCGAAGATCGCCGCGCTGGAGGGCGGAAGCGCCGCCATGCTGACCTCCTCCGGCCAGGCGGCCAATTTCATGGCGCTGTTCAACATCTGCGAGGCCGGCAGCCACATCGTGGCCTCCTCCTCCATTTACGGCGGCACCTTCAACCTCATCGCCGTCACCATGGCCAAGATGGGCATTCAGGCCACCTTCGTTTCCCCCGACGCCACCGATGAGGAGCTGGACGCCGCCTTCCGGGACAACACCCGGGCCGTCTTCGGGGAGACCATCGCCAACCCCGCCCTCACCGTGCTGGACATCGAGAAGTTCGCCGCCGCCGCCCATCGCCACGGCGTGCCGCTGATTGTGGACAACACCTTCCCCACGCCCATCAACTGCCGGCCTATTGAATGGGGCGCGGACATCGTGACCCATTCCACCACCAAGTACATGGACGGCCACGGCGCGGCCCTGGGCGGCTGCATCGTGGACGGCGGCCGCTTCGACTGGATGGCCCACGCGGACAAGTTCCCCGGCCTCACCACGCCGGACGAAAGCTACCATGGCGTCACCTATGCGGAGAAGTTCGGCATGGCGGGCGCCTTCATCACCAAATGCACCAGCCAGCTCATGCGCGACCTGGGCTGCATGCAGTCCCCGCAGAACGCCTTCTACCTGAATCTGGGCCTGGAAAGCCTCCATGTGCGGATGCCCCGCCATGTGGCCAACGGCCAGGCCGTGGCGGAATTCCTGGAAGGCAGGCCGGAGGTCAGCTTCGTCAGCTATCCGGGTCTGCCCTCCAACCGTTATCATGCCCTGGCGCAGAAGTACCTGCCCCACGGTGGCTGCGGCGTGGTCTCCTTTGAGCTGCGCGGCGGGCGGAAGGCGGCGGAGGCCTTCATGGGCCGCCTGAAGCTGGCCGCCATCGAGACCCATGTGGCCGACGCGCGCACCTGCTGCCTGAACCCCGCGTCCACCACCCACCGCCAGATGACCGAGGAGCAGCTGGCCGCCGCCGGCGTCCCCGCCGGGCTGATCCGTATCTCCTGCGGGCTGGAGGACGCGGAGGATTTGATTGAGGACCTGCGGCAGGCGCTGGAGGGAATCGGGGAATAACAGGACGCTTATCCTGTCAGAAATATATGAAGGCCATGCGGATGACCCGCACGGCCTTATTATTTCATCCTGAGAGTTAGATCGGGCCCGCAAGCCCTCCGGCTTCCACTGCAAAACGGGCGGTCTGAGCCGACTTCAACAGAACCCCCATCCATCAGAATGCCCGCATCATGATCGGATATGGCGCTTCACCTTGCGGCCCGCTTCCGAATCAAGGATGACATCCACGTTGGGATGCAATTGCAGAATCGAGGTGGGCACCTGCGTGGTCACCGGGCCGAAAAGCGCCTCCTCCACAATGTCCGTTTTGTTCGCGCCGTTGGCGCACAGCATGATGTGCCGCGCCTGCATGATGTCCTTGATGCCCAGGGTGATGCCGCCCAGGTGCTCCTCCATGGGGATCCCTGTTTCATCATGAATGCGCTGATTCAGCCGCTGATCCATTTCCCCCAGCATCGTGGTTGAATCAAACGGCGTACCCGGCTGATTGAACCCCATATGGCCGTTTTCGCCAATTCCCAGCTCCTGAAAATCAATGCCTCCCCGGGCGGCAATGGCCGCGCTGAACTTGCCGCATTCCTGCCGCATGTCCGGGGCGCAGGTGGGCGGCATGATATAGTTTGCCATGGGAATCTCCAGCGGCTCCACCACCTGACGCAACAGCATATCATAGCACGCGCCGAAGTAGGTACGGGGTACGCCGGTGATCTCATCCATGCCAAAGGCCGTCATGCGGGAGGTATCGAAGCGATAGGTGCGATAGATTCCCCCCAATTCCTGATGAATGCCCGTGGTGGTGCGCCCTGTGGCAAAACCCACCACAGAGGCGGGCCTCTCCATGATTTGACGGGCAATCATCCAGGCAGACACACGGTAAAACTCCTCCAAGGTAGGCGCAATCAACAGCCTCATTGCCATTCATTCTCCTTTGCTTACTGATAGGCGGGTACGTCAATCCAGCGCCCGGGCGTTTCCAGCGCGGAACGAGCCGCCTGCTGCATGGCCATGATTTCCAGCGTGTCCTCCCGGCTGACGGGCGGAATCCCATCCTGGAAGAAGCGGCACAGGGCATACATCAGCGCCATGTAATAGTCCGTCACCGCGATATCCCGGGACTCCTTGCCGTCGGAAACCGTCATGCGGAAGGGCAAGTTTGCCGCCTGCTCCACCTGAGCGGCGCGGCCATCCCGATAGCGGTATTGGAAGGTGCATTTGCTTCCGTCGCTGAAGGCAAGACACTGGGACGCGCCGGGGCCCATGATATACTCTACCATTTCAAACTGATGAATGGAGTAGTTGCGCAGATCACCCGGGCCCTGGGTGGCGCAAAAAACGGCACTATGACCCGGATGGACGCAACGCCAGCTCTGCAATTCCATCACATACCGCTGGGCCGAGCAGGTGAACAGAGGCGTATGGTTGGCCTGGGCCAAGTCAAACATGCGCACGGCGGTAGCCAGATCCGGGGCGAAGGTTTTGTCGCAGTAAACGGGCTTGCCGCTCATGAGCGCCTGGCGGGCCAGCAGCTCATGCTCCAGGCATTCGTCCGCGCCCATGACCATAATGCCATCCACGCGGCCGATCAGCTCCTGCTCATCCGCCGCCAGCCGAACGCCCATCCGATGGCACCATGCCTCGTTGGACAGCGCCCCTTCCGGGGCCTGCCGCAGTGCGCAGGCATCCGTGACGGCGATGTCCACACCGTAGCGCTGCGCCGCCAGGGCCATATATTCGGGATAATGATTCGTATGCCAGTTATCCAGATAAAAATCAATCAGACCGATTTTCAGCATGATTCTTCCTCCATCGGCACGGCCAGCAGCCCTACCCATCGGGCCACGCTGCTGGTCCATACTTCCTTATAGGTAGCATTGCAGCCCTGGGGCCAGAAGGGTACGTCCTCATCGCCCCGGGTTTGGATGCCCACCGGGATTTCTCCCGACAGCTCCCCGGGAAAGACGGCGTATTGACTGGCATAGCGCCGTCCCATGCCGTATTGCAGGGATTGGTCGAAAGGATTCTTGCCCAGCAGCCAGTAAACCTGCTCCCGGGCGATGTCCAGCAGCGCCTCGTCATGAAAATAGGTTCCCAAGCGCGCCGCCGCTCTGCCCATGGAAAGGTGAACGGCCGAATTTCCCCGGAAGGAGAACCATACCGGGAACATGCGCACCACCCGGCCCTCCCCCAGAGGAATGCCCGCATTGAGCTGCGCAGCGTAGTGCGCCTTTTCACGCTGATAATCCACTAACAGGTGGGTCAGGCGGAAGGCGTCCTCCTGCTCCACCTCATCCAAGCGGTGAAGGCCCGCCGGAAGCATACCGTAGGGCATACCACACCGGGCCAGCTCCCTGAGATAATCGGCGTAGCGCCGGGCCGCCGTTTCCCACGCAGCATGCTTCGCCGGGAGGATGGACAGGGCCAGCATCAGCGCGTCCATGTACAGGTGCTCGCGGCTCTGATGGTTGAAGTGCATCAGCATGGTCTTGGACGCATCCCGGTAAAACGCCCCCGGAAGGGGCCCTTCCGTCTCCTGGCAGGCCAGCATTTTCTCGATGTGCTCCTCCATCAGCGGCAGGAACGACGGGTCGCCATTGGCCGAATACAGCTGCCCCGCAGCAAAGGCGATGGCGGCATCATACAGCGACATCCCGGAGCCATGGCTGTGCTCAAAAATGCTGAGCAGCGCCATGCCGCGGGCACGGAAAGCCGCGATGCCAAAGCGGAAGTCCGCCTCCGCGATGGGCAGCACGCCCTCCGCCAGCGCGGGACGGAAGCGCCGAAGCACCCTGGCCGCCAGCGCTTCGACGGCGGAGAGCATCACGTTCTCAAAAGGATGGTCATGCACGCGCACCGTGATGTCATCCTCGTTGCCATGCTGATTGTCCGTCCAGCGGGTGGCGCCCGCGCTTGTCGCCCGGAAGCCATCGCCAAAGCGCGTGCGCAGCAGGAAATCCAGTCCCCATTCCGCCTCCAGCACCAGCCGCTGCGCCAGCGGATCCGCCGTGGGCAGGCGATCCGCCGCTTCCAGCAGTACCTGTACGGCCTCGCCAGTCTGAAGCGTCTGCTGGGATACATCCCCCGCGTCATGCCAGCCGCCGGCATAGCTGACGGATGTGTTTCCGTGACGCGCCATCATGTCCAGATGGCACGCGCTGTGCCGTCCCGGCACGGGAAAGCCGCAGCGCTGCCCATAGAGGAAATTGACGCTGCGCCATAGGCTCTCCCGGAAAAGATCGTCCCGCAGGGAAATGCTTTCCCGCCACGGGCCGTAATGCAGCCGGTAATCGCCGCATGCCGTCAGGGCGGAAAAATCCAGGAGGGCAAAGCAGCCCTTCTCGTTGACAACCTTCTGCGCCTTCCCGGTATAGCAAACCGCTCCATCCATGGCTGTGACGCTGAATTCGCGCCCCTCATCCCAGGGTGCCAGCGCGGTCTTCACGCCGTGGCGCATATAGCCCGCCAAGGGGACGATCAGTCTGTCGCAGGCCCAGCCATGATAAGGCTCGGGCCGCGATACCTGTTCCAGAAAAACATGGCGGAAGCGGAAGCGCAATTCCTTGCCCATGACGGTGTCGCAGCCGTTGAGCAGCGCATAGATGCGGATCATCCGCGCATTGGACACATCAAGCTCAGGAAATTCCCAGCAGCAGGTCTGCCATAGGCCGGGCGTCAGGTTCCAGGTGGTCTCTCCCTCGCGGGCATAAGCGTCGCCGGACGCCGTCACCACGGCTGCGTTCAGCACCATATGGCCCGCTCCCGATTGCGTGGCGCATACCTCAAAACGAAGCCGGTTCATCCCCGACCAGTCCGCATCGCCGCGCATGATGCACGCATCGGCCTGTCCCCAGTTGGCATAGTCGCCGTCCTGCGCCACGCCCTGGGGCCAGCAGGCGACCCGTGCGGGAGCCAGCAGCTCAAACCCATCCGCCGTCGGAACAATGCTTCCCGGGCTCAGCGGCCCGGCAACCGGCGCGCCTGTCAGCGCCAGGGCCCGCTGCACCCGCTTTTGAGGAAACGCAGCTTCCAGGGAGTCTTCCCGATGCAGCGGAAGCAGCCGCTGCCCATACAGGCTTTCCGCCACGTCCTTACGCCAGTCCGTCATGACGCGCCTCCTTTACATACCCTCGGTCACCCGCACATTCCCGGTGATCGCCCATTCGCAGCTGCGCAGGAACAGCGTTTTGATCTGCCTGGGCGCCAGGGCAATGAGCGTGTCCTCCATCAGACCATGGCCGGTATAATGCGTCCATACATGCCCCAGGATGAAGTCCACCGTCCGGGCCTTGCCATAGCTTCCCGTGGTCAGCACCGGCTCTTCCATGCCGGAACCCTTGAAGCCCCAGCGCGATTCCCTCTCAGGATCAGACCAGGCGGTAACCAGGGTGGTCAAGGGAACGGCATGGACATTTTCCAGGCGGCAGAACAGCTCGTCCTCCGTGTCGAAGTCCTCCACGCCCCGGGCACATGCACCGGGCAGGTATTGAAATCCCCATGGAAGGCCGTTTCCCGCCACAAAAGGCCAATCATCTTCTCCATTTCCGGCCAGTCCCGGAAGCAGGGATGCAGCCCGTGGCAGAACAGAATCGGCGTACCGGCGGCCACGGTCTCCTCCAGCAGGCGTCGATCCGCCGGATCGCTCCACTCGTCGTCCGGGCAGAGGAAAACGAACAGATCCTGCGCCCGAACCCGGGCCGTGTCGCTCATGAAGCTGTGGATGCTTCTTTCCGCCTGGGGACATACGCCCACCACGCTGACGTTGAAGATACCGGTTTCGTTCAGCCAGTGCGTCAGCACCTGGGCAACCCGCGCCACATCATGCCCCATGGGGCTGACAAACATCGCTACACGATAGATTCGATCCGTCATGCCGTCTTCCTCTTTTTCATCATCAATCGCATTCCCAGGGAAGCCGCGCCGATCAGGCCCACCTTGCCGGAATCCAGGGCCGACAGCACCACGCCGCCCGTCACTCCGCGCATGGTGGAGGGATTCAGCAGCTTCTTCACCCGATTGAGCAGCCAGCCGTCACTGACAATGCCGCCGCCCAGCACCACCAAGTCAGGGTCGCTGACGCGCACCAGATTCATAATCAGGTTGGCCAGCGTTGCCGCGCCATGCTCGGCCATGCGCTTGGCCAGCGGATCGCCTTCATCCGCCAGGGCGAAAAGCTCCGACACATGCAGGCTCCCGTTGGCCATGGGCGTGATCCGCGTGTGTGGATATTCGCCGCGCAGCAGCTCGTACTGTCTGGCAAAGCCAACGCCGGAAATCACGTTTTCCACGCAGCCTTCCCGGCCGCATACGCAGGGCGTGTGATCGCTTGAATCGCAGACGAAGTGGCCCACCTCGCCGGAGTTGTTGTGCGCGCCGCGCATGATCTTCCCATCAATGACCATGCCCGCCGCCACGCCCGTGCCTACGTTGATATAAACAAAATTGTGGGAGCGTTTGCCGTGGCCATGCAGCATTTCCGCCGTGGTGGCGCTTCGCACATCATTGTCAATGATCGTGGGAACGCCGACGATGTCGCCCACCATGTCCGCCAGCGGCATCGCCGGGCCGGTCACCTCATGATTGATGGAGATCCAAAGCCCGCGCCTGTGATCCGTAACGCCGACGATGCCCACGCCAGCCGCCTGCAATTCACCGCGCCAGCCGATGCGGCTCCGATAGTCCTCAAGGGCGTGACGGATCACCTTGGCGGCCTCCTCCCTGCTGGATACCCCCGTGTTATACCGCTGGCTGCAAAGGATTTCACCCGTTGCCGTGACCTCGCCGATCAGCAGCTTCGTGCCTCCAAAGTCAAGCCCCAAATAGGTTTCCATAGTATCGCTCCTCACAATCAGGTATTTCTGGCCCTCGCATATGCTCTGATTTAGGTGAATAATCTTCAATTAATGAAAAATATGGTGAATGCAAACCTTTACACTTGCAATTTTCCTTCGTTGATGATACACTACAAGCAATTACCATCACGAAAGAAGGTTAATGCCGTTGGATATGCTTGTCAACCTCCAGGGGCTTCCGCCCATCCCCGACGTCAGCGGTGTGCGCGTTGTGCGCGTGCTTCCGCCGGATCACACCGCGCTGCTTGCCTTTGTTCAGGAGCATTTTGGCGAGGGCTGGCGGAATGAATGCTGCTAGGCCATCGCCCATCAGCCCAACAGCTGCTTTGTGGCCGTGCGCGACAGCCAGCTCGTGGGCTTTGCCTGTTATGACGCGACGGCGAAGGGCTTCTTCGGCCCCATCGGCGTTGATCCCACAAAGCGCGGTCGCGGCGTGGGCAGAGCGCTGCTGCTGTCGTGCCTGCACGCCATGGCCTGGGACGGCTACGGCTATGCCGTCATCGGCTGGTGCGACGGGGCGGCTGATTTCTATCGTTCCGTCGGCGCGGTGGAAATTCCCGCGTCCAGCCCCGCCCGAAGCGTTTATCACCGCATGATTCACTGCCCGGAAGCGTAACGCAAAGGAGGAATGACGATGCTTGCTCTGCACCTGACCGGCCGGCTTGAGCCCTATGCCGTCGGCTTAGCACAGCTGCTTCCCATGCTCCATTGCGAGCTTCGGGAGGACGGTTATCCCATTGCCGTAACCAATGCCGACAACCTGACCATTACGCTGAACCGGGAAGCCGGGCTGCTGCAATACGCCCCGGGCGTTTTTCCGCGGCCTTGGGCTGATCTGCCAGCACCTGTCCCGCCACCCATGGCAGACGGAGGAAACGCCGCTTTTTGAGCAGCTGGGCGCCATGGTCGACTGCTCCCGCAACGCCGTGCCCACGGTGGAAGGCGTCAAGCTCCTGCTTCGCCGCATGGCGCTGATGGGCTTCAACATGCTCATGCTCTATACCGAGGATACCTATACGGTGCCGACTCGTCCCCGCTTCGGCTATCTGCGCGGACGCTATACCGCCGATGAATTGCGGGAAATCGACCGATATGCCCTGGACTTTGGGATTGAAATCATCCCCTGCATCCAAACGCTGGGGCATATGAGCCGCGCTCTTCGCTGGCCGGGGCTGGGCGACGTCGGCGACACGGGCGACGTCCTTCTCGTTGACAGCGAGGATACCTATCGGCTCCTGGAGGAAATGATTGTCGCGGTCACAGCGCCGCTGACCAGCAAGCGCGTGCATATCGGCATGGATGAAGCCTACAGCCTGGGGCGCGGCCGCCATCTGGATCAATGGGGCTGGGAAGCCCCGGAAAAGCTCATGCGGCGCCATCTGGCCCGCGTGCACGATATTCTGCGCCGCCACGGCCTGCGCGGCATGATGTGGAGCGACATGCACTTTCACCTGGCCTCCGCCTCCAAGCAGGGCTCTTATCCCCGGGACTGCGTCTTTACCCAGGAAATCCTCGACGGCGTGCCCAAGGATATGGAGCTGATCTATTGGGACTATTATACGGAGGATGCCGCCTATCACCGCCAGATTCTTCAGCAGCATCAGCTGTTTGAAGCGCGGACGGCGTTTGCCGGAGGCATCTTCACCTGGCTCAGCCCGGTGGCCGATCTGGAGAAGACGCTGCGCGCCAGCCGGATCATGCTGGACGCCTGCCGGGAATGCGGCGTCGGCCAGGTGATCGCCACCATGTGGGGCGATGACGGCGCGGAGGGCAATCTGCTTTACACCGGGCTATATGGCCTGAACGCCTACGCGGAGTATTGCTGGCACGGCTCCTTCGACCGGCTCCTTGCCGATGATCGCTTCCGGGCCGTCACCGGCTGCGGCGCGGAGGCCATGTGGGCCATGGATCGCTTCAACCATCTTCCCGGACTGACGCCCGGCAAGGACGATACGGTGAATCCCGTCAAGCAGCTGCTGTACGAGGATCCGCTGATGCCGCTGTTTGAGCGGGATTTCTCGGGTATGGCTTTGGCGGACTGGTACCGGGCCCTGGCCCTCGACTACGCCCGCCATGCGGAGCAGAACCCCGACTGGGCGGATTTCCTGACCTTCTGCCGCTTGCTGGCGGAGGCGGCGGCCGCCCGCTGCGCACTGCGGGAGAGCGCGCCGGACATCATCCGCGGCGGCGATCGCAGGGCTGCCGATCAACTGCCCGGGCTGTGCAATCAGGCCATTCAGGCCGTTGAACGGCTGGCCGAAGGCTGGCAGCGGCTGTGGATGAGCAACCTCAAGCCCAATGGCTACGAAGTGATCGACCTGCGCCGGGAGGACGGCACCTTCGCTCAGCTGAACAGCTGGGCGCAGATTGCCTCGCCCACCAGCCTGGGCTTCTGACAGCGCCGGTATCAGGGGGAAACCGCTTCCATGAGCCAAGCGGTTCCCCCCTTTTTTTTGGGGGGCTCATCAGATGATAACATCCTTGATGAGGGTGACGTCCTCGTGGTCAGGGCCAGCGAAGCCGGAGGCCCAGAACTGCACAGGGAAGGGCGTGGCCTCGTTCACCAGGCAGAACATCGGCGGCACGGTTCCCGTCATGCCGTGGGAAGCGGCCCAATCATATCGCTGCTGGATGTGTTCATCCGTAAAGGCGATATGCGCAAACACGCCCCGGGGCATGGGCGCCTCAAACGTCCGCCGGATCAGCTTCAGCCCAACGCCGTCCCGAAGGTCGATCAGGCAGGAGAGGCCATCCTCGCTGACCGGGCTTGCGAATAAACCGAAGGCGCGCTGATACGCCTTGACGGATTTCTCCAGATCCGTCACCGCCGGCTCGACGGAATGAACCCTGCATTCCGCCTCAGCGCCGCCAATTTCCTGAATCAGGCCGATTTTCTCGCCCTCAACGCCCCGCACCGCCGCGCTGTAATAGGCCTTGGGGTTGGGCAGCGCCTCCACCGCGTCGAAAAAGCGGATGTCCTCAATCAGCGTGCCGCCGTTGGCCAGCGCGCGGTCAAGACTTTCGCGGATGTTGGCCGTGCGCAGATTCAGCCGCTCCCAGCAGCCCTTGGGCAGAGGCCCCTCATGCTTTTCGGCCATGATTTCCACATAGCTGTCCTCGCCCAAGCGCATGATGTAATCCTTGTTTTCATGGCCCCATACATGCCACAGCGGAATGCCCAAACCTTCCTGATAGAACCGCAGCGTCGCCTCCAGGTTCTGCGTCACAAGTCCCATGTGATGAAATGCCGTCGCCATGATGCATAACCTCCTCAGTCCATTGCCGGCGCGTGTTCCCATACGCCGGGCGCCAAATCGTCCATGATGGAAATATCCTCGCCCTCCGGCCCCTTGAAGCCCGCGGAATACCACTGCACCGGCTTGGGCTGAGCCTCGATAACATCGCACAGCATGGGCTCATGAATCACCGGGGCGCCAGCGGCCGCCATGGCCCTGGCAT
Source organism: uncultured Christensenellales bacterium (assembly GCA_965646445.1). Lineage (GTDB taxonomy): Bacteria > Bacillota > Clostridia > Christensenellales > Aristaeellaceae > UBA11524. The sequence continues at coordinate 15,966 of CBFFZW010000028.1, read as the reverse complement.
AATCCTCAGGCACGTTCTTGCTCTTGATGGCGATGTGCGCGAAGTGGCCGCGGCCATAGGCATGGTTGGCATGGCCGGTGTTGACCTCAATCCAGGAATTGCCGCCCAGGGCGATGATGCGGGAGGGATACTCGCCCTTCCAAATCTGGCCCACCTTCAGCCCCAGGGTTTTTTCATAAAACGCCGCGAAGCCGTCGATGTCCTGCGTATGGATGCCGATGTGATGCAGCAGGGTGGGCTCCTTCTCCACCCCTTCCTCCTGAATTAGCCCCAAGCCCTCGCCCTCAGGGCCGGTCAGCGCGGCGATATAGCATTCAGGCGCGCGGGGCTCGGATAGATCCGTGGCGCAAAGATACGGGGCGTGCCCTATCGTCGCACCGGCTTCCAGCGCGTGGTGGAAGGTGGCCTCAATGTCGTTGGTCTTCAGGCAGATGTGAGACCACGGGCCCTCGATGACCGGGATGTTCGGGTCTTCCTCCTCGTTGAACTCCAGATAGCTGTTATCCCCCATGTGGAGCAGGTATACCTTGCCCCTGCGGCCCCAGATGTGGGCGATTTCCAGACCGAACACCTTCTGATAAAACTTCAGCGTATCCTCGACACGGCGGCAGGTCACGCCCACATGCTGCAGACGGGTATGTTCCATAGGCCCCCTCCTTACTTGATGGCGCCGGCGACGGCGTTGATATAATTCTTCTGGCAGGCAATGAATACCGCGATGACGGGGATGACCGACAAAACGGTGGCCGCCGCCATGTAGCCGAAGTTGTAGTTAAACACGCCGTTCAAGTAGTTCAGCGCCGCGGCGATGGGGTACTTTTCCGGCATGCAGACGATGATGGGCCAAAGGAAGCTGTTCCACTTGCCGATGAAGTCGAAAATGACGATGGTGGAAATCGTCGGAACAATGTGGGGCAGCATGATGCGCAGCCAGATGACCGTATCCGTGGCGCCGTCGATGCGGGCCGACTCCAACTCCTCATTGGGCACGGACAGGTACGCCTGCCGGAACAGGATGATGGAAAACACGCCTGTGGCGCCCGGCAGAATCACGGCGGTAAAGGTGTTCATCAGATGCAGCCGGGAGATGGTCAGGTAATTGACAATGGTGCCGGCCGACGCCGGGAGAATCTGGGTGGCGACCAGCAGGCCCATGACGAACTTTTTGCCGTAAAAGTCCATTTTCGCCAGCGGATAAGCGCACAGAGACCCCAGCAGCACATCCAGCAAAATGCCGCTCGCGGTGATGATGATGGTGTTGCCGAAATACTTGGGTAGCTCCAGAAACTCCACCACGCCGCTGTAATTCGCCAAGGTCGGATGCTTGGGAATCAGGGACATCTCATAAACGTTCTCGTTGCTTTTCAGGGAGGTGGAAACCATCCACACAAAGGGGCCCGCGCAAAGGATCGCCACCATCACCAGCAGCAGATAGATCATCGCCTTGCGCATGACCTTGCGCCAGGAGCGCCTCCTGTGAAGCCGCACGGTCGATGAATTACTCACCATGGCTCATGCCTCCCCTCTTGCCGTAAATAAAGACAATCAGACTGAAAATGGTGGTCACAACGCTCATCACCAAACCGCAGGCTGACGCGTAGCCAAACTTGAAGTTATGGAAAGCCTTCTGATAAGTATACAGGTTAATGACCAGCGTGGACTTGCTGGGCCCGCCTTTGGTCATCGCAAATACAACGTCAAATACGCCCAGGGCGGACAGAATGCTGAACAGGCTGCAGAACCAGATGTAGGGCTTCAGCATGGGCAGCGTAATGCGGAAGAAGCTGACGAAGGCGTTGGCGCCGTCGATCTGCGCCGCCTCGGTCAGGTTCGGCGGAACGGATTGCAGTCCCGCCAGGTAAAGCATCATGTAATAGCCAAGCCCCTGCCAGATGGTTACAAACATCAACGAAGGCATGGCCAGCCGTTTGTCCAAAAGGAAGTAGATGGGCTGGGTAATCAGGCCCCAATTCATCAGCAGTGTGTTAATCACGCCGTCAGGATCAAAGAGAAATTCCCACATGATCGAGATGGCAATCATCGACGTGACCACCGGTACATAGAACAGCACGCGGAAAAATGCCACGCCGCGGATTTTCTGGTTGACCAAGACGGCCAGAGCAATGGAAAGCACCTGCAGAATCGGCACCACCACCACGAACTTGGCGGAGTTGCGGATGGCAATCCAGAAATCCTTATCCCGGAAAGCTCTTTGGAAATTGCTTAAACCGATGTACTTGGTGGCGCCCATACCGGAATAGTCAAACAGCGCCAGCAGCAGGCTGTAAATGATCGGATATACAACGAAGACCATGATGACCATCAGGGCCGGCAGCATAAAGGCCCAGGCGATCAGTGTGTTGCGCCACATCTTCTTACGGTTGACCGGCAGCTTGAGATTCGGCGCCAAAACGCTGTCTTTGGGGAAGGCCGCGGCTTTTGAAGACATGCCTGTTCACTCCTTATACCAATGATGCGCGGCACAGCCCATGTTCTTCTGTGCCATAGAGGAAAGAAAGGCGGGCCATCCGCCAGCATGGAGAGATGGCCCGCCGCCGGGAGTACCTTACTTGCTCGCCTGTTCCTCGGCCAGGATGTCATTGATGGCGGCCTCAGCCTCGTCAATGGCGCTCTGGGGATCAATGCTGCTGTCGAAGATGCACTCTTCCAGGATGTCGCCCATGGCGGCGTTGATATCGTCATAGCGGACGTTCACCGCGTCGATGCACAGCAGGACGTTGGCAGAGGCGACCTCGGAGCCGACGGCGCGGGCACGGCCCACCAGCGTTTCCATGTCCTGGCTGAAGTAGGGATCAGCCGCCGCCACCTTGGTGGAGGGGAAGATGGCCGCTACCTTGGAGAAGCCCAGCTGGTTCTCGTCGTTGGTCACGAAATTGGCGAAGTCAATGGCTTCCTCATGATGCTTGGAGTCCTTGGGGATCAGCAGATAATAGGCGCTGGTGTAAGCAAATCCGCGACCGTACAGGACGGGCCAGGTCACCTCGGACACCTCGTACTTGTCGGGCGCTTCCTCCTGGATGCGCACAACGCTCTGGGTGTTGGTGCTGATCATGCCCAGCTTGCCCTGAGCATACATCTTGATGGCTTCATTCCAGTCGCCCCAGCCGTCACGAGGCATCCAGCCTTCCGCCGCGCCCTGCTGCATCTTGGTCACATAAGTGAGCAGCTCGGGCGTATTCAGCGTCGCGGCGGTCTCATCGTCGGAGATGACCTGGGTCTCGCCATGAATTTCGGAATACAGGCCGCTGGGCAGATACAGGTAAGCGCCGGTTTTCTCGTGGAATTCGGGCGCCATCTCAAACATCTCGGCAATGTTCTTGGGCGGGGCGTCAAAGCCGGCCTGCTTGAACAGCTCGGTGTTATAGATCGTCACAGGCACGGACACATACCACGGGAAGCCGTACAGGCCGCCGTGAACGTAGTTGGCCTCCAGGATGCCTTCCTGATAGATGGACAGCTGCTCAGGCGTAGCTTCTTCCAGCAGGTTGGTCAGCACCGCGGAGGTGGATTCCTTCAGGGACAGGGTATCCCACAGGTTCACAACATCCGCCGGGTTCTTATCCACCATGGAAGCGACCATCTTTTCCTGATAGCCATCCCAGGGCAAGTCAACCCAGTTGATCTTGACGTTGGGGTGATCGGCCTCATACGCAGCGATGACACTGTTGATGAAGTCCGTGAACGTGGGCTGCAAAGAGACGGTCCAGAACTCCAGGGTCACTGTCTCCTCGGCCAGGGCGGGCACCGCGCATACGCTGATGAACAGCGCCATGCACAGCAGGATGGAAAGGATACGTTTGGTCATGGTTGCACCTCCTAATATTTTACGGATTTCTCCGTAATTAGCCTATATGATAACCTTTACATTTTGCCAGATGCAACATTGATTCGGTCTTTCATGTTGCTGTAAAGGTTTTCATGTGCTTATCATAGCACGTCCTTTTTGCCTTGCCAAGGGCCTTTTGGAGCTTTATCGGCCGTTTTTGATAAAAAATTTTAATCGCGGTTCAAATTCTTCTTCATAATGTAAAGGTTTACTATTGAAGTCTTGACAATAATGTGCTATACTCTCTTTATAGCCGACCCTTTCATTGGGCGCGGCACGCAAGGAGGTCTTAGCCATGACGAAGAACGCTACGATCGTGGAAATTGCCAAGGAGTGCAACGTCTCCATCGCCACGGTGTCCAGGGTTTTTCACGGCAGCCGCGCCGTGGCGCCCGCCACCCGTGAAAAGGTGGAAGCCGCGATCAAGCGCCATGGCTATACCCCCAACGCGCTGGCCCGCTCACTGGTCTCCAATCAAACGATGACGCTGGGGGTTATTGTTCCCGATATCACCAATCCTTATTTTTCCGCGCTGTTTACCCAAATCGAGCACGCGGCCATCAATGCCGGATATACGGTGTTCCTGTGCAATACCTTCTATATTTCCTCTTCTTATCAGGCCATGCCCCCTCTGAAAACCGAGAAGGAATACTTTGACATTATGCTGCAGCGCCAGGTGGACGGCGTGCTCATCATCGGCGGTCAGATGGATTTGGTCAATGTCAGCGCCGACTATCTCCAGGCGCTGGATAACCTGTCCAGGCGCATCCCTGTGGTTGTTCTGGGCCGGGCCATTGAGGGGCTGAATTGCGTCTTTATCGAGCATGAAACGGGCAGCGGCGTCATCACCGCCGTGAATTATCTGGCGTCTCTGGGCCATCGGCGCATTGCCTTTGTCGGCGGTGAGCCGGACGTCGTCATTACGGAAACCCGGCTGAGCGCTTACCGCAACGCTTTGAATGCCCTGGATCTTCCCAGGGATGAAGCGCTCGTTTCCCTTTCCGACTACTACGCCAAGGACGGATACCAAGCCGCGCAGGCGCTGCTTGACCGTACCGATTTCACGGCGGCGTTGGCGATCAACGACAGCGTGGCCGTGGGCTTTATCCGTGCCTTGAAAGATCGGGGGCTCCATGTTCCTGAAGACGTTTCCCTCATCAGCTGCGATCAGTTCTATCATGCGGATTATATGGTTCCCCGCCTCACCAGCATTGCTCAGCATACGGAAATGCTGGGCAGGCTCATCATTCAGGCATTGCTGAGCGCCATCAAGGGCGTCAGTGAGCCCGCCATGGTCAAGTGCATGCCGGAGCTGATTCTTCGGGAAAGCTGCTGTCCGCCGTCGTCGGGCATCCGCTGATATTGCTGTCATCAATCCTATTGACAGAAGGAGGGAACACCATGAATCGTACCGAGTATAACTTGCTGCTGCGCCAGGTGATGGAGGATGTGAACAATCCCACCGCCAATTTCCGAGCCCGCTTTGCCGATACGGGCCTGACGCCGGAGCAGGAAAAGGCCGTGGCCGGCATTGCGCTGATGGCAGTGGATCGCTACTATCAGCACCTTTCTGCCCGCCGCGCTCAGCTGCAGGAGCCCTGACCGACCGACTTTCATAGGAGGCCCCCATGAAACATACGATGAAGGCCCTGATTGCGGGCCAAAATGAAAACCTTTACATTCAGGACATACCGGTTCCCGAACCCACCGCCTGTCAGGCCTTGGTCAAAATGCTGGCCTGCGGCGTCTGCGCGGGTACGGATACCAAGCTCATCCGCCATCACTTTAAGCTGTTTGATACCTATCCCGCTGTTCTGGGGCATGAGGGTGTGGGCGAGGTCGTGGCGCTGGGCAAGGATGTCACCGGCCTGCACATAGGCGACCGTGTGCTGCTGCCCTATCAGGAGGGCATGAACGGCCCCTATTACAGCGGCTGGGGCGCCTATGCCGAATATGCCGTGGTTCACGATGTCGCGGCCCTCAAGCACAACGGCCTGGTGCCCGGAATGGCCGAATTTCCCGAGGGCGCCCTGGCACAGACGGTGCTTACCCCGGAACTTGCCGCCGATCCCGTCGGCTGTACCATGATTGTGACCTTCCGTGAAGTGCTGTCCGCCATCCGCCGCTTTGGTATGCAGCCGAACGATCCGGTCATCATCTTCGGCGCCGGCCCGGTGGGTCTTTGCTTCACCCGCTTCCTGCGCCTGATGGGCATAGGGCCCGTGGTGACCATCGACCTATCGGATGAAAAGGCTGCCGAGGCCTTGCGCATGGGCGCGGATTTCGCCCTGAACAGCAATGCCTGTGATCTCCATGCCGAGCTGCGCCGCCTCCTGCCCGAGGACGCCGCTTATGTGATCGACGCGGTTGGTTCGCCCGGGATTATTCAGCAGGCCATGGGCCTGATTCGCCCCGGTGGGAGCATCTGCTGCTACGGCATTTCACCCCAAAGCCATATGGCGCTGGACTGGAGCGACGCGCCCTACAATTGGTCGCTGATTTTCCAGCAGTGGCCCTCCAAGCGTGAGGAGGGCGAGGCGCATCGCCAAATTGAGGCTTGGATCGCCGCGGGTGTGCTTCATCCCCGTGATTTTATTTCCCATACGTTTTATCTGCCGCATGCCCCGGAGGCCTTTGACCTCATCGCCCAGCGGCGGCCCGATACGAAAAAGATCGTCATTACCTTCTGAAAGGAGCCTTCACCCATGAAGCAATCCCGCCTGTTCACCGTGCTGCCGCCTTATGTCTGCACGCCTGACGGCATGGCCATCGACCGCCATGGCAACCTCATTCTTTCCTGTCTCAATTACGCCCAGGACGATCTGTCCGGCTGTGTGGTGCGCATCACCAAGGAGGGGAACGTCTCCAAATGGTTTGACGTGCCCGTGCACCCGGAAACCGGCATTGCCCGCAACATGGGCGTCGCTTTTGACGACGCCTGGAATATCTACCTTTGTGATAATCAGGGCTGATCCGGCCGGGAGGATTTGCAGAACAAGGGCCGTATCCTGCGCCTGACGGTGACTGACGATGGGCAGATCACGGACTTCCGGGTGGTCGCCTGCGGCATGGAGCACCCCAACGGCATTCGCATCCGCGGCCCATGGATGTACGTTACGCAAAGCCTTCTTTCCCCCGTCAAGGATCCCACCGGCTGCCTGACCAGCTGCGTGTACCGCTTCGGGCTTGACGAGGAAAACATCCGCATCACCAATACCCTGGAGGATCGCCACATCCTGACGACCTTCCTGACCCGCAACCCCGACTGCCCGTATGGCGCGGACGGCATCGTTTTCGATCAGAACGGCGATTTGCTTGTGGGCAATTTTGGTGATGGCGAGGTTGTCCGCGTCAGGCTGGATGAAAACGGCGGCTTTGTCTCCCAAAGCACCTTTGCGCAGGATCGCGCCCAGCTGGACAGCACCGACGGCATGATCGAGGACGACGCGGGGAATCTGTACATCGCGGATTTCTCCGCCAACGCCATCTGCCGCGTCACGCCTGACGGCCGGGCGGAGCGCATCGTCCAGAGCCCTGACTGCACCGGTTACAAGGGCGGTCTCGATCAGCCGGGTGAACCGATCATCTGGCAGAACAAGCTGATCGTCTCCTGCTTTGATCTGGTCACGGGCCCGGGCAAGGTCAATCTCAAGCATGAAATGCCGGCGGCACTGGTCATGCTGGATCTGGAGTGATGACCATGCAGGCGTATATCATGGCCCATGACCTGGGAACAAGCGGCAACAAGGCGACGCTTTACAGCCTGGACGGCAAGCTGGCCGCCAGCAGCGTACGCGGCTATCGAACGATCTATCCCGGTACCGGCCAGGTGGAGCAGGACGCCGAGGCGTGGTGGCGGGCGGTCTGCGCGTCCAGCCGGGAGCTGATGGACACAAGCGGCGTCGATCCCCGGCAGGTGCTGTGCGTGAGCTTCAGCGGACAGCTGATGGGCTGTCTGCCTGTGGACAAGCAGGGGACGCCCCTGCGCCCCGCCATCATCTGGGCGGACACCCGCGCCATCGCCCAGGAAACGCGCATGAAGCAAGCCCTGGGCGCATCGGCGTTTTACCACATTACCGACCATCGCCCCAGCGCTTCTTACACGGCCGCCAAATGGCTGTGGATTCGGGAGCACGAGCCGGATGTGGCCCGACAAACCCATAAACTGCTGCAAGCCAAGGATTTCATTGTCCAGCGCATGACCGGGCGCTTTGTGACCGATTACAGCGACGCTTCCGGCACGAATCTGCTGGACATCCGCGCAAAGCAATGGTCTGACACGCTGCTTCGTGAGCTGAATATTGCCCAGGCTCTTCTGCCGGAGCTGCATTCCTCCGCATGGATTGCCGGGGCGATGCAGCCGCGGCCCGCGGCGGCCTGCGGCCTGCTTCCGGTTACGCCTGTCGCGCTGGGCGGAGGCGACGGCTCCTGCGCCTGCGTGGGGGCCGGCGTGGTGGCTCCCGGCAGCGCCTATCATGTGCTGGGCTCCTCGTCATGGATTTCCACCGTCTCGCGGGAGCCCGTCTTCGACAGCGCCATGCGCACCTTCAACTGGGTTCATCTGAATCCTGACCTATACGCCCCCTGCGGCACCATGCAGGCCGCCGGAACCTCCTACCAATGGCTGCGGGAGCTGCTTCAGGCCGATTATACCCTGATGAACCAAGAGGCCGCTTCCTCCTCGCCGGGCGCGGGCGGCGTGCTTTTCCTGCCCTACCTGCTGGGGGAGCGCTTGCCCCGATGGGACGCGGAGGTTCGCGGCGCATTCCTGGGGCTCAGCCAGACCACCAGCCGCGGCGACATGGCCCGGGCCGTCATGGAGGGCGTGGCCATGAACCTCAAAATCATTCTGGATGTTCTCACCGAGCACATCGCCATCGACAGCCTGAACGTCATCGGCGGCGGCGCGGTGACGCCCGTATGGCTGCAAATTCTGGCCGATGTCTGGCAGCGGCGGCTGACGCTGCTCTCCGATCCCCGCCAGGCCACCAGCCTGGGTGCGGCCATCTGCGGCGGCATAGCCATCGGCGCGCTGGATTCCTGGGAAACCGCCCTCCAATGGAACAGGCCCCAGGGAACCGTGACGCCCTCCCCGCAGGCGGCGGATTATCAGGCGCTGTTCCCCGCCTTTGACAAGGCTTATCAGAGCCTGCGGGACGTGAACCATCAGCTTTACCGATTTCGCACCGGAAAGGAGCAGCGTTCATGAACCATTTCAAGCAAGTGAAGGCCGCGCTGCTGTGCATGCAGCGCCATTCATGGGAGCAGGGCGTGGCCATGCAGGCCATGCTGGAAACCGGCGATCTCCCCGCCGTCATCCTGATGGCCCACGACGGCGGACGGCCGGGCCGCGACCATTGGCGTCAGCGACGGCGTAACCGATCCTTGCAGCGTTGGGGAAGGACTGCTGGCGGCGGCCCGCGCCACCGGGAGCGCTTCCCTGTGGGCAGGCTGCGCACGCCTTCTGCGCTGGGTTGAGCAGGGCGCGCCCCGCGCCGCGGACGGTACGCTGTATCACCTCACGGGCAGCCGACAGATGTGGGTGGATTCTCTGTACATGCTTCCGCCTTATCTGGCTGCGGCGGGACAGTACCATGAGGCGCTGCGGCAAGCCCACGGACTGTACCGGCGCCTTTACGACGCGCAAAGCGGCCTGATGGCGCACCGCTGGGACGAGGAAGCGCTGCGGCTGATTACCCCTGCCCACTGGGGCGTCGGCAACGGATGGGCGCTGGCGGGCCTGACGCGGCTGCAGGCAATGCTGCCCGATGATTTTTCCTCGGACCGTCAGCGCCTTCAGGAGATCGTTTGTCAGCTGCTGACGGCGCTTCGGCCCCTCATGCGCCGCGACGGCCTTTTTTACAACGTGGTGGATGACCCGTCCACCTTCGTCGAAACCAATCTGAGCCAGATGGCCGCCTATACCGTCTACCGCGGCTGCGCCCAAGGCTGGCTGGATGCTTCCTTGGCTTCCTGGGCCGATATGATGCGTCTGGCCGCGCAAAGGCAGGTTGACAGCCTTGGCCTGGTGCGGGGCGTGTGCGGCGCGCCGGATTTTGACCATCCCGGCATTGCGCCCGAAGGCCAGGCGTTTTACCTGCTGATGACGCAGGCCTGGCAGGACTGGCAGCAAAAGAAAGGAGCATGATCCAATGAAAAACTTTCGCTGGTATAACCCCACGCAGATCGTTTTCGGCAAAGGCGTTCTTTCGCAGATGGGGCGGCAGGCGCTCACCCTGGGCACCCGGGCGCTGCTGCTCTATGGCGGCGGCAGCATTCGCCGCAACGGCGTCTATGACCAGATCACCGCGTCGCTCAACGAAGCGGGCGTCGCTTATGTGGAGCTTGGCGGCGTGCAGCCCAATCCTCGGTTGAGCCTGGTACGGGAGGGCATCCGCCTGGTGAGGGAGCATCAGCTGGAAATGGTGCTTTGTGTGGGCGGCGGCAGCGTCATCGACACGGGCAAGGCCATTGCCCTGGGCGCGGTCTATGACGGCGACGTGTGGGACTTTTACGGCCGCGGCGTGCAGCCCCAGGCCAGCCTGCCCGTGGGCGTGGCGCTGACCATACCGGCCGCCAGCAGCGAAAGCAGCGACGGCAGCGTCATCACCAATGAGGATGGCTGGTACAAACGTTCCTGCTGCTGCGATCTGCAGTATCCTCGCTTCGCGCTGCTGGATCCCCAGGTATGCGTCACGCTGCCCAGGGCGCAAATTGCGGCAGGCGGCGTGGATATGCTGGCCCACATCATGGAGCGCTACTTTTCCAGGGAGCCCCATACCGATCTGAGCGACCGGCTGTGCGAGGCGGCCATGGTCAGCCTGATGACGTGGCTGCCCCGGGTGCTGGAGAATCCCCAGGATGATGCCGCGTGGGCGGAAATCATGTGGGGCGGCAATGTGGCGCACAACGGCCTGCTGGGCCGGGGACGCGAGGAGGACTGGGCCTCCCACGCCATTGAGCACGAGCTGAGCGCACGCTACGACATTGCTCACGGCGCGGGGCTCGCCATCGTTTTCCCCGCATGGATGCGCTATGTCTGCCATGAAGACGTGCCGCGCTTTACGCAGTTCGCCAGGAGGGTCATGAACGTCTCCCTGCCCGATGCCATGGCGGAGGAAGCCGCCCTGGAGGGGATCGCCCGGCTGGAGCGGTTCTTCCGGGACATGGGCGCCCCGATTCGGCTCCATGAGGCCGGTATCGACGACGCTCACCTGTCCGACATGGCGCTGAAATGCTGCGGCGATTGGACGCTGGGCAGCTTCCGCCGTCTGAACCGCCAGGATGTTGAAGCCATTCTTCGCCTGGCCCTGTAAGAAAGGAGCAAGTGCATGAACATGACGCCTGCCAAGCTGGCCGGTTATTTCGATCACACACAGCTGCGCGCCTACGCCGTCCGCAGCGATTTTGAAACCCTATGCCGTGAAAGCGCCGCCTATGGCTTTCGGATGGTGGCCATCAACCCCGCGCCCGTAGCGCTATGCAAGGAATTGCTGCGCGGCACGGATGTCCATGTGGGGGCGGCCGTGGGCTTCCCCCTGGGGCAGAATACCACCTTCGTCAAATGCGCTGAAACAAAAAACGCCCTGGAAAACGGCACGGATGAAATCGACTATGTCATCAACATCGGTGAATTGAAGGATCGCCATTACAGTGCCATTGCCGATGAGATGAATCAGATTGTCTCCCTGTGCCGCGCCCATCAGGCTGTCTCCAAGGTCATCTTTGAGAACTGCTATCTGACAGACGCCGAAAAGGCCGAGCTGTGCCGCATTGCCCTGGATGTCCGGCCCGACTACATCAAGACATCCACCGGCTTTGGCACCGGCGGCGCCACGCTGGATGACGTGGCGCTCATGCTTCGCCTGACCCACGGGGACATCCGGGTTAAGGCGGCGGGCGGCATCCGCACTTTGGACATGGCCCTGACGCTGATTGACATGGGCGTATCGCGCATCGGCTCCACCGCCAGTGTATCCATTGTGGAGGAGCTGAAGCGGCGCTGAGGAAGAACCCCACCGTAATCAAAAGGCTGACCAGCCGCAACGGATGGCCAGCCTTTTTTGTGGAAATTATTTCCCCGTCATCGCCTTCACCGCGTCCCGCAGGAAGGCCGCGCACCCCGGCACCGCATCGTCATAATACGCACGGAACCGCTCGTCCTCCACATACATCTCCGCCAGGCCCGCATGGGCCTGGGGGGTATAGCTGCCCCAAGTGTAGCGCAGCCACTTCCGGTGCAGGGCGGCAACGGCCTGGCCCTCCGCGCCATCAGGCGTTTCGCCAGCCATGACCGCCGCTTCCAGCCGGGCGCGGATGGCGTCACCAGTTTCCTTCCAGTCGGCATATTCCGCCTGGGTTAGGTTCATCATCCTGGCATTGGCGTCATCCACAGCCGCATCACCGTACTTTTCCCGGGCCTCCCGGCCATGGTCGGCCTCATTCTTTTCCACGGCATGGCGCTTGAAGGCCTCAAACTTTTCCTGATCCATCAGGGGTTCCTTCCTTTCCTCTGCGTCGATGGTGCGCCGAAGGGTCGCGATCAGCGCGTCCATGCGCGTCCGCTCCCTTTCCAGCGCCGTCAGCTGACCCCGCAGCGCGGTCAGCCGGTCGAAGGCGGGATCCTCCAGCGCCTGCCGGATCTGCATGAGCCCCATGCCCAGCGCGCGGTAATACAGAATCTGCTGCAATCGGTCGGCCTCGGCGCTGGTGTAGCACCGATAGCCGTTTTCCAGCCTGCCGCCGGGCGACAGCAGCCCCACCTGGTCATACCAACGCAGCGTTCGGGTGGACACGCCGGCCAGCTCCGCCAGCGCCCGAATGGTGTAGGTCATGCGCACCCCTCCTTCATCCTGATGATACATCTTGACGCAGCGTCAATGTCAACACTTTGTGCGAAAAAACCCTCCGCATTTTTTGCGAAGGGCGTTTTCGTCAGAAATTCCTCGTCAGATCGTACTTGCTGTAGAATTCCTTGCGGAAGTCCAGGAAGCTGTCCTGGGCGATGGCGTCGCGGATCTGCTCCATCAGGCGCAGCAGGAACCGCAAATTATGGATGGACGCCAGACGGCCGCCGGTGATCTCCCCCGCCTTCAGCAGGTGCCGCACATACGCCCGGCTGAAGTTCCGGCAGGCGTAGCAGTCGCATTCCTCGTCGATGGGGCCGAAGTCGTGGGCGTACTGGGCGTTCTTGACCACCACGCGGCCCTTGCTGGTGAGCACTGTGCCGTTGCGGGCAATGCGGGTGGCCAGCACGCAGTCGAACATGTCGATGCCGCGCAGCACGCCTTCCAGCAGACAGTCCGGCGTACCCACGCCCATCAGGTAACGGGGCTTTTCCACCGGCATGTAGGGCGCGATTTCGTCCAGCATCTCGTACATGATGGGCTTGGGCTCGCCCACGCTCAGCCCGCCGATGCCGTAGCCGATGAAGTCCATGTCCGCCAATGCCTTGGCGCTCTCAATGCGCAGATCCTTGTAAAACGCCCCCTGCACAATGCCGAACAGCGCCTGATCTTCCTTGTCATGGTGCTTTTTGCAGCGCTCCGCCCAGCGGTGGGTGCGCTCCATGTTCACCTTGGCGGTCTCGTAATCGCAGGGGTAAGGGCTGCACACGTCAAAGGCCATGCAGATGTCCGAGCCCAGGGCCATCTGGATGTCCATGGATTCCTCGGGGCCGATGAAGTGACGGCTGCCGTCCAGATGGCTCTGGAAGGTCACGCCCTCCTCCTTGATGGTGCGGATGCCCGCCAGCGAGAACACCTGAAAGCCGCCGCTGTCCGTCAGAATGGGCTTGTCCCAGCTCATGAATTTGTGCAGCCCGCCGGCCTCCCTGATGAGGTTCTCGCCGGGACGCAAATGCAGATGGTAGGTGTTGGACAGCAGAATCTGCGTGCCGATTTCCTCCATCTCCCGGGGCGTCATGGCCTTCACGCAGGCCGCCGTGCCCACAGGCATATAGATCGGCGTCTGAATATCCCCATGGGGCGTATGCAGTACGCCCAGGCGCGCCCCGGACTGCTTGCACACATGCTTCAGCTCATACGAAAACATCTTGCTCATTCAATCTCTCCTTTGTCGGGGCGCTGCCCTGACACCCCGCCAGAAGGGCATTGCCCCTCTGGACTCCCGTTCCGCGCCAGAGGCGCGGTCTGTGTTCATCACGTCTATGGACGTGCAAGGCAGGATTTCGCCCTGCGGGGCGACCAAAGGGCTTTCCGGTCGCCCTTTGGAACCTTCGGGGCCCAACTTTTGGGGCTTTCCAAAGCCCTTTGGAATCCTTCGGCCCCTTCAGGGTTGGACTTCCCCATCATCATTGGAAACCTTCAGCGACTTACAAGGCTTTCCATGCCTTGGGGAAGACCTCAGCCCCCATAACCCGCGTCATTCCTCCGCATCCATCCCCGCCGTGCGGTAACTCTCCCCGCCCACATCCAGCAAGTCCCGGTACACGCTCCACACCGACCCATAGGGCACATCGTAGAACGTCTTGATCTCGTGTGTCGTAGGATGCTCGAAGGTCAGCTTGTACCCCCACAGCGCGATCTGCTGCCCGGGGATACCCGCGCCGTATCGGTTATCACCCCACAGCGGCGCGCCGATCTCCGCCATCTGCACCCGTATTTGGTGGCTCCGCCCCGTCTCCAGCCGGATGGCGCACAACGCCGTCTCCTGGCGGCGGGCGATGCACTCCCCGTGCAGCACAGCCTGCTGCGCGCCCCGGACATCCGCCTCGCAGATGACAACCTTGTTCAGCCGTTCATCCTTGATGAGGTAGTTCATCAGCGTGAAGGAGTCCTTCACCTCCCCCGTCACCACGCACAGGTATTCCCGGCCCATCAGGTGCTGGCGCATCTGTTCGGACAGACGGCCCGCGGCCTTGCTGGTGCGCGCGAAGACCATCAGCCCGCCCACGGGGCGATCCAGCCGATGCACCAGGCCCAGATAAACCCGACCCGGCTTCTGATAGCGTACCTTGATGTCCTCCTTGAGCAGGGTCAGGATGTCCGTGTCCCCCGTGCGATCCGCCTGGGAGAGCATGTTCGGCGGCTTCACGGCCACCAGCACCTGGTTATCCTCGTAAACGATGTTAGGCATGATACCACCTTCCGCTGGCCCCGCAGGGCAGGACGCCGCCGCTGGTCACGGGCAGGCACAACTCCTGGCTGTCCACCTGTCCGCCGTGACGACTCACCACGCACTTTTCCAGCATGTTGCTCAGCACGCTGGCCTGGAAGCCCGTGGTGTAGCTGTTGATGAGATAGAACAGGGGCCGCTCGCTGAGCGCCTGAGCGCAGGTATCCACCAGGCCGTACAGCTCGTTTTCCAGCTTCCATACCTCGCCGGAAGGCCCCCGCCCGTAGCTGGGCGGATCCATCAGGATCCCGTCGTAGCGATTGCCCCGGCGAATCTCCCGCTGAACGAAGCGAAGCGCGTCCTCCACGATCCAGCGGAAGGAGGTCTCCGGCAGCCCCGACAGCTCCCGGTTCTCCTTGGCCCACTGCACCATGCCCTTGGCGGCGTCCACATGGGTGACATGAGCGCCCGCCGCCCCGCAGGCCAGCGTCGCCCCGCCCGTGTAGCCGAACAGGTTCAGCACCCGTACATCCTGACGGCCCGAAGCGCGGATAATCTGATCCATCCACACCCAGTTGGCCGCCTGCTCCGGGAAAAGCCCCGTGTGCTTGAAGCCCGTGGGCCGCACATAGAATTGCAGCGCGCCATGGCGGATGCTCCACCTGTCCGGCAGACGCCTGAGGAACTCCCATTCCCCGCCGCCCCGCTCGGAACGGTGATAGTGAGCCTGGGCCTGCTTCCACAGCGCCGGGTCAGCCTTGGGCCAGATCGTCTGCGGATCGGGTCGGCGCAGGATCACACTGCCCCATCGCTCCAGCTTCTCGCCATCGCCCGTGTCCAGCACCTCATAATCCGTCCATGTATCCGCCAAAAACATATCTTTCCTCCTTGGTCAGGGGCTCTGCCCCCGACACCCCCGCGAAGGGACTTCGTCCCTCTCGACTCCCGTCTCGCGGCTTGATTCAGAGCCTTCGGTCGTTGATTCGTGCGCGTGTTTCGTAGAGTTTCGCCCTGCAGGGCGACCAAAGGGCTCTGCCCTTTGG
>CBFFZW010000027.1:0-48592 GCA_965646445.1 uncultured Christensenellales bacterium | reverse complement strand
TCGGGTACGAAGAAGATGTTCTCTGACGTATACTCGTCGATGTCCTCCTCAAAGCCGTCGCCCTCGGCTACCAGCTCGTTGCATTTCGCCTCGAAACGGTCGGAGAGATGATCGCCCTGATTCCCCGCCTGTCCCGCAGCCACATGATGTTCCTGGTGGACGGCCGGGTGGGCACGGAGGTTTATGGCTCGCTGACGGCATTGAGCATGTTCCTGTTTCAGCGGGGCTGCCAGGTGTACGCCGCGGACGGAAGCCATGTCGCCCTGGATGAGCAGGACGCCCTGGACGCCTTCAAGCGCTTTACCCAGCTGTACACCAACTACGGCATGCCCTACACCTTCAACACGGCGGCTCGGTTCCGCTCGGGTGAGGCGCCCATTGTGATCGCGGATTATACCCTGTACAATACGCTGATGGTCTCCGCGCCGGAAATCATCGGGCAGTGGTCGATGATGCCCGTCCCCGGCGTGAGGACGGAGAGCGGCGAAATCAACCGCGGCGTCCGTGCGGTGGTGTCCGGCAACATGATTCTGCTGGGCTCGGAGCACAAGGACGAGGCGTGGGAATTCATCAAATGGTGTACCAGCGCCCCGGTGCAGGCCGCTTACAGCACCCAGCTGGAAAGCGTGCTGGGCGCGGCGGCCAGGTATCAGACCGCCAATCGGGAGGCCCTCAAGCAGCTCAACTGGCGGCGCAGCGATCTGAAAATGCTGGAGGAGCAGCAAAAGCAGCTGCGGGCGGTGGAGGAAGTGCCCGGCGGTTACTACACGGCCTGGCATGTGGAAAACGCCTTCCGGGCGGTGGTGCTTTCCGGCGAAGACCCGCGGGAGGCCATGCTGGACTATGTACGGGTCATCAATGATGAAATCGCCGTCAAGCGCAGGGAGCTTGGCCTGACGGCGGGAGAGGAGCCGTAAGATGAGCACGCAGCCCGTATCCCTGGGACGAAGGGTCTTCAAGGCCCGGTATTCCTACCTGATGCTCGCGCCGTACATGGTTGTGTTCCTGCTGTTCACCGCGCTGCCCGTGGGCATATCCATCTGGAACAGCCTGACCTACAACAACTTCTTTGATCCTGCGCGGTTTGTGGGGATGGATCACTACATCCGCATGTTCACGGGGGATGACGTGTTTCTGGTGGCGCTGCGCAACACCCTGCTGCTGGCGCTGATGACCGGGCCCATCGGCTATGGTCTGTCCTTTTTGCTGGCCTGGCAGATCAACAGCATGTCCTCCCGGTTCTCCCGCTCCCTGTTCACGCTGCTGTTCTACGCCCCCGCCATGACCACCTCGGTTTACACCGTGTGGACGCTGCTGTTCTCCAACGATGAGTACGGCTATATCAACGGCCTGCTGATGCGCCTGGGGCTCATCCGGGAGTCCATCCAGTGGCTGGCGGACACGGATTACATGATGCTGGTGGTCATCATCTGCGTTTTGTGGACATCCATGGGCGCGGGCTTCCTGTCCTTTGTGGCGGGCCTGCGCAGCATGGACAAGCAGTACTATGAGGCCGGCCAGGTGGACGGCATCCGCAACCGCTGGCAGGAGTTGTGGTACATCACGCTGCCCATGATGCGCCCTCAGCTGATGTTCGGCGCGATCATGTCCATCACGGCGGCCTTCTCCATCCACGATGTCACCATCGCCCTGATGGGTTTTCCCTCCACGGATTACGCGGTGCATACGGTGGTCAATCACCTCTACGATTATGGCTATCTGCGCTTTGATCTTGGCTATGCCTCGGCGCTGTCAACGGTGCTCTTCCTGCTGATGCTGGGTACCAACATGCTGGTGGGGCGGCTGCTCAGAAAGGTGGGCCGGTGAGTATGGACATGGAAATGAAACGCGGAAAGGCCACCGTGCCTGCCCGGATCCATCGCTTCTTCCGCCAGCGGCTGCATGTGGGCCTGGGCCGATCCATTTCCGGCAGCGCCCTGAGCGCGGCGCTGCTGTGCGTGATGGGCGCCTTCATGGCGCTGCCGCTGGTTTATGTCATCATCAGCGCCTTCAAGCCCCTGGACGAGTTCTTCCTCTTCCCGCCCAGGTTCTTCGTGCAGAACCCCACGCTCCAGAATTTTGAGGATCTGTTCGTGCTCATGCAGGACAGCTGGGTTCCCTTCACGCGGTACATTTTCAACACGCTGTTCATCACCGCGGCGGGCACGCTTCTGCACATCATCTTTGCCTCCATGGCGGCCTATGTGCTGGAGAAGCATCATTTTCCCGGGCGGAAAATGGTCTTCGCCTTCATCACCGGCACGCTGATGTTCTCCCCCGTGGTGACCTGGGTGCCCAACATGCTCATCATGAATTCCCTCCATCTGATGGACAGCTACTGGGCGGTATTGCTGCCCGTGGTGGGGATGCCCCTGGGCCTGTTCCTGATGAAGCAGTTCATGAGCGGCATTCCCGACGCGCTCATCGAGGCGGCGCGGATCGACGGCATGCGGGAAACGCGGCTGTTCTTCCAGATCGTGATGCCCATCGTCAGGCCTGCGTGGCTGACGCTGATGATTCTGTGCATCAAGGATCTGTGGAACACCACCGGCTCGTTCTACATCCGCTCGGAGCAGCTGAAGACGCTGCCCTACGCCATGAACAACATCATCACCAGCGGCGGCTCGGCTCGTGCGGGCGCGGGCGCGGTGGTAGGCCTGATACTCATCAGCGTCCCGGTGCTCGTATTCCTCTTGTGCCAGAACAGCATCATTGAGACCATGGCCGCCTCGGGCATCAAGGAATAAAGGAGGAAAGCCATATGCGACTGCGACGGAGCTTTCTGCCGGTGATGCTGGCGTGTCTCCTGCTGCTTTCTCCGGCCAAGGCCGTGGAGAGCGGCCACCAAAGCTATTCGTACAACGTGTACGGGAAATCGGTGCCCTGCCCCGCGCCTTATGAGATCGCTGTTGGACGCGGCCGGGCTGGGCCTGGACAAGGAGTTTAACGGCCTTTCCGATGTGTTCTATGAGGCGGACGGCGGGCTCCTGGTGACGGATTCGGGCAATAACCGCGTCGTCGCCCTGGATAACGCGCTGAGGCTGGTACGGGTGTATGAGGGCGTGGAGAAGGACGGCACGTTGTCGGCCTTCAGCCAGCCCAGGGCGGCGCTGTCCGGCCCGGACGGCTCCATTTATGTGTGCGATACCTACAACGCCCGGGTGGTGCGCATGGACAGACAGGGACGGCTGATGGCGGAGTACGCCACGCCCGATACCGACCTCATCGGCCAGGGCACGAACTATCGCCCCGTCAAGCTGGCCCTGGATGACGCCGGACGCATGTACGTCGTGGCGGCGGCCATCAACACGGGTGTTCTGGTCATCAATCCTTCCGGGGATTTCGAGGGCTTTCTGGCGGCGGCGCGGGTCAACCCCGTTCCTGGCGGTTGATGTGGAAGCGCCTGGCCACCCGGGAGCAGCGCAGCCGCATGGAAGACTTCGTACCCGTGGAGTACAGCAGCATCGCCATGGACGGCGAAGGCTTCCTGTACGCCACCACCGCCGCGGTGGACAGCGAGGTGATCGTGGCGGAGGTGGCGGTCGGCGCGGGCACGGAGGAGGGCGCGGTGGTGCGCCGCCTGAACCTGATGGGTCAGGACATCCTGCGGCGCAAGGGCTTCTATCCCCAGATGGGCGATGTGGAGGATCTGACCCAGACCGCGCCCTTCTACGCCGGTGTAAGCCAGATCATGGATGTGGCGGAGGGTGAGAACGGCGTGTACTACATGATCGACAACAATCGCGGCAGAATCTTCGCCTACGACCAGGACGGGTATCTGCTTTACGCTTTCTCCGGCCCCGGCAGCGCTCAGGGCGGCCTGGTGACTCCCACGGCGCTGGATGTCCACGGCGACCGTCTGGCGGTGGTGGATCGCGGCAGCAACCTGCTGACGGTCTACCGGCGCACGGAGTACGGCGCGCTCATTGCCCAGGCCATTGACGACTACAACCATGGCGACTACACCGGCGCGGCGGACAAATGGTGCGCCGTCATCGCCAAGAACGCCAATTTCGATATTGGCTACGCCGGCCTGGGCAAGGCCGCCTACCGCAGCGGCGACTATGGGCAGGCCATGGCGTATTTTGAAACGGCCAATTTGAAGGACTGGTACAACAAGGCCTTTGAGGAGCATCGCAAGGCGGTGCTGCGGGTGTGGTTCGCGCCCGCGGCCCTGGCGCTGATTGCCCTGGGGGCGGTCTTCGTGGTCAAGGACAAAGTGCGCGGCCGAAAGGAGGAGAGGGAAGGGTGAAACGCGTCTTGGAACCGCTTCGGGTGATGGGCCGGCCCTTTTACCATTATGGTGAGATGAAGCTGGAAAACCGCTTTTCCCTGGCCGTCGCGTGGGTGATGGCCTTCCTGTCCCTGGCGGCCTATTTTGCCCGGATGATCTACGCGGGGCCGGGCTTTACCACCTTCAACCCGCGCCAGTTCAACCTTTTGCGGGACGCCGTCAGCGTGGGCCTGCCCTTCCTGCTGCTGGTGGTATGCAACTGGGCCACGGCGGCCATCACGGACGGCGAGGGCGCCATGCGGGAGATTTTCTGCGTTGTGACCTATGCCATGGGGCCGTATATCATCACCGCGCTGCTGGGGCTGCTCTTCACCCACATCCTGGTTGCCGATGAGATTTACCTTATCACCTTCACCGAGACCCTGGGCGTGGTGTGGACGGGGTTCCTGATGTTCGCGGGGCTTCTGACCATCCACCAATATACCCCGAAGAAGACCCTTATCACGCTCCTGCTGACCGTGGTCATGATGGTGCTGGCCGTTTTCGCGCTGATTCTCTTTGCCTCCGTGGCGGATAAAATGATCTCCTATATCGGCGGCATCATCAATGAAGTCAAGCTGAGGATGTAAACGATGAAAAAGAGATGTTTGCTGCTCCTGATGGCGGTGCTTTGCCTGCTGACCCTTGCCGGCTGCCGGTCGGACGAGAACGGTTTCGGCGCGTTTGAGCCGTCCCTGCTGGACGATTACCGAGGCGGCAAGGCTGTCCGAATCAGCCCGGAGGCCTCGGATGCGGCCAATTTCCGTACCGTGCTGGAAAACGAAGCATGGACGATGCTCTACAACGATGTGACGGCGGAAATCGCCTGTCGCCATCAACCGTCGGGCAGGGTGTTCCGCTCCAACGCGCCCGGATGGGGCAAGGAAAAGGAGGGCGCGCAGCTGCTGCTGACCCTGGCCAACGCCCAGGGAACCCAGTTCAGCTGGAATTCCCTCACCGACGCCGCGGCCTACGGTCAGGTCACGGCGAAGGAGGCGGACGGCGCCTTTGAGGTGACCTACTATTTCGGCAAGACCTCCAAGGTGTACGCCGTCCCCCAGGTGATGACGGTGGAAGCCTTCGAGGCGGTGCTGGCCAAGGTAGAGAAGACCAGCGATCAGTCCACGCTGAAGCGGCTGTACTCCTATCTGGAGCTCAAGGACTCGGATTTGCCCCAGACGCGGGCCACGCTGCTGGAGCGCTTCCCCGTCTTGGAAAGCATGCCGGTCTACGCGCTGGCGGGCTCGCCCTCCAAGCTGGAAATCAGCAAGTTGGAGAAAATTTTTGACGCCATCGGCTACACCCTGGAGCAGAAATACCAGGATGAAGCCGCCTGTGAGCACATGGCGGCGGACAAGGATGAGCTTCATGCCGCCGTGACGCTGCGCTACACCCTCACCGACCAGGGCCTGCGGGCGGAAATTCCCTTCGACGGGCTCCTTGTTTCCCCTGGCGCCAAGGTGGTTGACATTACGCTGCCGCCCTATTTCGGCATGCCGATGGCGGGGGAGCAGGGCTGCGCGGTGATCCCCGATGACTGCGGTGCGCTGCTGGATCTGCGCACGCCCCGCAACATGGGGTATCCGGCGTACAGCGCCCGGGTCTACGGCACGGACGACGCCAACCAGGTAACCGACCGCGCAGCCCCGCCGCCGGTGGTGACGCTGCCGGTCTTCGGGGTCAAGGCGGGGGAGCAGGCCTTCGCAGCCGTGATTACCGATGGCGCGCCCTTCGCCTTTATCGTGGCTGACGCGCCCCGTACCGACGGTTCCTTGGGCTATGCGGGCGTCAGGTTTCTGTACATGGAGACCACTTATTTTTCCCTGGACGCCAAGCCGGAAAATCGCATCCTGTGCTATCAGCCCCAGGCCAACCGCTGTGATATGGCGGTGGAGTACCGCCTGCTCCCGGAGGGCCCGGCGGATGCCAGCGCCATCGCCCTGTCCATGAAGCAGGGCCTGGAGGAGGCGGGTCTGCTGACGGGCACATCCTCCGGGGAGCTGCCGCTGACCCTGGAGACCATCGGCGCCATCGACGTGGAAGAGCTGGTGCTGGGCGTGCCGGTGACGCGCATCCGCCCGCTGACCACCTATGCTCAGACGGCTGATATGGCCCTGACGCTCCACCGGACGGCGGGGAGCGGCCTGCGGGTCATCGCCGGCGGAGCCCTCAAGGGCGGCGTACGATGCACACGGCAGACGGCCGTAACAGCGGAGGGCGCCCTGGGCGGGCAGAAGGGCCTCGCCGCCCTTCGCGATACGCTTGCGGCGCAGGGAATCCCCTTCGCCGTGGCCAACGACATCATGCTGGTACACAAGGACGGCTGGCTGGACGGCTTCAGCGTCAGCGGGGACACGGCCCGGCTGCTGACCTCCACCGCCGCCTATAAGCCGGACTACACCCTGTCCACCATGTACATGACTTCCAAGGGCATGGCGGCGTACATGCTTGATCGGGAGGCCATCCTGGAAGGGCTGTCCGCCTTCGACCGCTCCGCCGGGGACTTCGGATTGGACGCCGTGGCCCTGCCCAGCCTGGGCAGTATCCTGTACAGCGACATGCGGGCCAACGGCTTCGTCAGCCGGGACGAGATGCGCCGCGCCATCCAGACGGCCATGGGCACGCTGGAAACGAAGGCTTGGCTTCGCGGGGGCAACGCCTACGCGCTGCCCGGGGCGACCCTGGTGTACGATCTGCCGCTTCATGCCTCGGCCCATCCTTTGCTTGGCGAGGAGATTCCCCTGGCGCAGATGATCCTGTCCGGGCATGTGGACTACGCGGCCACCTCCATGCAGTACGCGGCGGATGAGCGCGGATACCTGCTGCGGTGCATCGCCTATGGCTCGGGCCTGTACGCCCAGGTCTATGCCGAAAGCGGGGCCGCCGTGAAGTACACCGACTTCGACGACCTGTACGCGGGCAGCTATCCCCTCATGGCCCAGCGGCTGGAAGACGGCTACGCGCAGCTGCACAGCGCATTGGCGGATACCGCCGGGAAGGCCATCCTCCACCACAGCCGCCAGGGCAACGTTACCCGGACGCTGTACGAGAACGGCGTGGCCGTCTATGTCAATGAAGGTGGGGAAGCGAACGGCTTCACCGCGCCGGACGGAACGCTGGTGTCCGTCGCGCCTTACGCCTGGATGACGAGAAAGGAGGCCCTGCAATGAAGCATACCAGCAAGCTGATCCAGCGGCGGAACCGGCAGGGCTACTTCTACATCACGCCCTTTCTCATCGGCTTCGTCTGCTTCCTGCTGATCCCGCTCATCCAGTCCGTCTGGTTCTCCTTCGGGGATGTGGCGGTGTCCAGCGGCGGCTACACCATCACCCCCGTGGGCTGGAAGAACTATGTCAAGGCCTTCACCATCGACCCGGAGTACCGCGTCATCCTCACCGAATCCCTGGGGCAGATGACGGTGGATCTTCCCTTTATCATGGTGTTCAGCCTGGTGTCGGCCATCCTGCTGTCCAGGGAGTTTCGCGGCCGTACTCTGGCCCGGGTGCTGTTCTTCCTCCCGGTCATCATCTCCACCGGCGTCATCGTCACCATGGAGCAGAGCAACGGCGTGTTGAGCATGATGATGAACCGCTCTGTTTCCAACGTATCCAACGGCATGAAGGAGCAGGTGTCGGCCACCGCCTTCATCCTGTCCCTGCTGGGCAGCGGGCTGCCTTCCTGGCTGACGGCCTTCCTGGCGGGCGTGATTGCCCGTCTGTACGACATCATCGCGGCGTCGGGCTTGCAGATCCTCATTTTCCTCAGCGGACTGCACACCATTCCCCCGGCGCTCTACGAGGTCAGCAACCTGGAGGGCGCCACTGCCTGGGAGGATTTCTGGAAGATTACCCTGCCCATGGTCAGCCCCTATCTGCTGCTGAACCTGATCTACACCATGATTGACGCTCTGACCAACATGCAGAACAGGATGGTGGCGCTGATCCGCAATTATGTTGTGTCCTTTTCGGACTTCGGGTACGGCCTGGCCATCTCCTGGATTTATTTCAGCATCATCCTGGTGCTGCTGATCGGGCTGTTCACGTTTGCGGGAAGGCGGGTGTATTACAATGAGTGACCGGCTGAGTGTCGCGGCGGTCCCATGGATGAAGCGGACGCGGCGGCGCGCCAGACGGCTGGCGGCGTCCATGCTGCGCGCGGCGTTCATCATCGGCATCAGCTTCATGATTCTGTATCCGCTGCTGACGAAGGTGTCCCTGTCCTTTATGGAGCAGGTGGATCTTTACGACCGCACGGTACAGTCCATCCCCAAGCACTTCACCTGGAGCAACTATCCCGAAGCCTTCCATTATATGAAGTACGGGGAGTCCTTCATGTGGTCGGTGCTGATCTGCGGCGTGAGCGGCGTTGCGCAGGCCTTCGCCTGCGTCATGACAGGCTACGGCTTCGCCCGGTTTGACTTCCGGGGCAGAAACATCGCCTTCGCCATGGTGCTGGTGATGATGGTCGTGCCGCCCCAGCTCATCACCACGCCCCTGTACCTGAATTTCCAGAACTTTGACCCTCTGGGCCTGGTCTCCCTGGTGAACGGCGGCAGGGGCCTGCGCCTGGTGGAGAGCCTGTGGCCCTTCCTGCTCTTGTCCCTGACCTCCACCGGCCCCCGCTGCGGCCTGTATATCTTCTTCGCGCGGCAGTTTTTCCGAGGCTTCCCCAAGGTCATTGACGAGGCGGCCACCATCGACGGCGCCAGCCATCGCCGGGTGTTCGTCAGCATCATGCTGCCAGCGGCCTTCTCCATCATGGTGACGATCTTCCTTTTGAGCTTTGTCTGGCTGTGGAACGACACCATGTACGCCTTCCTGTTTTACAGCAAGGTGCCCACCATCGCCAAGTCGCTGATGAACCTGCAGGGCAACCTGTTCTCCTCGGTGCACACCTACATGTTGTCAACGGCCAGCGACATCGGCTATTTCTCCATCCTGAAGGCGACCGGCGTGCTGCTGGCCATCGCGCCGCTGGTAGCGCTTTACGCCTGCGTGCAGCGGGTGTTCATCCAGAGCATTGAAAACACGGGCATCGTTGGCTGACGGGACGGAATGGATCGGTTCACAAAGCATGCGCCATCAGGCGGGAGGATGAGGAAAAGTGGCAAGGAGCACATTGGGAACCTGGATGTGGAACGTGATGGACATATGGCAGACGGACGAAGCCCTGGAATTCCTGAAGGGCCATCAGGTGACGCAGGTCTATCTGAGCTATTCCGAGGTCATGCCCTTGGAGCAGTATCGCTCCTTCAACGCAGCCCTGGCGAGGGAGGGCATCGGCGTGGCGGTCATCGGCGCGGTGGCGGAGTGGGTGACGCCCCGGGGGCAGCGGACGCGGGACGACTTTGCGGCCTGGCTGCACGCTTATCAGGCAGGCTGCGATGCGGAGGGCGAGAAATTCTATGGCATCCACCTGGACGTGGAGCCCCATCAGCTGCCCGACTGGCAGCAGGATGAAGCGCGGGTGCGCCAGCAGTACGCCGACTTCCTCGGGTGGGCGAGGGCGCTGTGCAGCGCCGAGGACATTCAGCTGGAGGCGGACATCCCCTTCTGGTTCGACAGCCTGGACGCTGAACTGGACGGGCGGTGCATGTCCCTGGGGGAGATCGCCCTGCGCCTGTGCGACACGACGCTGCTGATGAGCTACCGCGACAATGCGCCGGGCATCCTGGCCTGCGCCGATACGTTGATGCCCCTGGCCAAGGGAATGAACAAGCGGCTGATTCTGGCGGTGGAGACGGGCAAAATTTATGAGGACATCAACATTACCTTCCACCATCTGGGCACGGCGCGGATGCGGCGGGAGCTGGAAAAGCTCCATGCCCTGGTGGAGGCGGAGCCCCGTGCCGGGGATGTCGGCTACGCCATCCACCACTACGATTCCTGGCGGCGCCTGCCGAAAAACGGCCATCCCCGGCTGGCGGACTACCCTTACGACAACCCCAATTACCGAATCACGGAGGAAAACGCATGAAGGCGAAGTTTGAGCCCAAGGCGCCGGACGCAAGCTGCCTGGAAGCCCTCAGGGAGATGCAGGGGATGTACACGGCCATCCCGGCGGATATGGAGATCGAGATCAGGCCGGGGCGGGAGGGCTACCTGGTCTCCTATGAACACGGCTGCGCGCGGCTGATGTGCGCCGGAAGGCCGGAATTGTTCCGGGCGCTGTCCATGCTGGATGCGGCCATCCTCAGCGGCAAAACGGAATTTTTCCTGGAACAGCGCACACCCTTTACGACCAGGGGCGTGATGGTGGACTGCTCCCGCAACTCCGTGCCCACCGTGGCGACCATCAAGCGAATGCTCCGTCAGGCGGCCCTGCAGGGGCACAGCGCCATGATGCTGTATACCGAGGATACCTACGAGGTGCCGGGGTATCCCTGCTTCGGGCAGTACAGGGGCCGCTATTCCCATGAGGAGCTGCGGGCCATGGACGATTATGCCCACCTGCTGGGCATTGAGCTGATCCCCTGCCTCCAGACGGTGTCCCATCTGGAACGGGCGCTGCGCTGGCCCGGGATGATCGCCGTGCAGGATGATCCCACCACCCTGCTGGTGGGCGGCGAGGAGACGGAGCGATTCGTCCGCGCCCTGCTGACGACGGTCAGCGGCGTCTTCCGCAGTCGTCGCGTTCATCTAGGCCTGGACGAGGCCCATGGTCTGGGGCTGGGCCGTCGGTTGTCCACGCACCCCTACCAGACAAAGCGGGAGCTGATGGCCCAGCACCTGAAGATGGTGCGCGGCATCTGCGATGAACTGGGCCTTCGCCCGATGATGTGGGGGGATATGCTTTTTCGCAGCTATACCGAGGGCAATGGGTATTATCAGGAGGACATCGAGCTGCCGCCCCAGGCAAAAGAGGACGTACCGGAAGGCTTTGACATGATCTACTGGGATTACTACCATGTGGGCGAGGACTTCTACCGGTACTATTTCGAGCAGCACCGCAGGCTGGGCATCCGCCCGCTGTTCGCCACGGGGGTGACGGCCTGGCTGGGGATGACGCCCAACCTGGTGAAGTCGAAGGCCGCCATCCGCAGCGGCCTGAGCGTGTGCCGGGAATTCGGCGTGGACACGGCGTTCGTCTGCGTATGGCGGGATGACGGCGGCGAGGGGATGCCAGGCGCGGTGCTCCCTGGCATCCAGATGTTCAGCGAGGCCCTGTGGGAGGCGGACGCCCGGCGTGCGGAGCGGCTGTGGGAAATGACCTGTCCGGCGGTCAGCGGTGCGCCCGGCGCGCTGATGATGGAAGCCGGCAGCCTGGACGAGGTGCGGCCCGGCTTGTCCTGCGAAGGCCTGGATCCCGCCAATCCGCAGAAGTACCTCCTGTGGCAGGATCCTCTCCTGGGACAGTACGACGCGGACACGGAGGGCGTCGGCTGCCGGGCATTTTACGGCAGGAAGGCTAGGCTATTTGCGGACATGCCCCAGGGCCTGTCGGACGAGGCGCTGGATGCCGTGAAGCTGGCCGCGGCCCTGTGCGCCTTCCTGGAGGTCAAGGCGGAAATGGGCATCGATGCCAAGGCGCTGTATGACCGGCGTGATCTGGCGGGCCTGAACGCGCTGGCGGATGAAATGGAGGCGGAAGCGCTGCCAAGGCTGACGGCGCTCTGCGAGCTGCACAGCGGGCTGTGGGCCAAGTACTACAAGCCCTTCGGCTGGGAGGTTCAGGACATCCGCTACGGGGGCCTGGAAAAGCGTCTGCGCACGGCCATCACCAAGATCAGGGCGTATACCGGCGGCAAGACCCCGGACATCCCGGAGCTGGCGGAGCCCCGGCTGTCCGCCAGCGGCGAGCTGCCGGACGGCGCGCCCCATTTCTCCACCTGCTATGCCTACCAGACCATCGCCTCGGTGGCAGGCATCTGAACCAAAGAAAAAATGCAAAAAACAGGCAGGGCTTCATATGGAGCCTTGCCTGTTTTGCTTTGCCGATTTACTCCGCCACGCGCACCTTCACCACAACCTTGCGGATGTGCCGCGCGCCGTCTTCCGACTGCATGCAGGGGCGGTGGGCGTCCTGGGGGAAGAACACCGCGAACTCGCCGACCCGCACCAGCACCCGTTGGCCTTCGGCCTCCCGGAAGAAAACCAGGTCGGCCTGGGGGTCGTAAGCCGGGTCTTCGGTCAGACCGTCGACGGCGCGGAAGCCCATGACCTCCGCGCCGGACAGCACAAGCTGAATATCGGCATAGCGGCGGTGGCCCTCCCAGCGGCCTTCGGCCCAGGGCTTGAGGTCGGCCTCCTGCACAACGGCGTAAACCTCGTCGCCGCGCACTTCGTGGCGTCCCAGGGGCAGCGCCGCCAGGTCGGCGGCGGCAAGGAACTCAAAGGCCGCGCGGAAGGCGGGGCTCAGACCGTGGTAAATCGAAGCGTTCTTCAGTTGATCGTTAATCATGGGGGATACTCCTTTCATCCATGTGAAGATGTTGTTTGCGCCAGCGGATGGGCGGCACGCCGCTGATCCGCTTGAAGAACCGGCTGAATGAGCTCTCGTCCAGAATGCCCAGGCGCTTGCAGATGTCCGGGATGCTGTAAGCGGGATCGGAGAGCATCTGGCAGGCGACATCAAACTTGATGGTTTCCACGAACTTTTGCAGCGTCACCCCACGCACCTGCTTGACGTTGCGGTTCAGCTGACGGCAGGAAATGTGCAGGTGATTGGCCAGGATGGACGCGCTGAGGGGAAGGTCCAGGTTATCGCGGATGAACTGCTCCAGGGAACGAATCCGCAGTGCCGGGTCGAAGTAGGTGGCGGGATGAACGTCGGATTTCGGGTTCTGCTGCTGGGCCAGCAGGCAGATCATGACGGAAACGAGGTTGCGGATGGCTTCCACCCAGCCCTTTTTTTCCTCGTTGGCAATGCTCATGATAATCTGGAACATGCTCAGAAAGTTGGCGTCGCTGGGAATAAACAGGGGCGATGGCGCGTTGAGGATGTCCCAGACCCAGGCCCACGCGGGGTCTTCATCGCCATCCTGAAAAAAGGAGATGGCGAACTTTTCGATGACATTGGTGGAATAGGGAATCGCGTGGCGCATGCCCGGCGGAATCAGCAGAAGCGCCCCGTTTTCCACCGGGTAAAGCACGTCGTTGATTTGATAGGTTTGCAGGCCGCTGGTCACCAAATGCAGCTCAAAGTAGGCATGGCGGTGAGGCGTGGTGTCGTAATTCTGAAAAAAATTGGCGTCCGTCTTGGAGTTGAGGTATTTGATTTCCACAATGTTGGCGCTGGGGGTGATATGGTCGGGCGGAATCAGAATGCTGTATAGCTTTCGCGAGGTTTGGAGCAGCTGGGTGCTCTTGTCATCATTCATACGGCGTTCCTTCTTTTCGGGGGTGGGCTTGGAACCACACCATCATACAGGATCGTGCGGGAAAAGACCATGGCAATCCTTGACGAAAGAATGACCTTTCGGGACATCTTCACTTCATGTTTTCGGCGGGGAGGTCGGTTTTTCCTGCTGGCATCGCGCCGATATGCGCCATGGAACGTCGCTTGCAAGAATGTCTTAAAACATAGAGAAGATGGCTGAATGTGTCATATACAATCCTTCCTGCCGTCGCTATAATGATTTTGCGGCCCGCCATGAATCAGGCAGGGCCCTGACGGCATGATGCGTGACCGTTCAAGAAAGGATGGATCGGTGGATGAAACCCAATCCGAACTGGCAATACCGCCCCTACGTTCCGCTGGATCAGCTGCAAATCGCGCAGAACCCCTATGTCTGCCGCCTGGCGCCGTCGGAGCACGGCTTTTCCCTGGAGCTGCTGGACAACGGCGCGCCTCAGGCGCATCACACGCTGAAATGGCGCCTGCGCAACACCCAGGATGCTTGGCGCTGCGTGGCCATGGAGGGCGACCTGCTCACTGTCGACGGCCTGGAAAGCGACCGGGAGTATGAATTCTTTGTCTGCCGCACGGAGGACGAAACGCACCGCAGCGCCCTCCGGCTGCTTCGCACAGGGTTCTATCCTGACCTGATGGTGAACTACTGCCATCCTGAGGACAGCGCTTACGCTTCCTCGGGACGCTATCTGTGCGATCCCACCATTGTGCGCGCTTCCTCCGGCGCGCTGGTTGTCGCCATGGACATTTTCGCCCCCAACATGCCGCAGAACATGACCATCCTTTTCCGCTCGGAGGACAACGGCCAAAGCTGGCGTTACCTTTGCGACCTGGTTCCCTGCTTCTTCGAGACGCTGTTTGTGCATCGCGGCGTGCTGTACATGCTGGCGACCTCCACGGAGAACGGCAACCTGCTCATCGGCGCGTCCTACGACGAGGGCTATACCTGGACGCGGCCCGTTATGCTTTTCCCGGGCAGCGTGCTGCAGATGGGCAACGGCTTCCAGCGCCAGCCCATGCCCGTGATAACCCATCAGGGCCGCATCCTGACCAGCATCGAATATGGCTCCTGGACTTCCCCCACCCGTTTTGGCGTCGGTACCCTCAGCGCGCAGGAGGACGCCGATCTCCTCGACCCGGCCAGCTGGACGGTGTCCGACTTCATCCACTATGACAAGAACTGGCCTGGTTCCCCGGTGGGCGGGGTGATGACCTTCCTGGAGGGCAGCCTGTACGAGGCGGCGGACGGCAGGCTCATCAACCTTTTGCGTATGCAGATCACCAAGTCCACGCCCAACTTCGGCAAGGCCTGCCTGCTGGAAATTGATCCCGACGACCCGGAAAAGGCCCCGG
Source organism: uncultured Christensenellales bacterium (assembly GCA_965646445.1). Classification (GTDB taxonomy): domain Bacteria; phylum Bacillota; class Clostridia; order Christensenellales; family Aristaeellaceae; genus UBA11524. The sequence goes on along the minus strand of CBFFZW010000027.1, from coordinate 33,615 downwards.
CCTTCCACGCCATCATCGACATGCCCACCGGGGCCAACAGCCGCACGCACATATTGCGGGATCCCAGGGAAGGGAAGTACTGGGGCATCGGCAACCTGCATACCGACCCCGACCATCCCTGGCGGCGCAACGTGATGGCGCTGGTGGTTTCCACGGATGGCTATGCCTGGCGCGTGGCCAAGCTGCTGCTGGATTACCGGGACACCGACCCGGAGAAGGTGGGCTTCCAGTACACCAGCTTCATCTTTGACGGCGACGATATTCTCTACCTGTGCCGCACGTCCTTCAACGGGGCGCACAACTTCCATGACGCCAACTGCCAGACCTTCGGCGTGGTCAAAAATTTCCGGGCCCTGGACTGAGTCCACAGGCCGAAGCGACTGAAAACAAGGGGGATGAAAGGATGCTGATGCTGCCCCACGGCGTGAACTGCACGATGCTCAGCGCTTATACCAGGGACCTGCGCCTGGATTTGGACGCCCAGGGCGCGCTGCTGCAATGGTACAGAGAGCGCGGCGTCAAAAGCCTGTTTGCCATGTGCCATTCCACGGAGCTGGACGCCCTGACCATGGCGGAGCGGCTTCAACTGGTGCGCTATGTCCGCGATGATGCCGAGCGCGCCGCCTGTCATGGTCAGGCCCGCACGCCCGTTATCGCGGCGGGCACCTTTTCCACGGAGGTGGAGGAGATGGCCGACGAAATCCGCGCCGTCTATGACGCGGGGGCCGACGCGGTGGTGATGATAACCAACCGTCTGGATCCGCGAAACGCCGGTGAGGACGAATTGATCCGCCGGGGCGAGGCCCTCATGAAGCGCGTCGGGCCGGAGGTGCCCCTGGGCCTTTACGAATGTCCTGCGCCCTACAAGCGGGTGCTGACCTGCCGGGAGTTGCGGTGGGCGGCGGACACAGGCCGGGTGTATTTCCTCAAGGATACCTGCTGCGACCCTGTTTTGATTGAGAAGCGCCTGGAGCTGCTCCAGGGCAAGCCCCTGAGGCTGTTCAACGCCAACGCGCAGACGCTTTTGATGTCCCTGCGCCTGGGCGCCTGGGGATATTCCAGCACCATGGCCAATGTGCATCCGCAGCTCTACGCCTGGCTTTGCGAGCATTATCAGCGCTGGCCGAAGGAGGCGGAATATGTGCAGCAGCTTTTGTGCTTCACGGCCCTGTCGGAGACGATGAACTATCCGCAAACCGCGAAGTATCTGCTCAGAAAGCAGGGCGTGCCCATCGAGATCAACAGCCGCATCAATCCGGCCACGGAGCTGACGCCCTACCAGCGCGTCATCGTGGATCAGCTGGATGACCTGACCCGGACGGTGATGGCGCGGCTGCCGTCGCCTGTGGAAAGGAGTGTGGCGGGATGAGATCGCTGGCGGTGGACGTCGGCGGGACGCGGATCAAAATCGCCTCGCTTCGGGACGGCGCGGTGGAGCGCATGACCATGATTCCCGCGTGCTCGGAGGGCAGGCTGCGGGATCGGCTGGAGGACATCGCCCGGGCCCTGGAGCAGGTGGCGGAACGGAGTATCGAGGCGTTTGACGGCCTGGGCATGGCGCTGCCGTGCCTGGTGGACCCGGCGGCGGGCCGCGCCACGGAGATTTACGGCAAGTTCGAGGACGCGCCGGAGGTCGACCTTGCCGCCTGGTGCCGGGAGAGGCTCGGCCTGCCGCTGGCGGTGGAGCAGGATTCCAAGGCGGCCCTGCTGGGGGAAGTCCGTTTTGGCTGTGCCCGGGGCGCGGAGGATGCGGTGATGCTCATCATGGGCACCGGCGTGGGCACGGCGGTGATGCGGCGCGGCCGACTGGCGGACAGTCGGCGGCACTTTGCGGGGGCCCTGGGTTCCCATATCATTGTGGACGCCTTTCAGGGGCGAATATGCGCCTGCGGTACGCGGGGATGCCTGGAGGCGTACACCGCCGGCTGGGCCTTGCCGGGGCTGATCCGCGAGCAGCGCACGTTTCCGTCCAGTCCGCTGGCCCGGGAGGAACGCCTGGATTACGCGGCGCTGGGGCGGGCGCTGGCGGAGGATGACGATACGGCCCGGCGGGTGCTGGACACGGTGGTTCGCGCGCTGCGGGCGGGCATCATCAGCCTCATTCACGCCTACGACCCGGACACCGTCATCCTCAGCGGCGGGCCGCTGCGCCTGGGGGATGCTTTCGCAGGGCCGCTGCTTCAGGACATCGGCGGGGAATTGTGGGGGCGCGGCCATGAGGTGAATTTCAGGGTGGCGGAGCAGCCTGAACAGTCGGTGCTGCTGGGGCTGCACTACTTGACGACCATGCAAAGGAGCAAGCCATGAATTTTGATCCGGGATTATGCGTGACGCCTCTGCGCGACCCGCTGGGCTTTGCCTACGGCGCGGAGGAGGAAGGCCCTGAGGCGGAGCGCCGCAGGCTGGACGACGTTCGCGGGAGCCTGATGGATCCGGCCTGCGCGGGGCCGGAGGTGCTCTACGCCATCGCCATGGATGTGTGCAAGCGCCGAGACAGGGAGGCGCTGGGATCGCGCAACCTGCTTTTCGGCGTGGTGACCTATGCCCGGGGGCAGCTGGGCCGGGAGCCGGTGCGCTCCCAAGGGCATGTTCACGCCGTTTCCCCTTCCTGCGGAAGCTCGACGGGGGAGCTGTATGAAATCTGGGAGGGCGAGGCGTGCATCTATATGCAGGAGCGTACTGGGGATGACCCGGGGCGCTGCTATGCCGTCCTGGCCGGGCCTGGGGAAGTGGTGCTGGTGCCGCCGGGGTGGGCGCACTGCACCATTTCCGCTGACCCGGCGCAATCCATGACCTTCGGCGCCTGGTGCGTCCGGGATTATGGATTCGACTATACCGGCGTGCGGGCCCATCATGGCCTGGCCTGGTTCCCCGTCATGGAGAACGGGCGGATGTCGTTTTTGCCCAACGCCCATTATCGGACGGGGGAATGCATCGTCAAGCGTCCCCGCGCCTACGCGGAGTTTGGCCTGGATTCGGCCAAGCCCATTTACCGGCAGTTCCAGGAAGACCCGGACAGGATGCTCTTCATCCCCCGGCCTGAACGCGCGAAAGAAAAGTGGATCGGCTTCGTGCCCTGATTCCGAAGGAGGCAATATGCCCTGTATACCCAAGGCCCATCGGTATGATCTGGCGCCGGAGACGGCGATTGAAGGCTATGACCACGCGGCATGGCGCGGCTATCCGGCCATCGGCGCGGCTCTGCGCACGGCCATGACGGGCAGGCGCGTGCTGGTGGTCGACTGCTATCCCGGCGTGCGGGATGAGGAGCTGCTGCCGCGGCTGATGGACGCCATCCGGCCGGAAACGGTGATGCTCAGCGAGGATTTCTTTTTCGACGGCGACGAGCTGACCCGCAGGATGCGGCCGCACCTGACGGAGGACTCGGTGCGCGGCGTGATGTACTACGGCGCGCTGCGGGACTTTGTGGACGAGGCGCGGCTGAACCAGGCGCGGCAGACGCTGGAGCAGACCCAGGGAACGGTGCTGGTCTATGGAGTCGGCGCGGCGCTGCTGACCCGGGGCGACGTGCTGGTTTACGCCGACCTGGCCCGGTGGGAGATTCAGCTGCGCTATCGCCGCGGCATGGCCAACTTCAAGCAGCAAAATCACGACGACGATATTCTGCGCAAGGTCAAGCGGGGCTTTTTTGTCGAGTGGCGCGTGGCGGACAGACACAAGCGCACGCTGTACGAGCCCATGGCGTTCTACCTGGACACCAACCGGGCGGACGACCCGGCCATGGTGACGGGGGAGGCCTTCCGGGCGGGGCTGAAGGCGCTGTCCTGCCGTCCCTTCCGCCTGGTGCCCTACTTTGACGCCGGTGTATGGGGCGGCCAGTGGATGAAGGCGCGGTTCGGTCTGCCGGAGGGCCCGCCCAATTACGCCTGGGGCTTTGACGGCGTGCCGGAGGAAAACAGCCTTTATCTGCGCTATGGCTCCGTGCGGCTGGAAACGCCCGCCATGAATCTGACGCTGATGTATCCCCGGGCGTTTCTGGGCCGGAAGACCTACGCCCGCTTCGGCGCGGAATTCCCCATCCGCTTTGACCTGCTGGACACCATCGGCGGACAGAACCTCAGCCTGCAGGTTCACCCCACCACGGACTACATCCAGAACCATTTCGGCATGCCCTACACCCAGGACGAGAGCTACTATATCCTGGAAACGGCGCCGGAGGGCGGAGGCGTCTACCTGGGCGTGAAGGAGGGGGTGGACGGCGCGGCGATGGTGGAGGCGCTGAACGAGGCCCAGCGCGACGGCGCGCCCTTCGACGCGGACAAGTATGTGAACCTCTGGCCGGCGAAGAAGCACGATCACTTCCTTATTCCGGCGGGCACCGTTCACTGCTCCTCCGCCGGGACGATGGTGCTGGAAATCAGCGCCACCCCCTACATCTTCACCTTCAAGCTGTGGGACTGGGGCCGCCTGGATCTGAACGGCAGGCCGCGTCCCATCCACATCGAGGACGGGCGGCAGGTCATCGACTTCAGCCGGGACACGGCCTGGGTCAGGGAGCAGCTCATCAATCGGTTTGAGCCGCAGGAGGGCGGCGAGGGCTATGAGGCGGTGAGGACGGGACTGCACGCGCTGGAATTCATCGAAACGCAGGTGCTCACCTCCGCCGTCGGCATTCCCCTGACGGCCTCGGGAGAGGTGCGGATGCTGAACCTGGTGGAAGGCGCCTGGGCCGTGATTGAAAGCCCCGGGCAGGCCTTCCCGCCCTTTGAGGTGCATTACGCCGAAACCTTTATCCTGCCCGGCGATATGCTGGACTGCGTGATCCGCCCCGGACAGGCGGGCGAGGAGATCCGCGTGGTGATGGCGACGGTGCGCAGCTGAATACGAATGGAGGCGTACAACATGGACATGATGGGCAATCTGTTTACCCTGCGGAATGAAAAGACCCGCTCCATTTCACCGGAGAACCTGACCGGTGCGCCCGGCCGGGGCGGCAGCTGTCCCCTGGAAAAGGGCAGCGCGGCCGAAGCGGCCCGGGAGCTGGGCGTGGGCTGGAAGGTGAACCCCTGCATCGACATCCCGGCGGGGGAGACCCTTGAATTGGCCGACATCGAGGGCCCCGGCATCATCCGCCACATCTGGATGACGCCAACGGGCAAATGGCGCAACAGCATCCTGCGCATGTACTGGGACGGCCAGGAGAACCCCAGTGTGGAAAGCCCCGTGGGCGACTTTTTCTGCATGGGCTGGCAGAAGTTTGACCCGCTGTCCTCCCTGGCCGTTTGCGTCAATGTGGCCTCGGGCTTCAACTGCTACTGGTCCATGCCCTTCCGCAAGCGGGCGCGGCTGACGCTGGAAAACCGCGCCGCGGAATCCATGCGCATTTATTATCAGATTGATTACTGCCTGACCGAGGTCGCGCCGGATGCCGCTTACTTCCATGCGCAGTTCCGGCGGGTCAATCCGCTGCCCTACAAGAGCGTGTACACCATCCTGGACGGCGTGGAGGGCCGGGGGCTCTATGTGGGCACCTACATGGCCTGGGGCGTGAACAGCAACGGCTGGTGGGGCGAGGGCGAAATCAAGTTCTACATGGATGACGACGAGGAATACCCCACCATATGCGGCACGGGCACGGAGGACTACTTCTGCGGCTCCTATGACTTCCGCGACCCCGTGACCAGAAGCCAGTACCTGACCTTTACCACGCCCTACGCCGGGCTGCACCAGGTCATCAAGCCCGACGGCTTTTTCTCCGCTCAGCAGCGTTTTGGCATGTACCGCTGGCACATTGCCGATCCCATCTGCTTTGAGAAGCGGCTGAAGGTCACCATGCAGGCGCTGGGCTGGCGCGAAGGGGGACGCTACCTGCCCCTTCAGGACGACATCGCCTCCGTGGCATATTGGTATCAGACGCTGCCCCACGCGGCTTTTCCGCCCCTGCCCTGCAAAAATGATCTGGAGGTCAACTGACGCATTCCGCGCCGGGGAGGGCGAAGCGCCATGTTGAAAAAGGAAAGCAATTGACCGAATGTCTAAATATGCAAAGAAACATGGCTGAATGTGTGATTGATTTCCAAAGTGTTATTAGGTACATTATAATCATCAGTTGTGAAGAGCCGGACTTCACAAAGGAAACGAACACGAAAGTTACAAGGAGGCGTACCCATGAAAAAATTCCTGATGCTGATGCTGGCCTTCGTCATGCTGATCTCGGCCATCCCCGCCCAGGCGGACAGGCTGGTGGACGAGCCTGTTACCTTTACCATCAAGCTGAAGTTCAACGACAACATCCGCGACCCTGCCAACAGCACCGTCTGGGACTGGATCGCGGAGGAAACGGGCATTACCTTTGAGCGTGAAATTCTGACCTCCGGCGAGCAGGCCTCGCTGATGTTCGCCAACCGTGAGTTCCCGGACTTCGGCTCCTACGGCGTGACCAAGGGCCGCCTGCAGATCGCGGCGGAGGACGGCGACTTGCTGGATCTTCTGCCCATCATTGAGGAATACTGCCCCACCTGGCAGAAGATCTTCGAGGAGAATCCCATGCTCCTCCGGGCCTCCCTGATCGACGGCCATCTGTATTCCCTGCCTTATCAGCAGCAGGTTGCGCTGCCTGTCCGGGATAAGTGGGTGTATCAGGATACCTGGCTTAAGGAGCTGGGGCTGGAGGTTCCCACCACCATGGATGAGCTGACCGACGTGCTGCTGGCGGTGAAGAACGCGGCCGGCACAGGCTCCATCCCCGAGGATGTCATTCCCCTGTACATCTGCTGGGAAAACAAGGTTGGCGGCCCCTTTGACATCTATGGCGCCTATGGCATCGTCACTGGCGTGAATGATGAGTTTATCGCCGTGGATGCCCAGGGCAAGGTCAATTACCCCATGATCGACCCCGCCATGAAGGCGCCGCTGAAGTGGCTTCAGAATGCGGTGAAGCTGGGCCTGATCCCCATCGAGTGCTTTACCACGACCGATTCCTGGAGCGACTATCTCACCAGCGTTTCCGCCGATCCGCCGATTTGCTTCATGTACACCGGCGCCTCCGCACAGAATCCCACCTATGGCTCCTACATGAATGTCCCGGTGGGCATGGAAGGCACGCCGGCCTACATCCGCCATATTTCCAACCAGGGAGGCAACCCGCTGTTTGCCACCTGCGTGTTCAAGACGGAAAACACCCTGGCTCATACGGAAACCATCGGCAAGTTCCTGGAGTGGGCCGTAGCCAACGAGGATGCCGTCATGAACTTCTATTGGGGCCGCGAGGGCACCACCTGGAAGAAGACGGAGAACGGCAAGTATCAGAAGCTGTTCACGGATGCCAACACCGACCAGGTCAACGCCAACTATGCCGATATGGGCTTCAACAACCGCTGGTTCTGCTTCATCAGCCAGGAATTTGCCAAGAACAAGCTGGTCGAGGAGGTTCTTCCCAACCGCAATTCCGCCATCTACGAGGGCAATCTGCCGGATTGGGATCCCAATTACTACGGCGGCGCGCTGGACACGGATACGACGACCATGATGAATGATCTGTTCTCCGAAATCAACGCCTTCCGCAAGCTGACCTTCGCCACCTGGATCACTGACGCCTCGGCGGATATTGACGCTGCCTGGGACGGATATGTTGCGCAGATGGAAGCCATCGGTGTGTATGATTGGCTGCAAATCAAGCAGCAGGCTTACGACATGCTCTTTGAGTAATTCGTCGTCAGCGGTCTTCACAGCAGTTGGGTATCGTCATGTTGCCCAACTGCTCCTTTTTCCCCAAAACCATGATTGACACAGGAGGAAAACCATGCGGAAGCAGAACCTTGCTTTGCAGAATGGGTACTGTACGCCCCTGCGCAGGCGCATCTTACTGAACTGGCAGGTTTATGTCCTGATGCTGCCGGCGCTGATTTACCTGATTATTTTCGCGTACGGCCCCATGGCGGGGCTGTGCATCGCTTTTATGGATTTCCGTCCGGCCAAGGGCCTGTTCAACAGCGACTGGGTGGGCCTGAAGCACTTCATCCGGCTTTTCGGGCTGAACAAGTTCGGCCGCGTTTTCCTGAACACGCTGGTCATCAGCCTTTATTCCTTCATTACCTTTCCGCTGCCCATCATTCTGGCACTGCTGCTCAACACCTGTCCCCATAAGCGGTTCAAAAAGGCGGTTCAGACCGTCAGCTACGCGCCGCATTTCATTTCCATGGTGGTTCTGGTGAGCATGCTGAACATTTTCTTCGCTCCCAGCACGGGCATCATCGGTCAGGCGCTGCGGGCCCTGGGCTTATTGGAGGGAAACCTGATGGTGATGCAGACGGGCAGCGCCTTCAAGCACCTCTACGTTTGGTCGGGCGTGTGGCAGGGCCTGGGATGGAGCAGCATCATCTACCTGGGCGCCCTCACGGGCATCGACCCGGCCCTGCACGAGTCAGCTGTCATCGACGGCGCCAACCGCCTCCAGCGCATCCTGCACATTGATGTCCCCGGCATCCTCCCCATGGTGGTGGTCATGCTGATTATGCGGGTGGGCCATATCCTGGGCGTGGGCTTTGAGAAGGTCTTCCTGATGCAGAACTCCTTCAACATCCTGGAGTCTGAGGTCATCAGCACTTATGTGTACAATACGGGCATCGGCCAGTCCCAGTGGAGCTTTTCCACGGCGGTGGGCATGTTTAACTCAGTGGTCAACTTCATCCTGATGGTGACGGTGAACGCCATTGCCAACAAGGTGGGGGACAACGCACTTTGGTAAGGAGGAAGTTGGGTGAAGAGATCAGCTTTTGACAGACGGTTCGACGTGGTGGTGAGCATCATCCTGGGGCTTCTCCTCTTCGTCACGGCGTATCCGCTCTACTTTGTCATCATTTCCTCCGTCAGCGAGCCGGTGGCCGTGATGCGCGGCCAGGTGACGCTGTGGCCCGTTGGTTTTTCCCTGGAGGCCTATGACCAGATTCTCAAATACAACGAGCTGTGGATCGGCTACCGCAACACGATCATCTATGTCGTAGCCGACGCCATTGTGTCCGTCTTCACGACCATGATAACGGGCTACGCCATCTCCCGCAAGGGGGTGCCCGGCATGCGCGGCCTGCAGCTGTTCATGGTGTTCACCATGTACTTCAGCGGCGGCCTGATCCCCACCTACCAGCTCATCCGCGGCCTGGGATTGACGGGCAATCCCATGGTGCTGATTATCCTGAGCAGCGTGAGCGTGGGCAACATCATCGTCACGCGCTCCTTCATCAAGTCCAATATTCCCGAGGAGCTGTTTGAGGCGGCCAGCATCGACGGATGCTCGCACTTCCGGTATCTGTTCGCCATTGTTGTACCGCTGTCCCAGGCCATCCTGGCCGTCATCCTGCTGAACAACGCCGTGGGCATGTGGAACAGCTGGTTCTCGGCCATGATCTATCTCAAGGACAGTAACCAGATGCCGCTGCAGTTCAAGCTGCGCACACTGCTTCTTTCCGCCAGCAAGCTGTACGCCGAGACCAGCGAGGAGGTTTCCCTGATGGGCGACGACGGCGTGAAGCAGCAGCAAATGGTGGAAGCCATGAAGTACGGCATCATCATCGTGTCCTCCCTGCCCATTCTGTGCCTGTATCCCTTCCTGCAGAAGTACTTTGTGAAGGGCATTACCATGGGCTCCCTCAAGGGCTGAAGGCGCGATCCCGACATCACGATTGAAAGAAGGTTGAAGCCATGGAGCTGCGCGGCAAAAAAATCAATTTCCTTGGCGACAGCATTACCGAGGGACTCAGGGCAAGCGGCCCTTCGGCGCGCTTCTCCCATCAGATTGCGGAGATGTGCGGCGCGGAATGCAGGAATTACGGTATCTCCGGGACGCGGATTGCCATGCAGCGGGTGCCGTCGGCCGACCCTGCCATTGACAGGTATTTCGCCAGCCGGGTGGAGGAAATGGACGCGGATGCCGACATCATTGTTGTTCTTGGCGGCTCCAATGATTATCTGCACGGGGACGCGCCCATGGGCAGCATGCAGGACCGCGCGGCGGATACCTTCTACGGGGGACTCCATGTGCTGTACACGCGGCTGATTGAGTGCTACCCGGGCAGGCTGATTGTGGTGATGACGCCGCCCCACGCGATAGACGAAGAGCGCGTGCGGGCCGGTCACACGCTGATGGATTATGTGCGGGTGATCCGCCAGGTGGCGGAGTATTACGCCCTGCCCGTGCTGGATCTTTACGCATCTTCGGGCATTCAGCCGGCTGTCCCGATCCTGAGAGAGAGGTATATGCCGGATGGCCGTCATCCCAGCGACGCCGGCCATGTGCTCCTGGCGCGAAAGATCATCCGCTTCCTGGAAAGCTGCTGACGGTTTCCTTTTATACGGCGCGGAAGGCCACGGTCTGAAGGGCCTGCTCCATGAGCGGCGCCGGGTCGGCCGTGTCGGAGACCCACGGGCCCCACAGGGCTTCGGGCAGGATCACCGGCATTCGGTCGTGGATGTGCGCGATGCCCGCCCCGGCCTCCCGGGTGAGAATGACAAACACCGGCAGCTCCTCGCCCTGCTCCTGCCGCCAGAGCCCCGCCATAAAGGTGGGCTTGCCCGGCTGGTACAGGGCGTATTTTTGTTTGGTTTTGCCGCCGGACGGCGTGCGCTGCCACTCAAAATAGCCGCTGGCCGGGATCAGGCACCGACGCTCCAGCAGGGATTTGCGGAACATCGGCTTCTCGATGGCCGTCTCGCTCCGGGCGTTGATGACGCGGTTTTTGTACCCGGAGTAGCCCCACTTCATCAGCGCCGCGCCGTCGGCTCCCAGCACGGGCACAACGTTGGTGGGGAAGATTTCGCCCACCTTCATGGCCGCGTGCGCCATGGTATTTCCCTGCTTCCGCTCAACCTCCCGCAGGATCCGGCGCAGCTCCTTTGCTTCCGCGTCGATGTAATATCGTCCGCACATCGTTCATTCCTCCACAAACCAGCGGTCTCTGTCATGAAAAAGAAAAATCTCCCGCTGAACGGCCCCGCTGTCAGCCTGTTCCACGGAAACAAGGCAGGTGTAGCGCGTCCCCTGGCCGCCCAGCTTCAGCGAGGGCGCTTCCCGCACATCGGTGACGCGGTCGATGCGCACCGTCTCGCCGTCCTCCCCGCGGAACATCAGCGGCAGCACCCGGCCGTCCGGCAGATGGTCGGCCCGCACCTTCACATACACCTTGTCAGGATTCCTGCGATCATGGGCTGTCATACTTGACGCTTCCTTCCTTCAAAAACGCTGCCGGGTGGATGACCTGGCCTGCAGGGTTCACCCGGGCGAAGTCGCTGTCCTCCAGCACGACGCCGCGGCGGATCACCGTATGCCCGAACCGGTAGTGCAGGCTGTCCAGAGCCCGGTCAAGCTGTTCCTGCCGCCGCTGAAGCTCGTTTTCGCCCAGCAGATCCAGCTGAACAGGGGTGTCCCACGGGCACAGCTGACCGCAGCTGACGCCCATGCTTCGGTAGGGGAAGCCGAAGCGGAAGCGCTCGGCAAAAAGGGTGTTCGCTTCCTGGGCCAGCCGCGCGGTGCTGTCCGTGGCCGTGTGAAGCCTGCGCTGGCAGGAGCGGGAAAGCAGGTCGGTTCCCCGGGCGGTAACGGAGACCTGCTTCGCCTTGAAGCCCAGGGCTCGCAGCCGCTGGCCCACGCTTTCCATCAGCAGGTACAGAATGGCCTTGGCCTCCTCCGGCGTGCGGATGTCGTGGGGCGGCGTGGTGCTGTTGCCCACGGACTTGATGATTTCATCATCGTCCGCGCGCCTGACGGGGGACACATCTCGCCCCAGGGCGAAGGCCTTGAGCATCACGCCGTTTTTGCCCAGCTTGTATTCCAGCAGCCTGGTGTCCGCCCCGGCGAGGTCGCCGATGGTTGCGATGCCGTACCGGCTCAGCTTGGCGGCGGTGCGGGGCCCAACGTAGAGCAGATCGCTCACCGGCAGAGGCCAGACGATGGGCTCAAAGCCGTTCTCCGGGATGACCGTCACGGCGTCGGGCTTGCGGTAATCGCTGCCCAGCTTGGCAAATACCTTGTTGAAGGAAACGCCTACGGACACCGTGACGCCCATTTCCGCCTTGACCCTTTCCCGAATCTCATGGGCGATGGCCTCGCCCTCCGCGCGATCCTTCCCCGGCGCGCTCACGTCCAGCCAGCATTCGTCCAGGCCAAATGCTTCCACCCGGTCGGTGTAGCGCGCGTAAATCATCCGCAGCTTCTGGCTGAAGGCCATGTACAGATCGTAATCGGGCGGAACGCACAGAAGCCCGGGGCAAGCCTGCCGGGCCTGCCAGATGGCCATGCCCGTCTTCACCCCGGCCTTTTTGGCCATTTCGCTTTTCGCCAGCACAATGCCGTGCCGATCGTCTACGCTGCCGCACACCGCCATGGGCTTGCCCCGCAGCGAGGGCGTGTACAGACACTCCACCGAAGCGTAATAGCTGTTGGCGTCCACATGCAGGATCACCCGTGACAAGCCGCTCACCACCTCAACACAAGAACAATTGTTCCCTTTACTATTGTACGACGATTTCCCGCGCAAGTCACTGGAAATCCATGGCAGGAAGTGCCATGCGGTCTCCGCTCTCAGAGGATGCCCCATGGGCCGGAAAGCTATTTTCCTTGACAAATTTCGCCTTTTTGATTATGATTGTTTTACCAAAACGCCGGGTTCGCGGCATCAGGCCGACGCGCCGGGCATAGTTCATACACAGGAAAGGGAGGACTTTGACATGAGCAAATACGCGGGTACGCAGACGGAAAAGAACCTGGAGGCGGCTTTTGCCGGTGAATCCCAGGCGCGCAACAAGTATACCTACTTTGCCTCCAAGGCGAAGAAGGACGGCTTTGAGCAGATCGCGGCGCTGTTCCTGAAGACGGCCGACAACGAGAAGGAGCACGCGAAAATGTGGTTCAAGGAGCTGGCGGGCATTGGCACCACCGCCGAGAACCTGGGCGCCGCCGCCGACGGCGAGAACTACGAGTGGACGGACATGTACGCGGGCTTTGCCGAGACGGCGGAGAAGGAAGGCTTCCCGGAGCTGGCGGCCAAGTTCCGCATGGTGGGCGCCATCGAGAAGCAGCATGAGGAGCGCTATCGTGCCCTGCTGCGCAACGTGGAGGCCCAGGAGGTCTTCAAGAAGAGCGAGGTCAAGGTCTGGGAGTGCCGGAACTGCGGCCACATCGTTGTGGGCGAGAAGGCCCCGGAAATCTGCCCCGTCTGCGCTCATCCCCAGGCGTATTTTGAGATTCACGCCGAGAATTATTGACGTTCCGCGTGAAGGCGGTTCGGACATCGGCCTTCACGGAAAACGGAAGCAGCATCATATCCTCACCGCCGCGGGCCTTCTGGCTTGCGGCGGCTTTGCATGATGCCGAAGGGGAGCGCCGGGATCATCGATAGACCTGCGCTTGTGATCGCCTGCGCAAAAATTGACCAGGAAGCGGCCCGCCTTCGGCAAAAATGGGCGTTTCTGAAAGAATGCGCCCCTTAAAAATGCAGGATAGGAAAGATAAAATTGCACTTTATTCGTTTTTCCTCTTGCTTTCCTGGCGGGAGGACGCTATAATAGAAAGCGTTACGGTCGCGGCGAGCAGGACGAAAATCAGCTGCCGCGCGGCGTATGTCCGGCCAGGCCGCAAGGGCGCGTGCAGGTCGGCATGATTGAAAATGCAGGAGGCTGATGCTCGTGGCACTGACCATTTCCCATCGCGTACAGAATATTTCTCCCTCTCCGACCCTGGCCATCGACGCCCGGGCCAAGGAGATGAAGGCCGCCGGCCTGGATGTGGTCGGCTTCGGCGCGGGCGAGCCGGATTTCCCCACCCCCGCCTATATCTGCGACGCGGCCAAGGAAGCCCTCGATCTGGGCCTGACCCGCTACACCCCGGCGGCGGGCACCAAGGAGCTGCGCAAGGCCATCTGCGAAAAGCTGCGCAAAGAAAACGACATGACCTATACCTACGGCGACATCCTGGTGTCCAACGGCGCCAAGCACAGCCTGTTCACCATCTTCCAGGCGATCCTCGATCCCGGCGACGAGGTGCTGATTCCCACGCCCTGCTGGGTCAGCTATCCTGAAATGGTGCGGATGGCGGGGGGCGTGCCGGTCTTCGTGCCCTCCGATGAAAGCACGAACTTCATCCCCACCAGCGCCGACATCGCCAGCCGCGTCACCCGCCGCACCAAGGCCATCATCATCACCAGCCCCTCCAATCCCAACGGCAGCGTGTGGGATCAGGAGCAGCTGCAGTTTGTGGCTGACCTGGCGGTGAGCCATCCCTTCTATGTGGTCAGCGACGAGATTTACGAAAAGCTGATCTACGACGGCCGCAAGCATCTGTCCATCGCCAACCTGGGCGAGCAGATCAAAAGCCAGACCTTCCTGGTCAACGGCATGTCCAAGGCCTATGCCATGACCGGCTGGCGCATCGGCTATGTGGCGGGCCCCCGTCACGAGATCGCCGCGATGGCGAACTTCCAGTCCCAGGCCACGAGCAACCCGAACTCCATCGCCCAGTACGCCTCCATGAAGGCCCTCCAGGGCGATCAGAGCTGTCTGGACGATATGGTGGCGGAATTCCAGAAGCGCCGGGACGTGATGGTGGAACGGATCAACAGCGTGGAGGGACTTTCCTGCCTGAAGCCCCAGGGCGCCTTTTACATCATGATGAACGTGAAGAAGCTCCTGGGCCGCAGCTATCATGGCCGCAGGCTGGAATCCTCCCTGGACTTTGCCGAGCTGCTGCTGGCGGAAAAGCAGGTGGCCGTGGTGCCGGGCGTGGCCTTTGAGGCCGAGGGCTACTGCCGGCTGAGCTACGCCGTCAGCCTGGAGCAGATCAACAAGGGTCTGGATCGTATCGAGGAATTTGTCCGCACGCTGGACTGACGCCGCGGGGCGCCGGAAGGAGAGGACGCCGCTTATGCTGAATTTTGACCATACCAAGAACCTGCTGATGCAGAGCAAGTATCGCTATGAATTGCAGGATGTGGAGCATCCCAACCTGTACCGGGAAATTTATGATTATGAATCCATCCCGAAGGTGCCCTTCAACATGCGCCATGTGCCGGAGGAAATGCCTGCGGAGATCTGGATGACGGACACTACCTTCCGGGATGGCCAGCAGTCCGTCAGCCCCTTCACGGTGGAGCAGATTGTCCATCTGTTCAAGCTGATGAACCGCCTGGGCGGCCCCAAGGGGCTGGTGCGGCAGAGTGAGTTTTTTGTCTACACCGACAAGGACAAGGCCGCCCTGCACGCCTGTCAGGATCTGGGCTTTGAATTCCCGGAGATCACCACCTGGATCCGCGCCAACGAGAAGGATTTCGAGCTGGTGAAGCAGGCCGGGGTGAAGGAAACGGGCGTGCTGGTGTCCTGCTCGGATTACCACATCTTCAACAAGATGCACCTGACCCGCGCCCAGGCCATGGATAAGTACCTTGGCATCGTGAAGGCGGCGCTGGAGCGCGGCATCAAGCCCAGGTGCCACTTTGAGGACATCACCCGGGCGGACTTCTACGGCTTCGTCCTGCCCTTCGCGGAGAAGCTGATGGAGCTGTCCCAGGAGTCCGGCATTCCCATCAAGATTCGCGCCTGCGACACCATGGGCTATGGCGTCCACTACTACGGCGCCGCTCTGCCCCGGTCGGTGCCGGGCATCATCTACGGCCTGCACCACTACGCCCAGGTGCCCTCGGAGCAGCTGGAATGGCACGGCCACAATGACTTCTACAAGGTGGTGTCCAACGCGGGCACGGCGTGGATGTACGGCTGCGCCTCCATCAACTGCTCCCTGCTGGGTCTGGGCGAGCGCACCGGCAACTGCCCCCTGGAGGCCATGGCCATCGAGTACGCCTCCCTGCGGGGCACGCTGGACGGCATGGATCTGACGGCGGTGACGGAAATCGCCGATTACATGGAGCGGGAGATCGGCCTGGAAATCAGCCCGCGCCAGCCCTTCGTGGGCCGGAACTTCAACGTCACCCGCGCCGGCATCCATGCCGACGGCCTGCTGAAGGACGAGGAAATCTACAACATTTTCGACACCGCCAAGCTGCTGAACCGCCCCGCGCTGGTGGCGGTGGACGCGACCTCCGGCCTGGCGGGCGTGGCCCACTGGATGAACGGTTACTTCCGCCTGCGCGGCGACCAGGTGATCCTCAAGACCGACCCCATTGTGGCCTATGTGCGGGAGAAGGTGGACGAACTGTACGCCCATGGCCGCAACACCGTCATGGGCGACCAGGAGCTGGATATTCTTGTGCGCGACGCGGACAAGGAGCGGTATTTGCAGCTGCTGGCGCACAAAAGCAAATGATGTCAAAGAAGTGGCCAAGGCCACTTCTTTGAGTTTTGCACTCACTCACTGGTCGAATGACTTCGTCATTCTCCCGGCCGTTCGTTCGTGTAAGGAAGCTTTTTCTTGCGAAAAAGCGCGAAAATCGCCGTACACGCCGCCGATTTTCGATCAAGAGTCAGAGGGCCTGCGGGCCCTCCGACACCTCCTGGGTCTTTTGGGTATCCTGCGAGAACCTCCTGCGGAGGCTCTCTTTTTTGTGGGCCCTTATCATCCTAAAGAATTAAAGACAAATCACCTGTACTTTTTTCGATTGTTCCCATTTTCGTCGTATGCTATAATGAAATCGCAGTCGGCTCGGGAAAATCAAATCTGCTGGGTTATCCGCGCCGAGCCCGGATAGCAACCGCAAAGCAGACATACTGCATGGAGGAAATATGGACGTGAAGCACATTCTGGCGCGGATGACGCTGGAAGAAAAAGCCCGCATCCTCACCGGAGGCGCGGAGAGCCTCGCCACTGCCGGCGCGGAGCGCGTGGGCGTCCCGGCCAAGAACCTGGCGGACGGCCCCAACGGCCTGCGCAGCTATGTTCCCGGCACCAACTGCACAACGCTCCCCTCCGTGTGCGCCATCGGCGCGACCTGGAGCCGGGAAGCCGCCGAGAAGGCCGGCCGCGCCATCGCCAACGACTGCATCCATCACGACAAGCAGATGATCCTCGGCCCCGGCCTGAACATCAAGCGCAACGCCCTCAACGGCCGCAATTTTGAGTATGTGTCTGAGGATCCCGTGCTGACGGGCGTCATCGCCGGTTACATGACCAAGGGCACGGAGGAGCGCGGCATCGGCACCTCCATGAAGCACTTTGCCCTGAACTCCCAGGAGATCAACCGCACGGAGTCCAGCGCGGAGATTGACGAGCGCACCATGCGGGAAATCTACCTTCGCGGCTTTGAGCTGGCCATCAAGATCGGCAACCCTCAGAGCATCATGTGCGCCTACAACAAGGTCAACTCCATCTGGTGCTCGGAGAACAAGGCCCTGCTGACCGAAATTCTCCGGGATGACTGGGGCTATGAGGGCCTGGTGGTGTCCGACTGGGGCGCCGTCCACGACGAGTGCAAGGCTGTGTGCGCGGGCCTCGACCTCCGCATGCCCTGCAACCCCAACATGGTGGACATCATCACCCAGGGCGTGGCGGAAGGCCGCATTACCGAGGCGGAGGTCGACATCGCCGCCGAGCGCGTGCTGAAGTTCCTGATGCGCCCCATCCCCGAGGACAAGGATTACGACCGCGACGCCCAGCATCAGGCCGCCCGGGAGGTGGCCAACGAGGCCATATGCCTGCTGCGCAACGACCGTCAGCTGCTGCCCATCACGCCCAAGAAGTACAAGAAAATCTGCGTCACCGGCGAGTACGCCGTCAAGCCCTACATCAACGGCCAGGGCAGCGCGGAGGTCTTCACCGAGCCGGAATACATTGATACGCCCCTCGACTGCCTGCGCCGGGCCCTGCCGGATGTGCAGATCGACTACTTCGACTACCTGCCCGCCAAGCATCCCGACCGGATGCTGTGGCACTACTTCCGCCAGAAGATGCCCGACATCGAGAGCTACGACCTGGTGCTGGTGTTCACCGGCGTGCAGCCCTCCCAGGATTCGGAAAACCTGGACCGCTACGACAACCACCTGGCGGGCTACATAGAAAACGTGCTGCACAACGTGGTCTTCCACAACCCCAACTGCGTGCTGGTGCTCACCAGCGGCTGCTCCACCTTCCGCAGCGTGGAGGCGGATAAGTTCCCCGCCATCGTCCAGATGTGGCCCACGGGCGAGGCCGCCGGCGCCGCCATCGCGGATGTGCTGACCGGCGCGGTGAATCCCTCCGGCAAGCTGTCCGAGACCTTCCCCACCCGCATGCGCACCGACCTCGACCTGGTGGGCGACGGCCTGAAGCAGGAGTACACCGAAAAGTGGCGCGTGGGCTACCGCTATTACGACCTGCACCCGGAGGAAATCTGGTTCCCCTTCGGCCACGGGCTGTCCTACACGCAGTTCACCTACGCCAATTCCGCCCTGACGAAGACGGCGCAGGGCTTCGACCTGTCCTTCGACCTGACCAACAGCGGCGACGCGGACGGCGCGGAGGTCGTGCAGGTTTACGTCTCCGACCCCGTTTCCACCGCCACCAAGCCCGTCAAGGAGTTGAAGCAGTTTGACAAGTTCTTCCTGAAGGCTGGGGAGACGCGCCGCGTTTCCTTCACGCTGACGGACGAGGACTTCGCCTATTACAACGTGATGCTGCACAAGTGGACGGTGGAAAACGGCCGCTATGACGTGCTGGTGGGGGCGTCCTCCCGGGACATCCGCCTGACGGAATCCCTGGTCTACGATGATCCCGCCTGCTATACCATGCGGAAGATGCAGGAGGATATGATCGGGTAACGAAAAGGGCCTTGCGGGCATAGAAAGCCTGCAAGGTCTCAGCCTGTCAAAAAAGCCTTGGGAGGTGTCGGAGAGCCCTCTGACTCTTGATCGAAAATCGGAGAGCCCCTTCGGGGCGGTTAAACGGGGCGAAGCCCCTATACGGCGATTTTCGTGCTTTTTCGGTAGAAAAAGCTTCTTTACACGAACGAACGGCCGGGAGAATGGCATAGCCATTCGACCAGTGAGTGAGTGCAAAACTCAAAAAAGTGGCGTATGCCACTTTTTTGACACCCTGAGGCCTTGCGGGCATAGAAAACCTGCAAGGCCTTGCTTTGGGGGGCGCATACGGGTTATTCACGGTGAGCGGCCCTTCGCAGGCATACGAAGCTGATGAGGCAGATCATCAGGAAAACCAGCGCGAAGGTCAGCGTGTGGTATGGCCCTATCGGATAGGGCGCGACCCATCCGTGCGAGATCCGCCCGGTCAGCATGGAAGCAGGCATCCACGCAATGCCGATGATGTTGAGCCAGTCAACCCAGAAGGACGGCTTTTCCCGCGACAGCAGCTTTCCGATAAAGTAGCCGGCAACGCCGACAGCCTGAATCATCATGGAGCCCCAGACAGCCTCCATGGTTTGCTCGGCGTACCATCCGCCCAACGCGCAGAATATTCCGATGGCGATCAGGGCTGTCGACGCGATATAGAGCGTTTTGCTGGCGAGCCCCATGCCCATTTGCTCCTTGCTTTCCACCGGCTCAATGCCTTTGAGAAGATAATCGGTCGTGACGCCGAAAAAGTTGCTCATGATGATGATTTTATCAACATCTGGCGTGCTTTGTTCACTTTCCCATTTTGAGACGGCCTGCCGTGAAACACCCACCCTATCAGCGAGCTCTTCCTGAGAGATTCCCTTGGTCTTTCGCAGGTACTGAATTCTGTCGGCCATATTCATGGTCAACCCTCCTTTCTTTCATGGCGCCATGATAGCAGGAAACGCGGTTGCGGGGCTACCATGCGGGTATGGAAAACCGTCAACGGGCAGTTGCGATTGCACTTTTTGCGTTCACAGGGGCAAGATATGCCGTCCAAAGGAAGCACCCGCTGAAAGGACGAACCTTTTCAGCGGGTGTTTGCATGTCATCGCTTTTGACTTGCCGTCCATGACCATGCCTGGGCAGATTCCCGATCACCCCATCACGTCCTTCAGGAACCGCGCGGCCAAACGGGGCCAATCCTGGGCTTCGGGAACAAGCTTGTCCGGGCGACCGATGGAATCATCGCACAGGGAGGCGCCATGGGGGCCGTGGGGGTAAATGTGTACCTCGGCTTGCACGCCGTGGCGGCGCAGGGCCATGGCCATCAGCAGGGTGTTTTCCACCGGCACGGCGGCGTCCTCCCAGGTGTGCCAGAGGAAGGTCGGAACCGTCTGCGCCGTCACCAGGCTTTCCAGGCTGAAGTCCTGATGGCAAAGGGGGTCGTCGGAGCCGGTGAGCTGGCGGAAGGAATCCCGGTGAGCGAACTCGCCGCCGCTGATGACGGGGTAGCAGAGCACCATGGCGTTGGGCTTCACCTGCTCGCAGGTCAGGCCCAGGGGCGACCACAATTCTGCCTTCGGCCACTGCACGCCCAGGGTGCCCGCCACATGGCCGCCGGCGGAAAAGCCCAGGACGGCGATGGCGTCGGGGCGCTGGCCGTAGGTTTCGGCATGCTCGCGGATGTGGGCGACGGCGCAGGCCACGTCCTGGACGTTGCGGGGATAGCGGGCCTCGGGGGCGCGGCTGTACCGCACCACATAGGTGTTGAAGCCCAGCCCCGCGAAGCGCAGCGCCACCATATCGCCCTCATGGGCAGCCAGATGGGTGTAGCCGCCGCCAGGGCACACCAGGATGCCGGGACGACGGGCGGGATTCGCGGTGGTAGGGTCGGGCAGGTAGGCGTCCATGGGAACGCCGGTGGACAGGGTAACGCGCTGGTACTGCATGAAAGGCCTTCTTTCGCAAAGATGATTTACCGGAAGGGATCCTCCGGGCTGCCGCTGCCCTGGGTCAGGGCGTAGCGGGACAGGTTAAGGTAAAGGAGGGGCCGGATGCCCACCGCCTCGGTGTCGGGATCAACGCCGGTATCCAGCACCGTGCCGTTGTACCACACCATGGCGTGACGGCCGGAGGGCAGGGCATCAGCCAGCCACCACCAGGCGCGGCCGTCGCTGTGATGGCGCACCCCCTGGGCCAGGGCGTAGGGCGTGGCGACGCAGGTCAGATCCTCCAGCACGGCAAGCTGCTCCTGGTCGGGGAGAGCCAGGGTGGCGGCGGCCTCCTCCTCGGGGGTCAGCGTCAGAGAAAGGTCGGAGGCGGTGGCCAGGCTGCCCGCGTCCAGCACCTGGGTGGACAGCAGCGCGGCGGTATCGCCCTCCACGCCCAGTACCTGCCACTGCAGGGGCTGCGGCTGCCCGCTCTCGCCCATGGGATAGCTGCCGAAGACGACGTAGGGCAGGCGCTCGGCCTGGCCGCGCAGAATCAGGTTGACGGTGTAGCGCCGGCTGAGCTCCTCCAGGCGGTCGAGGCTTTCCAAGTAATTGCCCAGGCTGGCATAGCGGGCCATCAGCTCCTCGGCGGTGGCCAGGGTGACGGCGGCGTAGTCGCGCTCGGCCTCGCGGTAAATGGCGCTGCGGCAGGCCAGCACACGGGCCTGAGCGTCCAGGGTGTCCCCCAGGGCCTCGAAGGCGGCCAGCGCCTCGTCATACTGGCCTTGGGCGTAGAGGTCGGCCGCGCCGTCATAGGCCTCCCGGGACATGCCGTCGCGGCACGCGCGGCTGAGCTCCTGGGCCTGGGCCAGGTCGGGATAAGCGTCCAGGATGGCCTGGGCGTCCTCCCACTGGCCGGCGTTGATGAGTGCCTGAGCTCGGGCCATATCCCGCTCGGGAATGCGGGCCCGCAGCCACTCCGCCTGGTAATGGCTGTCCAGGAAGGCTCCCAGGGAGTCAAAGAGCATGATGGCGGTTTCCACGTCGTCCTCTGCGGCCTTGTCGGCGGCGTTGAGGTACGTCAGGTAGCGGCCGCTGTTCTGGAAAGGCTCCACCTGACGGAAGCTGCGCCGTGCCAGCTCCGTATCGCCCGTCTGCAGGGCGTAGAGTCCGGCGGCGTACAGGGCGTACTCCGTGGATTCCTGATAGCCGCCCAGCTGATCGAACAGCTTCGCGGCCGTCTGGTAATCCCCTGCGCCCAGATAGCGCTGGGCCTGCTCGTAATAGTCCTGATTGGATGCCATGCAGCCCCCCGCCGTCAGGCAGAAGACCAGGCAGAGCGCAAGCGTGATGATTCGTTTCATGGCCATACCTCCTGTGTTGTTAGGAGTAGCATGGCCGAAGCGGGGACGAATTATGATCGTTTCAGCAGGCGAAGGATGGCTGTTTTTTTGTTCAGGCGCCACCAGGCAAGGCACAGGCCGCCGTACACCGCGGCACCAACCAGCACCTGAAGGCTCAGCCCGACCCAGCCGCCCAGCGGCAGCGCCATGCCCAGGAGACGCACCGCCAGCAGCATGATCCCGCCGATGACGCCATACACCGCCGCGAAGCCCAGGTAGCGGCCATAGGGGAGCGCCCGGCGCAGGAACAGCCACTGCACCACGGGGACGGAAAATTCCGCCATCAGCGTGCCGATGACCGCGCCCATGGCCTGCATCCGGGGGATGAGCAGGCTGTTGACGGCCAGGTTGATGACCGCGCCCACGCTGACGCTGATGATGAAGACCCGATCCTGCCCCTGGGGCAGCACCCACTGCGTCCTGATGACGTTGGCGAAGCCGATGGCGATCAGGGTGAAGGCCAGGGCGGCCATCAGCGGCCCGGAGGCGGCGAACTCCCCGCCGAAGAACAGCGGGGCAAAGCGATCTGCCACCGCCGCTACGCCAAAGGCCATGGCGGACACCATGCACAGAATCAGCTCCATGGACAGGTCAATGTGCCGCAGCACGCGCTCCGTCTGCCCTTGGCGCGTCAGGTGGGACACTTTGGGCAGCATCACCGTGCCGATGGCGGAGATGAACCCGCTCAGGCAGTAGATGATTTTTTCCGCGTTGCCGTACAGGCCGTTCTGCGCCATGCCGGCCAGCGCGCCTACCATCACCTTGTCCATCTGCCGGTAGACGCTGACGGCGATCACCGTGATGGACAGCAGCGCGCAGGGCGCCAGGTGCCGCGCCACATCGGAAAAGGCGACCTTCACCAGCCGCACCTTGCCCTTGAGGCTGGCCATGCAGCTCAGGCAGCCCGCCAGCGTCGCCAGGGACCAGACCAGGGCGTAAACCCAAAGATCCTCCGGCCCCTTGACAAAGAGGAACACCGCGGTCGCCGCCATCAGCTTGACGGCGGTGTTCCGCAGCGCAATGGGCCTGAACTGATCCAGGCCCATCAGGCACCAGTCAAGGTTCACCAGGCAGGAAACGGACATCATCGTCAGGTGCAGCGCGATGAACCGTTCTTCCCCGGCGATGAAGGCGACGTACACGCCATAGCCCGCCAGCGCGAGGCCGGCCACCATCAGCTGCATCCGCCAGATCTCCGAGAAGGTGCGGTTCAGGGCCTCCCGCTGGTCGCGTACCCGGGCGATGGCGCGGGTGCCGTAGTTTTCAAGGCCCAGCATGCCCACCAGGCAGAACATGTAGCTGATGGACCAGGCGTATTCGTAGAGGCCAACGCCTGCTTTGCCCACCACCCGGGACAGGTAGGGCGCGGTGACGATGGGCAGCAGGATGGAAAAAACGCGGTAAGCCACGTTGTAAGCGGCGTTTTTGCGGGTGCTCACAGGACAATCCTTTCGTCAAAGGGGGATAAGAACAGCCAAAGTATAACATTCGCGGTTTTTTCTGAACTTCCTTCTTGACAAAGGGCCAATCCTCCTGTACAATGCGTAAACGTAAAACAAATTTTAGTTTACACAAAGGAGGGCGTCCATGAAACCCCAGCAAGTCAAGTCCCTGGTGCTCTGCGCGCTGTTCGCGGCGCTGACGGCGGTGTGCTCGCAGCTTCAGATTCCCCTGCCCATGATCCCCATCAACCTGGCGCTGTTCGCGGTGAACCTGTGCGGTGCGCTGACCAGCAAATCGAAGGCGGCGCTGGCCATGGCGGCTTACATGCTGATGGGCGTCATCGGCCTGCCGGTGTTCACGGGCCTGCGGGGCGGCGCGGGGGTGCTGTTCGGGCGCACGGGCGGCTATATCCTGGGCTATATTGCCTCGGCTTTCCTGATCAGCCTGATCCTGGAAAAGTGGGGGCGGGCCTTCTGGAAAATGTGTCTGGCCATGGCGGCGGGCACGGCGGGCTGCTATGCCTTCGGCACGGTCTGGTTTATGGTGCTGACGGGCAACGGCCTGTGGGCCAGCCTGACCATATGCGTGTTTCCCTTCCTGCTGGGAGACGCGGTGAAGATTCTGCTGGCCGCTTTCCTGGCGGGGCGGCTGGAGAAGCCTCTGCGGCGCGTGCTGGCATAAGGCGCGGTCTTCAGGGAACCCGGATGGAAAAAATACCGGCAGATTGGGTCGAAGGCATTGACTTTCCCGTGGGAATGTGCTATGCTAACTGGGCTGTGATGGCATATGCACCCGTAGCTCAGTTGGATAGAGTGTCAGACTCCGACTCTGAAGGTCACAGGTTCGAATCCTGCCGGGTGTACGCAAGCCCCCCTTGGAAAGTCAAGGCTTTCCAAGGGGGGCTTTGTTGTGTTATTCATGGGTGGTCAGGCGTGCAGTCCCATGGCCCGCAGGGTGTTCAGGGCAACGGCGGGGTCGTTGCCGGTGATGTTGTCGGCGCAGAACTGCACGCAGCGCCGGACATCCGCCGGGGTATCGGCGCAGAACAGCCAGGCCAGGATGCCGTGGGAGCGGGCGAAGGCCACGTCCTGGGCAATCTGCTCATCGGTGGTGCTGCGGCCAATGGGAATGCCCATGCCGAACATGACGCCGTAGGTCTCCTCGGTGAAGTTTTCCATGTAGCGCCCGGGGAAGCCCTGGGTGCGCATTTCGGGGTGAGCCGCCTTGGTGTAGCGGATGACCTCCGCGTCAAAGCAGGCGATGACGGAGCGTTCCGCCAGGCCGAACTCGTGCAGCATGGCCACCGTGCGGTCGACCGTATCGTGCGCCATGTCCTTGATCTCCACGTTCAGCAGCAGATCTCTGCGACTTTCCGCCGCCAGGGTGAGCACCTCCCGCAGGGTGGGAATCTGCTCGCCCCGGTAGTCCGCGCTGAAATGGCTGCCGAAGTCGAAGGACTTCAGCTCTGCCAGGGTATAGTCCCGGGTGAGGCCCTGGTGATCGCTGGTGCGGTCGATGCTGTTATCGTGGATGACGACCAGCTCGCCGTCGCGGGTCTGGTTGACATCGAACTCGATGAGATCCACGCCCAGCTCAATGGCCGCCCGGAAGGAGGGCAGCGTGTTTTCGGGATAGTGCGCGCAGATGCCCCGATGGCCAAGCACCGGGATGTGATCCGCGCGAGCGTACCAAAGCTCGGAATCCGTCATGGTTTCATGCCTCCGTTTGCTGTTTGATTTGCCGGATGCTTTGCCGCAGGGCGGCGTTGCGCCGGTAGAGCCGTTCATAGTCCTGGCGATGAGCCTCGTCGGGGCGGTAGGTCACCCAATCCTTGACGCCCATGTGGGTGAAGGCCGCCATGGGTGTGGGGTGGATGCCCGCCGCCGCCGCCGCGAAGATGGCCGCGCCCAGAGCCGGGCCTTCCGCGCACCGGCCCACCTGGATGTCGTGCCCCAGCAGGTCGGCGTACTGCTGCATCAGCAGCGGGTTTTTCCCGGTGACGCCGCCCGTGGCCAGGACGCGTCGTGTGGCGATGCCGTAATGGGCGCACTGCTCCAGAATATCCCGGGCGCCGCAGGCGATCCCCTGGAGCAGGGCCAGGTAAATGTCCTCGGGGCGGGTTTGCAGGGTCAGGCCGTAGAGGGCGGCGGGCAGGGTGAGGTCGCAGGGGGCGTTGCGGCTTCCGTTGAACCAGTCCGCCGCCGCCACGGGGTTCGCCCAGGGCTGCGAAACGCGGCCGCACAGCAGCTGATGGACGCTGATCCCTTGTTCCTCCGCCTCACGGTGAACGGACGCGGGCAGGGCGTTGTCCACATACCAGGCCAGCATATCGCCGGTGCAGGCCTGACCCGCGTCCACGCCGTACAGGCCGGGAACCATCCCGTGCCGGGCCACGCCGCACACGCCCTCAATCTCCCGCAGCTCTTCCATTTGAAGGGTCAGCACGTTGGAGGTTCCGGCCACCAGGGCGACGTCGCCGGGCTCCATGGCGCCCAGGGCCGCCAGGGCGGTGTGGCCGTCCAGCACGCCGGAGGCCACGATGACGTCCGGGCCCAGGTGCAGCCGTTGCTGCCATTCGGTCGTGAGATGCCCGGCGGCGTCTCCCGGGCGAAGCACCGGCCCTCGCAGCAAACGGCGGTATTCCGCGCCGAAGCCGGGGCGCAGCGCGTCCAGATACGTTTCGTCGGGGAAGCCCAAGTCCTCCGCCCACAGCCCCTTGAAGGCCATGGAGCCGGTGCTGCGGGTCAGCCGCCCCGTCAGGCGGAAGGTCAGGTATTCGCACAGGTCGAGGGCCGCGTCCATCCGGCGGTAGACCTCCGGCGCCTCGTCGCGCATTTCCAGCAGCTTGGGCAGCGTCCATTCGCAGGAAAGGCTGCCGCCGGTGCGGGCCAGGAAGGGCTGCCTCGTCTGCCGTGCCAGGGCGAGGGCTTCCTCCGCTTGGGGTTGGGCGGCGTGACGCTTCCACAGCTTGATCTGGGCCTGCGGGTGCGCCGACAGATCGGCCTCGCGGCACAGCGCGTCCCCCGCGGCGTTCACCGGCACCAGGGTGAGGGAGGTGGCGTCCACGCAGATGGCCGCGACGATATCCCGCCACCGCGGCGGCGTTACCGCCTCCAGCAAAGCCGTCAGTCCCTCGTCATAATCCGCGGCGCTGGCCAGGTCGCCCGGCATGACGCCGTGGGGATACGCATACTGGCTGTTGAGCAGCACCGCGCCGTCGGCGGCGTCGATGAGCACCGCCCGGGCGGATTGCGTGCCGTAGTCAATGCCGATGACCGTTCTCATAGCACGACCATCGCCTTCACGATCTTCCGCGCGCCGCCGCGGATGTCCGTCATGGCCTGGGGCAGCTGCGCCAGGGTCAGGCGGTCGGTGATGAGGTCAAGAACAGTGAAGCGGCCCGCGTCCATCATGGCCACGGTATAGGTCCACTCGTCCACCGGGTAGGGGGCGCGGCTGGAATTCCACACGCCGCGCAGGGTCAGCTCCTTGCGCAGGGTCATGGAGTGCAGCTTCAGCGGAAGGCGGGTGTCGCCCATGGGGTTGCCCAGCAGGGCCACCGTGCCCTTGGCTCTCACGCAGGCGATGCACCCCGCCAGGGCGGAGGAGGCGCCGGTTCCCTCAATGGCCGCGTCCGCCAGCTTGCCCTGATGGCGGGCACGCACGGCGCCCTCGACATCCTCCTGGTCGCCGCGGATGGCGTCCAGCCCGTGGGCTCTGGCGAAGGCCACCTTATCCTCGGCGATGTCCACCAGCAGGGCCTTCGCGCCGAAAAGCAATGCCCAGCGGGCCGCCATCATGCCAATGGGCCCCGCGCCGTAAATGACCACCAGCTGACCGGCCGCGACGCCGCTCAGACGGACGGCGTGCTGGGCTACGCAGGCAGGCTCGGTCATGGCCAGGGCCTCCATGGGAGCGCTCTGGGCGCGGATCAGGTGCCAGGCGGAGGGCAGCAGGCAGTATTCCGCGAAGCCGCCGTCTCGCCGGGAACCAAGGTAATCGTAGTGCTCGCACATGGCGTAGTTGCCGGTGAGGCAGGGATCGCAGGTTCGGCAGGGGATGAGGGGGAACACCGCGCCCTTCGCGCCGATGAGGGAGGCGTCCGCCGCTTCGCCCACCGCCACGACCTCCCCCGCGAACTCGTGGCCGATGGTCAGGGGGTACTTGCCGTTGCTGCTGCCGTGCTCAAAAACCCGGGGCAGGTCGCTGCCGCAGATGCCGCAGGCACCCACCCGCAACAGCAATTCCGTTCCCTGGGGCTGGGGAATGTCCACGCTGTCACAGCGCAGATCACCGATGGCGTGAAGCCGGTCCGCTTGCATCATCATACCGTTTCCTCCTTGGACGCGCAGGCCCGCAGCCTGGCGATGTTCTCCTTCAGCGTGCCATCCTTGCGGAAGACGCTGGACGTGCCGCAGACGAAAATGTCCGCCCCGGCGGCCCGCATGCGCACCGCGTTGTCGAAGCTCACGTTGCCGTCCACCTCGATGCGCACCTCCGGCCGTCCGGCGTCGTCCAGCTGGCGGCGCAGGCGGGCAATCTTGTCGAGGGTCTGCGGCACCAGCTTTTGCCCCGCGAAGCCGGGGTTCACCGTCATCACCAGCACGCCCTCCACATCCGCCAGCACGTCCTCGATGGCGCACAGGGGCGTGGCGGGGTTCAGGGCCACCATGGGCCGCGCGCCCAGGTCGCGGATCTTCGCCAGCGCCCGCTGCAGATGGCGGGTGCTTTCCGCGTGGACGGACACGAACTCGCCGGGCTGGATGTCAAACCAGTCCAGCTTGGTTTCCGGGTCGATCATCATCAGGTGAAGGTCGAGGGGAATGCGGCTGGCGCGGCGCAGATGGCGGATACTTTCCGTGCCCAGCATCAGGTTGGGGACGAACACGCCGTCCATCACATCGGCATGGAGCCACTCCACACCCTGGGCTTCCAGCTCCCGGAGCAGCCCGCTGACATCCTGCCAGTCCGGTACGCACATCATCGACGGGGATAGCTGCGGCTGATTCATATGGATCGTTTCCCTTCTTGCTCGTTTTTGATTGCTGTGCTATACTGAATCATAGCAATATGCGCGGATATACGCAATAGCTGGCGCGAATATTGCAGAAACAATCATATTGACGATGAAAACGATCAAAAGAGAGCAGGAGCGAAGCCATGCTGGAAGTCGAACGTTTGGATCAGATCATCGCCTGCCTGCGGGAGCGGCAGACGGACACGGTGAAAAACCTGGCCCAAAAGCTGTATGCCAGCGAGGCCACCATCCGAAGGGATTTGACGACCCTGGAGCGCCGGGGGCTTGTCAAGCGCCTGCACGGCGGCGCGGCGCTGATTGACGGCGTCCAGCGGGAGCTTCCGCTGTTTCTGCGGGAGCAGCAGAACGTGGCGGCCAAGCGGGACATCGCCGCCCGGGCCGCGCAGTACCTGCGGGATGGGCAGGTTATCTTCATGGACGCCTCATCCACGGTCATGTTCCTCATTAAATACTTTGAGGGCTACCAAAACCTGACCATTGTGACCAACGGCATGAAGACCGCCCAGGTGCTCAGCGGCCTTTCTCACAAGACCTACTGCACCGGCGGGCTGATGCTGCACAATTCCTCGGCGTATGTGGGGGATTACGCGGCGGACTTCGTGCGGCACTTCAACGCGGATATTTTCTTCTTTTCCAGCCGGGGCGTGTCGGAGGATGGACGGATCACCGACGCCTCCTCCGAGGAAAACCATATCCGCCGGGTGATGCTGGAGCAGAGCCGTCAGCACATTTTCCTGTGCGACAGCAGCAAGCGCGGCAAAACCTACTGCTACAACCTGTGCCGCCTGGATCAGTTGGATACATGCGTGACGGACGGGTGAGTGCGGCATGAGAAAAGACCGCCCAGACAGGGCGGTCTTGGGGTGTCGATACGCCGGATGCTGACGCTAAGGCGATGGTTCAGTCGCAGGGAAGTGCCTTGCGTCTGGTGTTTGCTTCGCCAGCGGCTGCATTACCGCACTTCCACCATGGTGACGGCCTCCACGCTGCTCAGATCCTGCGCCGTGCCGCCGATTTCCTCATACCGCGCCCAGATGGCGGTGACCTCATCCTCGGGGAAGACAATGCTGCCGGACAGGGACGCGCCGTCCTCCGATGTCAGAGTCACGGTCATGGCCTCGCCCTCCGCCCGGGCCAGCGCCCGCATCAGCGGCTGGGCGTCGCCCACGAGGAATAGGCCGTAATCCTCGTAATAGGTCATGTCATAATCGGAAACAACGGGAACCACGGCAAAATCGTAGACGCTGCCGCCGCATTGAAGGGTCACGGCGTCCGCGTTCAGCCGGTCGGGAAGCTCCAGGGCCAGGGTCAGCCGAAGGGCAACGGCGTCATGGTTGGGCAGCTCCACAAGGTCGATGTAGGCAATCAGGGAGCCATCGCCCGCCAAGGTGCCCAGAAAGGGCTGGTTCGGGGGCCGCACCACGGTATCAACGCCGTTGACGTCGGCAAAAACGGTGTAGCCGGGGGTCTGCTCCAGGGCTTGCAGGTCGACCTCGGCCAGGGCGGCGGTGGTCAGCGTCAGCAGGATGGTCAGTGTCAGCAACAGTTTTTTCATGGTGCGCCTCCTTTAGTATCGGTTGAGAATGTCCCGCAGCTGCCAAAGGGCGCGATACAGGGCTCTGAGACCGGTTTCCGGCGGACAGGCGCCGCGGCTGAGAGGGTAGGCCTGGGCCCAGACGGGGTTCAGCCCCAGCGCGGCCGCCTGCTCCATCAGCGACTGGGCGTGACGGCGGATGGCGTCGTCGCTGCCGCCGCGCACAGCCAGCGCCAGGCGGCGGAGAGTCTCGCCCTCCAGGAAGGCGGAAAGCGCCGCCTTGTCGGGGGCCGCGCCATCCCAGCCCCAGGTTCGTAATTCGTCATGCAGTCCGCGCATGAGCTCACCTCGCGTGTCGATTTGCATCCTCATCATAGCACAAAGGGCGGGGCGGATGCAATCAATCCGCAAAGGATGCCGGGATTCGACAAAGTTTTTACAATTCAACTGGGAGTTCCTTCCGATGGCGAAAAATAATTCTTGCTATTTTCGACAAACGGGCATATAATAGGCGCGGATGAATCCTTCGGGTCTGTGGTTGCAAGCCGATGCCAGTCGCAGGCAAAGCGGTCCACGTAATCCGTCCAAAGCGGCGGGGAGCATGGTGCGGTTTAGAAGTAAGTCCGCCCGGGGCGGGAGGCGTGCCTCCTGACCGCGAGAGAAGTGCGTGAGGGCGCCCAAGGCGTTGAGCTACCTTCCAGGCGGCGAGTGTGGGGTCAAAGACCAGGTCAGCCGGAGAATTCGCCTATTTCGATGGATTTGGGGGTTCCTAACCATGTACGAAGACAAGACGCTGGTTTGCAAGGACTGCGGCGCGGAGTTCGTGTTCACCGCCGGTGAGCAGGAGTTCTACGCTGAAAAGGGCTTCCAGAATGAGCCCAGCCGCTGCAAGAATTGCCGTCAGGCTCGCAAGGCCAGCCGCCCTGCTGTCGGCGCTCCCCGTGAGATGCATGACGCCGTCTGCGCTGAATGCGGCAAGCCCACCCAGGTGCCCTTCCTGCCCAGGGAGGATCGTCCCGTGTACTGCAGCGAGTGCTTCGCTGCCCGTCGCGGCTAAGGGCTTGAACAAAAAAGACATGAGAGGGAGACGCTCCGTCACGGGGCGTCTCCTTTTCGTTGGCCGATGGGCGCCGTGACAGGGAGCATTTCACATCAAGCCTTGACAGCGCTCATCGGCCGCGCTATAATAACATATATTATATAACAATTGTTATGGAAAGGACGAAACAAATGCCGCCCCAAACAAAAATCACGGAGGACATGATTGTTGAGGCCGCCTTCTGCCTTGTCCGCGAGGAGGGGGCGCAGCGGCTGAATGTCCGAACGGCAGCGCAGATGCTGGGGTGCTCGACCCAGCCGATCATGTCCCGCTTTCCCCAAGTGGAGGCGCTGCGTCAGGCGGTGTACCGGCGGGCGGACGACTTCCACACAGCGTACATCATGGCGGACGGCGACCTTCAGAGCATCGGCCTGCGGTACATTCGCTTCGGGGCGGAGGAAAAGCCGCTGTTCCGCTTCCTGTTCCAGTCGGACAGCTTCGCGGGCAGGAGCCTGACAGAGCTCATCACCGACGACGCCCTTGCGCCGCTGCTGACGGCGATAGCGGCATCGGCGGGGTGCGGGGCGGCGGAAGCGGAGAGGCTGTTTCGGACGCTGCTTATGTTCGTTCACGGCTACGCGAGCATGCTGGCCAGCAACGCCATGGTCTACGATGAGGCGGAAGCCGCCGCGGATTTGATGCGTGTATGGCATGGGGCGGCGGAGGCTGCCCGGAAGGAGGAAAAATCATGACCCGTTTGTATCGGAAAAATGAGCTGGCCTTTGCCCTGGTCTGGGTGGGGCTCTATGTGGTGCTGTTCAGCCTGGCGGACAGCGTTTCCCGGTCGCTGGGGGTGCAGAAGTCGGTCACCGTGCCCCTGTGCCTGCTGATGGCGGGGGTGTTGGTGGGCTGGCTGGTGAAAAATGGTCTGACGGAAGCCTACGGCTTGCGCGGCCCCCGGGGCGGCGGACGGCGCTTCCTGTACTGGCTTCCGCTGGCGGTGATCGCCTCGGTGAACCTGTGGGGCGGCGTGACCATGAACTTCTCGCCCCTCGAAAGCGCCTTGTACGTCGTCAGCATGATGGTTGTCGGTCTGCTGGAGGAGCTGATTTTCCGGGGGCTTCTGTACAAGGCCCTGCGCAGGAATGGCGCGAAGTCGGCCGTGCTGATCTCCAGCCTGACCTTCGGCCTGGGGCATATCGTGAATCTGCTGAACGGCGCGCCGGTGGTGGCCACGCTGCTCCAAATCGTGTACGCCACGGCCATCGGCTTCCTGTTTGTTGTTCTGTTTGAGCGCAGCGGCAGTCTGATCCCCTGCATTGTGACGCACAGTGCCATCAACGCCCTGAGCGCCTTCGCCGTCCAGCGGGGCGAGGGCTTCGGGATGGCGGTGTCGGCGGCGCTGACGATCATCGCCCTGGCCTATG
This sequence comes from uncultured Christensenellales bacterium, assembly GCA_965646445.1. GTDB lineage: Bacteria > Bacillota > Clostridia > Christensenellales > Aristaeellaceae > UBA11524. Next base: position 1,095 of record CBFFZW010000027.1, on the reverse strand, counting down.
CCCTCTGGGTGATGAAGCAGCCTGCCGCGAGGAGGGAGGAACAGGCGTGACCATCGAGGAAATCAAGCTGCGCCATCTGGCGGGGCAGCATTTGCTGGCGCCCGCGCCGCCGCTGACGGTGGCGGAGGATCTGTGCGGCCTGCAGGCCCAGTTCCTCAGCGCGGCCTGTCATGCCCTGCGGATCCGCAGCACGGAGGACTCCGTGGCGGGGCTGGTGAAGAGCTGGACGCTGCGCGGCACGGTGCATCTTTTCCCGGAGACGGATCTGCCGCTGTACATCCGCCGTCGGGGAACGCCGGAGGATGTGACGGCTTCCGCCTGGTACCGCTGGCTGTGCGATCACGGCTATCCGCTGTCCGAGGAGCGGGCGCGTTTTTTCGCCGCGCTGATGGCGGAGGCCATCGCCCGGGGCAGCGATACCCGGGAGGGGCTGCGGCTGTTGTGCCGGGAACGGGGTATGACGGAGACGGAGGAAGCCCACGTCTTCCACGGCTGGGGCGGCAGCATCGCGCAGCTGGCGGAACTGGGGGTCATCTGCTTCAAAGTGCAGGAGGAAAAGGCGTACCGCCTCTGCCCAGACTTCACGCCGATGACGGCGGAGGACGCGGAGACCGAGCTGGCCCGGCGGTACTTCACCCATTACGGCCCGGCCACCCTGCGGGACGCGGCGTACTTCTTCCGCTGCCCGCAGACGAGGGTGAAGACATGGCTGGCGCGGCTCCCGGCGCGATCCGTCGCGGTGGAAGGCCGGACATATTTCAACCTGCCCGGCTCGGAGCCGGAGGGGGATGTGCCGCCAGTGCTGTTCCTGGGCGGCTTCGATCAGCTGATGCTGGGGTACCGCAAGGAGGACAATCCCTTCCTGCCGCAGGAGCATTTGCGGGGTATCTTCAACCTGGCCGGGATCGTCGCGCCCGCCGTGCTGCTGTATGGCCGCGTCGTGGGCCGGTGGAAGCGCCAGGGCGGAAAAATCGCGGTGACGCTGTTCGAGAGCGTCTCTCCGGCAGCCAAACGGTGCATGGAGAAAGAGGTGGCCCGTCTCTGGCCTGACACGCCTCTTGCAGTGGAGTGACCAGAGGGCTCTGCCCTCTGGTC
>CBFFZW010000026.1:0-48825 GCA_965646445.1 uncultured Christensenellales bacterium | reverse complement strand
TTGCTTCTCAATGATAACGGATTGGCTCTCAGGCCTCTTCTCTTTTTCCCTTTTGTCCAACTTGTATTGTAGTACTACAGAAGGGGAAATTTTCAGACGGAAAAGTGTAGTACCACAATCCAAGTGGAGCGCAGCCACCGGGAAGGTCAGCCATTTCTCCTTCGGCGCAGCGCAGGCCAACGATTCGCTGGTGCTTGAAGTGCCGCCCGTCAAGCCGGATGTGCTTGTTCCCGTCATCGAGCTGTTCCTGAAGGACGATGTTTCCGCCTGTTAACCCCCTGTCATAGCAAACATCCTGCCGCGTTGTCAGCTTCCATCGGAAGATTGCGGCAGGATGTTGGTTGTTATGCCTGTTTTTCGCTATGTAGCGCACTTGACATGGCGCTTAACAGCGTATGCGTTTGATCCAGATGATGCTCCCAATACATGATGCCCAAAAGATTTTGTTCCAGCACATACCGACACTTTGCCTCAATCGATCGCGGATTGTCGTAGCTGATCATCTGATCGGGGCCCAACAAATAGGGAGCCTGCGCCTGCTCGTCCCACATTTCACGCCAGTTTTCGTTTTGTGCAAGGCGGCAAATCTCATGATAGGCCGGGCCAAATTCCGCATAGGTGGCAGCGTCCTGATACAGACCTTTACCTGCGTCAATACCGGCCCAGTTCCGTCCATAAAAAGCGGCGCCGATAACGATGTTTTCCAGCGGCACCCCCGCCGCGTGATAACGTTCCACCGCCTGGGCCATGCTGTTGTCGCATGGCGCGCCCGGATGGGAAAACGGCGCCGCATGGTGTCCTGTTGTCTTGACTCCCGGGCGCATATCGTAGGTCATGATCTGTACATAGTCTGCAATCGCCGCAACCTTGTCCATTTCCGTATTGGTAATGAACCATTCCTCCGCGCTGACGGCGACGGACAGAATCCGCCGGTCGCCAATCGCTCTGCGCAATTCGGCCAGCAAAAGCGTATAGTTCTGTTTGTCATTGGGATGCGCGGCGATGCCTCCCACATCGTTGCAGGGAAATTCCCAGTCGATATCCACGCCGTCCAGCTGCCAATCGTCCACCACCCTGGCGACCGAATCGGCAAAGGCGCGGCGCGTATTTTCATCCCACGCCGCCTGGCTGAAACCATCGGCTGTCCAGCCGCCGATGGACAGCACCCACTTGACGTCCGGGTGGCTGACACGCAGCGCCCCCATGCTGTCCAGGTGCGGCAGATTCTGCAGGGATACAACGCCGTCGCGGATCACGCCAAAGGCCAGATTGACATGGGTCAGCATGTCCAAATCCTCATCGGTAAGCATCGCCAGGGCTTGGTCTTCCGCATAGGCCAGGATCATCTTTTGATTCATCACATTCATGCTCCTTTCATCCGGGCGGCGTCAGATAATCTCCAGCTCATCTTTGCACGGCAACGGCGGAAACGTAGTTGTCGGCAGCGTCTGATACCAGTACGCGACAGAAAAGATATCGTCCTTCAGCGGCAGATAACGTCCTCCATCCCGCCAGCCCAGCGCCTGGATTGTTACCCGTAAGTCCCGCTCAAAGCAGATCGGGTCGTTCAGATGCCAGCGATACATGCCAAACCGCATCTGCGACGCGTATAAGCCGTCCGGGCGTATCACCTGATGCAATCCCGCGTAAGGCGTGGTATAGGTTTCATAGCGGTGCTCCGCCTTGTTTTCAAAATTGTATGATCCGCAAAAATAATCCTCCGTCCCCGTCCCGCAAATGGTTGGAAAGGCTTCATCCCCGTCCATATAAAACTTCACTTCGCCCTCGCCCCACCATCCGCTGCTGTTGCTGCCCCACCCCATGTAGGTGCCGACATAATGTCCCCGACCTTTTACGCCGTCCAGAATCGTATACACGCCTCGATAAGGCAGCGGATTCACACGGCGAAACTGAGCGTGGAAATAGGCGATTTCTTCCTGATGGCGGCAGAGCGCATAGTCAATCTGATAGTAAATCGTCACCCGCTCCGTATTGATATTTTCCAGCGTGATGCGGCAGCGGCGCTTGAAAGGCATATACCAATAGCAGTTGAACGCACTGCCCGGATTGACGCATACCGCCATGGAGGAAAGCGGCGCGTATTCCTGCCAACCCATGCAGAAAAAATCCCCCAGCGGGCACTCGACAGACGGCGTTTCCTGCCCATCCCAATAGATACGCAGAATGCTGTACCGCCATCGTCCGGTAGGCGTCACCCATATGTGCTGGATCCCGCCCTCACCCTCAATATCGGCAAGAACGATCGTCTCCCCGCCTTCCACATATAGGAAGGGATTGGTTTTCCATCCTGTGCCCAAGTCCCTGGCCGCCTCGCGGGCCGTGCCTTCCTCTACCGGACACATGCCGCCCTTGCCCTTTTCTCCTGTTCGGTTTTCCGGACAGATTGAACGGGTAACATGGTTCTTCAGACGCGCAACAGATTCCATCATGATGTTTCTTCCTTTCTCCCCAGGCTTATTCTCCCGTAATGCCAACCCGGTCGACGCTTTCAATCAAATAGTTCTGAAGCACAATGTATATCAGCAGCGGCGGAAGAATGGTCAGCAGCGCTGCCGCAGCCTCAATGCCGGCATGAAAATATTGATCTGCCGCAAAGGCCGAAACCGTTCCCGCCTTTCCTTCCCCGTACATTTGGCGCAGGTTCGCCAGTTGAAGCGTGAGGGTTGGAATCTTTCCCTTGAAATAGGCGTCGGCAAAGTAGCTGTCGTTCCAGTTCCACGCAAAGGATAATACCGACGATATGACAACGCCGGGCGCGGCCAGCGGCAAATCAATGCGCAGGAAGGTCTTGAACAACCCTGCCCCGTCGATCAGCGCGGCCTCATCCAACGCCTTGGGAATCCCCTTCATAAACTGATAGAATACCAGGATTAAAATGGCGCTTTTGGTTCCCTGGCCCAGCGCGGCCGGCAGCAAAACCGTCCACGCGCCGCCCAGCAGCCCGTAACGTGAAAACATCACATAGCGCGGGAGAAACAGCACCTGCTGCGGCACAAAAAAGGTGGCGATCATCAGCCCGAAGAAAATACCGCGTCCCTTGAAACCGTATCTGGCAAAGCCATAGGCGATCACCGCGGAGGATATCACCTGCGCCGCGGCGACGGCGGCGTACAGGCCGATAGATTGCGCAAACGCCCCCATTCCTCCCAGCATGGCAAACGCGCGCGCGTAATTCGGCCATTGAAAATGCCTCGGCACCCATTTGACCATCGGATCCACCAGGCCGTACAGATCCTTGCCGCTGGCGGCGAGGAGCAACAGCAGCGTCAGCAAAATCGCCAACCCTATCACGCACAGCAGCATAAACCGTACCGCTATGCTTACCCGGCGCAATACCCCTGCTTTTTTGCTTCGATTAACCATGCTTCACGCGCTCCTTTTTCTCCCGCCTGCCCAGCAGCAGAAGCACCAGCCCCGCCACCAGGAGCATCACCAGGAAATACAGCCATGTAATGGCTGCCGGAAAGCCAAATCCACTGCTTCGGGTATACATATTGTCCTTGATTACCGTAATGAGCGGATTCATGTCCGCAGTGGACAAATCCACAACGGTATAAATGGCGCTCAGCAGGATAAACGGCCTTGAAATGGGAAGCGTAATTTTCCAAAAGCTCTGCCAGGCCGACGCGCCGTCGATGCCTGCGGCTTCGTACATATTTTTATCCTGTTTCTGCAGACCCGCCAGGCAAATCAAAATCTGTACGCCCGAATACCAGATGATGAGGACAAACTGATTCACAATATACATAATCGGCCCCGAAATAAATTCCGGCAGGCTTTCCTGGATAAAGGCAAACACAAACATGTTGCCAATCCCCGGTATACGCATTCCTCCCAGGGAGGATACCACCGCCATCAGCGGCCCCTGCAGCAGCACAACCGGCAGAAAATACAGCGCCCGCAAAAACTTCCGTCCCGGCGCAGGGGCATTGAGCAGCAGCGCGATCATCAGCCCCATGATCACAATCACCGGCATCATCAGAAAAATCTGGGACGCGTATTCAAACATCCCCTCCATAAAATCGTTCCATTTGAACAGAACCTCCACATAATTGTCCAATCCCACAAAGCTCAGCTTGATGCTTGCGTCAGGTCTCGTTTTGGTTATGCAGAAGCTGTAAATCAGCGTATCCGCCAGCGGCTTGAGGGAAAAAACGCAAAAGCCTATGATCCATGGAAGGACGCAGCAAAAGGAAAACAGAACGCAGCGTTTCTTGTAGCCAAGCTTTCCGATCCTCATGGCCTGTCCTCCTTCCAGACGCGGGCCGACAGCCCCGGTATGGTTATCGTGCCCACCTGACACGGCTCCCTGTTATAGTTCACGGCAACGCGGTATCCGTTGGCATAATCCGTGACGCTTACGCCGTCCGTCGGCGAATTCCGTCCCGTCATCGCCTGACCCGCCACCGGAGCCAGATACGCCAACAAATATCGGTATTCTTCTATCGCCTTGTCCAGCAGCGCGTCTGCCTCCGTGGCAAACAGTCTGTTGCTGTTGGATTTTGCCAGCAGCGCCGAGCTTTTCTGCGTAAGGGTATAATGGGGATACAAGCCAAAATCAATCATCCGCAGCAGCTGCGTGTCTGACGACGCCCCTGGAACCGAATTTTTTCCAAAGGTCAGGGCGCTTCCGCTCAGGATCATTTGCAGCATGGGAACGGCGTCCGTCTCAAACGTCAACGCAGAATGCGACGATGGCAAATCATAAACATAGTCCGCATAAGGCCACGCATACGCGTTGGGAGCCGAAAGCGCCACGCTGCCCCGGTTTTTCAGCGTCGCCAGAGCCGTCTGAATTTCTCTCACCGCGGCGTCCCGCGTAAACGCCGCCGGGGATTGATTGGCGTATAGCAGCCTGCCCGCGTCGTCCGCCGCGAAGCCCTGGCCTGCCAGGTTCCTTGCCCAGCCGTCCGCCAATTCTCCGAGGCGATCAAGCCGCAAATAATACGCTTTGTCGTCCAGATAATCCGCTTCGCCGGTCTGGATGAACCGATGTGTCACGCCGTACGCCCGCGCGGATACGGGCAGCTGCTTTTCATAAAATTTCAGCAGCTGCCGCCTGACCAATATGGCTGCGGCACCGTCCGCAGCTTCCGTCAGGCCGGACAGCGCAGCCGTATCGCCGTTCACCGCGAATTGGTCGTATCTTTGCCGGCTCACCCCGCCGTCAGTCATACCCTCCAGTACCATGACCAACGGTTTCACATCATGATCGTGCAATTTCTCCTGCCACCGGGCCACATCGGCGAGCGCCGTCATGGCGACATGCGCCGTATCCAGCAGCGACTTCACGCTCTCTCCCATCAGGCAGTCAAGCATCAGCGGCATGGCCGCAGGCTGCCGACAGTCGGGCAGCGCGTGCCCGGCCTCCAGATACTGCCGGTATGCCTGCGCGATGCCCACCCAATCCGCCCGCTCGCCTGAAAGGAACGTATACCGGAGCGACAAATCCACCGGATTCTGCTGGCTCTGCACCATCGGAAAGCTCTCCGCATCCGAAACGGGCTGGAGATAAAGCTCGTTATAAACCGCCTGTACATAGCCAAAGTAACACGGCAGATTGTTGCATCCCGCGGGACTGGCTACCATCTGGCAATACGGCGCGCCTTTTTCAATCCACAGCGCAAAAGCGTTCTGCTTTCCTCCATGCGCAATGCCCATCAGCGGCACAAGCGCCTGCTCCATCGGCTTCGCCGGCGTTTCACCCAAGGCGCTCAGCTGCGAGCCGATAGCCGTCAGATTGCCGTCCTCGCCGAAAACCCGCATTGTCAGCGTCCGGGCCGCCAAAGGCGCATCAAAGCGGATCAGCGCGCCGCAGCCGTCCGGCATCAGGATATAGCCGTCCCCTTCTCCCTGAAAGCTCGCGCCCATGAAGGGCATCACCGACAGCTTCAGGAGCCGGCACTCGCCGGTGCCGCTCGTCATCAAACGGTCGGGAATGTCAACAACCAGGGCGTCTCCCTCCAGCGTCAGCCGAAGAACGCAGGAAAAACCGCTCTTCAAAAAATACAGCGTAATATCCACACCGTTTTCCCAAACAGCAAACGTCATGCTTTCCGGATCAGGCGTCTCGCTGAAGGTATTCATGTTTGCCAGCGTAACAAAATCGCCCGACAGATAGCAGGCCGCATACCCGGCCCATTTGGCCGAAAGCGTCTGCGTCCGCTCGTCCCGCCTGCCTGTAGCAAAAACATATCCGTTTCGCTTATCCTGAATGTAGCACAGCCCGCCGTCCATATCCAACCAGAGCGAGAGCTCCTTGCTGTCCGCAACCCGCCTGGCCCCTTGAGGAATCACAGCCGAAGGATGACTTCCGTTCAGCGTCTGCCGCACGGCGTCGGCCTCGGTCAATACCGCTTGGCTCCCGGCTGCCGCCGACTGGGCCAGCATCAGAAAGGCCAGCATAATCATCATGCATCGTCTGAGCTTATTCACGAACGCTCACCTCCGTCCATACCTGGGCGACAAAGTCGACCGCCTGTTTGACCAGCAGCCAGATCAGCGATAACACAAGGATGCACAGCAACATGAACAAAATCGACAAAATCAGCGATTGGATGTATTGCTTCAGGGTGTAGTGATGGATCTCCATCAGCATGGCCGACAAATTGACAAAGCACAGGAGATACATTACAGCCGTCAGCGTGTGAATGATCAGCGCCTCGTTATTGGTCATGCCATTGCTCATCAGCGTGATGACTGGCAATCCAATCAGAAGCGGCGCCAGCGCGTAAGCGATCACATCCACAATCATTTCAAGGGTTGCCTCGCCGTCGTTAATGGACGTGATGAAAAAGTTGCTCACAGCAAACAGCGCCGCGACCGTCAGCAGACCGCCGCCGTAGAGCAGCACGGGAAATTCATCCATCGGCGTGGAAAACAGAAAGCCCGAGAACAGTTCTTTGAGGCATATTGCCAGCACCGTGAGAACAATCAGCGTTGCCGACGAAGCGTATCCGCCCATATTGCGGCGTTTGATCTCATAGGCCGTGTCAATGGGATGAAGCATCGCGCGCTTCATATATTTGGGGCGCAGGCCGTGCCATTGGTTGGCCAGTTTTACCGACCACCCATACGCGTTGTATGCCTCCCGTTTTCCGGGCCGTTTGATACGCCAAAGCAGCCAAAGCGCCAGCGCCGTCGCCAGACCCAGCAGGATCCATACGCCGTTTTCCGCCAGGAAGATATTGCGTATCTCCCAATACGCGTCGGAGAATTCCTCCTTTTCGTTGGCAAGGCGAAACTGTTCCAACGCCGCCTGATAATCCCCTGTGTGCATCAGTACCCGGCCGCGGTAGAGCCGCGCATAGTATGAATTGCTGTTGTAGGTCAGCACCTCGTCCAGCGCGCGCCCCGCTGCCTCATAATGCCCCGCGTCGTAATCATTGATGGCCTGCTGCGTCAACCGCTGGGTGCCGGTGGGCTCCCACACATGGACATAACCGGTCGATTTGTCCAGCACATATACGTTGTTGTCGTCATCCACCCCGATTCCTGCGGGCGACTGCGTCAGTCCCTGTCTGGCCATGTCCATCATCAAACCGCCAAAGCTGTATAGCAGCACGCCGTCTCTGGTATACTGGGTAATCATGCCCGACATTGTCAGCGCGAAAATGGATCCGTCCCGCGCCATGGCCATATCCACAGGATACGTCAGCTCCGTCAGCTTGGCGTTGTTCGCAAACAGGTCAACGCCGGCGTAGCTTAGTCTTTGGACACGCACGTTGGCCCCGATCTGCATGGCGTAAATCAATCCGTCCGTCCCCCGGAGCACCGTGTTGAATTTGCCGGGGATGCCCAGTCCGTAGCGCGCCATCTGCTCATCGTTGAGCACAAGATCATACAGTCTGTATTTCAGCGGAATCGAAACGATGTTGGAGGCAAAAAAACCGACAAACTCACCTTTGCTGTTCATTTGCACAATGCCGTTCTGCGCGCCGTCCGCCACCAGATAGATTCCACCCGAACCGTCCGGAGCCAACGATTGGGGCTTGAAGAGATTGTTTGCGCCATAGGCCGGCGTGACAGGCCGCTCGAAACGCTGCTCCAGCTCTCCATCGGCGCTGAAGCGGAACGCGCAGTTCTTCTGATAATCGGCCACATAAATCCGCCCCTGATCATCCGCCGCAACGCCTACCGGCTGGGAAAACTCCCCCTGAATTTCCATCATGTCGCCGCTTGCCAGGTCAACCGCCACAACGCGCCGGTTTCCGGTGTCGGCAATGTACATCCTGCCGCCGACGATCGCTAAATCCTGGGGCGATTTTAATCCAAGGCTCTGATAAACGCCTCGGCAAAGATACGCGTCCTGCACAATGCGCAGTTCTCTTCCTCGTGTGTCGGCAGAAAAAGTGTAGCCGGTTGATTCCGCCGCCAGACCGGCCGCAGGCGTCAAGCACAGAAGAACCAGAAAAATCAATATCCTTTTCATCTTCCGCTCCTCATTTAATGCCCGAATGCGCCATGGTGTTCAGCACCTTGCTTTGCATGCAGATAAAAATCACAAGGTTGGGGATAAAGGTGATCAGCGACGCCGCCGCCACCATGCCGGAACCTGCCACCGTATTCCCCTGCCCGGAAGCCAGCGTGCTCAAATAGAACGGAAAGGTTCGCAAAAGCTCGCTGTCCACAAACGTGCTGGACGGCTCCACCGCGTTCCAGGAGGATTGAAAGGCCAGGATCGCTACCGTGGCCAGGGCCGGCTTCACCATCGGCCGGATCACCTTGTGAAGGATCTGCCGTTCCGTAGCGCCGTCGATACGCGCGGCCTCCAGCAGCGCGTCGGGAATATCGCCGATAAACTGCGTCAGCAGAAACAGCCCCACGGGCATGGCCACCAGCGGCAGCACCAGTGCGAAAAACGTGTTCAGCACATGGCATTCTTTCATGATCAGATATCTTGGAATGGTAACGGCGACGGGCACAAACATCATCGCCATGGTATTGATCGTGGTTAACAGCCCTCTGGCCCTGAATTTCTTTTTCGCCAGCGTGTAACCCGCGTATAATGAAATGGACAGGCTTGCCGCGACCGTCAGCAGGCTTGAAAGCACGCTGTTGAGCAGATACCTTGCAAAAGGCACCGAGGATGACGAAAGCGTGGCGAACAAGTCCCTGAAGTTATTGATCGTCGGGCGAAGCACATAAAACCTTGGCGGAAAGGTATACAGCTCTCCCAGAGGCTTAAACGCGGTGACAAAAATATAAACGATGGGAAGGACGTAGACGGCCGCCATGGGAAGCAGCACCGCAAAATACGGTATCTGGCTCCGGCTAAACCGGCTTGGATTCAGCTTTTTGCCCTGATAGCGCGCGCCCATGGCTTATCCCTCCTTTTCCAGAAACAGCTTGTTGGCAATGCGCGATACGGCAAAAATAATCATGATCAGCACCACCGATAGCGCCGCCGCATAACCCATCTCATACTGGGCAAAACCATGATCCGCAATGTGCGTCACAAAGGTTTGTCCCGCGTATTGCGGCGTGGGATTGGAACCCGTCAGATCCACAGCCGCCTGACCTACGGAAAAAGTGTTGACGATAGCGTTCACCGTGGCAAACAGCATGGCGGGTTTCATCGAAGGAATGGTGATGTAAATCATTTCCTGAAAGCTGTTTCTCAGACCGTCCACATAGGCGGCTTCATAAATCTCCTGATCGTTGTTCACAATGCCTGCCAGGATGGAAAGGAAGCCTACTCCCATGCTTGACCAGAGCGTGACCAATACCACCAGCGGCAGGATATACACAGGCGATTGAAGAAACTGGATCGGCGTGTTAATTACGCCCATGTTCAGAAGTAATCCATTGACGTAGCCCTGGCTGTCGCCTGAAAACAACACTTTCCAAATGGCCGACATGGTCACGCCGCTGGTCATGGAAGGAGAATAGAAAATCAGCGCCAGGATCGTGCGGGCTTTTGATGGAACATGGGCCAGCATCCACGCCAGGATGAACTGCAGCGCCAGCGACAGGGGGCCGCAAATCATGGCGATCCAAATGGTGTTGGGCAGCACATGCTCCATCAGCACCCGGTCCTGGGTTAAAATGGTGACGTAGTTGTCAAGCCCCGCGAAGCTCAGCGCGCTTACGCCGTCATAATATGTGAAGCTCATCACCACGGCAAGCAGAATAGGAAACAGGATAAAAACGCTGAACAGCAGCAGGTACGGAAGCAAAAACAACACAATGTATTGCCTGCGCGGAGGTCTCCGCCTTCCATGACGCTCTCCCCTCATTCTTCCGCCTCCCATAGCGACGCGATCGTTTTCCCCTCGTCGTCCACATAGCCAAGCTGCTTGAGCTTTTTCGTTATGCCGCGGTCAGCCTCCAGCTGAGCCTTATCCAGGGCTGTTCGCACATCCTCGCCGCTGAAAACAACGCTGTTCCACGCGTCGGACAGCGCCCTCTCCACCAGCATGGACGCGGGATGCGACGGATTTTCCCGAATGTGAGAAAGCTGTTCAATCAACACCGCCTTATCCTCGCCCGGCATGATATTGCTCGTCTCCAGTGCCGCGCGGTTGGCGGTAATCCACACATATTCCGCGCCATATGTTGTCTGCAGCTGCTGGGAAAACGCCTGCTGCGTATTTTCCTCCGTCCACCATTTAAGAAATTCCCATGCTTCCTGCGGGCGGCTCGTATCCCTCAGAATCATACACGCCGAGGACAGCGCCGGATGGGACCGGTCGACGCCGTTTTCCGTTTTCAGTCCGGGCAGCACGCTGATGCTCCATAGCCCGTCCAGCTCCGAGGAGGCCTCCTTCAGCAGCACATAAGTCCCCAGGCCGGAGACGCCGATGGGCGTCAATCCGTTGCGCAGACTGCTGTAAAAATTCCCGATGCTGGTCGACACGCCGTATTTCGTGTACAGATCGGTCAGCAACGTAAATCCCTGCAGAAACGCCGGCGTGGAAAAGGCCGCCGCCATGCCGTCCGCCGTGTAAACGCTGGCTCCGCTGCTCAGAATCAGCGGCGTTGTGGCAACCAGGCTTTTCAGCGCCCCGCCATAGGCCGGAACAGTGTTGAAGTTCATGCCGTACCGGTACAGCGTCGGCAGCATCTCGATTACATCGTCCCAGGTGTCCGGCACGGTCAGTTCCAGCGCCTCCAGAATATCCGTGCGGTAAAACAGCACCCACATTTCCAGCGTCTGAGGCAGCGCGTAAACCGTTCCGTTTTCACGCAACGGCCGCAGCGTTTCCGGATAAAACCGCGCGGCTATCTCCTGATAATCCGCAAAGGCGTCCAGCGGATAAACGGCGCCCCGTATACCCAATTGATAAGGTAATCCGCTTCCGCCTCCCAGCACTACGTCCGGGGCGTTGCCCGCCGCGATCGCCAGCTGGATTTTGCTTTCGCTGCTCACCAAAGAAATGTTCAGCTTCTCCCCGGGAAAAGCCTGGGCAGCCATTTCCCGCAGGATCTCCAATTGCTGTGCGGAACCGATCATCCATACGTTAAGCGCGTCTTTCCGGGTGGACTGTCCCTCATCGCTCTCTATCGCAAAGGACATGACGGTTTTCGTTATTTCCGCGCCGAGCTTGTCCAGCAGCGACAGATCGTCATGGGGCAGCAAAACCGGATCGCTCAAAATATACAGCCTGTCGATGGTCAGCGGCTGCAAAAGCATCTCAGGCGCCAGCAGCGAAATGCTCTCCGCCATGGAGCCCGACGCCAGCGCAAACGAACTGAGCTGATTCACCAGGTTGTCCATACCGTCCTTCTCCGTCAGATAGAGCGCTATCTGCCGCCGCGCCGCCTGCAGCGTGCTGCCTGTCTCCCCGCCCGCATTTTCATCCAGCATGGCGCAGGCGTTCTCCATCATCACGTCGATGCCTTCCAGCCGCTCCCGCACATCCGGAAGATAATATTCCAGCTGCCAGTCGCGGGCCTTGTCCACGCGGTTGCCGACAATCAGCCGGATATCCAGCGCCAGATCGTTCATCTTCGCGGCGACGGCAGTGATCGCCCGGTGAAGCTCCGCGTGTTCCGACGCGGTGCTGACCAGCGTCAGCGTGTGTTTCCCCTGGGTGAAATAAAACGGAACGGCCGAATCCCCGCAGGATAAAACATGCTCCGTCACGCCTGAACCTGTATAAGGAAACCATAAGCCGCCAACGGCTGCAAAAGGGTGCGTCCATCTATCAGGATGGTTTTGTAAACCTCCGTATCGTTTTTTTCGCTTTGGCTCACACGCAGGGCAATGTAATACACGCCCTCCTCCGGGATGTCAAAGGCGTAATGCACGCCCTCGCCGGGTTCTTGCCAGGTTCCCGCGTCCAGGGCGTTGATGCGGTTGTGCGCGGCGTCAAAGGGATGCAGCGCCGATGAGCGCGACCGGCTGCCGCGAATGGATGCGGCAGACTTGCCCGCGTAATGTTCGCCCTCGATTACAATGCATGTTTCAGGAGCGGCCTTCATGGGTATACCGCTTCGATAAGCGGCAAAATCGTCAAGCTGCGGCAGCCGCTCCGCCGTCATATCAAACACGGTCAGTTCCGCGTCCCGTGCGGTTATTTCGATGTTGTTGGTTCCCTTCGCAAGCGAAAACGTCAGCGGCGCGTCTTCATAATACACACGTCCGCGCAGCAGTACAGTCTGTACCGCTTCCACATGGACCGGCTGAGGATAAAGATCGTTTCCGTATTCATTAACGGCATACTGTTGGCTGTCATCCCGCCACAACTCCGGCAGAAGTATAGGCTTATGGCCGGATTGCCGCGTCTGCCCGCCCACGCGCACATCCAGCGTCGCAGGCTGCATATTGGCCCGCTCGATGCGATAGGTCAGCTTCAGCGCGTAGTCGCCCGCCTGCGGAACGTTCACGCTGAAGCTATGCGTTTCACCCGCTGAAAGAAAAGCGCCACGGTTCTCCAGCGCGGGTTCCGTGGCACTCTTTTCTCCGTCGGCGTACCCGGAGGAGAATACGCTCAGGCAAAAAATCAGTAATATGACTGTCAATAACATCCGCGTTTCGCTTCTCGTCATGCGCATTCTCCTCCAGGCGGCTAAGCAACGCCGTTATTCCTGATATCCGTAGGTAATGCCAAAGTTCTGCATATCCTGGGACATAACGTCGTTGTTGTATTTCACCATCTGCTCCGTCAGCATGGCGGCGTCATAGTTGCCCAGGAGCATCTCCTGCCACCACCATTCCGTGGTATAGTAGCAGTTCCACCACTGGGGCACATACCGCTGGGGATCCAGCACGCCGTTGTCGTTGCGCCGGGCGAAAATATCCTTCAGACCCTGCCGTCCGCCCTGGTCAAGCAGCTTCTGGAAAATTTCCTCCGCGCTGGGATCGGTGGTCGGCGCCGTCAGATAAATGCGGATGCTGCTGGGGAAAGCCGCCGCGTCCTGTTCAGGATACTTGGCCATCATCGCTTCCTTGTCATAGTCGATCATATAGTCAACCTTGGCCTCATATCCGTCCACGTCATAGCTCATATACTTGACCAGCAGATACGCCTCTTCAGGATGCTCGCAGGTCGCGGAAACAGACAGGTATTCGTTGAGCAGCACGGTGCGGCTGTTTTCGCCTTCCGCCCGGGGGAAGGGATAGAAGTCCCAGTCGAACCCGCCGTAAATCTCGGACTGGTTTTTGTCCCAATTCAGGTTCCAGGAGGCGTTGGTACGCATACCCACCAGACCGCGCAGCCATAGGTTGTCGTTGGCCCCCAGGGATTCGGTGATGTAGGACGCGCGGGCGGCGTCTGCCGCTTCCTCGCCAGCGCGGCCAATGGCGTACACCATGTAGTCGTTCAGGGACGCGCCGTCTGCGGACAGGGCATAGAACGTGTTGAAGCACTCGGCGATCTTGTCGTTCCCTGCCCATACAAAATTGTCGGCGTCAAAGCCCAGGCAGCCTCTGGTCGTGTCGGCCTGCGGAATGATGTAATTCATAAAGTCCAGGATGGATTCCATGCCTACGCTCTGTCCCTTGACCGTCAGCTTGCGGGCAATGTCGGCCCACTCGTCGATCGTCCAGTCATAACCGGGCGCGGGAATGTTGTTCTCCTCCAGCAGGGTCAGGTTCAGCTCGATCCCGAAGGCGTACAGCGCGGAACACAGCGTAATCAGCTGATTGTTGACCACGCCGTATTGGAGCAGCCACTCGGGATAGTTGGCGGATTCAGAATCGTTCCTGAACAGCTCGGTCATGTCGTAGCACCACTCGTTGGCGTAGGCCACATAAGGGTATTCAATGTTAAACACATCGGGCATGTTGTTCTCGGCGGCCAGCTGGGTCAAATCAGCCGCATACCAGTCCTTGCCCACGGGCTTTACAACGTCAACGGTAATCCAGGGATATTTCTCCTCAAACTTGTCGCACTGTTCCCGCAGCAGGAAGTAATCTCCCCAACCGCCGAAGGTGATCGTCACCGGTTCTTTTCCCGCGGCTGTTTCCGCTCCCGCAGGAACAACGCCCAGCAGCAGCATCGCCGCCAGCAGGAAACTCAGCATCCTTTTCATGTACCTTCCTCCTTGTTTTTCGTCGCCTTGAGGCGACGCTTTCTGTGCTTATTATGCAAAACAATACCTGTGGCCAAGCGGCTGCATATGAACGCAGGCAAAGCTCTGGTGGTCTGCCTGCTGGATACGCAGACCCTGCTGGATCAGGTGCGGCAATACATTCCCTTCGGCGGGGTACTCTGCACCATCACCGGCCCGCAGGAGGTCATTGCCGCCGACCCGGTATCGGAGGATCGCAGCGATGCCGTCTTCACCTATACTTCTTCCCAAAACAGCTGGGTATATCGGGCGGATGTCCCGCGCAGCGAGCTTTCCAGCATGGCCGAGCCTCTGCTGCTGCAGGTTTTGCTGACAGTCATGGCCATCCTGGCGCTGGGCATGGTGCTGGCCGTGACCATCAGCCGCAGCCTGTATCAGCCGCTGAGCGGCATCCAGACCATGATGAAGGCGCAGGAGCAGAGCGCGGCGGAAAGCCTGGAGCAGCTGGAAAAGCAGGTAGCCCGGCAGATGGAGCACAGCAGCATCGCCCACGCACAGCTGAACACCCTGGCCCGAAGCTATGCCGAGGAGGCGGTGCTGTCCCAGTCGCTGACGGAGAAAAAGGCCGCGCTGCTGGAAACGATCATGACGCGGCATCTCGGGTTCCATGAAGGCCCGTATCGCTGCGTGGCCATTCGCTTTGTACGGGCATTGGCGGGTGTGGAAGAGCTGACCAGGAGTGTGTTTGCAAAATTCATGCCTGTCTGCATCGTCAGCTATCAGGAACCGACCCTTCTCCTGATTGCGGAAACCGCCACGGTGCATACCCAGGCCATCATGGAGGGCGCGGCGAATGAACTGTTCCGCAGGCTGCCGGAGGCCGTCAACGGCGTCGCGGTAGGGTGCGAGATCGTGTCCTGCCAGGATCTGTACAAATCCCTGAACGCCAGCCTGACGGTGCTTCAGCGGGTCGATACGGCGGAGCGCAGCCTGCTGCTGTTCTCGGAAAACTTCGACATTTCCAACCAGTACGTCTACACCCATAAGGACGAGCTGACGCTGATTGAAGCCCTTCAGCGCGGAGAAGCCGACCGTCTGCACCATCAGCTGGATCGCGTGCTGCTGACCAATTACGAAAACTGCGTATCCTATCAGCAGATGCAGCAGCTTTTTGAACAGCTGCGCAGCACAGCCTACCGATACGCGCAGCAGGAAAAACGGCAGATTCCGCCTCACATTTACCGCCGGATGCCCTCATTGGATGCGATGCGCGGGGAAGTTTACGACCTGTATGATGAATTGCTTACCCAGGGTACACGGCAGACCGGCAGTGTCCACGCGGCGCTGACGGAGGCCGCCGACGCCTATATGGCCGCCCATTACAGCGAGGATGTTTACCTGGACACCATCGCCCAGGCACTGAATGTGTCCGCCAAGCATCTGTCCAAGGTCTACAAGCAGCAGCGAAGCATCAACCTGACCGATCAGCTTGCTTTTATCCGCGTGGAGCGCGCCAAGGAGCTGCTGCGGGACACAGATCGAACCATTTCGGACATCATGAGCTGCACGGGCTTCGTCAGCAGGGCCACGTTCCTTCGCAGCTTCAAAAAATACACAGACATTTCGCCCAGTGTTTATCGCCAGCTGTACAATGCCAACGCGCCCCAGGAGCCGGACGAGGCGGAGGAGTAGCCCTCCCCCCTTGATTCGCGGCTTATCTTCCTTTATAATAAGGGACAAGCGTTTGGACGGGGGGGAATGGCGGATGATGGCGCTGCCGCGGGGCGTAACCAGGATTTTGACCCAGCTGACGGCCCGGGGCCATCAGGCCTATGTGGTGGGCGGCTGCGTGCGGGACTGCCTGCTGGGGCGGACGCCGAAGGACTGGGATGTCTGCACCTCCGCCACGCCCGGGGAAATGCTGCTTGCCTTCGCGGGCTGGCATGTGGCGGAAACGGGACTGAAGCATGGCACCCTGACGGTGCTGACAGAGGGAGAGCCCTATGAGGTCACGACCTTCCGGGTGGACGGCGCGTACACCGACCATCGCCATCCGGATGGCGTGACCTTTGTGACCGATGTGCGGGAGGATCTGGCCCGGCGGGACTTTACCGTCAACGCCATGGCCTTCCACCCGGACGCGGGGCTGGTGGACGCTTTCGGCGGGCGGGAAGACCTGGCGCGGGGGCTGATCCGCTGCGTGGGAGAGCCTGATGCCCGCTTTGAGGAGGACGCGCTGCGCATCCTGCGGGCGCTGCGGTTCGCCGCGGTGTACGGCTTCGCCATTGAGGAACGGACAGCCCGGGCGGTGCATAGCCTGAAGGGTACGCTGCACGACGTGGCGGCGGAGCGCATCCGGGTGGAGCTGGCGAAGCTGCTGTGCGGCCAGGGCGCGGCGGACATCCTCCGGGCCTATGCCGATGTGGTGTTTGAGGTGCTGCCGTGTTTGGCACCCATGGCGGGGCTGGATCAGCGCAACCCGCATCACCGCTTCGACGTATGGGAGCATACCATCCGCGCCGTGGCGGAGGTTCCGCCGACGGAGGTTCTGCGGCTGACCATGCTCCTGCACGACTGCGGCAAGCCCGACTGCATGACCATCGACGACCAGGGCGTGGGCCACTTTTACGGCCATCAGGCCCATTCGGAGGAAAGGGCCCGGGCGGTGCTGGCGTACCTGCGGGTGGACAATGCCACGGCGCAGCGGGTGCTGACCCTGGTGCGCCGCCATGATGTGCCCCTGTCCCCGACGCCAAAGCTGCTCAAGCGGCGGCTGAATGAACTGGGTGAAGACGCGCTGCGTCAGCTGATTGAGGTTCGGCGGGCGGACGCCCTGGGTCAGGGAACCAATGACCGGGCGGAGATCGAAGCCTGGGCCGAAGCCATGCGAACGGCGCTGGACGCGCTGATGGCGCAGGCGCCCTGCGTGACGCTGAAGCAGCTGGCCGTCAACGGCGGCGACCTGCTGGCCATGGGCTTTCCCAAGGGGAAGGCCATCGGCGCCTGCCTGAACGCCCTGTTAGAGGACGTGCTGGAGGAGCGCCTGCCCAACCAGCGGGAAGCCCTGCTGGAAAGGGCCGCGGCCTTCCGCCGGGAGGCAATGTAAAATTTCGCGGATATGGGGCGTGGCGGCGAAAGGTGTGCTACAATACACCCATATCCGACCTTGGTGCAAGGACACCAAGCAGGGCGGGCAGCCCTCTGATGACATAGGAGGAAATATATGACCAAATGGATGATCCGGCGGTTCATTGCCGACCCGGAGAACGTCGCCAGCCAGAAGGTGCGCGGGCAGTACGGCACGCTGGGCTCCGTCGTGGGCATCGGGGTGAATCTGCTGCTGTCGGCGCTGAAATTCTTTGTGGGCACCATCACCGGCTCGGTGGCGGTGACGGCGGACGCGGCGAACAATCTGTCGGACGCGGGAGGCAGCATCATTTCCCTGATTTCCATCCGTCTGGCGCAGAAGCCCATTGACAAGGGCCATCCCTTCGGCCACGGCCGGATGGAATACCTGGGCGCCCTGGGCGTGGGCGTGCTGATCCTGCTCATGGGCATCGAGCTGCTGATGAGCGGCGTGGAGAGCATTTTCCACCCGGTGAAGCCCGTTTTCGGCTGGATCCCCTTCGCGCTGCTGCTGGTCAGCATCCTGATGAAGGGCTGGCTGTACTTCTTCTACCGCTATATCGGGCGGAAAATCGACGCCTCGGCGCTTCTGGCCGCGTCGAAGGATTCCCTGTCGGACGTGCTGGCGACCTCCGCCGTGGCCGTCAGCATGGTGCTGTCCGTCTTTACGGACTGGCCGGTGGACGGCGTGATGGGCGTCATCGTCGCGGCGCTGGTGCTTCGCGCGGGCTGGGGCGTGTGCAAGGATACCGTGGACAGCCTGATGGGCGGCAAGCCGGATCAGGAGCTGGGGCGGCGGATCATCGACATGCTGATGCGCTATGACAACATCCTGGGCATCCACGACCTGATGCTCCACGACTACGGCCCCGGCCGCTGCGTGGCCTCCATCCACGCGGAGGTGCCGGCGGACGGCGACCTGCTGGAGCTGCACGAGATGATCGACCAGGCGGAGCGGGAGGTCGGCCGGGAGCTGAACATCCCCATCTGCATCCACATGGACCCGGTGGTTTCCGGCGACCCGGAGACGGATCGGGTGACGGCGGCGCTGGCGGACTTCCTCCGCGGCAAGGGCGAGGGACTGATGCTCCACGATCTGCGCCGGGTGCCCGGAAACAAGCAGGTGAACCTGGTCTTCGACGTGGTGGTGCCGCCGGATTACCGCGACACCGCGTCCCTCGAAAAGGCCATCGCCGCCTATGCCAAGGAGCTGGATCCCGCCTACAACTGCGTCATCCAGTTCGACGTGGACTATTACGGCATGTGATCGCACAGTACGAAAGGAGTGCTTATGGCCAAAAAGCTGCTTTGCCTGCTGATGGGCCTGCTGCTGATTGTCCCGGCTCAGGCGGAAGAGATGCCCCAGGTGGATGAATCCGCCGATACGATGGTGCTCATCACCGAGGAGGAGCTGCTGGAGCGCATGGCGCAGACGCCCGATGACGGGCAGGCGGACAACTCGTCCTTCGCCGTCCTCCCGGAGGACATGGTGATGGCGGAGGAGGACGTGTTCACCCTGCTGCTGGTGGGCAGCGACGCCTACACCGACGACCACCGGGGCCGGAGCGACACCACCATGCTGGTGCAGGTGAACGCCGTCGAAAAGCGCATCCGGGTGGTGTCCTTTCTGCGGGACACCTATGTGAAAATCCCCGGCAAGGGCAGCAATCGCCTGAACGCCAGCTACATCTGGGGCGGGGATCAGCTGCTGCGGGAGACCCTGCGAACCAATTTCAACGTGACGGCGGACGCTTATCTGGAGGTCAACTTTGACCGATTGGTTCGGGTCATTGACGCCATTGGCGGCGTGGAGGTCGAGGTCAGCGAAAAGGAACGGAAGCAGGTCAATAGCATCCTGCGGTTCTACAATGAAAAGATTGGCGACCCGGAGAGCGATCAGCTGCTGGAGGAAAGCGGCCTGGTTCAGCTGACGGGCAAGCAGGCACTGTGCTTTAGCCGCATCCGCAAGATCGACGGCGATACCCAGCGCACGGGCCGTCAGCGCAAGGTGATCGAGGCCGCCTTCCGCAAGGTGATGACCATGGATCGGGCCGCCATCGTCCTTCTGGTGATGCAGAACCTGAGCGTCTTCCAGACCGACCTGACCCTGGCGGACGCCATGGCGCTGATTCCCCTGGCCATCCGCTGCAAGAACGCCTCCTTTGAAACGCTCACCATCCCGGCCCAGGGGATGTATTCTACCCGCACCATCGACGGCATGTGGGTCATCACGCCGAATCTGCCAAAGAACCGGGAGTTGCTGCACCGCTTCCTGGGGTTGAAGGAGGAATAATCATGCTGCCGGAGGTACCGGATACCCTCCTCGCGCTGCTGAAGGCGCAGTACGGCGAGGCAACGACGGAACGAATTCTGCAGGGCTACGCGGTGGAGCGCCGAACCACCCTGCGGGTCAATCCTCTGCGGGGGACGGCAGAGGGCGTGGCCGCGGCGTTTGAGGCGGCGGGCATTGCCTGGCATAGCGTACCCTGGTATGCCGACGCCATGGTGCTGGACAACGCCGCCGAAGAGGACGTTCGCGCCCTGCCGCTGTACGACCGGGGCGAGGTGTACCTGCAAAGCCTGTCCTCCATGATTCCGCCGCTGCTGATGTCGCCCCAGCCCGGGGAAACCATCCTGGACATGGCGGCGGCCCCCGGGGGAAAAACCACGCAGCTGGCCGCGCTTTCCGGCGGGAAAAGTCAGATCACCGCCTGCGAGCGGAACAAAATCCGCGCCGAACGCCTGCGCTTCAACCTGGACAGGCAGGGCGCGGGCATGGTGGGTCTGCTGGTGGAGGACGCCCGGCGGCTGGACGATCTGTTTTCCTTCCAGAAGATTCTGCTGGACGCGCCCTGCTCCGGCAGCGGCACCATCCTTCTGCGGGAGGGCGAGCCGTCCCGCCGCATGACCCGGGACTGGCTGCAAAAAACCATCGCCACCCAGCGCGCGCTGCTGGACAAGGCCCTGCGCCTGCTGGCCCCGGGGCGGGAAATGGTGTATTCCACCTGCTCCATCCTGCGGATGGAAAACGAGGATGTGGTGAACGCCGCGCTCAGGAGCGGCCGGGCGGAACTGGTGCCCATTGACCACCCCATGACGGCGCATCTGCCGCTGCTTCCCACCAGCCTGCCGGGTACGCTGTGCGTTTGCCCGGACGGCCTGCACGAGGGGTTCTTCGCGGCGAAGCTGAGGAAGAAACGGTAAGCGTTCCTTCCTGCGGAACCCATTGCCCTTCAAAAACCGAAACAGCCCCACTGAGAATAAAAAAGGTGCTGGCAGATGATAAGCCAGCGCCATTTTCGTTACCGCATCAGTTCATACATCATAATCCCCGCCGCAACCGCCGCGTTCAGGCTCTCGGCCCCGCCGCGCATGGGCAAACGCACCCGGTGGGTGGCAAGGGCCCTCACGGCCTCCGTGACGCCGCTGCCCTCGCTGCCGATGACCAGGCAGAATCGCTCCCCCACCGGGGCCCTCTCATAGAAGGGCGTGCCGTCCAGCTGGGAGGAAATCACCGCGCAGCCCTCGGCCTTCAGCGCCCTCAGGGCGGCGGGCAGATCGTCCGTCACCCGCAGGGGCATGCGGAACAGGCTGCCCATGGTGGAGCGAATCACCTTGGGGCTGAACACGTCGGCGCACTGGGCTGACAGCAGCACGCCGTCGAGGCCCGCAGCGTCCGCCGTGCGCAGGATGGTACCCACGTTGCCCGGATCCTGCACGCCGTCCAGCGCCACGATGCGCTGCCCCAGATGCGGATTCTCCACCATGCGCACCACCGCCGCGACGCCCTGGGGGGTCTTTGTATCGCACACCGCCGCCAGCACATGCTCCGGCAGGGCAAAGCAGGGCACGCCCTCCGGCAGGGGGAAGTCCGCGGCGCGTCCCTCCGCCATCAGCACCGCCTCCACAGGAAAAGCGGAGCGCAGCGCCTCCTCCACCAGCTTGCGGCCCTCCACCAGGAAACAGCCCGTTTCCCGGCGGCCCTTGCGCTCCTTCAGCGACCGCCAGGCCATCACCCGGGGATTTTTCAGGCTGGACAAAACCTCCATACCGCGCCTCCTGTCAGTCTGCCCGGGAGGCCTTCGCGCCCCGGCCGATTCCGATATTCACCAGCATTCCCGCCGCGACGATGGCGCTCCCCACCAGTAGCCCCAGGGAAAAGCGGCCTGTCAGGCTGTCGAGCAAAAGCCCCGTGAACAGTTGACCCACGAACACCACCAGGGACATCCGCAGCGCCGGAAGCCGTGGCGTGACCACATTGCACAGGAAGATGCCCACCGCCCCCAGCGCGCCGCCCAGATAGATCCACACAGGCTCCTGCACGGCGGGAAACGCGGCGTCCATGGGAAAGCCCAGGCACGCCAGCACCAGCAGGCTGCCGCCAAGGCCCGTCACATAATTCATCACCGTGGAAAAGCCCACCCCGGCGCGCAGGGAAAGCGCCGCGTTGGCCATGCGGGCGAAGATCATCGTGCAGCCGCTGAGGAAGGACAGCGCCGCCGCCAGGGCAGACGCGCCGTCCAGCCCTTCCCCGGAGAGCAGGAGCATCGCGCCGCAGCCCGCCGCCATCAGCGCGATGGAAGCCAGCTTGCGTCCCGTCATGGGCGACCGCTTCGCCCCCAGGAGGCCGAAGTGATCCACCGCCGCCGAGCAGGAAATCTGCCCCAGGAGCATCAGCACCAGGTTGCCCGTGACGCCCACGCCCGCTACCCCGACGTTCACAAACACCACCGACAGAATGCCGATCAGCCCGCCGGTGTACTGGTACCAGGGCGCCCTTCCGCGGGGCCTGCCCCAGCCAAAGGCAAAGGGCAGCAGCACCAACAGGCCCACGGCATGAATCATCACCGTGGCGGCCCAGTTGCCGTACACGCCGGACAGGCGCGCGTTGCACTGGTTCATCAGCGACAGCAGCGCGCCATAGGCCGCCGTCAGGGTGAGGTCAAGCATCCGGGTCGGCTCCTTTCATCAATTCAGCCCGCGGAAGCCCTTGCCGATGATGTCGCCGGTGTTCATAATCAGCACGAAGGCAGAGGGATCCGTCTGCCGGACAAATTTGCGCAGCATCACGGCTTGGCGGCGGTTCACCACCGTCAGCAGCACCTTGCGGCTCTCGTGGGTGTACGCGCCCTGGGCGTCCATCTCCGTGGCGCTTCGGTGCAGCGTCTCCGTAATAAAGCGCTCAATCTCCCGGGGCTTGGTGGTAATGATATGAAAATACTTGTGGATGTTGATATTTTCCAGCACCAGATCCACCATCAGAGACTTCATCAGCAGGCCCAGGATGGAAAACAGGCCGGTCTCCATGCCGAAGGCGAAGCAGGCGGACACCGTGATGATGCAGTCGGACAGCATCAGCGCGTTGCCGATGTTCAGGCTGGTGAACTTGCGCAGAATCATAGCCACGATGTCCGTGCCGCCGCTGGAGGCATCCATGTTGAACAGGATGGCCGAGCCCACCGCCGGCAGGGCGACGCCGAAAATCAGCTCCAGCAGGGGCTGACTGGTCATGGGAGCGCTCATGGGCGAGAGGCGCTCCAGGCCCCAGATCACCACGCTGTTCAGGATGCTGGCATAGGCGGTCTTCACGCCGAAGCTGCGGCCGAAAACCAGGAAGCCGATGACCAGCAGCGCCATGTTGATAACCATCACGAAGTCGCCGGGGGTCGCGCCGGGGAAATAATGGCCCAGCACCACCGCCAGGCCGCTGACGCCGCCGAAGGAAAAGTTGTTGGGGAACTTAAAATAGTAGATGCCCAGGGACATGATGACCGTACCCAGGGTTATCATTGCCCACTCGTTCACCGTTTTTTTCGTGAGCTGCATACGCTTCACAGTCCGTTCGCCTCGCTTTGCGTTCAATGCGGCGCCTGATTGACCTGTGAATGGACATCCGAAGCACGCCGCCATTTTTCCTGATGGCGCGACGCCTCGGAGGTGAATTCGCCCCATTATAGCACCGGTTTCGCATCGGCGCAAGGCATATTCCGTCCGAATTGAAGGAATTCCGTCATATATTGACTTTTTCCGTATCCCCCCACCGTCGGCGAAAGTCCGCCGCGGACGCGGGCCACACAGGCCGCCAGGGCAGCGGGCGTCCGCCCCGGACATTGCAGGGTCGCCGCCCGCAGGCATTCCTCCGCCGCGTCCGTGAGCCGTCCGTCCTCCACCAGGCCCGGAAACAGCCGCCCGGCAGCCAGGGGGAATTCCGCAAAGAAGGCCAGCACCAGGGCGCGCAGGAGTATCAGCGGCGACATGGGCACAGCGCTTTCCGGCCAGGCGGGCACAGCCTCGGCGGATTCGGCCATGCCTTCCTCCGCATGGGCCAGCCCCAGGGCAATTTCCATTTTCGGCTCCTGGGAGAAGGTCAGGTGCAGCTGGCGGACGGCGTGCTCCGGGTTCATGCCCAGGCGCGCAAACCGCAAAAGCCGAACCTTCAGCGTATCCGGGAGGCCGGCAAGCAGCAGCGCGCCCCGTCCCGTCAGACACAGGGGCAGCGCTGACGGCAGGCGGTCGTTCACCGCCGCGTCCTGCCGCGCCTGCTCCAGCACCAGACCGACGGAGGTCATCAGCACCGCGAAGCCCAGCAGCAGCAGAGCCTGAGACAAGGTCATCCCGCCCTGGGCCAGCTGCCGGTTCATTTCCTCCGTCAGCGCCGGAAGCTGCCCGCCCAGGCATGCGTCCGCCAGGAGGCGGCAGCGCTCCATGTCCCGCAGGGTACGCGAGGTGGCCGCCGCGGCATCCGCCATGGCCTCCACCTGGACGCGGGCCGGGCCGGGAGCCAGCGCGGCAAAGTCCTCACGGAAGCCCTCCGGCTGCCGCGCCCAGTCCTCCAGCACCATGGCGTGAATGCCCAGCGGAAGCCGAACCACGCCGCAGGGACGGCCCATGCCCCTGAGCCACAGCGTCACGGAGGCCTGCTCCGCCCCCACATCCAGGGCGATGAAGCTGCCCCGCCGGAAGACGCGCTCCCGCAGGTAGACCGACAGGGCCGCGCCCTCCTCCATGCCCAGGACGGCGGGCACGGCCAGCGGCAGGCAGGCATCCCCCGACACCAGCGGCGCGGCGTCACGCACATCCGCCATCAGCGATTCCCTGGCAGGCTGCGCCAGCTGTCCCGGCAGAGCCACCCGCCAGCCAATCCGCGACGCGCCCCGCATCCGCGCGTCCAGCGCCGCCGTCAGCATGGTCTGACGCAGCAGCAGCCGGCGGGCGCGGCGATCCGCGGCGTCAAGGCTCCATTTCAGCGCCGCATAGGTTCTTTCAGGCTGATCGCAGGGACCGATGTGGCCGTCCAGCAGGGGCATGGGCGCTTCGGCCTCCCGCGTCATGGAAACCACGGCGGGCAGGATGCCGTTCATGGGCTCCGGGGGCAGGAATTCCTCCCCGAAGGGGGCGGGGCGGCTGCCGTGGAGAAGTGTCCTGACCAGGTTCGGCAGCTTCAAGGGCGCGCAGGCTTCTTCGCCCAGGCCCACCGCCACCGCCACGCCGGACAGGCCCAGATCGACCGCCGCCACCGCCGCGCCCGCCTTTTCCGCGCGGAAAACAGGCAGGAGATTCAGCAGCGCGCCCAGGCACTGTCCTTCCCGGTGGAGCGTCAGCGCCGTGGGGAAGGTATCCGTCCGCAGCACCGACCACAGGTGCTCCTCCGCCTGCGTCCACCGGCCCTCATGCAGTGCCCGGACGCTCAGGCTCATGCCGTGGATGTACACAAAATAGGCCCGCCAGTTCTCCGCCGGAAAGCGCACTGACGGCCAGACCGCCACCGTGGGCGTTTCCTCCGGCTGAAGCAGCGTCAGCTCCGCCTCGCCATAGACACGGCTGACGACGACCTCGTCCTTCCCCCGGATGGTCATGGCGGCCTCCACGCCGTCCTCCGCCGTGACGGCGAAGCTGAACCCCTGCGGCGGCAGGCATTCCGGCTCCCGGGCCACCCGGGCCGCCCACGCGGGGGACAGCGGCGGGACGACCATGCAGGGCATCCCGGCCTGCGCCTGCGGCAGACGGCAGGAAACGTTCAGCGCCGCGTCGCCCAGGGCGTCCGGGGCGGCGTTGGGCAGGAGGGTCAATCTGTCGGAAAAGGGCGGTTCCCTCCTATCCGCCCAGTCGTCGCCCAGGGAGGAGCGCAGCAGCCACGCGGCGGCGCCGTCCCAGGGCCAGGGCCAGGTGAGCCTCACCGGTTCCTGCAATCCCTGCCCCGCCGCCGTGCAGGCAAGCTTCGCCTCCGTCAGCACCTCCCGGGCCGCCGGGGACAGCGCCCGGCCCTCCGCCGCCTGGATGAAGGCAGTCAGCCCCTTGGCAGTCTCCCGCTGCCACCGGTTGGACATCGAAAGCAGCCCGAGCTCCCCAGCGATATCCTCAAGAGCGTCCTGCTCTCCCGGTACCCCCGCGGCATCGAGGGCCGTCGCCGCGCTGGTGCGGGCGAAGGGCACGCCCCGCCAGCAGTAAACGCGGTGACAGCGGTCATCCGCCCGCTCGTCAGGGGGCGATGACGCCAGCGCCGTCAGCAGCAGATTCTCCGACGCCGCCGCGTACTTTTCCTCCCGCACCGTCAGCCCGGGGAAGCCGCCGTCCGCCATGCCGCACACCGCCAGGGCCCGCAGGGTGAGCGCCCGCACCGCCGCCTCATCCCTGGCCGCCAGCGCCCTGCTGGTACGAAGGCCCTCCTGCAGAAGCGCCGCGGCAAACCGGCGGGCCGCCTCCCCCGAGAGCAGCGACAGCCGGCGGATCAGCACCGCCCGGTCGCGCTCATTCAGGCAGGGCGTAGGGTCGGCAAAGACGTCCGCCCGGTACCAGCTCACCCGAGGGGGCAAAAACTCCGTCAGATCCTCCGGGCGCGGGATCAGCCCCAGCGCCGGATGCGCCACGCCCAGCAGACGGTCGCCCAGCGTCACCAGCCGCAGTGGCTCTTCCCGGTCGCGGGGCCGCCGCGCCGCCAGCACCATGGCGGAAAGGGGCGTATCCCCCTCCACCTCCCGGACGGCCAAGGGCACGGGCGTATCCGCCCAGGTGTCCCACAAAAGCGCCAGGGCCACCGACCCCCGCCAGACCGCCTCGCCCTCCGGGGACGCGGCGTCCCGCGCCGCCATGCGCAGACTGCCCAGAATGTCAGGCCCCGCCGCGACGCCGTCAGCCTCCATGGCCCCGGCCACCGCCGTCAGGGGCGCCGTCTCCACCAGGCCCCATGCCTCCCCGCGCACAACCTCCGCCGCCGTGTCCGGCAGCAGAATCATGCCGGGCCGCTGCTCCTGCCGCATCATGCCTCGCCCTCCATTCCGTTCAGCATGGCCCGCACAAAGGCCCGCAGGGGCTCGTCCCCCGCGTCCAGCCGGGCCAGCGATTCCCTGCGGCGGGCCAGGGTGACGCCCGCCATGCCGGGAGCCGCCAAGGGCCAGACCTGTTCCAGCTGCCGCTGATCCCGCGCCGACCAGACGGCAGGATCAAACAGGCCGCACGATGCCGCCCCGGCGGCGTCCGCTTCCTTCGGCGGGATGGCGCGGACATTCTCCGCCATGGCCGCCCGCAGATCACTCTCCGCCTGCTGACACCTGGCCTCCAGCAGCAGCAGGCTGCGCTCCATCCGCCTGAGCTTGGCCCGGGCAGCGGTGATGCGCGTCAGGCCTTCGGGCGAACCGCTGCTTTCGGCGCGGCTGATGTGCGCCGCCGCCTCCTGATACTGTCCGCGGAACTGCTCTGTCTCCTGGCGGAAGCGCCGGACGCTGGCTCTGAGCATCGCCAGATGCGCCTGTCCGCCGGTTTGCTCCACCAAGCCCCGCTGCCTCTCCTTCAGCCCGGACAGCGCTTTATCCATCTGTTCCAGCGCCTGCCGCGCCTCATCCTCCTCGGTGACGCCCTGGCCCCGCTGAATCGCCTGATGGCCCCAGCCCTCCGCCCCGGCCTCCTGGCGCATCACCGTCAGCTGCGCCGCCGTCTGCGCCAGCTGCCGGTAGTTTTCCTCCGACCGGCGCACCGCCTCGTCCATGGCGCTGCCGGTGCGCAGGGCCGGGGGCAGGGTGGCGATGATCTCCCCCATCCACCGCTCATAGGAGGCCAGCAGGGTTGTCAGCTCGGTAAAGTCCGCCAAAGCAGCCTTTCGCCGCTCCTCCGGCCAATGGCGGACGCCGCCGAAGCAGCCCGCGTACCAGGGAATCAGGCGATCCCGCAGCCAGCGCGGCTCCGCGAGGCCCCGGCGGATGGTCTCCCCCATGTCCAGCCGAAGCGCCGCGGCAGTCTGCGTCAAGCGGCCGAAGCCCTGCCGGTACCGCTCCCCTTCCGGGCCGAAGGCCTCCCACGTCAGGCTGCCCAGGGGCACCCGCCAGGTGAAGCAGCCCTGCCGCTCCTCCCGGAAAAAGTCCGCGACGCACAGCGCCGCCAGCCATTCCGGCAGCCGCGCCTCCCGACAGCCCTCCGGGGCCGTGGCGTAGGCACTCTGCTCCAGCCCCAGCAGGTACACTGCGTCGCACAGGCCGTCCTCGCTCCACTGGCGCAGGGCCGCCGCCGCCCGATTCGCGGCTTCCTCCGGGGCCCGGAAATAGGGCAGCAACGCCACCGCCGCCATCCGCGCCCGGGGCAGCCGCTCCCGCAGGAGCTCCGCCAGGGCCGTCAGCCCCGCCGCGCCCATGCCGCCCATGGCCGAGCCGCACAGCACCACCCGGGCGTCCTCCGCCGTCAGGGCCGTCAGCCATTCTCCCAGGGTCCCCTCCGGCTGAGCGTTGCCGCTGCCCAGCAAGCCCGCCAGCACCAGCGCCGCGCCGTCCGCCTGCCCGCCGAAGCCCTCCGCGCCGCCGGGACGCCTGTCCGCCTGGGGCAGCAGCGCCCGCAGCAGCAGCTGATCCTCCGGGGTCTGCGCCAGCTCGGCCAGGCTTCCGGCTTCGGGCGGGTGCTCCGGCCAACGGCGGAGGGTCAGGCTCGGACGATCCTCCGGCAGCAGGGGCTTCACCCGGGCGTAGCGCGCAAAGAGCGCGGTAGTCTCCGCATCCCGTCCGTCCGTATCCACCAGGAGGATGTCGATGTCCTCCGCCGGGACGGCGCCCGCCAGCGCACAGTAAACAAGGGCCCGGGCCGCCTTCGCCCCCGCGCCGCCGATGGCCGCAAAGCACGTCTTCATCCGTCCAGCCTCCTTCGCCCGATCAAACGAAAGGCGCGGAGACCCGCCGCTCCGGGACGGGCCTGCGCGCCAGTATTGTCACGCCTGATAGCCGTTGGGATTGTTGGTCTGCCAGCGCCAGGAGTCCCGGCACATGTCCTCGAGGGTCTTCGTCGCTTCCCAGCCCAGCAGCGCCTTGGCCTTGGCCGGGTCGGCAAAGCAGGCGTCGATGTCGCCCGCCCTGCGGGGGCCGATGACATAGGGCACCGGAATGTCGTTGACCCGGGCAAAGGTGTTCACGATATCCAGCACGGAATAGCCCACGCCGGTGCCCAGGTTGATGATCTCGCACCCCTGGTGCTTCGCGGCGTAATCGCAGGCCGCCACATGGCCCTTGGCCAGATCCACCACATGGATGTAGTCCCTGACGCCGGTGCCGTCGTGGGTCTTGTAGTCATTGCCGTAGACAGTGAGCTTCTCCAGCTGGCCCGCCGCCACCTTGGTGATGTAGGGCATCAGATTGTTGGGAATGCCGTTGGGGTTTTCGCCGATGCGGCCGGATTCATGGGCGCCGATGGGGTTGAAGTAGCGCAGCAGCACCACGCTCCACTCGGGATCGGCCACCACCACGCCCTGCAGGATCTTCTCGATCATGTACTTCGTCCAGCCATAGGGATTGGTGCAGCCCTTACAGAACATGTCCTCCCGCAGCGGCACCTCGTCCGGGTCGCCGTACACGGTGGCGGAGGAGGAGAACACCAGCCGCTTGCAGCCGTGGGCCGCCATCACCTCGCACAGGGTGAGGGTGGAGTCGAGGTTGTTGCGGTAGTAGGCCAACGGGATCTGCACGGATTCGCCCACCGCCTTCAGGCCGGCGAAGTGAATCACCGCGTCGAAGGTATTCTCATCAAAAACGCGGTTCATGGCTTCCTTGTCGCACACGTCGGCCTCATACACCTTCACCGCACGGCCGGCGATTTCCTCCACCCGCCGCACCGCCTCGGGCTGGCTGTTGACGTAATTATCCACGATCACCACATCATGGCCCGCCGCCATCAGCTCCACGCAGGTGTGGGTCGCGATGAAGCCCGCGCCGCCGGTAAGCAAAATCCTCATAGGCATTGTCCTCCTTTTCAGCGGCCCATTGCGCAGGCCGTCTGACCGCTATCATTGTACCCAAAAACGGCTCCCTTTGCAAGTAGCGCAGGAGAGCCGTTGGGATAAAAATCTGATCTAATGCCGCCGCTTGGGCATTACAGCGCCGCGGGATACGCTCCCGCCGCGTGCAGCTTGCGCAGCTCCGCCTCCACCAGGGGCTTGTCCTCCCGGTAGGTCATGCCGAACCAGGCCGCCCCGGTGGACAGCACGTCCACGGTAAGGCCGTCGGTGCGCATGAGCCCGTCGATGTGAGTGGGCAGGACAAATTCCTTCTTCATGGGATCGCCCGCGCCCTCCGCCAGGAACGCGCGGAAATCCCGCTCCGCCACCCGGAAGTACCAGGGCGTCAGGCCCCAGAAATTCATGGACACCAGCGCGTTGGGATCCAGCACCCGTCCCGCCGGGTCGGAATGCGTGTCCCGGATGGTGCCGTCCGGCATGGGCTGGATTTTGTACGTCTCCGTGACCTTCACCAGGCGGCCCTGGGCGTCGGTCTCACATACGCCGCGGGTCACCGTACCGTTCTCGGAGACCGTGTTGCGCAGGTAATACGCCACCATGGAGGCGGCGACCTCCCTGCCCGCCATGCCACGCAGAGAATCTGCCATGGTGGCAAAGGCTTCCTTGCCGTAGTAGTCGTCGGCGTTGATGACGGCGAAGGGCTCATGAATCACGTCCTTGGCCGTCAGCACCGCGTGAACCGTGCCGTAGGGCCGGGTGCGCCCCTCCGGGGGAACAAAGCCTTCCGGCAGGGAATCGTACTCCTGGTAAACATAATGAACCTCGCACCGGGCGGCGATTTTATCGCCCACCAGCTGGCGGAACTCCTCCGCCATGGCGCGCTTGATGACGAAGACCACCTTGTTGAACCCCGCCACCAGGGCGTCATGGATGGAGTATTCCATCAAAATTTCCCCATTGGGGCCGATTTTGCTGATCTGCTTGTCCCCGCCGAAGCGGGAACCCAGCCCCGCGGCCATGATGAGCAGCGTCAATTTCATGTGCGTACCTCCTTGCGCCGTCGCGTGAATGGCAAGCCTTACGCGCCGATTTTCCCCTGATCCTCCGCCGCCTCGCCGCTCACCTGCGGCGGCGCGAAGCCCTCCGTGCTGTCCGACTTGAAGAACACCGTCAGGGTGCGGAAAATCAGCTTGATGTCCACCCACAGGGAGAAGCTCTCGATGTACATCAGGTCAAGCATCAGCTTGTCCTCCGGGGTGGTGTTGTAGCGGCCCTCAATCTGGGCATAGCCAGTCAGCCCGGCCTTCATCTTCTCCCGATAGGCAAAGGCGGGCAGCTGCCGCTTGTAGCGCGCCACATTTTCCAGCATTTCCGGCCGGGGCCCCACCACGGTCATCTCCCCCCGGAGGATGTTCCAGAACTGGGGCAGCTCATCCAGCCTGAAGCGGCGCAGCACCTGGCCGACCCGGGTGATCCGCGCGTCGTCGGTGGTGGCGGAAACCTGGTTCGCCTTCAGGCTGTCGATGACGGTCATGGTGCGGAACTTGCAGATGGAGAAGACCCGGCCGTTCACCGTCATCCGTTGCTGGCGGAAAATCACCGGGCCGCCGTCCTCCAGATAGATGCACAGGGCAATCAGCAGCAGCAGGGGGGAAAAGCCGATCAGCACCAGCAGCGAAATGCCGATGTCCATCCCGCGCTTGATGATCCGCTGCCCCAGGGTCATTTTGCCGTAGGTCATCTCCAGGAAGGGCGCGTCGTCCACCACCATTTGGCGGGCGTTGGAGAGCATGATGTCCTGCAGCTCCGCCTGACACATCACGTCCCTATGCAAGTCATAGCAATGCTGAAGCAGCACCATCTTGGCCTGCTCCGGCACCTTGCCGATGAAGACCAGCTCGCACTGACGCAGCCTGTCCACCACATCCGGCGCGCTGTACAGGCAGACGTCCGTCACCCGCCATTGCAGGGCGTAGCGGCCCACCTTGCCCCGAAGCCGTGCCTCCTGGCCCTCATCCCCCAGCACCAGCAGGCAGAGCCTGGGGGGATTGATGGTGAAATACATCCCGTTGCCCAGCCGAACCCAGAAAACAATCAGCAGAATCTGGCACACCATGCACAGCAAAAGCCACAGAAAATCCTGACCAAAAAGCTCCAGACGCGCACGGTTGTTGGGGTTCACGTTCATGATCTGCAATTGCAGATACGTCACCAGATCCGTTACCAGCGTCGCCAGGGACATGGAGGAAATCACCGGCTTGCACTTTTTCTTGCCCACCGCGTAACCGCCATAAACCGCGTGCATGGCGCAGCTGAGGGCGACATAAGTCAGCAGCGTGGTCGCCAGCGTTCGGGAAAGATTCAGCAGCGCCTTGTTGTTGACGCTCATCAAGCCGAAGAAAAGCAGAGCCAGGCAGCCGTAGACCATGCAGCTGAAAAAGCCCAGCATCAGCGCGGTTCGATGGCGCTGCAGCCGTCGAATCAGTTTGTTCATTCGGCCAAGCCGTCCTTTCCTTCTTCGTTGTCCGCCTGTTGTTGCGACTATCATACCATTTTGAAGCGCGGGTGTCAAGGAAGCGCGGAGGAAGGGAGGCGTTCGCGTGGAAATATTTTCTTTTTATGCAAAAAAACGGCCCGGTTTTTGCAGATTGCGGCACAGAAAGGGCCCGCCTTACCTTCCGGCAAAGCGGGCCCTCATGATTGACGTTTACGCCACACCCACGGTAATCAGCAGATTCGCGAACACCCGCTGCTCCCCGGTGGCGATGGCCAGGCGGACGCCCGGCTCCTGGCAGGCGGCGTAGTATTCATAGCGCCCCAGCTTGTCCAGGGAGATGCCGGACATCATCGCGCGGAACTCCCCGAAGATCGCGGGCTCCGTGCCATCGGCGGGATCCATCACCACGGCGGCTTCCACGTTGATCTCCGCCTGAAGCGCCTGAAGAACCTCCGTCACGGTGGGCTGCCCCGCCGTCAGGCCCAGGTAGACCTTCCGGGCGTCGCCGGACTTCTGCGCCAGGGGGTAGTTGCCGTCAGCGATCAGGATCCTGTCGCCGTGGCCGCACAGGGCCAGGGCCGCCATGATTTCAGGATGAATGCAGCCGCTCTTGAGCATGATG
Organism: uncultured Christensenellales bacterium; assembly: GCA_965646445.1. Classification (GTDB taxonomy): domain Bacteria; phylum Bacillota; class Clostridia; order Christensenellales; family Aristaeellaceae; genus UBA11524. Next base: position 15,897 of record CBFFZW010000026.1, on the reverse strand, counting down.
GCGCCCTCCTTACTTCTCGTCGTCCCGCAGATGGCCCAGGGTTCCGCCGGGATGCCACTTCACATACTGCTTGGGATCCAGCCCGCGGTTCACCTGCAGGATCACGCTCAAGCCCTGGAGCACCTGCATTTCCGCGATGATGGAGGCCCGGGGCGCGCGGTTCAGGGGGCCGCCCTCCGCCTTCACCCCGGCGAACAGATGCGCCTGAGCCTGGCGGGCCAGCCAGCTTTCCGGGTTGCCGGTCACAGCGATGACCTTGCAGCCGTTATTCAGGATGGCGCCGACGGTGGCCTTCAGCTCGGGGGTCTCGCCGCTGTTGGAGATGCAGATGACCACATCCCCCGGCACCAGCTGGCCGCAGGAGCCATGGGTGGCCTCCGTGCCATGGAGGAAGTAGGTGGGCGTGCCCGTGGAGGACAGGAGCGAGGCCATGTAGGCCGCCACATGCCCGGGCTTGCCGATGCCCGTGATATGCACCCGGTTACCCCGGGCCTGGGCGTCCAGAATGATGCTCACGGCATCGGCGTACTGGTCATAATCCATCTGGGCCAGGAAAGCGGCGGTCTCCTTGGCCATGGTGTCCCTGAAGGCGTCAAAGGACGCCTTGCACATTTCGTGATTCATGCTCGTTCTCTCCTTCGCTTAGTCCGCCATCAGATCATGGGGGAAGTCCTTCTCGCCGTGGTTTTTCAGGCCCGCCAGCACCTCCTGCCGGTTGGGCAGGCTGGGCATGGCCCCGGGACGGGACACGGTGATGGCCGCGGTGTTCCGGGCAAAGTCAATGGCCTGGCGCTCCGTCAGCCCGGAGCACACGCCCGTGCAGAAGGCCGCCACAAAGCTGTCGCCGGCGGCGGTGGGGTCGACGGCCTTGACATTGGGCACGCTGGGCATCACGGTCACGGTTTCCGCGTTGCCGATGGCCGCGCCGTTCTCGCCCAGGGTCACCAGCAGATTCTTGGTGCCGCGCTGAGCCATGATGCCGGCCACGGCGCGGATGTCCTCCTGGTTCACGCCGCCCTCCACCCGGATGGGATGGCCGGTGATGGCCGCCGCCTCATGCTCGTTGGGGGAAAGGTAGGTGGCGCAGGCCATCAATTCGTCCGGGATGGGCGCGGCGGGGGCGGGATTCACCATCACCGGCACGCCCTTGGCCTTGGCGTAGCCCGCCACCAGGACGTTGATCTCCATGGGAATCTCGAACTGCAGCATCACCAGGTCGTAATTGGCCACGTCTTCCTTCAGGAAGGCCACGTCCTCCGGCGTGATGGTCATGTTGGCGCCGGGCACCACGATGATGCGGTTGCGGTAGGAGCCTTTGCCGTCAGGCTCCAGGATGATGTTGCCCACCGCCGAGGATACGTCGGGGTTGCGCAGCACATGGTCGGTGTTCACGCCGGATTTGTTCATGAAGGTGATCATGGTATCTCCGAAGCTGTCCGCGCCGACCTTGCCCACCATGGTGACCTCCGCGCCCAGGAGCGCGGCCTGCACCGCCTGATTCGCGCCCTTGCCGCCGGGAGCCGTGGAGAAAGTCCTGCCCAGCACCGTTTCGCCGGAATTGGGGAACACCTGGGTGTTGGTGATCATGTCCATGACCAGGCTGCCGACCACCAGAATCTTCGGTTTACGCATGTTCCTTTGTCTCCTCTACTTTCCATGTCATTGCCGTGACGCAGGCCACGGTTTCCTCGGTCGGCTCCTCGCCGCCCGGAAGAATCTGCTCTTTGGTGCCCCATTTGCCCACATCGTCGAGGGTGGACAGGTGCGGAATCCGCTCCTTGGTCATCAGGCGGAAGCGGGTGATGTCGTCCACCGCCGCGCTGAAGCCGAAGCTCTTTTCCGCCCCCAGGGCCCTGACGGTGAAGCGGCGGCTGCCGCAGTCATAGGTCAGGTCGATGTCGATGGCCTGACCCGCCGCGTAGGGCTGCCAGGGATCGGTGCGGCCGTCCCCGCGCACCCGCAGAATGCCGTCAGGCATGAAGACCAGGCGGATGGGCGTGCGGCCCCGGTCATCCTGCATTTCAAAGGTGAGGCTGCCTTCCCGGGCCAGACGCTCCACCGTCAGGGTCAGGCGGACAGCGCCGGCCTTGCCCCGGCGGATGTTCCGCTCCACCACCGCCCGGTCGTAGGGATCCTTGTCCCGCAGGGTCAGGGCGTTCTCGCCGGCTTCCACCGGGGCCCACAGGGGCGCGTACACGCCGAAGCCCTCCGGCAGCTTCCCGGCGGAGCAGGCAAGGCGGCCTTCCGCGGGGCCTTCCGCCGTCAGCGGCACCGGGATGCGGCTGACCCAGATGTCCTCCTTGTTGTTGCTGTACGCCAGCCACACATGGCCGTCGGGCGACTGCGGGTTGCACTCGGCGATGCCGCGCATGTACTGCGGGCCCAGGTTCTTGTCCAGGCCGCCGTAGCGCTGGGGGGACATGTCCCCGGTGATGGCCGCCATGCCGTCAAAATGGTGGCCGTCGTCGCCCATCACCGCGGCGATGGGCCAGCGGTGCTGCCCGTCCGTGGTGGGGTTGTACATGAGGGTGTAGCGGCCGTCGCTGGTCTTCTGGCCCCAGACCTTGCCCGTGGCGGTGCAGACGCTGCCCTGGCGCCCGGGTAGGGACCAGGTGGCTCCGCCGTCCTTCGACACGCTCACCAGGCCCTTCTTGTACATGCCGATGATCTCGTCCTCCCGCACGGTGTAGTAGGACAGGGCCTCCCCCGCGGGGGTGGGGAACAGCTTCTCGTCGAAGCGCTGCTCCTCGTACATCTGCCGCATGCAGGCGCCGTGATGAAGCAGCTCCTCGCAGGCGGCGATGAGCTCCGCGTCCCCGCTTTTGCGGAAGGGAGCGAACACCGGCGTGTTTTCCTCGGTGTAGCCCGCCGGTTCGTTATAAATCAGGAAATAAATGCCGTCGTCCATGGCGCCGTCAGGGCGTACCCGGCGGACGGCGCGGCCCACGCCCCAGCCGTCGCAGGGAGCGCTCTTGTGCCGGTCGTGGACGATGCCGTAAAAGGACAGCATCAGCATCACGCCGTTGGAGGCGTGGAAGAAGCCCATGCGCTGATGGGGCACCGTGAGCATCTTTTCCTTCAGCTCGGGGCTGCGGGGGCCCTTGTACTGGGCCGTGGGCACCTCCACCTCGGGGAAGGCTATTTTCGGCTTGTCCCAATGGATGCCGTCCCGGCTGACGGTCAGCATGGTGTGGCCGGGCACCTCATGCTCGGACACGGGGTTCGAGAGGTATTCGCACAGAAACAGTCCGTTGTACCAGGCCAGCATGGCGGCATGGTTGTACGTCCAGCCGATGTCATCCGCCCATTCGGGATGAAGGCGGTTGCACCGCAGAATCTGAAAGGACTGCACCCCTGTCAGGTGCGGCAGCGCGCCGTCCTGAAAGCGGTTATCGGCCAGATGGGGGTGGTCAACATGGATGATCTCCTGCATTGGTATCACTCCTCGCTTTGGCGGCGGTCATGCTTCATAGGCACTCAGGGGAATGCTCAGCGCCATGGCGCCCATCAGGTCGGTGAGCTGCTCCATGCGGCTGACCCCCGCCAGCGCCACCGTATCGAAGGGCTGGGCCAGCAGAAACGCCAGCTCCGCCTGGGACAGGTTCACGCCGTAATCCCGGCAGACGGCGTTCAGGCGCTCGGCCACGCGCCGGTTGCCGGGGGTATCATATTTCTTGCCCCGGACGGCTTCGACGCCCTCCGCCATCAGGCGATGGAAGTACCCGCTGCACAAGCCGCAGTAGGCCAGCATGCCCATGCCCGTCACGCGGTGATGGGCCAGCATGGCGTCATCCGCCGCGACCATGGTTTTGTCTGGCAGCGGCCCCATGTGGCGGACGCCTACATTATAAAGGCACTCGTTGGCCACAAAGCCCGGCAGCCCGTGGGCCTGGGCGTAGGCCGCAGCCTCCGCGATGCGCGGGGTTGTCCAGTTGGAGCAGCCGTACCAGCGAATCTTGCCCGCCCGGCGGAAGTCCTCCATTCGCTCCACCAGCACCCCCGCCGGGGTGGCGGGATCATCCCGGTGATAAAGGTACAGGTCGATGACATCCGTGCCCAGGGCGCGGAGACTCGCCTCAAGATCAGCCGTCATGGACGCCCGATCCATCCGCGGGGTCATCATGCTTTCGATGGCCGGATGGCCGCCCTTGCTCACGATCACCACGCGGTCGCGCTTGCCGCTGCGCCGCAGCCAGTCGCCCAGCACCCGCTCGCCGCACCCCTCATGGGGCGGGGTGTAGACCCGGGCCGTGTCCAGCACGTTGCCGCCCATGTCCAGGTAAGCGTCCAGCAGCGCGTCCGCTTCCCGGCCCGACCAGGCGATCCCCGCCTTTACCGTGCCCAGAGCGATGGGGCTCAGGCGCAGATCCGTTCCCTTCAGGGCAACACGCCGCGTCATACCTCCGCCTCCAGCGCCGTCACCGGGCCCGTCAGACCGGTAGGCTTGATGTAGTTGAAGAAGGACAATTCGTCCCTGTGGGCGAAGACCAGCGTGTTGGTGATTTCCAGCGTCAGGCGGTGCCTTCCGCCTTCCGCCGGGAAGCGATAGGGCGCAGCCACGCGATGGCCCAGCAGCGCGCCGTCCAGCCAGACGGATACCGCGCCGCTGACATCGTTCAGCAGCAGACCCTCGCAGCCCTCGGGCAGTTCAACGTCCGCCTCATAACGGGCCGTGCCGGAAAAGCGCGGATACGTTTCGTTCAGGTCGCGGGGCGCGTCGGTGTGCAGCGCCGCCAGCTCCGTCCCGGGGAAGGTAATCGTCCACTCCGGCGACAGCACAGCCGCTTCCTTCCAGCGCCTGGGCGCCTGGGCGGCAGGCCACCCCTCACGATGTTCGCCTACTATCATAAGCTGTCCGGGCTCAATCGTCAAGCAAATCTTTTCGCCGTCGGGCAGGCGCTCGCAGCACTGCTGCTCCGGGTCATAGGCCACGGGGAGTTGGAAGGGTTCCGCCACGCGCAGGGTGATGTCGTGGGCCGCCCGCGTGTCCTCGTTGAACAGTACCAGCAGCAGCTTTCCATCCCTGCGGTAGGGATAGCAGGCAATGTCCGGGCTGTCCGTCATCGGCCGCACCGGCAGGGCCGCGTGGGCCAGGGCGTCCTCCGCGATGGCCGACAGGGGCAGGACGTGCGTCCCCGCCGTCAGCGCGGCCATGTCCCCCGCGCCCTCGCTCAGGCCCTGGGGCATCGCATCCACAAAGACCACCCGGCAGCCCGCGTCCATCAGCGTCCGCAAGCAGCGGAACAGCTTCTCCGGCCACATTTTCGCCCTGGGGATGTACAGCACATCGTACCGCCCCGGCATCAGCTGGTCGATGGGTACGATCTCGCAAGCCACCTGACGCAGGGCCAGCCGCTTCACCAGCGCCTGCGTCTTCATGCAGCTTTTGCCCTGGGCCCACTCCGCCTCGGCGTAATACAGCACGCCGATCCGCGTATCCAGCGTGCCGCCGTCTATCAGCGCGCCAGTGCGCTCCATGTGGCCGAACAGGCGGCTGATGGCGGGCATCAGCGGGTTGAAGTGCCCGAAATGCGGGGGCGAGTCCGGGTCTGGCAGGGGCCGCAGGCTGAAGGCGTGGGGCGTGAAATGGTTGATGCCCCGGGACAGGAGGAAGTTCACCAGATAGCGCATCTCCCCCACGTCCTCCTGCCAGCCGTACGCGCCGAAAATCTCACACAGGCTGCGGCCGCGTTTCTTGGGATCAAGCCGCGCGCAGGAGACGGTCATCTGGGCAATCATATAGCGGAAGAAGTCGTCGTCCGCCTCAAAATCCTGGGAGTTCCAGGCGTGATGGGTGCCGCGGAACTCCGGCCGAAGCTCGTGCAGCACCAAATCCATGCCGGCCATGTCCTGCCCGCTGAGGGCGCGGAAGAAGTGCCCCGCCCCCTGACCCAGGCGGCTGTGGGCGTTGTTCTGCTCGATGACGTGGCCGATGTATTCCACCCCATGGGCGCGGCACCAGTCCCCCAGGCGGGTGGAATAATTCTCCGCGTACAGGCTGCTGACAGTGTCCATCAGCGCGTAGCGGATGCGGGCCGTCTTGTCTCCGATGTCATACCACAGCCCGGGCAGCAGGATCCGCGCGTCCTCGCCCATCCGGCGGGTCAGCAGCTCCGGCAGATCCATCCGCCAGGGAATGGGCAATTGCGGATACTCCCCCAGCACCGCCCGGCAGCCCCGACCCGCCCGCAGCGCCGGCTCATCCGAGAAGAAGCCGCGGAAGGTCTTGCCGAACTCGTCCTTCAGGTGGGCGAAGTGGGGCTCATACACCGCGTCGATCATCAGCTGGCCGCCCTGGGGCAAAAGCGGGTTGGCAAAGAACTGCGGCGGGTTGCGCTCGGAGACGTACTTCGCCGTCAGCACGAACACGCGCCACTCGCCCTCCGGCACGTCCCAGCGGACAAAGCCGTCCTCCACCCGGTCGGTCAGGTCGATCAGATCGGTCACGGCCCAGCCGCCCTGATCCACAAAGCCTTCCACCATACCCTCCCGGTGGAGCCGCCGCCCGGCCACCACAGCCACCAGCATACCCGCCGCGCCGTCCGCCCGGACAAGGACGCGCCCGCTCTTGAGGGGGCCGACAAGATCCATGCGGCGCTCGGTCATCATCATGCGGCACAGGGGCGTACCCTTGGCCGCGCCGTTGGCATAGCCCGAGGGAAAGTGCGTGTCGTCCAGGAGCCAGTAGGTCAGGCCCAGGCGGCGGCATTCATCGGTGATGATGTCGATCTCCCGCCACCAGCCGGGGCCCATGAAGTCGGGATGGGTGCGGCTCTCGGCGCACAGGCTCCCGCAGCCGGAGGCCGCGATGTCCCGGATGCCCTGGCGCAGCGTGGCCTCGTCCTCCCCGTGCAGCCACAGAAAGGGCAGAAGGTGCTGTCCCTTATCCATGATGTTCCTCCTTCGCGTATGCGCGCCCTCAGGCGCGGTCATGTGCAGCAAAAACGGCGGCCCCGCGGCTTTCACCGCAGAGCCGCCGCTCTCACTTGAGTGTGGGTTCAGGCGTTATGGATTTACTTGGCCTGCGCAGCGTCCCAGGCGGCGTTGTAGATTTCTTCCATCTCCGTCGCGCCGGCGTTGCGGGCGGCTTCCATCACCTTGTCCCAGTTCTCGATGGGCTCCTGGCCGGTGATGTACTTGTCCACTTCCTGCCAGATGATGTTCTCAACGTTCACCAGCAGCTCGTTGTAGCGCTCGGTCTGCTCGGCGTTGAGGGTGGGAGCACGGTTCACGATGCCGATGTCGCGCAGGGCGGTATCGTTCAGGATGCCCTGCAGCTGAGCGCGGTACTCGTCCTTGGCCTCGTCGGTGCCCTTGAGGTACATGGCCATCTGCTGGTCGGGGGTGGTGTCATAGCGGGGGGTGAACTCCAGCAGGCCGATACCCAGGGCGGAGGACATGTCGTAGATGGCGTTGGCGCCATTGGCGGCATACTCAGCCAGGACTTCTTCCTTGATGACCTTCACGCCGTCCACCACGTCATAGGTGACGCCTTCCTTGCCCAGGTTGTTCACGTCGGTGCCCTGCTCGGAGTAGCACCAATCCAGGAACTTCACGGCCAGGTCGATGTTCTTGGAGGAGGCGGAGATCACCCAGCAGTTCTCGGGGCGATCCAGGGCATAGGTGGTGTTGCGGGCATAGCCCAGGGAGTTGGTCAGGGAGGGGATCACTTCCAGCTTGGCGCTGGGGTCGATGGTCTGGAGCGCCACGTTGAAGTTGCGCACCACGCCGTCGTTGTCCACGGTGCAGAAGGCCTGGCCGGAGGACAGCTTCTCGGTCCACAGATCCTTGGTCATGGAAGCGTAGTCGGGATCCAGCACGCCGGCGTTCCACATCTTATTCAGATAGGTCAGCACAGCCTTGAAATTCTCATGGGCGGGGCCATAGTGCCACTTGCCGTCCAGCTCATGGTCAATGTACATGCTGGAATAGGAGCCGAGAGGATAGGCGATGCAGTCCATCAGCTTGCGGGTGGCGGTGGTGTTGCCAGCCTTGCGGTTGGTCATGCCGATCAGGTTGGGCTCCTTCTCCTTCAGGGCGATCATGGTGTCCAGCAGCTCGTCCCAGGTGGTGGGCACGGGCAGGTCGTACTTGGCCAGCAGGTCGGTACGCACGTTCACCAGGTTGCCGGAAAGGGCCTCGTCAGGATTGTGACGATACAGGGTGGGCGCGGCGTAGTAGTCGCCGTCCACCGTGGCGGAAGCCGCCATGGAGGGATCGGCGTCCAGCAGCGTGAACAGGTTGGGCATCTGGTCACGGTAGTCGCTCAGGTTCACGAACATGCCGTCGCGGGCGTACTGCTGCACGTCCTTGAACTCCACATACATGATGTCGGGCATATCGTCGGTGGCGATCATGACGGACTTCTTGTCGGTGTAGGAGGCCTTCGGCGGCGCGTCGATGACCAGCTTCACGTTCAGCAGTTCCTGAATGGTCTGGAGCTTGACGGTATCGGCCTTGATGGGCTGGTTGGGGTTCTCGTCACGCATTACGCGCAGCTCGACCAGCTCGTCGCTGAGCCAGGTGGCAGGATTCTCAGCGCTCGCGACAGACACCAGAGACAGGGCCATCGCCAGCACCAGAACCAGGGCAGTCAGGCGGGTAAACTTCATGGTTTCTTCCTCCTTGGATTTTATTTCCACGGACATACGTCCGCAGGATACATGGGATTCCGGGATTCTCCCCGGGTGGCGTCGGAGGGCCCGCAGCCCTCTGACTTTCATTCACAAAGCGGCGCGCCGCTTGAACGAAGGCGTCATCCCTTCACCGAGCCGATCATCACGCCCTTGACGAAATAGCGCTGCACGAAGGGATACACAATCAGGATCGGCAGGGTGGTCACGATGATGGTGGCCGAGCGCAGGGTGGAGTCCGTCACCGCGAAGGCTTCGGCGTTAGCGCCGGCGATGGCCGTTTCCTCATTGAACAGGCCGCCGATGAGCATGTTGCGCAGCATGATCTGCAGGGGATACTTTTCCTTGCTGTTGATGTACAGCATGGCGTCGAAGTAGGCGTTCCAGTGACTGACGGCGTAGAACAGCAGCATGGTGGCCAGGGTCGCCTTGGTCAGCGGGATGACGATCCTACCCAGAATAATCAGGTCGTTGGCGCCGTCCAGCTGGGCGGATTCGATGAGGGAATCCGGCAGTGCCTGGAAGGCGGTACGAATGATAATCATGTTGTAGGTGCTGATGGCGCCGGGGAGAATCAGCGACCACATGGAGTCCATCAGACCGAACTGCTTCACGGTCAGGTACATGGGTATCATGCCGCCGGAGAAGAACAGCGTCACCGTGACCATCAGGGTGAAGAACCTGCGGCCCGAGAAGGTCTTGCGGGACAGCGGATACGCGCACAGGCAGCTCATGCCCAGGTTGACCAGCGTGCCCACCACCGTGTACACGATGGTGTTCTTCATATACATGAACAATTCGCCCCGCAGCAGGGTCTTGTAGGTCTCGAAGGTGATCTGCCGGGGCAGCAGGGTAATGCCGCCCTTCATGACCTCCAGGCCATGGCTGATGGAGATAATCACCTGCAGCCACAGCGGGTAAAGGCAGACCAGCATCAGCAGGGCCAGGAAGACATAGTTGAATACCATGAACGCCTTGCGGCTCATGCCGCCTTCCTTGATGGGCATACGTCTTCCTCCTTCCTTACCAGAGCGAAGTTTCGCTGGTTCTGCGCGAGATGTAGTTGGTCACGCCCACAAACAGCAGGCTGACAAGGGACTGGAACAGGTTGACGGCCGTGGCGTAGCTGAAGTCGGCTTTGGTGATGCCGCGGCGGTACACATAAGTGGAAATCACGTCCGCCACGGACTGATTGGAGCCGGTCATCATCAGCAATACCTTCTGGTAGCTGACGTTCATGATCTTGCCCATGGCCAGAATCAGCATGATGATGATGGTGGGCAGGATGCCGGGAATGGTGATGTGCAGGGTCTGCTTCCACCGCCCGGCGCCGTCGATGCGGGCCGCCTCGTACAGCTCCTGATCCAGGCCGGACAGGGCGGAGAGGAAGATGATGGAATCCCAGCCGATGCTCTGCCAGACATTGGAGCCGATGTACATGGGGCGGAAGTACTGGGCGTCATTGAGGAAGTTCATCTTCTCGCCGCCCAGGGACACGATGATCTCATTGACGATACCCGTGGAGTTGAACATAGTGTTCAGCATACCCACCACCACCACCGTGGACAGGAAGTGCGGCAGATAAGTGACGGTCTGCACCACGCGCTTGTAGCGGGTGGAGGTGATCTCGTTGAGCATCAGGGCCAGGATGATGGGCGCGGGGAAGGTGACAACCAGGTTCTCCAGGTTCAGGATGATGGTGTTTTTGAACACCGTCCAGAAGTAAGGGTCATTGACAACCTGCAGCACATACTTCATGCCGTGCTGGCTGGTCCACGGGCTTTTCGGTATCCCCAGCTTGGGCTTGAAGTCCTTGAAGGCGATGGTCACGCCGTACATGGGGTAGTACCAGAACAGGATGTAGTACAGCGCGGGCAAGAGCATAATCAGGTACAGCCATCGGTCGCGCTTCAGCGCCCGGAAGATCCGGGTGCTCATTTTCGGTTCGCCCAGGGGTCTTTGTACGCCAGTCATCCCTCGTCACTCCTTTGTTGCAGCTTGGTCCAGTCCGCCGTCATGACGACGATCATTTCCTTGTTGATCGACACGGTGACAATCAGCCGGTCATCCTCCGTCAGCACGGTGGGATAGCCGTAAACGCCGTTCTTGTCGATGCCGGGGTATCGGCCCTTGTACTGCTCGTCCGCCAGGAGGTAATGCTCCGTCCAGTCCAGGCCGTCCCGGGAGAGGGACAGGGCCAGCACATGGCGGGTTCTGGGCGGGAACGGATCCGGGGTGCCGACATAGAAGTATCGCTTGTCCGGCAGCCGCCCCAGGAAAAATTTCGTCCGGTTGTCGGTGAAGTCCGTCCGCTCGGGCAGCGACCAGGTTTCGCCCTCGTCGTCGCTGTAGCAGGCCCACAGCCAGGGCGTGGCCGAGCGAAGATACAGCCACAGCCGTCCGCTGTCCTGCTGAATCCAGGAGCCCTCGCAAAGGGCCACATGGGTGTCGCTCACCAGCCCCGGCAGGTCGTCCTCGCTGCGCACATCCTCCGGGCGGTTGCCATAGCCCTCCGGGCAGATGGTGACGCCCTTCCAGCCGGAAACGCCGTCGTCACAGTCCGACCAGGCCACGTTCCGTCCTCCGGCGGAGAACAGCCGCCCCGACTTCAGCCGCCCCACGGGCATGTTCCCGCCGAAGGCCGGCAGCGGCGTGGGCGCCGACCAGTGCACGCCGTCGGCGGAGGTACGATAGTTGAAGCCCAGGATCCTCCGCCCCCGGCCGCCCATCTGACGGCAGCCGTTTTTGAGCGCCTCCGGGCTGTATTCCAGCGTCACATAATAAGCGATCAGGGTATCCCCGTGGACGTACAGCCCCGAGGGGATCAGCGCCTGATGGGCGGGGTCCTCCGGCTCCGCCAGCACCCGAACCGGCTCCCAGGCCGTCAGGTCGTCGCTCATGGTGCAGACGATCCGCTGGCCCACGTCGTCCTCATGGAGATGGCCCTGGCTGCTGCACAGGAAGTACCGGCCCTTGAAGCGGATCATGTGCGGGTGATGGGCATAGCTCCATTCATCGCAGGGCTCCAGCACCACGCGGGTGGTCACCGCCAGCTTGGGGCGTACACCCTCCACCCGGTAGTGGTTGCTGATGGGCAGCGCCATGTCGTCATCACCGTCCTTGTCGTTCATTATTACTGAACGTCGTTCATTTGATAATTCATTGTAGCATGATTGATTTTCTTTGTCAACAGGGAAAAATAAATTCATTTTTTGTTTAATATGAAAAAATATTCCCCTGATCCTCCACACCCCTTGACAAGAAGCCCCGTATCCAATATGATATAGGTGTTCAGTATGACAGAATGCTGTCCAGTAAAATAACGGAGGGATTTCCGAATGCCGATACAGCACTGCAACGGCCTCTGGCCCGTGATGATTACCCCCTTCACCCCGGAGGGTGAGATTGATTATGCTTCCCTGGAGCGGCTCATCGCCTGGTATGAGGAGCACGGCGCGACAGGCTTATTCGCCGCCTGCCAGTCCAGCGAGATTTTTTTCCTTTCATTAAAAGAGCGCGCGGAGCTGGTCGCCTTTGTCAAGGGGCACGCGCATGTGCCGGTCATCGCCTCGGGCCACACCTCCGCCAGCCTGTCCGATCAGGCCGAGGAGCTGAACCTGATGCGCAGGGCCGGCGCGGACGCCCTCATCCTGATTACCAACCGGCTGTGCCTCCCCGGCCGCGCGGGCGAATCCTTCCTGCCCCGCCTTCAGGCGCTGATGCAACAGCTCGATCCCGAGGCGCCGCTGGGCTTCTATGAGTGCCCCTATCCCTTCAAGCGGCTGATTACCCTGGATGAATTGAAGTGGTGCGCGGAGTCCGGGCGCTTCGCCTTCATGAAGGATACCTGCTGCGACATGGCGCTGATCCGCAAGCGCCTGGATGTGCTCAGGGGCAGCGACCTGCGCCTGTTCAACGCCAACACCACCACCCTGCTGGAAACCCTGCGGGCGGGCGGCGCGGGCTTCTCCGGCGTGATGATGAACTTCCACATGGAGCTGTACCGCTGGCTGTGGGAGAACTGGCAGCGCCAGCCCGAGAAGGCCGAGCTGGTACAGTCGTTCCTCACCGTCTTCTCCGAGATTGAGCGGCAGTACTACCCCGTCAACGCCAAGTATCACCTGAAGGCCATCGAGGGCGTGCTGGATTCCGCCGCCGCCCGCGTCCTGCCCGAGGCCGGGCTGACCGAAACCTTCCGGGATGAGGTGCGCCAAATGGACAAGGCCGCCCGCCACGTCCTCAGCACCCTTTGTCACGATTGATCCCCTGCCCCCAAGGGCAGGATGAAAGGAGGCGCCCCCATGGCGGATGATAATCAGGTCAAGTCCCTGGCCCGCGCCATGCAGGTGCTGGAATGCTTCTCCGTCGAGCAGCCGGAAATGGGGCCGTCGGAAATCGCCAAAATGCTGGGGATGCAGAAAAGCACCGTGTACAACATCCTCAGCACCTTCCAGCGCCTGGGGTATCTGATGAAAAACCCGGCCACCAGCAAATACTGCCTGGGCATGAAGGTGCTGCACCTGAGCTACATCGTCAACAGCCACCACGGCATGCGCGATCTGTTTCTCCCCTACCTGACCCGCATCGCCCAGGAAACCCGGGAGGTCTGCTATTTCGGCATTCTCAACGAGAACGAGGTGCTCTACATCGAGTCCACCTATCCTTCCAGCCAGCAGCCCACCCGCAACATCCTTGGCGAGCGCGCGCCCCTGTACTGCACCGGCCTGGGGAAGGCCATGCTGGCCTATCTGCCCGAGGATCAGATTGCCGCCGTGACGCAGGGCAAGCTGCGGGCCTACACCGGCTTCACCATGACCGATCCGGCGATGCTCCTGCACCACCTGGAGGAAGTCCGCCAAAACGGCTACGCGGTGGACAACATGGAGCACGAGTTCGGCATCCGCTGCGTGGCGGTGCCTGTCTTCAACGCCGCGGGCAAGGTGTTCGCCGCCGTCAGCGTGTCCGGCCCCTCCCCCCGTTTCGACCCCGAAACCCTCATCAACGACGCGCGGATCATCAGCAGCATTCTGGAACCGCTGCAAAGAATCGTATAAAAGCCGCCTCCGATGCTTCAACGGCTTCGGAGGCTCTTTTTGTCCCGCTGGCACGCATTGCAAGCCCAGCGCAAATATGGTATGATGGCGTGGCGGCGCGTTTGGGCTCCGCGACCAACAGGAGGTATGCAACCATGAAACAGCGATATGAGACCTGGCTGCGGCGCGCCGTGGAGGATCCCGACCTGACGGCAGAGCTGCGGGACGTGGCGGAGGACGAGGCCGCCATTGCCGACCGGTTTTATCAGGAGCTCTCCTTCGGCACAGGCGGACTGCGAGGCGTCATCGGCGCGGGTAGCAACCGCATGAACATCTACACCGTGCGCAAGGCCACCCAGGGGCTGGCGGATTACCTGAACGCCTCCGGCCTGCCCAGGGCCGTGGCCATCGCCTATGACAGCCGCATCAAGAGCGACGTTTTCGCCCGGGAGACCGCCCGGGTGCTGGCCGCCAACGGCATCACCGCGCACCTGTATCCCCGTCTTCAGCCCACCCCTGCCCTCAGCTGGGCCGTGCGCTATCTGAACTGCGGCGCGGGCGTGTGCGTCACCGCCAGTCACAACCCCAGCCGGTACAACGGCTACAAGGTTTACGGCCCCGACGGCTGCCAGATCACCATCGACGCTGCCGAGCGCATCCAGGTCGCCATCCGCCGGGTGGACTGCTTCGATGATGTCCGGGTGGCTGACTACGACCAGGCCCTGGCGGACGGCCATATTCGGCTGATCCCCGAAGGCTGCCTGGATGCCTTTATCGACGCGGTGTACGCCCAGCGCGTGGGCAGCGGCGAGGGCATGGAAGCCCTGAAGCTGGTCTATACCCCCCTCAACGGCGCAGGGCTGGAGTGCGTGCGCCGTCTGCTGGACAAGCTGGGCGTCACCCAAGTGACAGTGGTGCCCGAGCAGGAAAAGCCCGACGGTCGCTTCCCCACTTGCCCCTATCCCAACCCGGAGATCCGCGAGGCCATGGCCCTGGGCCTGCGCCTGTGCGATAAGGTACACCCTGACCTGCTCCTGGGCACCGACCCGGACTGCGACCGCTGCGGCGCCGCCGTCCCGGACAGCCAGGGAGGCTACCGCCTCATCACCGGCAACGAAATGGGCGTCATCCTGCTGGACTACATCTGCCGCCAGCGTCTGGCCCGCGTCGCCATGCCGGAAAACCCCGTGGCCGTGACCACCATCGTCTCCACTGACATGGCTTCCTCCGTGGCCGCGAAATACGGCGTGGAGCTGCGCCGAACGCTGACGGGCTTCAAATTCATCGGGGAACAGATCGGTTTGCTGGAAGCCCAGGGACAGGCCGACCGCTTCATCTTCGGCTTCGAGGAGAGCTACGGCTACCTGTCCGGCGCCCATGTGCGGGACAAGGACGCGGTGAACGCCGCGCTGCTGGTGTGCGAAGCCGCCGCCTGGTACGCCCGCCAGGGCAAGACCCTCCTGGACGCCATCAACGCCCTGTACGCCGAGCACGGCTGCTACCGCCACGACCTGCGCAGCTTCACCTTTGAGGGCGAGGCAGGGATGCACGCCATGCAGTCGCTGATGGCGAAGCTGCGTGCTCACCCTGTGCAGTCCCTGGCGGGGCTGGCCGTGGAGGGCGTCACCGATTACCTCAAGGGCGACGGCGAGCTGCCCCCCGCGGATGTGCTGGCCTTCCGCCTGACGGGCGGGGCCAAGGTCATGATCCGCCCCTCCGGCACCGAGCCGAAGATCAAGCTGTACCTGACGGCTGTCGCGCCCACCGCTGATGAGGCGGACGCGATGCTGGTGCGGCTCGCGGAAGCCGCGGAAGGGTTGATGAAGGAGTAACTTTCCTGCCATTATGAAAACTGCCCTGCAAGGATGCGGAATCCTCGCAGGGCTTTTTTGTCACGCCTAAGATAAGTTTATAGGTGAGCGGCCCGAAGGTTTCCAAAGGGCAATCGGAAAGCCCCAAAAGTCGGGCCCCGAAGGTTTCCAAAGGGCGATCGGAAAGCCCTTTGGTCGCGCCGCAGCGCGAAACCCTGCCTTCAAGAAAAGAGCTTTGCAAGGATGGTTTTCCCTTGCAAGACTTTGCTTAATAAAGGTTCTACTTTCTCCACGGAGAAAGTAGCAAAGAGATCTGGGGGCGGCTGAGTTTAACCTGCTTGGCCAGCCGGTCCACAATTCGGCATTGTCGCGCAAAGGCAAAAGCCTCTGCGCTCTGTGCCTCATTGGAACTGCGTACCG
>CBFFZW010000025.1:0-52022 GCA_965646445.1 uncultured Christensenellales bacterium | reverse complement strand
CTGGCCGGCACCGAGCGCGGCATCACCGAGCCCACCCCCACCTTCTCCGCCTGCTTCGGCCAGGCCTTCCTGGAGCTGCATCCCACCAAGTACGGTGAGGAGCTGGTGAAGAAGATGGAAGCTAACGGCGCCAAGGCCTACCTGGTCAACACCGGCTGGAACGGCACCGGCAAGCGCATCACCATCAAGGATACCCGCGGCATCATCGACGCCATCCTCAGCGGCGACATCCTGAAGGCGGAGACCAAGAAGATCCCCTACTTCGACTTCGAGGTTCCCACCGCCCTGCCCGGCGTGGACACCAACATCCTGGATCCCCGCAATACCTACGCTGATCCCACCGAGTGGGAGACCAAGGCCAAGGACCTGGCTTCCCGCTTCGTGAAGAACTTCGACAAGTACACCGGCAACGACGCGGGCAAGGCCCTGGTCGCCGCTGGCCCGAAGCTGTAAGAGCTGCGCTCTTCCCCCAAGTGGCTTGCGCCACTTGGGGGAGTTTTACACTCGCTCGCTGGTCGAACGGCTTGCGCCGTTCTCCCGGCCGCGAGCGAGTGTAAGGAAGCGATCTCTGATGAGATCGCAGACCCGCCCCGCCGGCGAAGCCGTCGGATACGAATAAAGTTGGAGGGGCTTTGGCCCCTCCAACGCCTCCTGGGGCGGTGTGCAGGTATATGAACGGAGAAGCTGACCGCTTCTCCGTTTTTGTTTGGTGTTGGGAGTGATGGCAGGGATTACGCTCTGCGGAGCGACCAAAGGGCTTTCCGGTCGCCCTTTGGAAACCTTCGGGGCCTGCAACGATAAGGGATTGGGAAATCTACAAGGCGGGCCACCCTGCGGGGGCCCTGGCAGCTTCGCCGGGCCTTTATAGGAACCACGGTACCAGTCCCATGTGCAACCACGCATCAAAGCTGAACCAGACAACAACCCTGCTGCATGCTGGACATATCCTTGCTCCAATGGAGGTGGATGACCGCCCCTGCGAGGCGGTATTAGCCGGTAGCCCGGTTATAGCCACACGCAACATGCTATGCCACGGGGGGCCTGGGGGCGGCTGGCCATGCAGGTTAAACTCAGCCGCCCCCAGACCTCTTTGCTACTTTCTCCGTGGAGAAAGTAGAACCATAATAAAACAAAGCCTTGCAAGGGTAAAACATCCTTGCAAGGCTCTTATCTTGAAGGCAGGGGTTTCGCCCTGCGGGACGGCCAAAGGGCTTTCCGGTCGCCCTTTGGAAACCTTCGGGCCCTGCGGGGCCGGTTTTCTCATCTCCTTGGAAACCTTTGGCCCGAAACTTGGAAAAACTTTGCAGCCTTCAATACAAAAGGGCCGCTCCCGTCCAAGGGAGCAGCCCATGTTTTGGTCAGCGGAGGGACTTCACTCCCACTCCACCAGACCTTTGCTTTCCAAATACGCCTGCTGGGCGTCCATGTAGTCATCCACCAGCGCGGCAACCTTCACGGCCTGCTCGGGGCTCAGGTCATTCTGCGCCACCAGGGCTTCCACCATGGCCTCGAAGGCGTCGTCATCCTCATAGTAGCTGTCACCGGCGTTGCCGTCGGCGTCCAGGACACCGCTTTCGTGCATGTAAGCCATGTCCGCGTCGATGGCCTGGGCGATCAGGGGTTCCAGCTGATCCTTCAGGGCGGGGTGATCCTTGAGGTTGATGGCCTTGAGGATAAAGGCCACGGCTTCCGCCTTGTCATAACCGTTCATCATGGGATGCTTCCTCCTTCGGTCAGCGATGGCCGTCAAAGTCCCGCTGCCGGGCAATTTCGTACAGACAAATGGTGGCCGCGCAGCCCACGTTCAGGGAGCTGGCGCCGCCGTAGATGGGAATGCGCAGCAGCGCGTCGCAGGCTTCTTTCCAGGCCTTGCTCAGGCCGAAGGTCTCGTTGCCCACCAGCAGCACGGTGGGGCGGGTGAAGTCGTGCTCGTGGAGGGCGGCGGTGCCCTTGGCGCTGGTGCCCACAATCTGCACATCGCCCAGCCCGCGCAGGAAGGGCACGGCATCCTCCGGGGAATTCAGCTGATGGAAGGGCACATGGAACACCGTGCCGATGCTGGCGCGGATGCACTGGGGGTCATACACATCGGCGCTGTGGCCGGTGGTGAGCACACCGCAGGCGCCGAAGGCATCGGCGGAACGGATGATGGTGCCCAGGTTGCCGGGGGAGGAGGGCCTGTCGCACAGGAGCAGCAGGGGTACATCGCACGGCTGAAGGCGCGGCGGATGCGGTCCGCTCCGTCCGTGCGCTGATGGAGGATGCATACCAATTCGCAGGGGTTCTCCCGGTCGGAGAGCTCCGCCATCAGCGTGGCGGGCATGGGGTGGAGCACCTCCGGCGCGGCACGGGCAATCATGTCCTGCGTCCAGCCGGACAGGCGCTTGTCCTCTGCGTAGGCGATGGACTGAAAGCGCTCGCCAGCGGCGATGGCCTGTTCCACGGGATGCACACCCTCCAGGAAGAACAGGCGGGTGTGCGTGCGCTTCTCACGGTTGCGTCGCAGGGTTTCGTAGAGCTGGAACTGGTCGTTCCGGCTGCGGATGGGCTGGAGCCTTGGCACAGGCGACACCTCCGACGCGTTTTACAGCACGGCCTTGAACCGATCCAGGGTGTCCTTGAACACGCCCATGGCCTGGCGCAGCGGCTCGGGGCGGGACATGTCGATGCCGGCCAGCTTCAGCGCCTCAATGGGCGGCACGGAGCAGCCCGCGGACAGGAACTTGCGGTAATCCCGCACGGCGCTCTCGCCCTCGTTCAGGATGCGCTCGGACAGCGTGGTGGCCGCGCACAGGCCCGTGGCGTACACATACACATAGAACGCCCGGTAGAAGTGGGGGATGCGCAGCCATTCGTTGGCGATCAGCTCGTCCACCACGCAGCTTTCGCCGTAGTAGCGCTGATTCAGGTCAAAGTACGCCTTGGACAGGGACTGGAAGGTCAGCGGCTCGTTCTTGGCTGCCATGTCGTGGCTGACGCGCTCGAACTCCGCGAACATGGTCTGACGGAAGCAGGTGGTGCGGAACTGCTCCAGCTGATGGTTCAGCAGGTACGCCTGGGCCTTCTTGTCGGGCAGGGTGCGCAGCAGGTGGCGCATCATAACGGCCTCGTTGCAGGTGGACGCGACTTCCGCCACAAACAGGCTGTAATCCGCCTTGGGGCCGGGCTGGGTGATGTTGGAGTAGTGGCTGTGCATGGCGTGGCCCAGCTCATGGGCAATGGTGAAGGCGCTGTCAAGATAGTCGTTGTGGTTCAGCAGCACATAGGGGTGGATGCCGCGCAGCGCGCCCATCGAGAATGCGCCGGAGGACTTGTTTTCCACGGGGAACACGTCGATCCAGCCGCCGTCGCGGGCCTCGCGCAGCTTGGCCACATAGTCCTCGCCCATGGGCTGCAAGCCCTCCAGCACCATGTCGTAGGCCTTGTCGTAGGACATTTCCAGCTTGAAGTCGCTGACCAGGGGCGTGTACAGGTCGTACATGTGCAGCTTGTCCAGGCCCATCAGCTTCTTGCGCAGCTGAAGGTACTCCTGAAGGACGGGCAGACTCTCGTGCATGACCTCGATGAGGTTGTCGTAGACGGCCGCGGGGATTTCGAGGGGCTCCATGGCGGCGGCCCGGGCGCTGGTGTAATGGCGGGCGTTGGCCTGGAAAGTATCGGTCTTGACGCTGGCGCCATAGGTGCCCGCGATGGTGTTGCCGAACTTCTGATAGGTGCCCATGATACCCTCGAAGGCCTGACGGCGGACATCCCGGTTTTCATTGCGGATGAACGAGGTGTAGGTGCTCTCAGAAAGGGGCTGCTCCGTGCCGTCGGGCATCCTGACGGGCGGGAACTTCATGTCCACGCTGGTCAGCATGGTGAAAATGTTGTCCGGCGCGGCGGCCAGTTCGCCCATCATGGCCATCAGCTTTTCCTGCTCCTTGGGCAGGGTGTGGGGCTTCTCCCGCAGCATGGCCCGGAGGTAGGCGTCGTAGTCGGCCATGTCGGGATCGGCCATGAGGGCCTGAAGCGCGGCGTCGTCCATGGCCAGCAGCTCAGGCTGCAGGCAGGCGGTGATGGTGGAAACCTTGACGATCAGCGCCCGGGCCCGATCCTTCAGCGCCTGCGCCTCGCTGTCGCCGTTGTCGGCCTCCTGGCGCAGCATGGCGTAGCAGAACACGGGGGTGACGCGGTCATCCAGGGCGAAAAAGTCACGGATGGCCTGGCGGGGCTCCTCGGCAATCCGGCCGTCATAGCGAGCGTAGGCGTCGGCCAGGGCGGATACCTCGGCGTAGTCCTTCTCCCAGGCGTCCAGGTCGGCATAAATGTGGGTGAGATCCCATTGATAGCGGGGGTCGATGTCCGCCCGCGTGCGCAGCGATGCCATAAACGTTGACCTTCTTTCTTCCGCCGGAGGGCGAGAATGTGATGCTCCTATTGTAAGCCAATCAACTGGAAAATGCAAGGGGCCTTCGTCCAAGTGCGCTCCTATACTTTCGACTTGCTGTCAGCGATTTCTGCATACGAAATAATGAGGTATATCAGCATCCTGCACCGGCAAATTGCCCTGTTTTGCTTACCCGAAATATTGCTGCATCAGCGATTTTTTCAGTGTTTCCAGCTTTTCAAGGCTCTGCTTTACTGCCAATTTTGATTTGTCGGTCTGTTCAACGAAGGTTGCGAACTCTTCTTGTAATGCTAACGGTGGCAAAACTATTGAATACTCTTCTACCTGTTTACTACTGATATTAGGTTGCAGAGAATTGCCACTCATAGCTTCCACATACTCTCTAAACTCAGGCATTTGACATGATAACATCAAATATACCGAGTTAAGTTTTATGTTATCAATAACAAATCTGCCTACTCGTTGATTGAGTAAACTCGGCACGTCATTTTCCGAAACAGTTGCAATTTTAACTGCATCCAAAGATTTAATGACTGGACGTGTCATTGCCAAAACTAAATCTCCAACATACAATTCAAAGTCTTTGTACTTTTGCAAAAAGGCTTGCGGAACGTAATTTATGCTGTCCCAATCCAGAGTGCCTTTGTTCACGTTGGAAATCTGCACTAATCTAATCCCATCGTCAAGATAATCAGCACTCTTAAAAGCAAATCCACCTTGAAGTTTGGCGCAACTACCAATCTTTACAACAGGGTATCTCTGATTATTGCTTTTGATACTCCCAAAGAGTTCGACAAATCGGGACTTGACAAGCTGATCAAGTAAGGACACCTGAGCTTTGGCTTTAGTTATCAGCTGGTCAGTTTCTGAAAGAGTATCTGAAATAATCTGCTGCTCATCAAGTGAATAAGCCGGAATCTGGGTATCCTCCAGTGTTTTCTTTCCGATAGCCTTGAATGTACTTCCTGTTCCTTGCGCAATTAATGAATCGATGCGGCTTTGTAAAGCGTAATACAAATACTCCTGCACACAGGTGTCAGGATTCGGCGAGAGAGCTGCAAGTCCGCGACCGATGCAGCAAGGAGCGTTAGCAATATTCATTGCGCCAATCGGTGCACGAACAGAAATTAGAATATCACCAGCTGCTGCAACCTTTACCGGAGAAGAACACCATATACGTACTTTGGGATGTACTTCACCAAAATCGGCATTTCCTTGAAAAAATGGCAGACCGACATTTTCTTCATTATACGTTTCCGAGCTGGGAGACTGTCCCATATTCAAGGAACAAAAGGCAGTTAGCGGTTTCATCTTCATGCTGCCACCCCCGTCCGTTCAGAAAATCCCAATTAATTATTTTGATTATAGCACAAAGCAGCAGCTATAACAATCTTGTCGGCACATTTCCGTGCAGCGGCGCACACTGTGCGCTCATGCACCCGAACATCGAAAAGGTATAAGCACGCCCCTTCGGCCCGCTTCGCCGTCAGCCCTTTTTGTACGCGAGGGAGCGGCAGGCGGAGGGCTGCGCGCTGCCGGTGGGGAAGAAGGCGATCTGCCCCTCCCGCAGCACGATGATGCCGGTGGAGCCGCGCACCTCCTGGCGTTCCAGCAGCAGGAGCAACAGCTTCGCGGTGATTTCCGGGCCGCCGCCCCGGGTGAGGCAGTCCTTCCACAGGGTGAAGGCGCAGCCCTCGCTGAGCCTTGCGCAGAAAAAGGTGCGCTGGTTTTCCTTCACCTGCCCCTGGCCGCAGAGGGGACAGCGGGCGCCCTCCACCGCGGCGCCGCGGTCGATGAGCTGCTGCCGCCGCTTCTGACGGCGGGTGTCGTCGGGAAAATCGACGTTCATGCGATTGGTGCGGGCATAGTTGACCAGGAAGGTGGAAAAGTTGCGGATGCTCTGCATAAACTGCTCGGCGTCCTGCCTGCCGTCGGTGATTTTATCAAGGGCCAGCTCCCATCGGCCCGTCAGCTCCGGGGAGGTGATCTCCGAGGGCATGATGGCGATGAGCTGGACGCCCTTGTCCGTGGCCAAGAGATTTTTCCCCTTGCGGGAGGCATAGCCCACCTGCAGCAGCCGCTCGATGATGGCGGCGCGGGTGGCGGGGGTGCCAATGCCGCTGCCCTTCATCTGCCGGGCAAGCTCCTCGTCCTCCACCGAGCGTCCCGCGTTTTCCATGGCGGCAAGCAGGGAGGCGTCATTGTGCTGGGCGGGAGGCTTCGTCTTGTCCTCCTTGCATATGGCGGCCTTCACCGTGCGCGTATTCCCCGGCGAAAGGGGCGGCAGGGCGACGTCCTCCTCCTCGGCGGCTTTGGCCTTTTTCACCTTGGGCGGGTTGGCCAGGGGCGGCACGTCGCGCCAGCCGTTTTGCAGCACCACCCGACCGTTGGTGCGGAAGGTGTGCTCCTCCACCTGGGTGACGACCCGGGTGGCATCGTACTCGCAGGGCGGATAAAAGGCCGCGAGCATCCGCCGGGCCACCAGATCGTAGAGCTGCCGCTCGTCGGGGTCAAAGGTGTCGGGGTTGACCCGGTTGGCGGTGGGGATCAGGGCGTGGTGGTCGGTGACCTTCGTCTCATCCACCGTGCGCTTGCTCACGGGCAGCCTGCCGCCGGGCAGCGCCGGGGGCACCAGGGGCTGAAAGGCCGGGGGCAGCAGCTTCATGGTCTGCACGACCCGGGGAATCATGTCCGGGGGCAGGTAGCGGCTGTCGGTACGGGGATAGGTGAGGGCCTTGCGGGTCTCGTAGAGGCTCTGGGCCAGCTTGAGGGTCTTGTCCGCGGTGAAGCCCAGGAGGCGGTTGGCGTCCCGCTGCAAGCTGGTAAGATCGTAGAGCTGGGGCGGCAGGTCTCGCTTGCGCTGGGTCTCGGCGGTGATGACGCGGCCCTCCTTGCCTTTCAGGCTCTGGGCGATGGCCTTGCCCTGGCTGATGGCGGGGATGTGGGTGTCGGGCTCCAGCTTGTCGGAAAACCATACGCCCTTGTAGTCCCCCAAATCAGCGGTGACGGTGGCGTATTCCTCGGGCTTGAACTGCTCGATTTCCTGACGGCGCTTGACCAGGATGGCCAGGGTGGGCGTCTGCACCCGGCCCACGGACAGGAGCGTATCGTATCGCAGGGTGAAGGCGCGGCTGGCGTTCATGCCTACCAGCCAGTCCGCCTGGGAACGGCACTGGGCGCTGCGGTACAGCCCGGCGTATTTTTCCCCCGGCTGAATGGTGCGGAAGCCCTCAGCGATGGCCTCGTCCGTCATGGAGGAAATCCACAGGCGGGAGATGGGCTTGTTACAGCCGCTTTTTTCATAGATGTAGCGGAAGATCAATTCGCCCTCCCGCCCCGCGTCGGTGGCACAGATGACGTCGGTGGTATTCGCCGCGCAGATGAGCTCGCTGACCACCTTATACTGGTCGCGGGTCTGCCTGATGACCTTCAGCGGAATCTTGGATGGCAGGATGGGCAGGGCGTCCATGGCCCAGCGCTTGTAGGCGGGGTCGATTTCATCCGGCTCCATGAGCGTCACCAGATGCCCCACGGCCCAGGTGACGGTATAGCGGTCGTTGAAAAGACAGCCTGTGCCGCGATCCCTGCAGCCCAGCACCCGGGCGATGTCCCGCCCCACGCTGGGCTTCTCCGCGACGACGACGGTGGGCCCCATGGGCGCACCTCCCTTCCTTTGACATATCCTTCATTGTACCACTTGCCGCCCCTCCCCGCAAGGGGGAGCCTTCGGCTCGTTTCGACCCGCGCCTTCGGTCCTTCTTGACTGGGGCCTTCGGCCCATTTCGACCGAGGACGGGGCCATCGCCATCAGCATGCGTGGTTGCGCTCCTGCCGAAATGTGGTATAATGAGGGCAGCAAAACCGTGAGGTGATGGCATGATCCGCCTGGGCGTGATGACCTTTCTGCACAACGACAACTATGGCTCCACCCTGCAGGCCTGGGCGCTGCAAAGGGTGCTGACGGCCATGGGCTACGATGTGGAGCACATCGACTACCGCCCCTCCCGCGCGGAGAAGGTGCGCAACCTCCTGCGCAGCGGCAATTCCCCCCGCCTCATCCTGGAGGGCCTGCGGAAAAAGGCCGTTAAGGCCAGCCGCCCCGGCGCCAGGGAGAAGGCCGCGTCCTTCGCGGCATTCTACACCTGGCACATGCGTCTCTCGCCTCCCTGCGCCGATCATGCCGCCCTCCGCCGTCAGGCGGCGCGGTACGATGCCCTGCTGTGCGGCTCGGATCAGATCTGGTCGCCGGTCTGGCTGAACCCTGCGTATTTCCTGGACTTCGCCAGGGCCGGTCAGCCGAAGCTGGCCTATGCGCCGTCCCTGGGCGTCAGCCGGGTGCCGGAGGGGCGCAAGGCCCGTCTGCTGGCGGCGCTGACACGGGACTTTGCCGCCGTGTCCGTGCGGGAGGCGGAGGGCGCGGAGACCCTTTACCAAATCATGGGGAGCCGCCCCGTCGTCATGCCCGACCCGGTGCTGCTCATTGGGCGGGAGGAATGGCTGGCTCTGGCGGAACCGCCCGCCGCAGATGAGCCGTACCTGCTGTGCTATTTCATTGGGGAGGATGCGGACTACTGGCGCACGGCCCGCCGCCTGGCGAAGGAGAAGGGCCTGGCCATCCGCGTGCTTCCGGTGACGGAGGCGGCGTATCAGTCCGGGCATGACCTGGCGGACGGCGTGTCCCCGGCGGCCTGGGTGGGACTGTTGGCCGGGGCGGCACATATTGTCACGGACAGCTTCCACGGCACGGCCTTCGCGGCCATGCTCCACCGCCCCTGCACGGTGCTCAGGCGCTACCGTGAGGATGACCCGGAAAGCAAAAATAGCCGCATCGACCAGCTGACAAGGACCCTTGGGCTGGCGGATATGGCTGCTGATATGGACTGGGATGCCATGGATGCCAGGCTCGAAACGGTGCGCGCGGAAGGCATCGCGTGGCTCAGGGCTGCGGTGAAAGCAGCAGGTCTTCCAGCATCGGCGGCAGGGGTGAACGGAGAACGACGCGCTCCCCGGTGATGGGATGGCGCAGATCGACTTCCGCCGAGTGCAGGGCGAAGCGACCGGGCAGCTCGGCGAGCTCCTCCCCATAGAGAAAGTCGCCGCAGACAGGACAGCCCATGTGCCGCATATGGACGCGGATTTGATGGGTGCGGCCCGTTTCCAGCGTCAGGCGCACCAGGGCGCGGCCGCCGCTGACCTGCTCCACCCGGTAGCGGGTGACGGAGGGCTTGCCGTCCGCCCGGACAACGCGGCGGATGTTGGCGGCGTCCTCCTTGGCGATGGGCGCGTCGATCACGCCTTCCGCCGGGTCGGGCACGCCCTGGGTGACGGCCAGATAAGTGCGGCGGAAGTCCGGCGTGTGCAGCAGCTGCTGAAGGCGGTGCTGGACATGGGCCGTCCGAGCGATGACCATCAGGCCGCTGGTGCCCTTGTCCAGCCGGTTGACAGGCCGGTACATGAAATCCGCCGGGCAGCCGAAATGGGCGAACAGCGCATTTTCGAGGGAATCATCCGGGTGCGCGGCGCTGGACTGGCTGGCCAGGGGCGCGGGCTTGTCCACCACCAGCAGATGCTCGTCCTGGTAGGGAATGGCCAGCGGGAGGTCATACGGGCGCAGGGCGTACACCGGGCGATCCGCCGGCCACAGCATGGTTACGCGCTGCCCCTCCCGCACAACGGTATTCACCGGCGCGGGGCGGCCGTCCACCAGGATGCGCTGATCCCACTTGGCGGACTTCATGGCGGAATAGCTAACGCCCATGACCTGGCGCAGGATGTCCCGCAGCTTTCGGCCCGCCTCGCCGGGTGCGACAATATGCTCCATGCCCTCACCTCCGCCATCAGTATAGCGCGGATGGCGGCGCGGGGCAAGAGGAAGGAAAAGAACGATGCTGGAAAAGATGGACGAATTTTTCGCGCGGCGGCTGGCGGGCTATGACGCTCACATGCTGGAAAGCATCGAGGGCGCGGCGGCGTTTTACCCTTTCACGGCGGAGCAGCTGCCGATGTCGCCGGGCTGCCGGGTGCTGGATCTGGGCTGCGGCACGGGGCTGGAGCTGGAAGCGTACTTCGCCCTGAACCCGATGGCCAGCGTCACGGGCATCGACCTGTCCGAGGCCATGCTGGCGCGGCTGAAGGCGAAGCTGCCGCGATATGACCTGACCCTTGTGCACGGCTCGTACTTTGACGTGCCTCTGGGGGAGGGCTGCTTTGACGCGGCGGTGTCGGTGGAATCGCTGCACCATTTCACGGCGGAGCGCAAGCTGGGGCTGTACCGGCGGCTCTTCGTGGCGCTGAAGCCGGGGGGCCGCTTCATCCTGACGGACTACTTCGCGGAGTCCGACGAGCACGAGCGGCGGTACTTTGCCGAGCTGGCGGCGCTGCGGGCTCGGGAGGGCATCACGGACGGCGGGTTTTATCATTATGATACGCCGCTGACGGCGGAGCACGAGATGGAAGTCCTGCGGGCGGCAGGCTTTGCCGGTGTGACGGTGATCGGGCGCTGGGGCGCCACCTGCACGGTGAGCGCGGACAAGGCGGCGGAGTGATGAGGATTGGTAATCCTCGGCCTGCAGGGGGCGAAGGTTTCCAAAGGGCGACCGGAAAGCCCTTTGGCCGCCCCGCAGGGCGGAATCCTCTGCTCGTTGAAAAGTTCTTTTTCGAAGGTGTTTTGCCCTTTACAGGGCATTGGTGCCGTTAGGCTGTACTTTCTCTTCAGAGAAAGTACCAAAGAGGATTGGGGGGCGCTGAGTTTAACCTGCATGGCCAGCGCCCCCCAACCCCCCCGTGGCATAGCATGTTGCGCGTGGCTATAGCCGAGCTACCAGCTAATCCCGCCTCGCAGGGGCGGTTGTCCGCCTCCATTGAAGCAGGCAAGTGTCAAACATGTATCAAGGCTTTTGTCTGCAAAGTTCGGATGTCCGGTTGCACATGGGACTGGAACCTGTGATTCCTATAACAGTCTGACGAAGCGATCAGGGCCCCCGTAGGGTGGCCAGCTTTGCATGTTTCCAAGCCCTCAAAGAATCGGCCCCCCGAAGGATTCCAAAGGGCGACCGGAAAGTCCTTTGGTCGCTCCGCAGAGCGAAATCCCTGCCGCATAACCCATTGCTCAAAGAAAAAACACCGTTGCAACTGCAACGGTGCCAGTCCCATGTGCAATCACGTCGCGAAGCCAAACAATATAAAAACTCCGCTGCATGTTGCCTATACACCTGTTCCAATGGAGGGGGCTGACCGCCCCTGCGAGGCGGTGTTAGCTGGTAGCTGCCTATGGCTACGCGCAACATGCTATGCCACGGGGGGCCTGGGGGCGGCTGGCCATGCAGGTTGAACTCAGCCGCCCCCAGACCTCTTTGCTACTTGCCATGCAGGTTGAACTCAGCCGCCCCCAGACCTCTTTGCTACTTTCTCCGTGGAGAAAGTAGAGCCATTATTACTCGCAGCCCTGCAAAGGGCGCTTGCCCCGTTGACCAAAAGTATACCCCTACCTGTGAGATTGGTTCACTCACCCCTGAACATCACCCTTCCCCCGCCCTGATCGGCACCCTTACCTGATGAATACGTCCATCATCCGTCAGGGTGATGGCATCGGCAGTTACGCGCTCGCCGTCGCAGGTGAGAGCGGCGGTATCCCGGCTGGCATGGAAATGCCAGGTAGACGCGCCATGGCGCAGGGTCAGGGAGAAGAAGTCCCACCGGGGCGGCACATGGGGCGTCAGGCGAACCTGGTCGCCCTGCTTGTTCAGCCCCAGCAGATGGCGCAGCACCACGTCGTAGAGAGTGGCGGCGACGCCCGCATCAGCGGGGAAGAGCGCCTGACCAGGGGTATGGGGCGGCGCGGTCACGCTGCTGGGCAGCAGATACGGCGGCTGACGATGGCGGTCGGCGTCCTCCGTGCGGAGCAGGGGCGTCAGCGCGTCCAGCACCAGCCAGGCCCGGTCGTGCCAGCCCAGGAGCGCCAGGGCCTCCAGCAGCCAAGCGGCGGAAAGGGTATCCTGGCCGCCGTTGCGCCCGACGCCGGGCAGCAGGGCTGCCGCCGAACCGAGGCGCAGGCTTTCCACGGGGGGCGTCAGGCCGCGCATGAGCCCCGCTGACGGCTCATAAAGCTGCTGCCAGGCCGAAGCCATGGCCTGCTGGGTACGCTCCGTGCTGCCCAGTGCCGTTACCGCCCAGGCCTGGGTTACGCCGTCCAGGCGGTATTCGGGGTACTGAGCGCTGCCGATGGGCCGTCCGTCGGGCAAATAGGACAACAAATACCAGGAACCATCCCAGCCCGCCTGCTGAATGGCGGCGGTGATCCGTTCGTGAACGGCTTCGATCTCGGCCCGCTCCTCGCCTTCCGCGCAGAAGGCGTAGGCTGCCAGCGCCTGGGCGAACAGCAGGGCCAAGGCGACGCTCTCGCCGGAGCCGGGAAGCACATCGTCATCCTGCTCGGCGGCGCCCGCCAGCGGCAGGCCGTGAACGCCCAGGCGGACGCTGGTCAGCGCCCTCATGCAGTGGTCGTGGAGGGGGAAGCGCTCCGCCGTCAGCCCGGGGGTATCGAGGGCATCGGCGGCGGAGGAATCCAGCAGGTAGGGCAGCTCCTCGCCCAGCACACCGCTGTCGCCGGTGAGGGCGATGTAACGGGCCGCCGTCAGGGGCAGCAGCAGGCGGACGCCCATCGAGCGGGTACGCACGCCCTCCTCCCGGCGCTTCCAACGCCGCTGCACGTCCCCGGATTCGTACTGATGGCGGGCGCACAAAAGCAGCGCGGCGCGGGTGTACGCGGGCTCGGTGAGGGCGCGGGCGGGCAGCTGAAGCAGCAGGCTGACGAGATCCTGCCAGCCGTCCTCCTGCGGAAGGCGGCATTGCCAGGGCAGCAGGCGGTTCATCAGGAGGTTGAGGGCGTCGTCTGGGGTGGAGACGGTGAGGGCGGAAAGGGTGAAGGCCCAGCGCTGGCGGGACAGGCGGAAAATCGCGGAGGTACCGCCGTCCAGCACGCGCCGCATGACCTGCTCCATGCCGTCCGCCGTGGGGGAGGCCCCCAGCAGCCAGGTGACGGACGCACTTCCGCCCGCGGGCAGGGACAGAGGCCGGATCAGCAGCGCCAGGTCGCCGGTGTCTTCCGAAGGGGCGTCGATGCCGTGGGGCTGGCCGTCGCCGTGGCCAAAGAAGACCGAGGCGTTGCGGCGAAGCGCGGTGCAGCCGCCTTCCGGCATGACCAGCCAACCAGTTTGAGTTTCGCCGGGGAAGGTGGCCGCCATGCCGCCGGGAATTTCCGTCAGGTACGTCAGGCCGCCATGGGTGCTGAAGCGGCAGGCCAGCGCCAGCGTCACGGAGCGCTCCCGGCCGGTCAGGTTTTTCAGCCGCAGGGTGCGCAGGACGTAGTGCGCGTCGGGGATGACGGCGGCCTGCAGGGTGCAGTCCAGCCCGTGGCCCAGGGTATGCCAGGTGGTTTGACCGGGGCTGTGCTGGACACGGCAGGCCAGAGAGCCGCCCAGGGGCAGGGGCGTGGGGGTGAAGACCGCACCATCCTCCCACAAATAGGGAATCTCGGCGGGCATGGGGCAGAGGGCGTCCGCGGAAGGGCCGGTGAGGGCGAGCGCCCCCAGCCGCGTTGCCCCCAATCCGCCGTCATGGCAGCGGCTGACGACGCGCTCTCCATGCAGCGTTTGGCTCCAGGGAAGCGGCGGGCGGACGTCGCCCTCCAGGCGAATGACGTAATCATCCGTCTGATCCTGGAAGCCGCCATAGGGCCCGGCAAAGCGCAGGGGCTCCTGGGCAAGGGCCGGTGCGTCGTCAGGCGGTGCGCTGGGCACGGCGGAGGGCAGGGGTGATGTCAGGGCGTCCAGCTGCTCCGCCAGGGAACCCGCCGATTCGTACAGTACCAGCCGGGAGACCGCCGCCAGGGTATCCCGGGCGCCGTCGGGCAGTTCGGCCGTCATCAGCACCGCCGCTTGCTTCTGCTGGCGGAGAAGGCTGCCGGCCAGCGCGGCCTCGGCGGCCTTTCGGGCGGTTTCGGCATGGTCGCCGCCGCAAAGCACGCACAGCGTGGCGGGCTGCCCGGAGAGGGTCAGCCAGGCCGCGCCCTCCGCCGCCTCCCGCAGGAGCGGTATGCCGTCGGGGGTGTAGAGCATCACCGTCATCAGCGGCAGGGTGAGGTTCAGCCCGGTGTCCGTCAGCGAGGACAGGGGGAGCGTCAGGGGGGACACCGCGCCCTGGTGGGGCTGACCCGACCACAGGCAGGGGCCGCAAAGCCGCGACAGCACCGCCGCCCGGGCCTGCCGTACGTTCAGGGTGTCGGTGACGGCCCGGCATGCCAGCCTGGACAGGGTAAGCAGCCCCGGCAGGTCGGTCATCCGCGGGGTCATGCTCTCCAGGGAGAAGCCCTCGCCGGGGCGAAGCAGCCGGGTGGTGAAAATCAGCACGGCACGGCCCCGCACCCCCAGGGACAGCTTCATACGGAAGGCCGCGCAGGGCAGGAGCGGCGCGGGCTCAAAGCCGTCCGACAGGGTTTCGGCCAGGGCGGCAGGCTGGCGCAGGGTATGGCCCGCGCCCTGAAAGCGGGCCCGGTCGGTGACGCTGGTCAGGGCGATGAGCGGATCGGCGGTGGTGAGCACATGGCATAGCGTCATGGGCGCGTCGCCCTGTCCGGCGCGGCGGGTCAGCGTCAGCACCCGGTCGGAGGGGCGCTCGGCCTGGACGCAGGGAGTCGCGTCATCGGCAAAGCCGGGAACCAGGCAGTCCGCCACCTCCACATAGCGCTCGGCGGCGGACAGGTTGGCGATTTCCAGCGTGTGCAGGAAGGTGCCGCTGGCCGGGTCCACCATGGCCGTCAGCGTGCATTGGAGGCTGCTGAAGCGGCGGGTCAGCCGGATGCAGCCCTCCGCGAAGACGGTTTCTCCCTCCAGGGCAGGGGCGCCCAGGCGGAAGGCGTGGATGCCGTCGCCCACATAGAACTGCGGGCCCTCCACCCCGGTGGGATCGCCGGTGAAGCGCGTGAGGTTCACGCCCCGGCAGCGCAGGACGCCAAGGCCCTGGGCGCTCATGAGCAGGCTGGCCTCGGGGGAGCCGATCAGGTGCGCGTCCAGGGGCAGGACGCCGGTGCGGGCGTCACGGCGGAAGGGCGGTTCCCGGCGGACGGCGGATTCCGGGTGCATCAGCCGCGGGGGAAGCACCAGATGCCGGTCTTCCGGGCGGCGCAGCAGGGAGGAAAAGGCCGCGGCCTCCGGGATGGCCATGAAGGTTCGCGTCAGGCTCCCGGCGGTCAGGGCGTTGCAAAGCCCGCACAGCAGCATGGCCTGATGGCCGGACAGGTGGATACGCACGGGCTCCTGCTCCGTGCCGTCGGGCAGGCGGTTGATGTCCAGATCAAGGCTGTCGTAGAAGCCCAGATGGGTGAGCATGCCGTGGCTGCGCAGGCGGGTGAGGCTTTCGTGGGCGGCGGCGGGATCAAAGGGCAGTCCCAGCGCACAGGCGTAGGGGACGACGGCGGGGCCGGAGGAGGACGCCTCCATGGCCAGTCCGGGCAGGCCCAGGGGGCGGAGCTGGTAGTTCATCTGCTGGTCAAAGGCCCAGACGGCGCAGGCGGACAGGCCGAACATGCCGTCATGCCCCCGCCGCTTTTCCTCCCGCAGCAGCACGTCCACCGTGCGGGCCATGGGGGAACCGAGGGCTGCGGGGAGCAGCAGCAGCGGTAGCAGGTAATCCTCCGCCGAGCCGGTGGCGCTGCAAAGGGGAGCGTCATGCCCCAGGGCGGCCCGGACGGTGGAAAGCGCGGCGAAGTGCCGGAGGGGCACGCTGCGGCTCATGACCGCCAGATAGCTGCAAAGGAGCGCGGGGGAGGCGTAGAGGCTGTGATGGCCCTCCGGGGTATCGGAGTCCGTGTGGACGCAGCGGTAGAACAGCGAGGCTTCGGCGTCGTACAGGCGGCTCCAGTCGAAGGCCTGCGCCAGGGCGTCCAGGCGGGCGGGCAGCTCCCGCAGAGCTTCGGGGATGTCCGAAAGACACGCCCGAAGCCCCTGGGCGGCGCAGCGCAAACAAGCCCCGTAGATGCCGCAATGCTCGGTGGAAACATCACCCGGGGCTTCCGGCAGAAGGGTTGCCAGGCGGTAGCGCCGATAGGGTAGCCCGTGCCAGGTGGGCAGCAGGGCCAGGGTATCCATGGTGGCGGACATGCGGCTGGCCATGACCTCGGCGGAGATCAGCGAGAGCTCCTTGGCCGCCAGCAGGGCCAGCAAATAGAGGCCGATGTCGGCGGTATCCGCCGCGTCAGCGGGGCCGCGATAGGGCTTGATTTGCAGGGATACCGGCGGCAGATGGCGCGTCTTGTCGGTAACGGTCTCCTCAAAATAGTGCCAGGTGGCCTGGGCCATGTCGGTCAGGTCGCTGTCCGCCGCGTCCGTGATGGGGGTTCGGCGGCGCAGCGGGGCGTCGAGCCGGGTGTGCATCAGCGGGAAGAAAGCGAACACGGCCCCCAGGGCAAGCCCAGGCCAGAAGGGCGGCAGGCGGAGAAAGCTCAGCCCGGCCACGGCGATGGCCGCGAGGCACTGGCTCCAGCTTTCGATGGCGGCCAGGCTTTCGGGCCGCTGGAAGGGCAGGGCAGGATCCTTGTGGGTAAGGATGCGCCACACGCCCTCCGCCAGCCCCACCGCGCGGACGACGGCCCGCAGGGGCAGCAGCACCGCATGGGAAACAAGCCCCATGACCGTGTGCGGGGACAGTGGGAAAAGAGACGGCAGCTCGGGGGCAAGCAGGGCGATCAGCATAAGCGGCAGGTTGGCGGCGGCCGTGGCGTAGAGCAGGCAGAGCAGCTGCATGGGCGTCACCAATACCCGCCACAGCCGGGAGCGGAGGATGAACCGGCTGCCATGGGAGAGCGGGTTGCGCCGGAGGGCGCCTCCGGGGCTGATCCAGGGCGTCAGCCAGGGCAGCAGCTGCCACACGCGCCGGGCATCGCGCTGGGCGCGGCGAAGCCAGCCAGCCAGGGAGGCGGGCTGCGCCAGGTAAGCGACGGTGTCCTCCGTCTGGGCGCAGCCGGCCAGCTCGCCCAGGAGCAGGTGGGTGGCGTCCGCGGCGGAGAGCACATCGTCCGTGGCGGCAAGCACATCCTCCGGGCGGAACAGGCGGACGGCGGAGGCCTCGGTGCACCGGATCAGCCGGGGCCAGGGCAGGCGTCTCTCCCGGGCGTGCCAGCGGGTGATGTGCGTGCGCAGGCTTTCCGGGTCGGGGAGAATGCGCGGCTGGGCCATGCTGACACCCCGCACGCCTTCAGCCGTTTCCCGCCGGGCGTTCAGGGGATGAAGCAGCGTGCCCAGCAGGGGCAGGAGCATATCCGGGGCGGGGGTGGCCTCTGGCGTCAGGGTCAGCACGAAGGCGTAACGGTGATGGAGAAAGGCCGGGGCGACGGTGGCCTCGTCGAACTCGTCGGGACACGCGCCCTCGCAGATCAGGCGGCTGAGGCACTCGACGGCCCCGTGGCGATCATCCC
Organism: uncultured Christensenellales bacterium; assembly: GCA_965646445.1. GTDB lineage: Bacteria > Bacillota > Clostridia > Christensenellales > Aristaeellaceae > UBA11524. The sequence continues at coordinate 34,164 of CBFFZW010000025.1, read as the reverse complement.
GCCCGGTGTAGCGGTGGAGGGGCTTGTTGTAGACGCGGCGGCGGTGAAGGTAGAGAAAGCGGCCTTCGGGCCTGTCGATGGCCTCGACAGCCGAGCGGGCGGCAAAGGTGATGGCGCTGTCGTCCCCGGCGGTCTGGGTCAGGCTGTCGCCGTAATCCCCCAGCAGCAGGCAGTCGATGGCGCCCTCGGGGAAGGCCTTGCGGGCCAGCAGCAGGCGGCGAACCATGGGGATGGCCTCGCTCCGCTGATGAAGAACGGCGGGGATGACCACCAGGGTGCGCAGCTCTTTGGTGACGCGGCTGACCTGCATCTGCGGCGCCGGTACGGAGGGCAGAAGCTGCCGAAAGAGCGCGTCCAGCGCGGCGCGCAGGAGCAGGCTTGCCGGGATCAGCGGCAGGGCCAGCAGCCAGAGGGAACAGCCCAGCTCCAGCAGCCCCCACGCCGCCAGGACATCCGCCAGGAAAAGCAGGCCGCGGTAGACGCCCAGGGCGTGGCGGCGGAAGGCCAGCATGACGGCGCCCCGGCGGCTTCGCAGCTGCCGGTGGAGGGCGGCGGTTCCGCGATGCTCCAGGAGGTACCAGCCCACATGATTGCCCAGGCCGTCCGCCTCCGCCTCCCGGCAAAGCTGCAGGATGGTTCGGGCCAGCCGCGTTTCATCCGTGTGGAACAGCCGGGCCCAATGCGCGGCAAGACGGCGGTAGTCCAACCGGCTTTGGGGCGTCATGGCGGGGTAGACGGCGGCGGGGTCCTCCTGGAACAGGAGATGCAGCGGGTCGGCGGACTCCTCGGCGGCGGGCCAATCCAACGTCGCGAGCCGGGTGAGGGCCATATGGGCATAGACCAAGCCTTCCGACAGCATGGCCTGATGGCGGCTGTGGCGCAGCGCGGCCTCGCCGGGGGTGATGTCCTGCTGGGCCAGGTGGTCGTTCAGGGCGCTGAGGAACGTCGTGTGCTCCCCTTGACGCAGAGCGAGAAACAGCGCGTCCAGACAGGCATCGGAAAGGCGAACAGAGGATAAGAGGGCCATGGGCTTGCGGCTGCTCACCAGCCTTTTGGCCAGATGACGGCCGCGGCGGGCCTCCGCGAGATCCTGGCGAAGGTCGGTAAGGAGAGCGCCCAGCCGCTCCCACAGCGCCAGACGAAGGCACAGCGGCAGGGCCATCCGTTCCGCCAGGGTGGTGGTGGAGACCTCATGCCAGCAGGCAAGGGCGGCGCTCAGGCTTTCGGCGTCGCAGGGACTGTTCAGGCGAACGAGCTCCCGGGCCAGGAGAAGCATGCGGGGCGTTCCACGCTCGTCGGCGGGGAGGGCGCGGGCATGGCGAAGATCCCTGCGCAGCGTCAGCAAAAACAGGGTCAGCGACCGCCCCTCGGTGCGCAGAATCTCCATGGCGCTCCCGGCCTCATGGGTGGACAGCAGCCCGGACAGCAGCCGAAGGAGCCCGCGGGGCAGATGAAGGCGTCCCCCGCGCCGCCAGGGCGTCCGAAGCGCCAGCGCCGCCACGGCTTCCGCGCTGTCCCCCGTTTGGGACGCTTGCGGCTCCGCCAGACCGTGCTGCTTGCGCAGCGCCAGCCAGCCCAACGCCAGCAGCAGGATGAGGGCGATAAGCAAGATCACGGTCTGCGCCATGGAACGCCATCCTTTCGCGAAAAACGCAGGTTTTGGGTTTAGCCTGCCCGATGGGGAGGGTGACTATCCATGGGATGGGAAAAGCCCTTTCTCAGGGGGGAGAAAGGGCAGCAAGGAACGTTGCTTTTTTGTAAGGTTTTAGTGGATAAAGGTTGTACTTTCTCTTCAGAGAAAGTACCAAAGAGGATTGGGGGCGGCTAAATTTAGCCTGCACCGTAGCCGCCCCCAAACCCCCCGTGGCATAGCATGGTGTGCGTGGCTATAATCGAGTCACCAGCTAAGACCGCCTCGCAGGGGCGGTCATCCGCCTCCATTGGAGCAGGCAAGTGTCCAGCAGGCGGCGAGGCTTTTGTCTGGTTCAGCTTTGATGCGTGGTTGCACATGGGACTGGAACCGTTGCAGTCGCAACGGGCTTTTTCCTTTGAACGATTCGTCTTTATAGAAGGATTTCGCCCTGCGGGGCGACCAAAGGGCTTTCCGATCGCCCTTTGGAAACCTTCGGGCCGCAACTATAAGGGATTGGGAATCTGCAAGGAGGGCCACCCTACGGGGGCCCTGCTGGTTTCGTTGGGCCTGTATAGGAATTACAAGTTCTATTCCCATAACCTATATAGGAATCGCCGGTACCAGTCCCATGTGCAACCACGCCGCGAAGCCAAACCAGACGAACCCCCCGCTGCTTGCTGGACATATCCTTGCTCCAATGGAGGTGGACGACCGCCCCTGCGAGGCGGTATTAGCTGGTAGTTGCTTATGGCTACGCACGTCGTGCTAAGCGACGGGGGGCCTGGGGGCCGCCACTCATGCAGGTTAACTTTGGCGGCCCCCAGACCTCTTTGCTACTTTCTCCGTGGAGAAAGTAGAGCCATGATGAAGCAAAGCCTTGCAAGGGAAAAACATCCTTGCAAGGCTCCTTTACATTCAGGCAGGGGTTCCGCGCTGCGGCGCGGCCAAAGGGCTTTTCGATCGCCCTTTGGAATCCTTCGGGCCCTGCGAAGTTGGGTCTGTTCATCCCCTTTGGAAACCTTCGGCCCCTGCGGGGCTGGGTTCATCCATCACCGCTCCGCCCTCAGCGCCAATTGCTGAGGATGCGGTACAGCCCCTCGATGAAGCCGGGGCGCGGGACATCATGGGCGGCCAGACAGTTCAGCCGGGCGATGATCTGGCCGTCCAGCAAAACCTGCACCGTGCCCAGCACATCGCCGGCGGCGACAGGGGCGTTGATGAACTCCGGCAGCACCAGCTCCAGAGACAGTCCCGAGCTTTGCCGGTTGCGCAGCAGCATCGAAAGGCCGCTGCCCAGCATCAGTTCGACGGATTCCGTCTGGCCGCCCTTCACCGGCAGGCTTTCGCCCAGCAGGTCGCCCTTGCGGGCAATGACGGTGCGCTGATAGGTGTTGAAGCCGTAGTCCAGCATGGCCCGGGCCTCGTCAAAGCGGGTCTGACTCTTGGGCGCGCCCAGGACGATGGCCACCAGGCGCATGCCGTTCTTCTCGGCGGTGGCGGCCAGGCAGAACTTCGCCCCATCGGTGGAGCCGGTCTTGAAGCCGTCGCAGCCCTGGTAAAAGCGCACCAGACGGTTGGTGTTGGTCAGGTCGGTGATTCGCCCGCCAGGATGGGTCAGCTTGTCGATCCAAACGCTGGCGTACTGGTTGTATCGCGGGTGCTTCGCCACCTCGCAGCACAGCCGCGCCACATCCCGGGCGGTGGTGTACTGACCATCCTGCGGATAGCCGGTGCAGTTGACATAGCAGGTGTTGGTCATGCCCAATTCCCCGGCGCGCTGGTTCATGCGGGCGACGAAGTTATCCTCGGTACCGCACAGGTATTCCGAAAGGGCGACGGCGCTGTCGTTGGCGGAGGCCATGATGGTGGTGCGCAGAAGATCCTCCAGGCTGTAGACGGCGTTGGCATCCAGCAGGGCCTGACTGCCCTTCATAGCCGCGGCGTTGGGGGAAACGGTGACCTGGTCGGTCAGGGCGACGTCGCCCCGGTCGAGGGCCTCCAGCACCAGCAGCGCCGTCATCAGCTTGGTGATGGAGGCAACCTCCCGGCGCTCGTCCGCGTTCTTTTCAAAGATGACGGTGCCCGTGTCGGTCTCCGCCAGAAGCACCGAGGGCGAAACAAGGGAAAGCGGCTGACCATCCTCAAGGGGTCTGCCCCCTGAAGCGGCCGCCGCGCCCGTCATGGGAAGCCACAGGCACAGGCTGAGTACCGCGGCCAGGATCCGTCTGAATTTGGTCATGCTGCTTCCTCCTCACATGGGTGGTGTCAAACCTATCATGCCCGGAGAAAGCCAGTTTTGTCATGGAAATTTTTGATTAAACCACCAGGCCGCCGCTGACGCCCACCACCTGCCCGGTGATGAAGGAAGCGCCCTCGCCCGACAGGAACAGCACGGCCTTCGCCACGTCCTCTGCCGTGCCGATGCGCTGCAGGGGCGTTTCCTCCCGCAATTCGGCCAGGGTATCGCCGTCAAGCTCGGCGTTCATGTCCGTGGCGATGACGCCGGGGGAAACGCAGTTCACCCGGACGCCGGAGGGGCCGCCCTCCTTGCTCAGCGCCTTCGTCAGGCCGATGAGGGCGGCCTTGGAGGCGGAATAAGCCACCTCGCAGCTGGCCCCAACCTCACCCCACATGCTGGCGATGTTGATGATGGCGCCCCGCCGGCGGGAAATCATCCCCGGCAGGACGGCCTGGGTGAGGGCGAAGGCCCCCTTCAGGTTGACCGCGAAGAGCCGATCCCATTGCTGCTCGGTCATGTCGGTAAACAGGCCGATGTGGGCGATGCCGGCGTTGTTCACCAGCACGTCAATATGACGGTAGACCGTCAGCAGCTCGGCCACCGTTGCCTGAGCCTGGGCGAAGTCGCTGATGTCGCAGGCCCGGCAGGCCACGTCAAGACCCTCGGCCCGCAGCCGCGCCGTCAGGGCCTCGGCTTCCGCCTGATGGTGATGGTAAAGGAAGATGACGGCGTATCCCGCCCGGGCCATGGCCTCGACGCAGGCCGCGCCGATGCCCCGGGAGCCGCCTGAAATCAGCGCTATGTTTCGCATCACAGGGCCTCAATGGTGGCGTCCAGGAGGCTGCGGAAGGTCGCCTTCACGCGGTTGGCCACCTCGGTGACCTCCTCATGGCACAGGGGCTGATCCAGGATGCCCGCGGCCATGTTGGTAATGCAGCTGACGCCCAGCACGCGGATGCCGCAGTGGCGGGCCACGATGGTTTCCGGCACGGTGGACATGCCCACGGCGTCCGCGCCCATGACGCGCGCCATGCGGATCTCGGCGGGGGTCTCGTAGGTGGGGCCGCTGAACCACATGTACACGCCCTCCCGCACCGCGATGCCCAGGCTTTCCGCCTGATGACGGCACAGGGCGATCAGCTCCCGGTCATAGGCCCGGGTCATGTCGGGGAAGCGGGGGCCGAACTGCTCCAGGTTGGGGCCCTTGAGGGGGTTCATGCCGGAAAAGTTGATGCAGTCCCGGATGAGCATCAGGTCGCCGGGCCGGAAGTCGGTGTTCACACCGCCCGCCGCGTTGGTAATCAGCAGGGTCTTGACGCCCAGCAGCGCCATGACGCGCACCGGCAGGGTGACCTCGCTCAGGTCATAGCCCTCGTAGGCGTGGAAGCGGCCCTGCATCATGCACACCCGTGTGCCGTGGAGGCGGCCCGTCCACCAGCGTCCGGCGTGGCCGGGCGCGGTGGAGACAGGGAAGCCGGGAATGTCCGCGTAGACGATGGACTTTGCGTCCTCCAGGGCGTCCACATAGCCGCCCAGGCCGGAGCCCAGAATCACGCCGACCTCCGCCTCACCCACGGCCTCGCGGATGGCCTGGGCCGTCAGCAGCATCTGTTCGTAGGTTATCATCCTTGGTTCCTCCTTATCCGTTATAGCAGCTGATCCATGAAGGACGCGGCGCCGAAGCGCTGGGGCAGGCCCAGCCACTGGGCGCAGGTGGCGGCCACATCGGCGTAGGTGGCGCGGGTGCCCAGATCGGTGCAGCCGGTCATGCCCTTGTGCCAGACCATCAGGGGAATGTACTCGCGGGTGTGGTCGGTGCCGGGGAAGCAGGGATCGCAGCCGTGGTCGGCGGTGACAATCAGCAGATCGCCCTCGCCCATGAGCGCCTGGATCTCCGGCAGCTTGGCGTCGAAATAGCGCAGCGCCTCAGCGAAGCCCTCGGGATCGTTGCGGTGGCCGTAGAGCATATCGGTATCGACGAGGTTGGTGAAGCACAGCCCGGTGAAGTCCTGCCGCATGTAGTCCATCCAGGCGTCGATGCAGGCGGGATTGCCCGCAGCATGGTTGGAGCCGGTCAGTCCGCGGTGGTCGAAGATGTCCTCGATTTTCCCCACCCCCAGGCAGGCCATGCCGGCCTCGGAAACCGCGTCCAGCAGCGTGGGGCCGAAGGGCGGCACCGCGAAGTCCCGCCGTCCGCTGGTTCGGCGGAAGTCCCCCGGCTGGCCCACGAAGGGACGGGCGATGACCCGGCCCACGCACCATTCCCCCTGGAGCATCTCCCGGGCGATTCGGCACATGCCGTAGAGTTCCTCCCGGCTGAAAACATCCTCGTGGCAGGCAATCTGGAATACGCTGTCCGCCGAGGTGTACACGATGGGCGCCTTCTCCGCCAGATGGCGCGGGCCCAGTTCATCCAGGATGGCCGTGCCGGAGGCGGGCTTGTTCCCGATGGTTTTGTGGCCGATGGCGGCCTCAAACCTGTCCAGCAGCGGCCGGGGGAAGCCCTCGGGGAAGGTGGGGAAGGGGGCCTTCAGGGTCAGGCCCGCCAGCTCCCAATGGCCGGTGGTGGTATCCTTGCCCGCGCTGCGCTCCATGGCGCGGCCAAAGGCGCAGACGGCCCCGTCATCCGGCGGAACGTGCGTGCCCTCAATGTGCCCAAGGCCCATGCGGGCCATATGGGGCAGACGCGGATGGCAGCGATCCGCCACATGGCCGATGGTGCAGGCCCCCACGTCGCCATAATGCGCGGCGTCCGGCAGACAGCCCACGCCCGCGCCGTCCAGAACGGTCAAAAACACTCGCTTCATAGCTTGTCGCCTCCTAACTTCTATTGTACACGTTTTTCGCCCGATTGAAAAGGTTGATTTTCTTCGCGGAATCATGTATGCTGGTGAGGGACGAAAGGAGTGGGGCCCATGAACCGCCTGACGCTGGATGATCGGTATTCCGCCATGCCCTGGGACGAGCTGGACGACGTGGTGTTCGACGTGGGGAACGTGCTGGTGCGCTTCTCGCCGGAGGAAATTCTCAGGCGGGTGCTGCCGGGGGAGGAGACCATCTGGCCGGACATCCTGCGCAGGGTGTTCCGCTCGCCGTACTGGGCGATGCTGGATCGCGGTGTGCTGATGCACGAGGAGGCCGTCCGAGCCATGACGGGCCGGGAAACGCGCCTGGCAGGGCCCATCCGCCGGGTGCTGACGGACTGGCGCGACCTGCCGGATGTGGTTGACGAGGGCGTGACGGCCCTGCGCCAATGCAAGGCTCATGGCAAGCGGACGTATGTCCTGTCCAACTACAACGACCGGGCCTTTGACTTCATCCGCGAAAAGTATGATTTCTTCCAGTTGTTTGACGGCGAGGTGGTATCCGGCCGGGAGAAGCTGGTGAAGCCCGACCCCGCCATCTACCGGCTGCTGACGCAGCGGTATGCCCTTGCGCCCGAAAGGACGCTGTTCATCGACGATACCCCGGCGAACATTGAGGCCGCGCTGCATCTGGGCTGGCAGGGCTTGTGCTATGCTCCGGGCAAACTGGAGGCTTTCTTCTCCATGGAGGCGATGGGGGAGGAAAAATAAATTCAAAAACTTTGGAAAAAGGTATTGACATTTTTCCGCAAGTGGTGTATCATACATTTCGTCGCCTGCGGGACACGACCTCGCTGGAAGACGGAAACAAACCGGGGTGTAGCGCAGTCTGGTAGCGCACGTGCTTTGGGAGCATGGGGCCGGGGGTTCGAATCCCTTCACCCCGACCAGACCTCACTCCAGATGAAGCGTGGCTCCTTGGTCAAGCGGTTAAGACACCGCCCTTTCACGGCGGCTACAGGGGTTCGAATCCCCTAGGAGTCACCATTTTCCTTCTTCTGAGGGCCTTTAGCTCAGTTGGTCAGAGCGGCCGGCTCATAACCGGTTGGTCCCGGGTTCAAGTCCCTGAAGGCCCACTTAGTGGCCCGGTAGCTCAGTTGGTTAGAGCGCCAGCCTGTCACGTTGGAGGTCGAGGGTTCGAGCCCCTTCCGGGTCGCCACTTTCCTACTGGACTTGACGCAGGTTTTCCAAGCGACTACATGCTGGTGTAGCTCAATTGGCAGAGCAGCTGATTTGTAATCAGCAGGTTGCGGGTTCAAGTCCCTTCACCAGCTCCATCCCTTGGGTTAAGGGGAAACAAACTTCATATGGGTAGGTTCCCGAGTGGCCAAAGGGAGCAGACTGTAAATCTGCCGTCTCTGACTTCGGTGGTTCGAATCCACCCCTGCCCACCAACTTGCGGGAATGGCGGAATTGGCAGACGCGCTAGATTCAGGTTCTAGTGAGGGCTAACTTCATGCAGGTTCAAGTCCTGTTTCCCGCACATCAGCACCGAACAAAGATCGTTCGGTGCTTTTTCTTTTTGTCAGAAGGAGCGTTCGCTTGCGGTATGCGACCGGGCCGCAAGGGGAGGAACCGTTCCGCCTTCAGAATGGAATATCCGGCCAGGCGCATGAGGGGGGAAGCGGGCGACAAGGCATGTCAACGAGCGCGCGCGGGCATGCCTTTTTTTGTCATAACCGTTTTCCTGGCGGCGCAAAGCAATGAAGCAATCAAACAATCGCACGCTGGTCGAAGCGCTGTTGCTTGTCCTGTCCGAAGCGGCATTTTGCCTTCAGACAGGCTGTTTTCCATGGAAAACAACCCCTTGGACGAAATCAGGATGGAGGGGATATAAGAAATTTCCAATATCAAATTGATCCATAAGCTGATATACTTTTATATGATATAAAAACGAAAAAAGCGGCAAAGCGAAGAAAGCGAAAGAAATATGGAACGGAGGCCTTCACAAGATGAAAAAGCAGATGCTTTGGCAGATCATGCTGCCATGCCTGGTTGCTGTGATGATGCTGATGTTGATGCTGCCGGTTTATGTTTTTTCCTATCAGAATGCCAGGGAGATGGCCGTGGAGCATGTGACAAGCCGCGCCCGCACGGGCCTTAATGGTATTTCAACAATCATGAGCAGCCATAACGCGAATCTCTATGAGCTGTCAGCCTCCAAGGAGGTTCGCAGCTTTCTGAAGAAAAACGCCAACCACCAGCAGCAGGGCATTAACGCCTACCACTACATTAATGGCGTGCGCTCCACGCATATCCTCAATGACCTCGTCAAGGATGTGATGATCTCGTTTTCGGGCAACGAGGTGGTGATCGGCATGAACATGGTTTCCCTCGCGCCCGAGCGGGATTATGGCAAAAGCTTTTATGTGGATACGCTGGACTACGGCGCCTTCCGCCAGCTGCTGCTGGCGCCGGAAAATTTTTTGCCCGCGCAGCATTACTTTTCCTATTATTTATGCAATGAACCCTGCATTGTCTATCAAAGGCGCGATTACGGCTCCAGCCCGAACGTTCACATCAGCAGCTTTCTTTCCGTGGAAGCGATGAAGCAGAAGCTGGGGTTCTATGACATCGAGGATGCCGTACTGCGCCTGAGCACAGCCGTGGGTGATGTCACGCTGTACCAGACGGGGCTGGACACAGTCAAAAGCCTCTATGACAGCGCCAGCTGCATCCTGGTCACGCTGCAGGACGATAAGCTGGGCCTGAAGGTTGAGTTCGGCATTCCGTCCGGCTATATTCGCCACCAGATGCGGCCCATTCTAATGACCATGTTTATTTACGCGCTGGCGGCCTTCAGCGTGGCCATGATCGTTTCCGTTACTCACATGGTTCGCAGCTTCCATCACGCATCGCCGCTGCTGGCCTATTTGAAGGGCAGCAGCATGGAAACGGGTAAAGGAAATCTCTATGAGCAGATTTATCAGGCCCTGCAGGCCAGCGACCAGCGCAGCGAAATCATCCGCGCACACTATACGGAGCTGGTGCAGGAGCGCCGAACGCTCGTGATGGAAAAGATCATGCACCGCCTGCCGCTGGAGGCGGACGATTGGCGGGTGCTGGATGAGCTTACCGTGTTCGGGCAAGGGTGGGTGGCGGCGCAGTTTGAGCTGAAAAAGCCGCAGGACGCCGAGGAGCACATGATCGCCCTCAATGTGATCGTCCGTTCTGTTTTGCAGAACGTCTGGCCCGGCAGCTATGTGCATATGTCGGACGCCAACCGTCTGCTCTGCCTGATTCCCAAGGCTGAAGCCGGCATGTCCCTGATGGAAAAAACGGTGGGCGACATCGAAAGGCAGACCGGCGCGGCCATGTATGTGGGAGTGAGCCTGCCGCATACGGACGTGAAGGAGCTGCCCGCCGCCTGCGATGAGGCGCTTCGCTCCGCCTTTGCCGCGCACCGGGGTCAGGTGCTGTTCTATACCGCGGATATGGGCAGGCAGAGCGAGCTGTCGCTGTTCGGCATGTGCCGTGAGCTCAGCGAGCGGATGAACATGGGCAATGAGGAGCGGGTCAACGAGCTGTTCGCGCTGCTTCGGCAGCAGCTGGGTAAGGAGCACGAATGGCAGCCGCCCCATGTGATCCACGCTGTGGCGTCCGCGGTGGAGTTCACCCTGTCCAATACGGCGGATGATAAGACGATCCAGCGCGTTCAGACGGCCAACCGTCCGTGGCGCGATGTGTTTGAGGAGCTCAATCTGGTGGCTGTGCAGTACTGCTGGCGGATCCAGAAGCGAAAAAATCAGCAGAAGAGCGAAAAGGCGGATGAAATCGTCGGCTACATCAGCGAGCACTATGCCGCCCCTGACATCTGCCTGACGAAGATTGCCGAGCGCTTCCAGGTGACGGAGAGCTATATTTCCTGGTACATCAAAACCCACACAGGCCGCAACTACACCGCGCATATTGAGGAGCTGCGCATGCAGGAAGCCATGCGGATGCTCAAGGAGGAAGACACGCCCATCAGCGAGATCGCTCAGCGCGTGGGGTATGAGCACATCAACACGTTCTACAAGAGCTTCCGCCGCTATTGGAACAACGCGCCCGGCTATTTCAGGAAAGAAAAGTAGGAAAAAATTGCGGTGAAATGTGATGATTTTTCGATAAGACCTGTCGTTTGTGGTGAAATTCTTTGCATTTTCAGCAATGAATGATCTTTCCTATTTCCTTTGGATGATTTCTTCGGTATCATCAAATCACTGGGACGGCGCGGCGCGCAGCATCGTCCGGCAGAAATCGAAAGAAAGAGGAAGTTATGACATGAAGAAATGGCTCTGTCTGATCCTGGCGACCATGATGCTGATGGGTACGGCCCTGGCCGAGGACGCTCTTTCCATCCTGAATCCCCCCGGCACCCTGCCCGTCGTCAGCGAACCGTATACGCTGACCATCGGCATTGCCGAGCGCTCCAACGTGACCGACATTCAGAACAGCTATGTAACGAAGTGGATCGAGGAGAGAACCGGCATCAAGATTGAATTCGTGTTCTTCCCCGAGGCGGACACCGAGGCCAAGCTGGATCTGCTGGTCGCCTCCGGTGAGAAGCTGCCCGACATTCTCGCGGTGGGCATGTGGAACAACATGCGCCGTCAGAATTACGGCGAATCCGGCGTCATCATCCCCCTGAACGAGCTGTTTGAAAAGTATGGCTCCGCGTTCTACGCCCGCTGTGAGGAGGCCGGCCTGAAGGGCGAGGAGGTTCTCGCCCGCGTGACCTCCCCCGACGGCAACATCTACGGCGCTCCCTTCTATGACTACTACATCGGCAACATCCTGGGCTCCAGAATGTGGATCAACCAGAGCTGGTTGGACAACCTGGGCCTGGCCATGCCGACGAACAGCGAGGAGCTGCTGACGGTTCTGCGCGCCTTCCGGGATCAGGATCCCAACGGCAACGGCATTGCCGACGAGATTCCCCTGTCCGGGGCCAGCAGCGGCGCTCTGCTGAACTATCTGCAGAACATGTTCATCTACGCGGACGGCAACGAGAACTGGTATCTGCCGCTCAATGAAACCAACGGCAAGCTGGACGTGTGCTACGATAAGGAAGCGTATCGGGACTTCCTGCGGTTCATCAAGCAGCTGTATGACGAAAAGCTCATTGATCCTCAGATTTTCTCCTACACGGACGCTCAGTACAACACGCTGATGTCCTCCGACCCGTCCCTGGTGGGTGTGTCGCAGTACTGGGCCTACACGCCCATGCTGGGTCATTCGGACAACTGGACGGTGCTGCCCGCGCTGGAAGGCCCCCAGGGCGCGCATTACGCCACCTCGGCCGTCCCGCCCTGCAGCGCGCAGATGGCCATCACCCGTGACTGCGAGCATCCCGAAATCGCCTTCGCGTTCATGACCTTCCAGTACATCGACAAATGGGATCGCATCATCTACCGCTGGGGCCAGGAGGGCGTCGATTGGGAGCGCGCCCCGGAGGATGCGCTGAGCGCCTATGAAAGCATCGGCATCCCCGCGGACATGATCCTGCACAACGACATCTGGTACACGGTGCAGAACACCATCTGGAACGGCGCGTGCGAGTTCCCGGCCATCGTGACCGGCGACCAGCAGAACAGCGCCATCACCAGCACGGAAACCTGCGAGTATCAGTACGCCCTGCAGTACATCGCCAACCTGCCTTACTACATCCCCTTCAGGGATCAGGTGGACGACATCATCTACACCGTTGACGAGTACAACGAGTGGAACGATGTGCGCACCGCGGTTTCCAACTATATGCGGGAATGCCGCGCGCTGTTCATGACCGGTGAAATGGACATTGAAACCGACTGGGATACCTACATCGCGGAGCTTGAATCCATGAATTACAAGGGCCTCACCGCCATGGATCAGGTCGCTTGGGAACGTACCTACGGCGGCCCGTGGACGCCCGCTGAATAAGCGCCGTCACAACGAAACTGCCACCCTCTGCCGCCGGTTGCCCTCGCTGCCGGCGGCAGATTTTCCAATCAGGGTCTTTAACGTAAAGAGAGGCGGTTGTATGCAGAGCATTTTGGAACGGATCCGCAAGAAATACGGTCAGTACTGGCAGCTGTATTTGTTTTTGCTCATTCCGCTGGTGTGGCTGATCGTATTCCGATATATCCCCATGGCGGGCGTGCAGCTGGCCTTTCGGAAGTACAGCATCCAGGGCGGCATCTGGAACAGCGCCTGGGTGGGGCTGAAGAACTTTGACCGTTTCTTTTCCTCCTATCAGTTTGAGCGCGTGCTCCGAAACACGATCTCCTTGTCCCTATACGGCCTGGTCGCCGGCTTTCCTTTCCCGATTCTGCTGGCGCTTTGCCTGAACACCATGGTCAATCAGCGGCTGAAAAAGGCCGTGCAGATGATTACCTACGCTCCCTATTTCATATCCACCGTGGTTCTGGTCGGCATGATGCTTTCCATCTTCAATGCCCGTACCGGCCTGTACGGCCATCTGTATTATCGGCTGATGGGCGAGTTCCCCGCCGACTTCATGCAGAAGGCCAAGTATTTCCCCCACATCTATGTGTGGTCCGGCATCTGGCAGGGCGTGGGCTGGGGCGCGATCATCTACATTTCCGCGCTTTCCGGCGTGGACGAGCAGCTCCACGAGGCAGCCATGATCGACGGCGCGAGCCGCCTGAAGCGTGTGCTCTGCATCGACCTGCCGCACATCCTGCCCACCGCCGCCATCATGCTCATTCTCAATGCTGGCAGCATCATGTCCGTGGGCTTTCAGAAGGTCTATCTGCTGCAGACCGATCTCAACCTGCGGGCCTCTGAAATCATCTCCACCTATGTCTATAAGGTCGGTCTGACAGGAACGACGGACTATTCATTGTCCACCACGATTGATTTGTTCAATTCCGTCATCAACCTGGCCATGCTGATGATCGTGAATTACGCCTCTGGGAAGCTCAGCGGCAATCAGCTGTTTTAAGGAGGGCAGGCGTATGCGTCAACATCAAAATGCCATTCGTATGCCCCGGCAGGATCGGATTTTTGTGTGGATCATCGACGCGCTGATGATATTGCTGGCCTTCATCACGCTGTATCCGCTGATCTATGTTTTGTCTTCCTCCTTTTCCTCGCCGGAAGCCATCCTGGCGGGGAAGGTGGTCCTCTGGCCGGTGGATTTTTCCCTGGAGGGCTTCCGGCGGGTTTTCTCGTATCCCGCCGTGATGGTCGGCTATGGCAACACGCTGCTCTATACCGTGGTGGGTACGGTGGTCAGCGTGGCGATGACCCTGGTCTGCGCCTATCCGCTGTCCCGGCCGAAGCTGCCGCACAAGGGCGTCATCATGTTTCTGTTTACGTTTACCATGTACTTCGGGGGCGGCATGATTCCCGGCTACCTGCTGCTCAAGGATCTTCACATGCTCAACACCCGCATGGCCATTATCGTGCCGGGGGTGCTGAACGTGTACAACATGATTATCACCCGGACGTTTTTCCAGACCTCCATTCCGGAGGAGCTGTTCGAGGCCGCCCGTGTGGACGGCTGCAACGACACGCGGTTCTTTTTTCAGATGCTGCTGCCGCTGAGCAAGGCCATCATCGCGGTGATTGCCCTGTACTATGCCGTGGGGTATTGGAACGACTGGTTCAGCGCGTTCCTTTACCTCAACAACCCCAAGCTCTACCCGCTGCAGCTGGTGCTGCGCAGCATCCTGGTTTCCAACACCATTGACGATTCCCTGGTGATCGACCCCAACACGCGCATGAAGATGATGGGCATGGCGGAAATGCTCAAATACTCGCTGATCGTGGTTTCCACCGTGCCGCTCCTGTGCATCTACCCCCTGGTACAGAAATACTTCATCCGCGGTGTCATGATCGGCTCGCTCAAGGGATAAGGAGGAACGGCAATGACATTACAGCGTTATGAAATCATCAATGAACAAATTCGTGGGGCCTTTGAACAGCTGAAAAAGGAGCATCCCGAGCGGCTGCAAAAGCGGCTGAACTTCTCGTGGAGCAACTGGGGCTTCGGCCTGGAGGATTTCGCGGTTTCCTGCGCGCGACTGGAAAAGGCAGGCATCCGCTTCATTGAGCTCCACGGCAACCACTACGGCCCGAATCTGGGCTACAACGCCAGGGAGATCAGCCAAATCATGGCGGATCACGGCATTGCCTGCGGCGGCGTGTGCGGCATGTTCAGCGCCGATAACGACCTGTCCTCCAACCGTCCCCTTCAGCGCCAGGCCGCCATCGACTACATCAAGCGGGAGGCTGCCTTCACCGCGGAAATGGGCGGGCGGTACATGCTGGTGTGCCCCGCCGCCGTGGGCCGCTCCGTCAAGTACGACGACAGCGAAATCGACCGCAGCATCGACGCTCTGTCCCGGGTGGCGGATGTCTTCGTCCAGACCGGCGTCCACGGGGCCATCGAGCCCATCCGCGCCGCCGAGACCAGCCTGGTGCACACCTTTGCCGAGGCCAAGGACTACATCCGCCGCCTGAACCATCCCGGCGTACGGCACATCAACGGCGACGTTTACCACATGCTGGTGGGCGAGAGCCACATCGGTCAGGCGCTGGTGGACGCGGGGGAAATGCTGACCAACCTGCACATGGCGGACACCAACCGCTGCGCCCTGGGGGACGGCAGCCTGGACATCGACACCATCATCCGCGCCCTGTACCTCATCGGCTACAACAACGACAGCTGCTTCGTCACCCCCGAGCCCCTGGGCCCCGGCGGCGACCCGTATCCCGCCCAGAACGCCAAGACGGACCCCGCTGTTCTGGACAAGCTGGTGCTGGATAGTGTATCCTATTTCAGAGAGCGCGAGGAAGCGCTGCTCGCTTAAAGAATGGAGGCCTGCGCAATGCCGACGATGAACAAATATGTGCGCGTGAACCAGCGTGATCTTCACTTGGCGCTGAAGGAAGCTCTGCGCCCGATGATGACCTTTTTCGATCCTCATCACGGCAATCTTCCCTTTTTCGGCAACTGCATGACGGGGGAGAACTGGGGCAATACCCATTCCACGACCTTCAGCATGGCCCACATTCCGGGGCGCTGGCTCAACGGCCTGCTCAACGCCGAGGCTGTGCTGGGGCGTGAAACGGCGGCGCTGGATGAGGGCGCGGTGGAAACCCTGGCCCACTGGGCGCGCTACGCCGTCACGGACTCCCCCCTGGGCTTTCCGCCCTGCATCGACGAGGCCGCCGGCGAGCCCATCCGCAAGACCGATCTGCACAACCTGCGGGAGGAAATGCACGCGCTGACCGCGCTGATCCAGTACCGCCAGGATGAGGAGGCGAAAAAGTGCGCGCTCATGCTGGTGGACGCGGTGGACAGATACTTTGATTACGATTCCGGCCGGTTCCGCGAGGCGCTGTGGCGCGAGGAAACGGGCGGCAGCCTGTTCAAGTGGGACGTGAACAACGATGCCTTCCCGGTGACCTTCGGCCGTTACATCGGCCCCTTGGTCAAATGCTACAAGGTCACCGGCGAGACGAAGGTTCTTCGGCAGGCGATCCGGCTGAAGGACGTGTGCTTCCGCGATGTGCTGAACGAAGCGGGGGATTATGACCCGCGGGTCTTTGGCTACCATACCCACTCCACCACCGCCATGATCAGTTCCCTGGCCATCCTGGGCGACACGCTGGGCGACCGTGCCATTCTGGAGCGCTGCAAGGCCTTCCTGGAAAACGGCCTGCGGCAGATCGCCGTGGACTTTGGCTGGTGCATTGAGGGATACGCGCGCCAGGACGACGTCGGGGAAATCAACAACACCGCCGACATCCTTGAAACCTGCCTGATCCTTGGGAAATGGGGCTACGCGGGATACTATGCCCGGGCCGAGCGGATTCTGCGCGGGCATCTGCTGCCCTCCCAGCTGCTGGATACGCATTTCATCGAGGATCCGGCGGACGAAAGCTGCGTGGAGCGCTGGCGCATGGCCAGCCGCAGCAAGGGCGCCTTCGGCTTTCCCTGCCCCTATGGCCACGAGGATCATGAGGGCGCGCCCATCTCCTTCAACTGGGATATCGTGGGCGGCGGAGCCGAGGGGCTGTGCGAGGCCATCCGCGAGCAATGGACGCAGCGCGGCGGGCTGTACAGCGTCAATCTGCTCTTTGACGCGGACAACGAGGCGTTCTCCTTCCGCAATCCTTATGACGGAAAAGGAACGGCGGAGCTGATCGCGCATCAGCCCATCGGCGCCATCCGCATCCGCATTCCGGGCAACTGCGTCGGCGTCACGGCCGAAAACGCGGAAGGCTTCGCGGATGGCGAATGGCTCTACCTCAGCGGGCTTGCGGCCGGCTCTGCGGTGCGGATTTCCTATGTGTGGGAGGAAAAGACCGTTGCGTATCCCTTCCGCGGCAAAACGTATACCATGCGCTGGAAGGGCGAGGAAGTCACCGGGGCCCAAAGCAAGGGAAAGCGGCTCTGCTTCTTCTCGGAGCTTGGATGAGCGGACGACGGAAGAAAGCCATGGCTGGCCGGATGAACAATTGACAAAAACTTCCGCCCGCGCTATACTGTTGCCATTCTGGATACACCAATGCGGGAGGGATGAACATGGTTTATGTCGTAGGGGCCTTGGCCCTGATCTATGGGGCGCTTTCCATCCTGGCGGGCGCGACGCAGCTGCGCAGGCCGGAGGATCGGCTGAACGGCGGCATGATGGCGGTGGGCGGTGCGGTGCTGATGGCGGGAGCGGTATGCGGCTTCCTGAGCATCGGGGTTGACTGGCTGGTGACGCTCATCGGATGCGCGCTCATCAGCCTGGCGGCGCTGCGCAACGGCATGAAGGGCACGCTGCACTGGCAGCATCACGCCGTCCGGCTGGTCATTGCCGTGCTGCTGACGGTGGGCCTGGCGGTGCTGTGAGGCGCGTCCCCGCCGTTTGGCAAAACTTGCGCCCTGCCGGGGCGGGCCGTTGACAAACCAGGAAAAGGCTGGTACAATACATCTGTATCGGCTGTGATAAGGAGAACGCGGGTTCAACGCCTGAAAGAGAGGGAGCCTCGGCTGAAAGCTCCCGGCTGCGTCCCGCGCCTGACACCTTGGAGCCTTCCGGCGAGAGTCGGACGCGCCCTTGCGTTATCAGGGAACAAGGCGTTTCCGCCGCAGATTTGGCGGAAATGTGAAATGGGTGGCACCGCGAGCAAATCTCGCCCCATGCAGGAGATACGTCTGCGTGGGGCGTTTTTGTCGCTTTGGCGCACATACAGGAGGAATGAAGATGTTGACTCAGGCACCCCGGGGCACGCGCGATGTGCTGCCCGCAGAATCCTATCGCTGGCAGTATCTGGAGGCCAGGATGCGTCAGGCCGCCGCCGAGGCCGGCTATCGCGAGGTACGCACCCCCGTCTTCGAGCATACCGAGCTTTTCCTGCGCGGCGTGGGCGACACCACCGACATCGTGCAGAAGGAAATGTACACCTTCAAGGACAAGGGCGACCGCTCCATCACCCTGAAGCCCGAGGGCACCGCCGGCGCGGCCCGGTGCTTCCTGGAAAGCGGCCTGCACAATGATCCGCTGCCCTGCAAAATGTACTACCTCAACGCGCCCATCTTCCGCTACGAAGCGCCGCAGAACGGCCGCCTGCGGGAGCATCACCAGTTCGGCCTGGAGTGCTTCGGCGCCCAGGAGGCCACGGCGGACGCGGAGCTGATTCTGCTGGCCTTCCGCCTGTTGTCCGGGCTGGGCGTGGGCAACCTGTCCGTGAATATCAACTCCATCGGCTGCCCCAACTGTCGCCCCAAGTACCACGCCATGCTCAAGGACTTCCTGGGCCAGCGCATCGGCCAGATGTGCGAGGACTGCAAGAGCCGCTTCGACCGCAATCCCCTGCGTGTGCTGGACTGCAAGAACCCTCACTGCCAGGAGCTGGTGAAGGACGCGCCGTCCATGCTGGACGTGCTCTGCGATGACTGCCGCGCACACTTCGACCAGCTGCAGCAGTGCCTGACGGCCAGCGGCATTCCCTACCAGGTGGACAGCCGCATCGTCCGCGGCCTGGACTACTACACCAAGACGGTGTTCGAGCTGATTACCAAAACCAAGGACGGAAACCTGACCGTGTGCGGCGGCGGACGCTACGACAACCTGGTGGAGCAGCTGGGCGGCAACGCCATGCCGGCGGTGGGCTTCGGCATGGGCATCGAGCGTGTGCTGATGCTGCTGGACAGCGAGGGCGTCACCTTGCCCAAGCCGCCGCAGTATGAGGCCTTTGTCACCTACATGGGGGAGGGGCGCATCCCTGCCTTCAGCCTGGTGCAGGAGCTGCGCAAGGCCGGTCTCCGGGCGGATATGGATCACTGCGCCCGCAGCCTGAAGGCCCAGTTCAAGTACGCCAACAAGGTGGGGGCGCTGGTGTGCGCCACCCTGGGCGATGACGAGATCGCCGCGGGCGTGGTGAAGCTCAAGCACATGGAGAGCCGCGAGGAGCGCACCGTTTCCATGGCGGAGGCCGCGCAGGCCGTCCGCGACATGCTGAAGTAAACCTACAATATAGATTGGAAGAAGGAACAGACCATGCAGAACCGTACCCACCATTGCAATGAGCTTCGCCTGAGCGACGCGGGCAAGACCGTCCGCCTCTCCGGCTGGATGGAGAACGTCCGCGAGGTATCCGCCTCCCTGGCCTTCGTGATCCTGCGGGACTTCTACGGCACCACGCAGATCGTGGTGGAATCCGAAGAGATGATGAACATCATCCGCGGGCTGAACAAGGAGAGCGTCATCAGCGTCACCGGCGTCGTCCGGGAGCGCGACAGCAAGAATCCCAAGCTGCCCACCGGCGACATCGAGGTGGTGCCCGCCTCCATCGAGGTGCTGGGCCGCTGCCGCTACAATGCTTTGCCCTTCCAGGTGAACAGGTCGAAGGAAGCCGACGAGACCCTGCGGCTGAAGTACCGCTACCTTGACCTGCGCAACCCCGAGGTCAAGAAGAACATCGTCATGCGCAGCCAGGTTGTCTCCGCCCTGCGCCAGGCCATGACGGCTCATGACTTCCTGGAAATCACCACCCCCATCCTGACGGCGTCTTCCCCCGAGGGCGCACGGGATTACCTGGTGCCGGCCCGCAAGCATCCGGGCATGTTCTACGCCCTGCCCCAGGCGCCCCAGCAGTTCAAGCAGCTGCTGATGGCCTCCGGCTTCGACCGGTATTTCCAGATTGCCCCCTGCTTCCGCGACGAGGATGCCCGGGGCGACCGCAGCCCCGGCGAATTCTACCAGCTGGATATGGAGATGGCCTTCGCCAGCCAGGATGATGTGTTCGCCATCCTCGAGGACGTGCTGCCGCCCATCTTTGCCAAGTATGGCAAGTACGACACCGCGTCTTCCGCGCCCTTCAAGCGCATCCCGTACCTGGAGTCCATGGAGCGCTACGGCTCGGACAAGCCCGACCTGCGCATTGACCTGGAGGTGCGGGACGTGACCGCCCTCATCGGGGACTGCGGCTTCGGCCCCTTCGAGGGCGGCGAGGTGAAGGCTGTGGTGGTCAGCGATATGACCGCCACCCGCAAGCAGATTGACAAGCTGTGCGCCGACGTCGAGGTGGTGACGGGCAGCAAGGCCTTCTGGTTCAAGCTGGACGAGCAGGGCGAAATCGCCGGGGGCATCGCCAAGTTCGTCAAGGACCGCAAAGACGCGCTGGTGGAGGCGCTGGGCCTGAAGCCCAACACCTTCGTGGGCCTGACCTGCGGCAAGCGCCTGGCCGCTCAGAAGACCGCGGGCGTCCTGCGCCGCCTGGCGGCCGACCTGTGCCCCGCGCACATCGACCGGGAAAAGTATGAGTTCTGCTGGATCGTCGACTTCCCCATGTACGAGATCGGCGAGGAGAGCGGCGAGCTGGAATTCTGCCACAATCCCTTCTCCATGCCCAACGGCGGCCTGGACATCCTCGAGAAAGCCGCGGCGGGCGAGGTGGATCCGCTGTCCATCACCGCCTTCCAGTACGACCTGGTGTGCAACGGGGTTGAGCTGTCCTCCGGCGCGGTGCGCAACCATGATCCCGAGATCATGCTGAAGGCCTTCCAGCTGGTGCGGCTGGGCGAAGAGGACGTGAAGGCGAAGTTCCCCGCCATGTACAACGCCTTCTGCTACGGCGCACCGCCCCACGCGGGCATCGCCCCCGGCGTTGACCGCATGGTGATGCTGCTGGCAGGGGAGGACTCCATCCGCGAGGTCATCCCGTTCCCCATGAACAAGAACGCCCAGGATCTGCTCATGGGCGCGCCCGGCACGGTGGAGCAAAAGCAGCTGGACGAATTGCATATTGCCATCGTCAAGAACGAAGAATAAACCAAGGCCCAGGGGCCGAAACCTTGTCAACCCGGCCAAAGTGTGCTATACTGTTCCTAACCGGGCAGCGGTTTTTTCCGCGTACCCGCCAGGTGGGGCGGAAGGCCGCCGGGCCCCGGGCGTCAAACTGACCAGGAGGTGCCATTATGGCAAGCAAGAAAGATAATCTCCCCCTGACCGTGGAGAACGATACCGAGCAGAGCAGCTCCATTACCTATGCCAACGAGGTGGTCGCCATCATCGCGGGCGTCGCGGCGGGCGAGGTCGAGGGCATTGCCGGCATGTGCAGCGTCTCCGGCAGCATCCTGAGCAAGAATCGCAACATCACCAAGGGTGTGAAGGTGGAGATCGGCACCGAGGAGGTCAGCGTTGACCTGTATGTGGTGATCGAGTACGGCACGCCCATCCAGAAGGCTGCCATGGAGGCCCAGGAGGGCGTCCGCAAGGCCATCGAGAGCATGACGGGCCTGCATGTGGTGCGGGTGGATGTCCATGTTCAGGGCGTCAGCTTCGAGAAGGAGAACAGCGCCATGGCGGCCGGTAAGGCGGCGCTGGATACGCCTGTGTCCACCCCCGTCCTGGAGGATGTCGCCAAGACCCCGGCCCGGGAGGAAGCGCCTGCCGAGGAACCGGCCGGCCAGGAGGCGGAGGCTGAGCCGCTGGCTGCCGAGCCTGCGGCGGAGGCCGAGGCGGAGCCCGAAGCGTAACGCATCCACCGGCAGCGTTGTATGGACCTGCCGGTGAACCTTTATCAGCCCGGGCAAGGAGGTATGGAGGATGAAGATACGCATCGCTGACAGGATTCTGGTGGCCCTCAGCGGCTTGGTTACGCTGGCTGTGGCGGCGGAAATCGCTATCAGGCTGTTTTTCCGCGGCGCGGTCTACGATACGGTGGCCCAGTGGGCGGGGCAGTGGATGGCCGCCAACGGCCTGGTGGGGATGCTGTGCGCCGCCGCCGTGGTGCTGGCGCTGGCGCTGCTTGGCTTCTATTGCCTGGGCATGCTGGTGCGCCATGAGAAGCGCCGCCGGGGCTTTGTGCTCCAGCAGACCGAGACGGGCGAACTGAGCATTTCGGTGAAGGCCATCGAGGGCCTGGTGCAGAAGTGCCTGGATCGCCACGAGGAGGTTCAGTCGGTGGCCATCGCTCTGGAGCCGGGACGGGAGGGCCTGACCATCCGCCTGCGCATGGGCCTGACCAGCGGCGTGAACATCCCGCTTGCCGTGTCCGCGCTGCAGCGGCAGATCAAGCAGTACGTCACCTCCTGCTCCGGCGTGGATGTGAAGGAAGTCAAGGTGCAGGTGGAGACCGCCACCGCCAAGGGCGAAAGCCAGGCCTTTGCCGTGCATGAATTGCCGGACGAGGTGAAGCCCCTGCCCCGGGTGGAGGTCGAGACACCTGAAAAGTCCATGAACCCCATCGGGCCGGAGGATGCCGACGAGGCGCCGCAGAAGGATCGGCGGCCGCTGCATCAGCGGCTGTTCGGCCGCTCGGAGGAGCCGGTGACGGTGATGCCGCCCCCCGCGCCCCAGGAGGCGTCCGAGCCGGAGGAGACCGCGCCCCCCGCAGATGACGCCGACGCGCCCGTGAACGCGGAGGAAGCCGCGCCGGAGGACGGGGAGACTGTTTCCGCGGCCGCGGCGGAAGCTGAGGCGGCCGAACCGGCGTCCGATGCCGAGCCGGAGGAAGTCCAGGCTGAGGACATCGCCCCCGACCTGGCGGAGGAGGCTGTGACCGAGGAGGAGGAGCGTCATGAAGCTGAATGAGTTGTTGAAGGAGCTGACCACCCTGGGAACCCCGGCCTGCGGGCTTGCCTGCGGCGCGCTGGGCGTGGTGCTGGCGGCGCTGCTGCTGTCCGTGGGCTTCTGGCGGACGCTGTTCATCGCGGTGCTGTGCGTCCTGGGCGTGTTCCTGGGCGGCGTCAAGCACAAGAGCGACTTCATCAAGGGCGTGGTGAACAGGCTCTTCCCGCCGAAGGATCACCAATGAATTTTGACAAAGAACGGAGTTTATGACCTATGTCTCGAATGACTGCGCGCGCTGCCGTGATGCAGATGATTTACGAACAGCTTGCCGGCGGCCAGGGCGGCGAGGAGACCCTGCAAATGGTCTATGATGAGCTGCGGGAGGAAGGCGTGCCCGGCGTGGAGTCCATTGGCGACAAGGAGCCCGGCAAGGCCGACCGCGCCTACATCACCCGGGTGCTGGAGGGCGTGACCACCCACCTGGATGAGCTGGACGCCGAGATTGCCGCCTTCAGCCGGGACTGGAGCATCCAGCGGATGCCCAAGGTGGATCTGACCATCCTGCGCCTGGCCACCTGGGAGATTCTCCATGAGGAGGACGTGCCCGGCCGCGTGGCCATCAACGAGGCGGTGGAGCTGGCGGGGCGCTATTCCGAGCCTGCCAGCGGCCGGTTCATCAACGGCGTGCTGGGCGCCATTCTGCGCAAGCAGCAGGCGGCGCAGGCATGACCCGGGTCGTCATTGGGCTGGATACCAGCTGCTATACCACCTCCGCCGCCGCGGTGACGGTGGAGGGCGAGGTGATCGCCAGCTGCCGCCAGCTGCTGCCGGTCAGGCAGGGGGAGCGGGGGCTGCGTCAGAGCGAGGCGCTGTTCATCCATGTGCGTCAGCTGCCCGGACGGCTGGAGGAGCTCTCCCGGGCCATCGAAGGGATGGAGATCGCCGCGGTGTGCGTGTCCCGCCGTCCCCGGGACGAGGAAGAATCCTATATGCCCGTGTTCCACGCAGGGGATGCCCAGGGTCGCGGATTGGCCGCGATGCTTGGCGTCCCTTGCTTTGCATCCACGCACCAGCGGGGGCACATCGCCGCGGCCATGGTGGACAGCGGCATCGGCCCCGGGCCGCTGCTGGCGCTGCACCTCTCCGGCGGCACCACGGAAATGCTGTCCCTTCGCGGCGACGAACTGACGCTGCTGGGCGGCACCCTTGATCTTCACGCCGGGCAGCTGGTGGATCGGGTGGGCGTGGCGCTGGGGCTGCCCTTCCCGGCGGGGCCTCACCTGGAAAAGCTGGCGCTGGCCGGGAAGGCGGAAGCGCTGCTCCCCGTGAACATGGCGGACGGCGGGCTGCGCTGCCACTTTTCCGGCGCGGAGAGCCAGGCGCAGCGGTGGATTGCCGCCGGCGCCATGCCCAGGGAAAACGTGGCCCGGGAGGTCTACGACCTGCTGGCCCGCACCGTGGCGCGGATGCTCTGCGCCGGGGCGGAAGCCACGGGTATCCGGCAGGCGCTGATGGCCGGGGGCGTGGCGTCCTCGCCGCTGTTCCGGGAAATGGTGACGGCGCGGGTGGCCAAGCGCGATCGGCATTTGCGGGTGTGCTTCGGTAAGCCGGAGTATTCCGGGGACAACGCGGTGGGTGCGGCCCTGATCGGCGCGGCGCAGTACCGGCGGATGCAGGAGGAAAAACCATGACAGCGGCCTTTCGGGTGCTGACGGCGGAGGACATGCCCGCCCTGCTCCCGCTGCACGCGGCCTACAAGGCGGCCATTGGCGAGGCTGCCCCGACATCAGCGGATGCCGAACGGCTGCGGGAGGCCATCCGGCGGGGAAGCATCACCTTTTATGGCTGTGAGGCGGAGGGCGTGCTGGCGGGCATCTGCTCGGTGACGCGAGGGTTCTCCACCTTCAACTATCAGCCCAGCGGCGTGCTGGAGGACTTCTACATCCGCCCGGAATTCCGCCATCGCGGGTTGGCGCGGGGCTTGGTGCGCTTCGCCCGGCAGCAAAGCGGCGTCGGCAGCCTGACGGTGGGCTGCGCCGACTGCGACCGGGACATGTACGTTTGCCTGGGCTTCAGCCTGCCGCTGGGCCGCTTGATGGCCTGGGAGGATGCGCCATGCTGACACTGATTCCCCAGGGGGCAGGGGACTTCGATCCCCTGATCGACTGGGCCTGGGGGCTGGCGGCGGACAGATCCCGCTCCAGCTATCCCACCTATACCGACGGCGTGAAGACCCGGCAGGACTTTATTCGCCGGGCGCGGGAGGGCATCATCCGCCCGGATGAGGAAATCCTCCTGGCCTGGGCGGACGGCCGGGCAACGGGCTGGATCCACTGGTACGTCCTGCCGGAGGAGGGCTATGCCGGGTGCTGCTCCTTCCTCACGGAGAGCCGGACGGCGGAGACGCTAGCGGCCTTTGAGGCGTATGCGGCGGCGAAGCAACCAGGCTTCACCCTGTCCCTGGGCTTTCCCGGGGAGAACCGGGCGGCCTGCCGATGGGCGGAGGAGAACGGCTTCACCCTGGAGGATGAGCTGACGGACACGGTGTTCCATCTGGACGGCGGAGTGTTGATGTCCGACGCCCCTCATGTGGAGCGGGTGACGCGGGAGACCTTCCCGGACTTCCGCCGCCTGCATGACGGAACGCCCATGTTCTGGACCTCCGACCGCATTCAGGCGGCCTGGGAGCGCTGGCGGCTGTTCCTGTACCGGCGGGACGGCGAGCCTCTGGCGGCTGCCTATGTGCTGGATGACAGCGGACTGCCGGAGCTTTTCGGCCTGGATGGCGCGGAGGACGAGAACCTCTGCCGCCTGCTGCTGACGGCATGCCTGCTGGATGCCCAAGCGCGGGGACGGCGTCATCTGATCTACTTTGCCGAGCGGCGGAAAATACCGCTGCTGCGGTCGATGGGCTTCACCATCAATGGGGTTTACCACGGTTACACCAAAGTGATAGGAGGCAGGAGCCATGGCGGCGCAGATTCTTGATGGAAAAGTGATGTCGGAGACCCTGCGGGCGGAAATCGCCGTCCGCGTGGAGGCGCTGAAGGCTCGGGGGATCACCCCGGGTCTGGCGGTGATTCTGGTGGGAGAGGATCCCGCCAGTCAGATTTATGTGCGCAACAAGGGTATCGCCTGTGAGAAGGCGGGCATGTATTCCCTGACCATCCGCCTGCCGGAGGACACGGATCAGGCGGCGCTGGAAAGCCGCATCCGGGAACTGAACGAGGATGCCCGCATCCACGGCATCCTGGTGCAGCTGCCCCTGCCCGCGCACCTGGACGAGGCCGCCGCCCTGGCCGCCATCACCCCGGAGAAGGATGTGGACGGCTTCCATATCCAGAACGCGGGGCGGCTGCTCAACGGCCTGCCCGGCGTGGTGGCCTGCACCCCCAAGGGGGCCCTGGCGATGATCCGCCGCACGGGCATTGACCTCCGGGGCAAGGAGGCCGTGGTGGTGGGCCGCAGCAACATTGTGGGCAAGCCCATGGCCATGCTGCTGCTCCAGCAGGACTGCACCGTGACCATGTGCCACAGCAGGACGCGGGATCTGGCGGCCCATACCCGCCGGGCGGACATCCTGGTGGCCGCCGTGGGCAAGGCGCGGTTCATCACCGCTGACATGGTGAAGTCCGGCGCCGTGGTCATTGACGTGGGCATCAACCGTGTGGACGGCAAGGTGGTGGGCGACGTCGATTATGACGCGGTGAAGGACGTGGCCGGGTGGATCACCCCGGTGCCCGGCGGCGTGGGCCGGATGACCATCGCCATGCTGCTGGAAAACACGGTGGAAGCCGCGGAAAGAGCGGGCGTGTAAGGTGCCTGAATGGATTTTGCAGGTCAGCGACCTGAACGAGTATGTGCGCCGCTCCCTGGCGGCGGATCCCATGCTGCGCAGCCTGCGCATCCGCGGGGAGATCAGCAACTTCAAGGCCCACACCTCGGGCCACTGGTACTTCACCCTCAAGGACGACCAGGCGCGGATTGCCTGCGTGATGTTCCGGCAGAACGCCATGCGCATGAGCCTGCGCCCGCGGGATGGCATGGCGGTGGTGCTTTCCGGCAGCGTGAGCCTGTATCCCCAGACCGGGGCCTACCAGTTCTACGCCGAGGCCATGCGCCCTGACGGCGTGGGCGGGCTGTACCAGCAGTTTGAGGCGCTGAAGGCGAAGCTGGCCGCCGAGGGTCTGTTCGATGCCGGGCGGAAGCGTCCGCTGCCCCTGCGGCCAAAGCGCATCGCGGTGGTGACGTCGCGGACGGGGGCGGTCTTGCAGGACATCCGGCGGGTGTCGGCGGGGCGTGATCCCGGTGTGCCGCTGGTTCTGCTGCCTGTTCGGGTGCAGGGCGAGGGCGCGGCGGAGGAGATCGCGGCGGCCATCCGCAGGGCCGGCACGGTGCCGGGGGTGGAGGTCATCATCACCGGGCGGGGCGGCGGCTCCATGGAGGATTTGTGGGCCTTCAATGAGGAGATTGTGGCTCGGGCCATCGCGGACAGTCCGGTGCCCGTTATTTCCGCCGTGGGGCATGAGACGGATTTCACCATCGCGGATTTCGCGGCGGATGTCCGGGCGTCCACGCCGTCCAACGCGGCGGAGCTGGCCGTGCCTGACCGGGCGGAGCTGCTGGACGGATTGCGGATGCTGCGGCATCACATGGATCAGGCGACGCGGCTGTATCTTGAGGGGCTGACCGGCCGTCTGGCCGTGCTGCGCCGCCGTCTGGAACAAACGGGCCCGGAAAGGCGCTTGATGGATGTTCAGCGTCGCCTGGCGCTGCTGTCCGCCGCTCTGGACAAGGCTGTTTCAGGTCAAATGGCGCCTTGGCCCCGACGTTTGGCGGAGGCTCGCCTTCGGCTGGATCACCTGGCGGAGGTTCGCCTTCAGCGGGAGCAGGCCCGGCTTCAGCGCAACCGGGCGCGGCTGGAAGCCCTGAACCCCCAGCGGGTGCTGGAGCGGGGCTACGCGCTGGTCACGGACGGCGATACGGTGATTTCGACCCGCTGGGCCGCCATAACAAGACCGGCTCTGACGGTGCGTTTCCA
This sequence comes from uncultured Christensenellales bacterium, assembly GCA_965646445.1. Classification (GTDB taxonomy): domain Bacteria; phylum Bacillota; class Clostridia; order Christensenellales; family Aristaeellaceae; genus UBA11524. Next base: position 6,389 of record CBFFZW010000025.1, on the reverse strand, counting down.
TGACGGCGCGATCAGGGTGCGGTGTGAGGAGGAGAACCATGGCCACGAAAAAGAGCAGGACATTTGAGGAAAAGCTGGCGGCGGTGGAGGCGCTCATTCAGGAGATGGAGAGCGAGAGCCTGCCGCTGGGGGAATCCCTGAAGCGCTATGAGGAAGGCGTCGGCATGATCGCGGCCATGGAGAAGGAGCTGCAAAGCGCCCAGCAGCGGCTGACGGTTCTGCGCCGGGGGCCCGAGGGCGAGGAGGAAGTTCCTCTGGAGGAGGACGTATGAGAACCTACGCGGCCTATCAGGCCATGGTGGAGGACGGGCTGACGGCGGCCCTGCGCGCCCTGGGGGACATCCCGCAGCGTCTGCTGGCCGCCATGGAATATTCCCTGACGGCGGGGGGGAAGCGCCTTCGGCCGGTGTTGCTGCTGGCGGCCTGCGAGCTGGCCGGGGGCGACGCGGCGGAAGCCCTGCCCTATGCCTGCGCGCTGGAGATGATCCATACCTACAGCCTGATCCACGATGACCTGCCCGCCATGGACAACGACGATCTTCGCCGGGGCAAGCCCACGAATCACCGGGTCTTCGGGGAGGACGTGGCCATCCTGGCGGGGGACGGACTGCTGTCGGCGGCCATGGAGGTGATGCTCCGGGCGGCCTGCGCACGGCAGGACATGAAGGGGGCCCGGGCGGCGGAGGCCATCGCGCGGCGCTGCGGCGTCACGGGGATGATCGCGGGGCAGACCGTGGACGTGACCGAAGAGGGAAGCGAGCCGACCCTGGCACGGGTGCGCTACATCCATGCCCACAAGACGGCGGATCTGCTCACCGCGCCCATGGAGGCGGGGCTGCTCCTGGCCGGGGCGGCGGACGACCTGGTGCGGGCGGGCATCGACTACGGCTTCCACCTGGGCATGGCCTTTCAGATGGTGGACGATCTGCTGGATGTGGAGGGCGACGCGGCGCTCATGGGCAAGCGAACCGGCATGGACGCGGCCCTGGGCAAGCTGACCTGGGTGGCTGCCGTCGGCACGGAACAGACACGGAAAGACGCCGCCGAGCACATCCGGCAGGCGGCGGCATGCCTATCCGCCTTCGGTGACGGCAACAAATTTTTCAAAGACCTTGCGCAAAGTACCCTGGTGCGGGTACAATGATACAGAACAGCTGTGAAGGAAAGGAGGCGGTAGCGTGCACGAGTTGGGAGAAATCTTGACAAACCGGGTGCTGCTGTGCGCGCTGACGGCCTGGTTTGTCGCCCAGGCAATGAAAATTCCAACATATTATCTGGTGGAGCACAAGCTGAACTGGCGGCGCTTCCTGGACAGCGGCGGAATGCCGTCCTCCCATACGGCGCTGATGGTGTCGCTGACCATCATCATCGGCTCCACGCTGGGCTTCGGTACGGCGGCGTTCGCCCTCAGCTTCTGCATTACAACCATCGTGATGTACGACGCCACCGGCGTTCGCCGGGAGACGGGCAAGCAGGGACAGGTGCTCAACGAGATCATCCGCAAGGTCATCATCAACGGTGAGCCCATCTCCGACGAGAACCTTAAGGAGCTGGTGGGGCATACCCATCTGGAGGTGGCCGGCGGCGCGGTGATCGGCATCATGACCGCTCTGGCCTACATTTTCTGTAATCCTTAGCTTCCGCAAGGGAAGCCAATCAAATGACAACGGAGGGATACCGCATGGATCGTTTTATGGAAGAGGTCATCGTCAAGCGCAACAAGGGCGTCAATGAGGTGCTGTTTGCCCTGTCCATGGTGGCGATGGTGCTGATGGCCATCATGGGCATGTTCTACCTGCAGGTGCTGCTGATGCAGTTTTCGGTGCAGCTGCTGATTATCACGCTGATTTTCATCGGCGGCGCGGTGTATCTGTTCCTGTTCCGGGATCGGCTGCGCACGGAGTATGAGTATACCTTCACCAACGGCGATATGGACTTCGCCAAGGTGTACAACAACAAGAAGCGCAAGAGCCTGGGCAGCCTGAAGGTTTCCCGGGTGGACGCCTTCGGCAAGGTGAACAGCCCCGCCTTCCAGCGGTATATCTCGATGCCCGGCGTGCGCAAGGACAACTGGTTCCTCAACCGCGGCCAGGAGCTGTATTACTTCTACTTCCAGAAGGAAAGCAGCAAGCGGGTCATCATCATTGAGCCCAGCGAGGAAATGGTGCAGTACATCAAGCAGTTCCTTCCCCGGGGCAGCTGGCAGGAGTAAGCCGTGATCTACCTTGACAACAGCGCCACCACCCGGCCTTCCGAGGCGGTGGTTCGCGCCATGAGCGAGGCGCTGACGGAGGGCTGGCACAATCCGTCCTCCCTGTACAGGCCCGCCCTGGAGACGGAAAAGCGCATGTCCGCCGTCCGGGAGGCTTGCCTGAAGGCGGCGGGCGCTTCCGGTCAGCGGCTGATCTTCACCTCAGGTGGCACGGAGGCGGACAACATCGCCATCCTGGGCCACCTGCGCACGGTGCGCAAGCCGGGGAAGGTGCTGCTGCTGTCCGTGGAGCATCCGGCGGTGCTGGCCTGCGCGCCGGAGATTGAGCGGCTGGGTCATCAGACGGCGCTGATCCCCGTCACGGCGGAGGGCATCCTGGACTTGACGGCCCTTGAAAGCATGCTGGACGATACCGTCCGGCTGATCTGCGTGATGCAGGTGAACAACGAAAGCGGCGCCATCCAGCCCATCGGCGAGGTGGCGCGGCTGCGGGATTGGCTCTGCCCGGAGGCCGCCATTCATGTGGACGGCGTGCAGGGCTTTCTTCGCCTGCCCATGGACTTCAACGGCCTAGGCATCCAGTCCTACGCCTTCAGCGGGCACAAGATTCACGCCTGCAAGGGTATCGGCGGGCTGATCGCGGCGAAGGAGCACAGGATCGTGCCCATCGTCTTCGGCGGTGGACAGGAGGATGGCTACCGCTCCGGCACGGAGAATACCGTGGGCATCATCGGTCTGGGGGAAGCGGTGTGCACCTACCCCGAGGGCGCGGCGGAGGCCATGATGGCCCTGAAGCGCCGGCTGTGGCAGGGGCTGCGGGAAGCGATTCCCCAGGCGGAGCTCAACGGCCCCGCCATCGACAGCCCCGCCTGCGCGCCCCACATCCTGAATGTGAGCCTGCCGCCCGTGCGCTCCCAGACCATGCTGTTCGCCCTGGAGGGGGAGGGCATCTACGTCAGCGCCGGCTCCGCCTGCGCCAGCCGGAAGCAGAAGTTCTCTGGGGTGCTGACGGCCATGGGCCTTTCCGCCCAGCGCAAGGACTGCGCCCTGCGGTTCAGCCTGTGCCCCGGCCTGACCGAAAAGGACATGGACGCCACCGTGGCGGCGGCGAAAAAGCACTACGACATGCTGAAAAAATTCGTGCGCAGGTAGCGCGCGACGCTGATATTGAAGCAAAGGAGAGACGAGGCTGTGCGGGAGCTGCTGCTGGTACGCTACGGCGAGATTTTTCTGAAGGGCCTGAACCGCCCTGTTTTTATGCGCGCGCTGGTGAAGCGGGTGAAGGCGGCTGTGGAGCCGCTGGGCGCGAAGGTGTGGCTGAACGACGGCCGTATCTTCGTCAGCGACTTTACGGACAGGGAGGAATGCCTGCGCCGGGTGAAGAAGGTCTTCGGCGTCCACAGCGTATGCCCTGCCGTGGAAATGCCCAAGGAGGACTTCGACGCCATCTGCACCCAGGCTGTGGCCATGATGGCCGGGCTCACGGGCACCTTCAAGGTGTCGGCCCGGCGGTCGGACAAGCGCTACCCGCTGGATTCTCCCGCCATCGGCAAAGAGATGGGGCACCGCATTCTCCAGAGCAATCCGGGCTTGTCCGTGGATGTCAGGGAGCCTGAGCATGTGCTGAATGTGGAAATCCGCGACATGTGCTACCTCTACGTCCGGGTGGAGATGGCCGTGGGCGGCATGCCCGTGGGCACCGGCGGCCGGGCGACGCTGCTGCTTTCCGGCGGCATTGACAGCCCCGTGGCGGGCTGGATGATCGCCAAGCGCGGCGTGAAGATCAGCGCCGTATACTTCCACAGCTACCCCTATACCTCCGATCGGGCCAAGGAAAAGGTGCTTGACCTGGCGCGGATCCTGTCGGAGAGCTGCTGCGGCATCCGGGTGCATATTGTGCCATTCACCAACATCCAGATGGAAATTCATGAAAAATGCCCCGAGGAGTACACGACGCTCATCATGCGGCGCTTCATGATGCGCATTGCCGAGCGCGTGGCCCGGCAGGAGCACGCCGAAGCCCTCATCACCGGGGAAAGCGTGGGCCAGGTGGCCAGCCAGACCATGGGTGCCCTGGGCGTAACGGACATGGTGGTGAACATGCCGGTGTTCCGCCCGGTGATCGGCTTTGACAAGAGCGAAATCATCGACATCGCCAAGCGTATCGGCACCTACGAAACGTCCTCCCTGCCCTTCGAGGACTGCTGCACGGTCTTCACGCCCAGGCATCCTGCCACCAACCCCAAGCTGGAAAAAATCCTGTGGGGCGAGGAACGGCTGGATGTCGAGGCCCTCATTGACGAGGCGGTGGCGGGCATCGAGGTCGTGACGGTTTAACCGATGAGCTTGAGCACATACAGCAGCGCCACGCCCGGCAGTCCCAGGCTGCCCGCCGCGTAGGCGGAGAGCGGGTTGACCCCCAGTGTGACGGGGGAGAGCAGGTTCCACAGGCATAGCAGCAGCACCCCTGCCACACACCGCTGGAGAGCTCTGCCGCTGGGCCTGTTCGGGTCGTACCGGCGGCAGAGCAGGCACAGCAGCATGGGCAGAAGAGCGAAAAGCGCGCAGGTTCCCGGGCTGACGCTCACCATGGCGGTCACCTCCTGTTCCAGCCTATGCCGAAGGGCGGGCAAAGTTGCGCATTAAAATTGTTAAGAATATGTCAATAGTGCTGGAAAACCCTTGCCAGAAGGGCCTTTCCGTGGTATGATAAAAAGGTCGGGGCATGGCTCGCGGACGGCCTCCAAGGGAGGCGGAAAAAGGGGCGAAGCCCCCCGGATGGATTGCACGCCCTCCACAGGGCTTTTGCAATAGAACAATCAAACAATCATCATAAGGAGTGTGCATCATGGCTAAGAAGACGATTGAGGACATCCAGGTAGCCGGCAAGAAGGTTCTTGTCCGCTGCGACTTCAACGTGCCCATGAAGGATGGCAAGATCACCAACGACAAGCGCATCGTGGCGGCTCTGCCCACCATCAAGAAGCTGGTGGCGGACGGCGGCAAGGTGATCCTGTGCAGCCATCTGGGCAAGCCGAAGAACGGCCCGGAAGCGAAGTTCTCCCTGGCGCCCGTGGCCGAGCGTCTTTCCGAGTACCTGGGCAAGAAGGTCGTCTTCGCTGACGACGACACCGTTGTGGGCGAGAATGCCAAGGCTGCCGTGGCCGCCATGGCGGACGGCGACGTGGTGCTGCTGCAGAACACCCGCTTCCGCAAGGAAGAGACCAAGAACATTGAGGAATTTTCCAAGGAGCTGGCTTCCCTGGCGGACTGCTATGTGGACGACGCCTTCGGCTCCTGCCACCGTGCGCACTGCTCCACCGAGGGCGTGACCAAGTTCCTGTCCCCCAACGTGGCGGGCTACCTCATCGGCAAGGAGCTGGCCGTGATGGGCAAGGCCCTCGAAAATGCCGACCGTCCCTTTGTGGCGGTGCTGGGCGGCGCGAAGATCGAGGACAAGCTGAACGTCATCAGCAACCTGCTGGAGAAGGTGGATACCCTCATCATCGGTGGCGGCATGGCCTTCACCTTCCTCAAGGCCAAGGGCTACGGCATCGGCAAGTCCCTGCTGGACGAGAGCAAGATCGACTACTGCAAGGACATGATGAAGAAGGCCGAGGAGAAGGGCGTGAAGCTGCTTCTGCCCGTGGATACCGTGTGCATCAAGGATTTCCCCAACCCCATTGACGCTCCCGTGGAAACCCTGGTGGTGGATGCCGATAAGATTCCCGACGATATGGAAGGCTGCGACATCGGCCCGAAGACGGCTGAGCTGTTCGCCAGCGCGGTGAAGGCGGCCAAGACCGTCATCTGGAACGGCCCCATGGGCGTGTTCGAGAATCCCACCCTGGCGGCGGGCACCCTAGCGGTGGCCAAGGCCATGGCGGAGAGCGACGCTGTGACCATCATCGGCGGCGGCGACAGTGCCGCGGCTGTGGAGCAGATGGGCCTGGGCGACAAGATGACCCACATTTCCACCGGCGGCGGCGCTTCCCTGGAATACCTGGAGGGCAAGGTGCTGCCCGGCGTCGCGGCGCTGGACGAGGCCTAAGGCTTACGCCTTCGCGGAAATGGCTCCGCCATTTCCGCGAGTTTTGCACCTTCGCCCTGGTTGCCGCCTGACGGCGGCTCCCGGTCGGGCGAAGGTGTAAAGTATGTTTTCAGCAGAGCTGAAAAC
>CBFFZW010000024.1:0-52399 GCA_965646445.1 uncultured Christensenellales bacterium | reverse complement strand
GTCTGGGGGCAAGGCCCCCAGCGTCCCCTAACAGGCGAAGCGCAGCAGCCCGTAGTCAGGGAGCGCAGCGCACCCTGACGGTCGCTTCCAAACACACGGCATCCTCGCGCCAGCAGAAAAGGACAGTCAGCCAATGGATCCGTGCCCTGACACCCCCGTTGGCCCATGACCAGCAGAAGGAGGAACCCCATGGATATCACCATCCGCAGGCTCACCCCTGACCTGGCGGAAGCCTACGTCCGCTTCTTCGACGCTACGCCCCACGACATCAACGTGGACGAGGAGAAGTGCTACTGCGTCACCTGGCGCAGCGACGCCTCCTACGCCGCCGACAGCCGCCACTGGTTTCCCTCCCGGGAGGAAAGGCGCAGCCACGCCCTGCAATACGTCAGGGACGGCCATTTGCAGGGCTATCTTGCCTATGAGGGCGAGGAGATCGTCGGCTGGTGCAACGCCAGCGCGGACTGCCAGGCCTGCCGACAGTATCTGCGGGCCTTCTGGCCCATCCCGGAGGACGGCGAGGATGTCAACATCAAGTCCGTTTTTTGCTTCATGATCGCCCCGAAGGTGCAGCGCACAGGGGTGGCCACCCGGCTGCTGGAACGGGTCTGTCGGGACGCGGCGGAGGAAGGCTATGACTTCGTCGAGGCCTACGCCTATGAAAAGTTCGATACCGTGCCCCATGACTTCCGCGGCCCCCTGACGATGTACGAGCAGTGCGGCTTCACCGTCCTCGCCCGGCAGGACGGCAAGGCGGTTGTGCGGAAGGCGCTGAAGGGGAAATAATTTCGGTAAGCCCTCCCCTTGACATCCTCGCTCCGCCGTGAGATAATCCGCATGAATGGCCGCGGACGCGCAAGCGGAAGGCGGCCCGAAGGAGGACGAACCGTATGAATCACCAGGATATATCCCAGATTCGCATCGGCACCTGCGTACCGGGCTTTGTGGCGGAGGAATGGGCCCCCCACATGGCCAAGGCGGGCTTCGAGACCGTCTCCATCAACTACCACATGTCCATTGGCGATGCGAACCTGGAGCAGCAGGGGCCCCGGCTGAAGGCGCTGCTGGAGGGCACCGGCACCGAGCTGACCACCCTGGGCTATTACTGCAATCCCATCCAGTATGAGGAACACCGCAAGACCCTTGAGCGGGTCATCGACGCCGCGCCGCTCTATGGCGCCAAGGTCGTATCCACCTTCGGCGGCGGTTATGAAGGCCGCCCCGTGGAGGAGTCGATGAAGAAGTTCGGCGAGGTCTACGGCGATCTGGCCAAGCGCTGCCAGGACAAGGGCCTGCGCCTGGCCATCGAGAACTGCCCCATGGGCGGCACCTGGGATCGCGTCACCTGCAACATCGCCTTCAACCCCCGGGCCTGGACGATGATGTTCAACGAGGTGGATAACCCGGCCCTGGGCCTGGAATGGGAGCCTGCCCATCAGATGATCCAGCTGATCGACCCCATTGCCCAGCTGCGGGAGTGGGCCCCGAAGATCTACCATCTCCACGGCAAGGACGCCACGGTGGACTGGGCCTACGTCAAGAAGTACGGCGTGCTTTGCAACACCGACTGCTACGCCCCCGAGCGCACCCCCGGCTTTGGCGACTGCAACTGGCGGGACATCATCTACATCCTGCACCGGAACGGCTACGAGGGCGACATCTGCGTGGAGGGCTACCACGACCCCATCTACAAGGATCGCTGGGAAATGACCGCCCAGCTCCATGCCCTGAACTACCTGAAGTGGTGCCGCGGCGGCGACTTCACCCCCAACCCCTGGGAGCAGAAGAAGCTGGATTACGAGGCCAGCACCCAGGAAAAGTAAGCATGACGGGGATTCCCCCTCGCCGCTCCCGGATTGTCTCCCAATCAACGGACAGAGAAACACCCTCTGTTGCTGAATAAATACTGTTTTGCGGTCTTGCTCCTGACTTCCGCCGGGGCAAGACCGCTTTTCGCATCCGAACAAGGGCCACCCGGCCTAATGCTTCCGCGCATACCCCAAAGATTTCGTATTCTGCCATGCCACAAACCGCCTTGAAAAAAGCCCAAACTTTGACTATAATGAGCATATGAAGCATGAATCTCACTTTTCATGAGTGAATCAATAGCACAAAGGAGCGAACCGACATGATTACTGGCGAGCTGAAAAACAAAATCGACGGCATTTGGGATATATTCTGGTCTTCCGGCATGACCAACCCCCTTACGGTCATTGAGCAGATCACCTATCTGATGTTCATCAAGATTCTCGACGACAACGAACTGCGCAAGGAAGCCAACGCCGCGGCCTTCGACATGGAGGTTGTCGATCCCATTTTCGACAGCGCGCACCAGAATTGCCGTTGGAACAAATTCCGCCATTTCGAGGCGGAGGCCATGTTCAAGAACATGACCGACTGCGTTTTTCCCTTCATCAAAAACGAGCTGCACGCCGGTAAGGACACGGCCTTCGCCCGCTATATGAAGGACGCGCTGTTCCTCGTGCCTACTGCCCGCGTGCTGGTGAAGGTTGTGGACGCTTTGGACGGCCTTGACCTCAACAACAAGGACATCATGGGAGACGTCTATGAATACCTGCTCAGCCAGATCGCCCAGAGCGGCACGAACGGCCAATTCCGCACGCCCCGCCACATCATTAAAATGATGGTAGAGCTCATGCAGCCCCAGATGGATGACGTCATCTGCGACCCGGCCATGGGCAGCGCGGGCTTTATCTGCGCCGCGGCTCAGTACGTCAGCGAGCGTTATGCCATGGACCTGATGAAAACCGAAAACAAGCGCCACTACACCACCACCATGTTCTCCGGCTTCGACACCGACCAGACCATGCTGCGCATCGGCGCCATGAACATGATGCTCCACGGCGTGGAAGCGCCCAACATCAGCTGGATGGACTCCCTCTCCGAGGACAATACCCACCGCGACGAATACACCCTCATCATGGCCAATCCGCCCTTCACCGGCAGCCTGGACAAGGAAACCATCTCCAAGGACCTGCTGGCCACCGCGCCCACCAAAAAGACGGAGCTGCTTTTCCTTGCGCTGTTCCTGAAGACGCTGAAGGTCGGCGGACGCTGCGCGTCCATCGTGCCTGACGGCGTACTTTTCGGTTCCTCCAAGGCGCATAAGGCGCTGCGGCAGGAGCTTGTGGAATTCAACCGCCTGGAGGCAGTCATCTCCATGCCCTCGGGCGTATTCAAGCCCTACGCGGGTGTTTCCACCGCCATCCTGATTTTCACCAAGACCGGCCATGGCGGTACGGACAAGGTCTGGTTCTACGACATGGCCGCCGACGGCTTCAGCCTCGACGACAAGCGCAGCCCCATCGACCAGAACGACATTCCCGACATCATCGAGCGCTTCCAGCACCTCGATCAGGAGGAAAAGCGCGAACGCACCGAAAAAAGCTTCTTCGTGCCCAAGCAGGAAATCGCGGACAACGGCTACGACCTTTCCATCAACAAATACAAAAAGGTGGAATATCAGGCTGTGGAATACCCGCCCACCAGCGAAATCCTGGCGGAATTGGAGAGCCTGCAAAAGGAGATCGACGAAGGGCTGAAGGCGCTGAAGGAGATGCTTTGATGCTTTGCTTTAATACAGAACGAATGATGGCAAAAACGAAAATGCAAATCATAGAAAACCTATTCATGGAGTATTAAGTATGATTAAAAGTATGCCTCTTAATTGCTTTCTTTCTGAGTATACGGAAAGAAATGTAGATAATAAGTACAGGCCTGTTGCGGTCGGTAGATATGGAATTCGTTCTCGAGATAGCATTTATTCGAAAGAGCTGGCAAAAGACTATTCCAAGAATAAGCTTATTTTCAAAAATACGTTGACTATTGGAATGGGGTCGGTTCAAATTGATATAGGTATACTCTCAACAGATGATACTTACTCTGTTTCGCCTGCTTATCATACCTATCGTATTAAAAATATCAATCCAAATTATCTAAGGTATTGTCTTGAATGCAGGAATCAAGATATGTTTGTTCGCTATGTAAAGAAAGGAAGTAGGCAGGGGAAAACCATTGATTTGTCTCGTTGGTTAACATACGAGATTCCAGTATACTCGATCGAAGATCAAAGAAAGATCGTCGATAGGATAGACCGAGTACAAGGAATTATCGATTATAGCGAAAAGCAACTTATCAAGCTGGATGAACTTGTCAAATCCCGATTTATCGAACAGTTTGGTGATCCTTTGCATCCGAACCACAGCAGAGCACTTGGTGATATTGCAGTGTTAGAACGCGGACGGTTTTCACCCAGGCCAAGAAACGATCCGCGTTATTATGGGGGAAATTATCCCTTTATCCAAACAGGAGATATTGCAGGCTGTGGACACAAGCTATCTGAATATAGACAAACACTTAATGAAAAAGGCATTCATGTTAGCAAAAAGTTTTCGGCAGGTACAATCGTCATAGCTATTGTTGGTGCCACTATTGGAGCAACGGCCATTTTAGAAATAGATGTGTATGCACCTGATAGTGTTATTGGGATCAGCGTGAACAATGAATTATACAACAATGTTTTTTTGGAGACACTATTGCAGTTCTGGCAACCGGAATTAGTACGCATTGCGCCAGAATCTGCAAGAGCCAACATCAATTTAGGGATACTTCAAAGCATTCCGATAATTGATGTCGAACTGCCACGTCAGCTACAGTTTGCCGCCTTCGTCGCTGAGGTCGACAAATCAAAATCGGCAGTAAAGCAGAGCCTTGAAAAGCTGGAAACACTGAAAAAGTCGCTGATGCAGCAATATTTCGGATGAGGAGAAATGAATGATGAGTGACTATACAGTTTATATTGATGAGGCTGGAGATCTGGGAATAAACCGAGGAACAAGATGGTTTGTTCTAACTGGCGTGATTGTAAAAAAAGAAGACGAAGCAATAATTAGAAAAAAGATGAACGAAATCAAAACTCGGATCAATGTAAAAGAGATTCATCTCAGAAAAATAATTGATTTTCACAAAAGGGGGCTTATTGTTCGCGAATTAAGTGATCAGGATTTCATCTACATGAACGTCTTAGTAGACACGAACAAATTCGATGCAGCTCGAATACCGAACTCTATTATAGCATATAATTATGTATGCAAATATCTGTTGCAACGAGTCTCTTGGTTTTTGGAGGCCGAGAAGAAAACCTGTGACATTGTTCTATCTGCACGAGGTACATCTCGAGATGGCGAACTTATACAATATATCAAAGATAAGTTGCTACCTTATCCGAAAAATGCTATTAATGCATCTGTGTTCGAAAAAATAAGTGCCAAGACTGCCGCCAACTGGGACATGCTACAATTGGCGGATGTATGTGCCTCAACCATGTTTTTAACATACGAGGTAAATGGATATGGGTTTTCTACACCTTGTTTTTCCCTTGCCTTGGCAAATCACTTATATCGAAAGGATGGACGGGTTGACAGCTATGGGATAAAATTTTTTATTCCGGAAATGAGAATCGCGCGAGATGAATTGATGAAATCCCGTATATGTGCACAAAAAGAAAGAACCCCCGGCGCGACTACCACATGACATGCATGCTGGTGTTACACCTTCGCGTTTATCCGGCGACGTTCTTCCGCTATTATTATATGACGCGCAAAGAAAAATGTCAACCGGGAAATTCGACTATTTACATTGGTTTGATTTTCAAGTTTTTGAGGCAATTGCCGGTGCAGGATGTTGGTACACCTCATGCTGACAGCAAGTCGAAAATGGTGGACGGTATGACTGATTGATGCTATAATGAGCATGGATTTTTTTACGCAAAGGAGCCTCTGATATGAATTTTGAATATTTGAAGGATGTGCCCGATTTCGCGCAGCTCTATACTTATTGCTGCGAGGCGGAAGAATTCGTTCTTTCAAAGCCGAATATCAGCGTCACCTCTGCGCGGAAGGCCATGGAATTTATCGTCAAAATGCTTTACAGTGCCGTTGCCGGAGACCCGCGGGGCAAAACGGTCTTTGATATGCTTTCCGATTACAATGTAAAGCAGTACCTGGGCGATCAGACGCTGCCGAATGCCATCCATTTCATCCGCAAAATGGGCAACATTGCCGTTCATGAGGACTCCCTCACCGTCAATGAGGCGCTTCAAGTGCTGGAAACGCTGCACTTTCTTGTGGGCGAGGTGGCTATCTGGTGGCAGGTCGCGACGGATTATCCCCCATTCGTCATGCCCACACAGCAAGCGCCTGCCCAGCCCGAGCCTGCCGAAAGTCCCGAGGTCAAGGTGGAGGTCGCGCCCGAGCTATTCGCCCGCTATGCCGAGCGGATGCGCACGACGCGCTTCTCCGTCGTTCATAACCGGGATGAAAACGAGAATAAGAAGCTGTTTCTGCGCGCGTCCCTGCGTGAGGCCGGCTGGCCCATCGTCAACCGGGCCAATACCGCCATGCCCGCAGCCGCGGCGGTGGATTGTCTGCTGGACAGCGGCGATTCCGTGGACTATGTGCTCTACGGCCGGGACAACAGGCCGCTGGCCATCATCGAGCAGACCGCCACGACACAAAATCTGGTGGAAGGCCGCACCAAGGGCATCGACAAAGCCAATCAGATGGCGGCGAAATACGGCTATAAGCCGGTGGTCTATTATACCAACGGCTATTATATCTATTGCATTGACCAGTTGGGCTATCCGCCGCGGCGGGTGTTCAATTTCCATTCCATCGAGGAACTGGAGCTGCTCAAGCTGCGCCGCACCATGCGCCAGGACATCACGAACCCGACCATCGACGACGGCATCACCAATCGCGAGTATCAGAAAAACGCCATCCGCAGCGTCTGCAGGGCATTCACCGATATGCGCCGCCGGAGCCTGCTGGTTATGGCCACCGGCACGGGCAAGACCCGTGTCTCCATTTCCTGCGTGGACGTGCTGATGAAGGCGAATTGGGTCAAAAATGTGTTGTTTCTCGCCGACCGAACCAGCCTTGTGCGGCAGGCCCATAAGAATTTCAACAAGCTGCTACCCAACGTCACCACCTCGCTCCATACCGGCGGCAGCCTGAACCGCGACGCGAACGCCCGCGTGATCTTTTCCACCTACCAGACCATGATTAATCTGGTCAACGATGACACGCGGGAATTCGGCATCGGGCGCTTTGACCTGATCATCATCGACGAAGCGCATCGCTCCATTTTCAAGAAATACGGCGCGCTGTTCAACTACTTCGACGCACTGATGGTCGGCCTGACCGCCACGCCCCGCTGTGAGGAAAACAAGAGCACCTATGACACCTTCCAGCTGGAAAACGGCAAGCCGGATTTCGCCTATGAGCTGGAGGCGGCCATTCAGGATCAATATCTGGTGGGCTTCTCCGTGGAGGACAAGACCACCGATAAGATGCGCCGCGGCATTCGTTACGATGACCTGACCGAGGAGGAAAAGGCTTCTTTCGAGGATACCTTTGCCGATGATGACAGCATCGACTTTACCGGCACGGAAATCCAGGGCGATAAGCTGGGCAAGAACATCATCAATCTGGGCACCATTGACGCCATGCTGGGTGACCTGATGAAGAACGGCCTGAAGGTGGAGGGCGGCGACACACTGGGCAAAACCATCATCTTCGCGGCCAGCCATATTCAGGCGGAGAAGATCGTCGAACGTTTCCAGAAGATTTACCCGCAGCTTGGCATGGACTTCTGCAAGCTGATCGACAGCCATGTGGAAGACAATCTCACCCTGATCGAGCAATTCGAGGTGCGCGGCGGAATGCCGCAGATCGCCGTCAGCGTGGACATGATGGACACCGGCATCGACGTGCCCGACGTGGTGAATCTGGTCTTCTTCAAGCAGGTACGCTCCAAGATCAAATTCCTGCAGATGATCGGCCGCGGCACCCGCCTTTCGCCGGATCTGTTCGGGCCGGGGCTGGACAAGCAGGGTTTCCTGATTTTTGACTACTACGACAACTTCCGCTATTTCTCCACCACCGGCACATGGTCGACCGTGGAGGGCAGCGGCACGACGAACAATATGCTTCCGCAGACGGTCATGCTCAACCGGCATCGCCTGGGCATCCTGATGAATTTGCAGCGGGAAAAGGCGCTCTGCACGTTCGACACGGCCTATCGCGACGAGCTGAAGGCGCACTTCATCAGCGAAACCCGCGGGCTGAACAACGACGACATCGCCGTTCAATATAACATGGCGTATGTCAATAAATATCGCACGGCGGAAATCTGGGATCGTCTGACCGACCGGCAGGCGGCAGAGATCGAGGAACACATTCTGCCGCTGTTCCCCTCCGAGAAAGCGCCGGTGAAGGTGAAGTCCTTCGACAACCTGATCTATGTGATCGAGAAGGAATATCCCCGCCGCGAAAAAGAGAGCAAAGACGCGCGCAAAATCCGCAATGGCTTCAAAAATGTGGATTCGGAATTGACCAAGCGCATGAATGCCCTGCTGAAGCTGAAAACCATCCCGGCGATCATTGAGAAAGAGAATTTGATCTCCGCCATGATCGACGGCGCGTATTTGCTGGATCATTTTTCGCTGGAACGCGCGGAGGACGTGCGCAAGGCCCTCCGCGACCTGATGAGCTATATCCCGGACAAGCAGGGCTATACCATCATCAACGTCGTCGACTGGGTGGAGGATAAGGAAAATTCGGGAACCGGCAGCGATAAGCCCTATCCGCAGAAGGCGCAGGAATTCCTGATGAGCAGCAGCCTGCCGTCGCTGGCCAAGCTGCGCAACCTCGATCCGCTGACGGAAGACGAAAAGAACGAGCTGAAAGCCATCTTCACCGCTAAACTGGGCACGGAAGCGGAATTCAACGCATGGGCCGGCAGCATGACTCTGCTTCCCTTCCTGCGCCTGCAGGTGGGTATTTCGGAGGAAGCCATTCAGACGAAATTCGGCTCCTTCCTGAATGTGCAGACGCTCAACCCCATGCAGCTGAATTACTGCCGGCAGATCGTGGATTACGCGCGCAAAAACGGCGATATTACCATGACCGTGCTGCTCAAGGAAAGCCCCTTCTGCGACATGGACGTGACGCAGATTTTCGGCGCAAATATCGGCTATATCAAGCAGCTGATTAACGGCTTGCACAAGCCGGTCATGTGAGGTTGACGCATGGACGTGTTGGACATCCTGCAAAAGAACGGCGCGGCGCTTTATTCGGAGGATTTGGCCTTCTTCGAGGCCGAGCTGGACACCGGCGACTATTCCCTTGAATACATTGATGCGTGCAAAAAGCTGATCGGCGAAATCCGTGCATGGAAAAAGCAGTCGGCCGTGCGGAACAGCAGCGATTCCGTCATACCCGGGAACGTATTCGTTGACAAAGAAAAGCTCACGCCCGGCGCAGCAAAGCCTTTGACAGAAAAGGTACGATTGGCGCAGATCACCCACGACATTGCCCAGATGCGCACAGCCTCCAACTACAAAACCCGCTTCAAACAGTATCTGGCGGATCATCCAGACGTAAACGAGGCATTTATCGATCAGAACATTGCACTCTTCATGCCCTGGGAATTGGACGCGATTCTCATGACCATGAATCTCAGCGAAGCGTTTCTGGAAAAATACTTCACCTCGCTGGATGCGGAGAAGGTCGCGCGCTATCAGCTTTTTACGGAAAAGTTTTTCATCAAGCATTTTTCGCAGCTGGACGCTGAAATCGTGCTGACCAGGGGCAAAAACGACTGGCGCAAAAAAGAAAATCGCAGCGCGCAGCTGGACGTATTCCTGCGCCTGAAGGGTATAAAGATATGATTAGCATCAACGAAGCCAAACGGCTCATCAAGCGGGCACTGCTCGCCAACCTGACCACCCAAAAGCACGATCTCGCCATCACGCCGCTGGTTTCCGGCAAGCACGGCATCGGCAAATCCCAAATGGTGAAAAGCATTGCCCATGATCTGGGCGGCGCGTGCATCACCATCGAGGGCGGCACGCTGAAGGAAGGCGAAATCACAGGTCTTCCGTATCAGTATAAGGATGAAAACGGGCAGATTCGCTTTCGTTTTCTTCCCTACTATGCCGTGGAGCGCATTCAGGCGGAGGAAAAGCGGCTGTTTGAACGCTCTGGAAAAAACGTCGCAGCCGAGGCGCTGAGCGGCGATGAAAACCGCTATGCACAGAATGATCTTTCGCCCGAAGAGAAGATTGCCGCGCTGCAAAACGGTGCGGTGCGACCGGTGATCCTGTTCATCGATGAAATCAATCGCACGGAAAACAGCGTCTACAAAGAGCTGATGAATATCCTGCTCACCCGCAGCGTCAACGGCTACGCATTCCCGTGGTGGGTGTTCTTCGTGGGCGCGATGAATCCCAGCACGCAGAACAGCGTCTATGCCACCAACGAAATGGATCCCGCGCAGCTGGATCGCTTCCTCAAAATCAAAGTAGGCGACAATACCCGCGAATGGCTGAACTACGGCAGGGAGACGGGCATTGATCCGCGCATTCTGACCTTCATCAAGGATAATCCGAAATGCCTGTCCTCCAGTGCGAAAGACCTGGACGACGAGGAAAAGCCGGAGCCGTCGCCTCGCGGCTGGGATATGGCGGACACGCTCTTGTCCTCCGAACCGATGCTGCGCGGCTTCTTTACCGACAAGGAGAACGACCCCAAGATCGTCGAAAAGGATATGAAGAACCTTGTGGCGGCCAAGCTGGGCGTATCGGTTGCGACCATGTTCTTCGCCAGCATCGTTTCCAAGGCGCGGGCGCTGATGCCGGAGGAAATTTTTGCGGACGACGCGCAGCTTTCGAGTACCGGCGACGCGCTGGAAGCCCTCTCTGCCGCCAAAAAGGTGCAGACCTGCAATCTGATGCTGGATTATCTGAAAGAAAATATCGAGTTCATTATGCTGGACAAGAAGCACTTTGCCATCGTCAGGCAGCAGCTGACGCAGCTGGTCAAGCGCATGGACGCGTCCACGCGGCTTCTGTTCGCGCAAAATCTGACGGCAACCACAACGGACGACGGCAATAATCTGATTGAGCTTCTTTTTGACGTGTTTGAAAAAGAGCTGATTCAGATGCTTGATTTGTCGGATCAGACGCGCAGGGCGATTGAGAGGAAATGAAATTCACGAATGAAGGCATAGATTTGTGGGGATGAGCGATGGATACAACAAAACAAGTGCGATTGTCTGAAATTGCCGAATTGATAACGAAGGGTACAACGCCGACGACCCTTGGATTTGATTTTCAAGACGAAGGAATTAATTTCTTGAAGATCGAGTGCTTTTCTGAAAACGGTTCTTTTATGAAAGATAAAGTTGCTCATATTTCAGAGGAGTGCTACGAAAAATTAAAAAGGTCGCAATTGGAAGTGGGAGACATTCTGTTTTCAATAGCAGGCGCTATCGGTCGAGTTGCGATGGTAACAGACGAGATGTTGCCAGCCAATACTAATCAAGCCTTGTCAATAATTAGAATCAAAAGAAAGGATATCTATTTACCGTACATTAAGCTGGTTCTGACTTCGCCATTTATTAAAGCGCAATTTGAACGAAAAAAGCAAGGAGTTGCACAACTTAATATTTCCTTGAAAGATATAAGTGAGTTGACAATACCATTTCCAGAGATAGACAAACAGAGAGAGTATGTGACAATATTTGATTGTGTATTGAGAATAACATCTGCTTGTCAGCAGAGACTTCAAAAGCTGGATGAGCTTGTCAAATCCCGATTTGTGGAGATGTTTGGTTTGCCCGGAACGGATGTCCATGGGTGGGGTATGTCTTCATTGGGTGAAATATGCGAAATCAATCCTAAGAAAAGTCAGGATGCAAGATTGACAAGCGGATTGTTGGTTTCGTTTGTCCCTATGCCCTCTGTATCTGAGTCAGGCGACATTGATGCAACGCAAGTAAAGCCATATGACGAGGTGAAAACTGGATTTACATACTTCGCAGAAAATGATGTACTATTTGCGAAAATCACGCCTTGTATGGAAAATGGTAAGGGTGCCGTAGCTATCGGCTTACGTAATGGGATTGGATTCGGTTCAACAGAGTTCCATGTGTTGCGCCCCAAAAAGGGGATGACTACTCCATGCTGGATATATACTTTGACTGTATTTCCTCAATTTAGGATTGATGCTGCTAGTAATATGACTGGGAGCGCGGGACAACGAAGAGTCCCTGCATCATTCTTGGAAAACTATCGTGTTTCAGTACCTCCACTGGAGCTTCAAAACCGTTTCGCCGCCTTCGTCTCCGAAGTCGACAAATCAAAATTGGCAGTGAAGCAGAGCCTCGAAAAGCTGGAAACGCTGAAAAAATCGCTGATGCAGCAGTATTTTGGATAGAAAGGAACGCGGTTCGCCATGCAAACGGATATCGCCCAGTTATTGACGAATATCAAACTGAATATTGCCGCCGTCGAGCAGGGCGAACGCCATACCGCGATACTGAATGAAATTGAAGCCGACTGCATCCAACTGCTGGAGCTGATGAAGCTGTTCCTTCTTTCTGAACGGGACAGCTATTACGGCTATTTTCTCATGAATCTGACTTATGACGTGGATTTCTCCAGCCGCAGCATCGCGGGCATTCTGCTGGATCGTTTTCCGCCGGTGTTTCATACCAACCCGCTGCTTCTTGGCAAATTCGCGCTGAAGGAAATTCTGTTCATCGTCTGCCATGAGATCGACCATATTGTGTTCAATCACCCGGCGGAGATGCTCAAATCCAATCCCGAACGCGATCCGCATACCTTCGAGTACTTCAATCTGGCGGCGGACGCATCCGTCAACGACCGCATTCTCAAGGAAATCAGGGACGAGCATCGCTGCTTCCTTTCCGCGCCTGAGGGGCATATTTCCTCCGCCGCGCTGAAAAAGATGTTCAAGCTGCGCTCCGTGCGTCCGCTGGAAAGCTATCTATATTATCTCAGTCTCATTCAGAATAAACCCCTGCCTGAGCGCGCACAGCAGCCCCAGCGAATGCTGCTTGCCGTCGAAGATGCGGGTGAAGGCGAAAATGAATCGGACGAAGGCATTATCACCGCCGGAACCTGTGGCAAACCCACCGACCACGAATGGAACGCGAGCGAGGATGCGGAAGAGGCAACGGCTGCCGTGCGGGAACTGGTCAATGCCGCCGCATCGCTCATGAACGACGAAGTGCGTGGGCAGATGCCTGCCGCCTTCTGGCAGCAGGTGCAGATGCTGAACAAGCCGCCGCAGCTCTGCTGGCAGGCAATTTTGAAAAAATATGTGGGCACCATCGCCGCGGGCAAGTACAAAACGCGCACGCGGCTGAATCGCCGCCAACCGGAGCGGTTCGATCTGTCCGGTCAGCAGGACGAAAAGGTGTTGAAAATTGTTGTCGCCATCGACACATCCGGCTCGATCAGCGACCGGAACGTTGCCTATATTCTGAATGAAATCATGGCGATCATCGCCGGGCGGAAGCATTCGCTTACGGTGATCGAATGCGACAGCGAGGTGCGGCGGGTCTATCAGGTGAAGACCCCGGCGGACATAAAAAAGAACGTCGTCGGGCGCGGCGGCACGGCGTTTACGCCGGTGATGGAGTACGTCAACAGCGCCCGTTCCTTCCGGGATGCGCTGCTCATCTACTTTACCGACGGCTATGGCGAGCGGGAAATCCCGCGCCCTAAAACCTATCGAAATCTGTGGGTGGTGCTGGGCAACCCGAAAAACTTGAGCGTCAGGGAACCTTATGGCGCTGTTGTGGCGTTTGGCAAGGAGTGAAGCCGATGAAGAATGAAATCGAATTGCGTTTGCAGGGCAGTCTTCTCTCGGACTGGTGCACGCAGAAGGCGGCGCAATCCGAGAATTTTGTGTATCAGCACGGCTTTGACTCCACGCATCGGGTCATTCGATTCAGCACACAAACGCTGGATTCACTGTTTACGCTGCCCGGCACGCAGAGCGGGCATTGGAAGAATGGCCACGCCGCGATATACGAAATTCGAAATGCCGCGGAGGGTATTGATCTTTCCTGCACGGCCAGCCCAACAGGGCTCAATCAGCGCCAACGGGCGCGGATGCAGCGGCTGGCCGAGGCCTGTGGCGCGGCGCTTCAGAATGGCGTCTATCAGCTGGCGCATTGGGATTTGAACGGCAGCACCGCAACGATCAATCAGGCCATAGAAGAACTGAATCAGGTTTTCGACTTCGAACTCAGCTACTTTGAAACGGAGCTGATCGCGTGGAAAAACAATCCTGATCGAAAAATTCGCCCGTTTCCGCACAGTGAGCAGACACTGGTTCACAATACGGATTTGCCGGATGAATTCTATATCGAAGGCGCCCAGAAGCAAATCCTGACGAATCGTTATGAACGCAATCCCAAGGCTCGCGCCCGCTGTATCGCCGCGCACGGTTCCGCCTGCGCGGTATGCGGTTTTGATTTTGGTCTGGTATTTGGCGAAGAATTCTCCGGGAAGATCGAAGTCCACCATAAAAAGCCGATCAGCGAAATTGGCGAAAGCTATGTAGTCGACCCGGTCAATGATCTCGTACCCGTTTGTCCGAACTGCCACATGATGCTGCACAGCAAATCCGGCGGCGTGTACACAGTTGAAGAACTCAAAGAAATACGCGCCATAGCGGCAGATCGTCATCTATAACGCCGCAAGGGG
This sequence comes from uncultured Christensenellales bacterium, assembly GCA_965646445.1. GTDB lineage: Bacteria > Bacillota > Clostridia > Christensenellales > Aristaeellaceae > UBA11524. Next base: position 37,797 of record CBFFZW010000024.1, on the reverse strand, counting down.
CCGGTGGAAGCCGTCAAGGCTTTCGCAGACGCACCCGCCCTGTATCAAAACACGCCCACCTTTGCCAATGTCATCGGCGACTGCACGGTTAGCAAGACCGGCACAGTATCCGGCCCGGAGAACGAAGCCCTCCTAAGCTCAAGGCAAACAAAACGCGCTCATGCCGAAGTCATCCTTCCAGGCACGAGCGCGTTTCTTACGATTGTAAAGTTTCTTGCTTTCGACCTTCTTGGTCGTAGGGGAGAACGCCCAGACGGCGCGTTTCTGATTGTCGAGCTCCTTTCGGGCCTTCTTACTGAGCTTTTCGCGGGAGACAAATTTCGCCATGAGGTTCACATCCTTTCGAGTATGGCGACAGGGTAAGAAAAAACCTGGCAAGCAAGCTTGCCAGGCGTGTGGTGGTCGCAACAGGACTCGAACCTGTGACCCCATCGATGTGAACGATGTGCTCTACCAACTGAGCCATGCGACCATGTCTGTCACAAGCACCTCGCTTGATGACGAAATGTATTGTATCACCAAGGAAGAGAATTGTCAATACCTCGATGAAAGAAATTTATCCCCTGCCAGGAGTGCTGCCATGCCGCGTCGCTGCGCCGGAAAATCCCCTTGACAATCCCGCCAAAACCCGTATAGTGAAGAAAGAACGGTTTCAACACCGCATGACGAATGAAAGGAAGCGAGGCGCCGTGAACAGGCTTACCCGGCGGATGGCCAATCTGCGGCTGCGCACCAAGTTCCTGCTGATCCTCATCCTGGCCATCGCGGTGGTGGGCGTCACCGCGCTGACGACGGTGCGCCTGCCCTATTCGGCCTATGACGAGCAGCTGTACCGCGCCAGCGCTCAGATGATGACCCTGTTCACCAATCAGATTCAGGCGGAATTGGAGGACATCGAGGAGCTGTCTTACCGCATCCTGTCCGACAGCGCCCTGCAGGAGTCCCTGTCGGTCATGAAGGCGAAATCGCCCGGCTCCGTGGCCTGGGTGGAAGCCCGGACAGAGGTAGCCAACCGAATCAGCTCCATCGGCCTATGGTTCACCAGCGCCGTCAGCGTACAGCTGAAAACGCCGTCGGGCGCGTCCTTCAACCAATTCTACGCCACCTCCATCACCGCCGACGAGCTGACCCCTGACCGCCTGGCCGCGGCCCAGGACAACAGCGGCCGCGCCGTCTGGCTGACGGAGGAGGGAACGCCTCCGCGGCTGTTCCTCCTGCGGGAGATCCGCGAAATCCGCGGCATGACCCTGGACACCCTGGCCACCCTGCTCATTGAGGTGAATGTTCCCGGGCTGGTGGAAAAGTATCGGGCAGGCATGGCGCAGCTGGGGTATCCCCTGTCCTGCGCGGTCTACCGGGGGGACATCCGCCTTTACGCCAGCGACCCGGAGGTAGGCGCGCTGGACACGGGGGAAGACGGGTACAGCGTCATGCGCCTGGACGGGCAGGAGAGCCTGTGCGTCAGCTACACCTCGCCCCAGGGGCTGAAGTACGTCGCCCTGGTGGATTACAGCGCGATCAACAAGGATGTCAGCGCCGCCTCCCGCTACATGGCCGGGATCATCGTCATCACGCTGATACTGGTGCTCGCGTTCAGCGGCGCCATGATGTCCGGCATCCTGCGCCACCTGAAGGCGCTGCTGGAGAAGTTCGACGCCTTTGCCATCAGCGGCCATCCCGTTCCCGAGAACGACAATCCCTACGACGGCCGGCAGGATGAGATCGGCCAGCTGCACCGTCACTTCGACAAGATGACCCGGGACTGGGATCGGATGATCCGGGACAAGGAGGAGCAGCAGCGCCTTCTGCAGGAAAAGCAGATGCAGCAGCTCCGGGCGCAGGTGCGGCCTCACTTCCTGTACAATACGCTGGAGAGCATTTACTGTCTGGCGAAAAACTGCGGCGATGAGCGCATCGCCACCATGACCGACGCCCTGGGGAAAATGCTTCGGGCCTCCCTGAACGACAAGCGGGACGTGGTGACCGTCGCGGAGGATTTGCAGATCACCCAGGCGTACCTGCGCATTCAGCTGATCCGCTACGGCGACCGCCTGCGGGTGGAGTACGACCTGCCCGAGGACATCCTGGCCTGCCGCATTCCGGCCATGACCCTGCAGCCCCTGGTGGAAAACGCCGTCCATCACGCGGCGGAGGAAATGCTGGATACCTGCGTCATCCGCATCAGCGGGGAAGCGGTGGACGGCGGGATCGACGTGGTGGTGGAGGACAACGGCCCCGGCATGGACGAGGACATCCTGGCCAAGCTGGAAAGCGGGGAGATCAAGCCCGCGGGCATGGGCATCGGGATGCGGAACATCCACCGCCGGGTGCAGTACGCCTTTTCCCAGCGCTACGGCCTGCAGGTGCGAAGGGTGGACGCCCATACCCGGATCATCATCCATCTGCCTGATACGCGGCCTCGAAAATAACCTTTTGAAAAAAGCATGATTAAGGAAGGGAGACGCGCCATGTACAAGCTGCTGCTGGTGGACGACGAGCCCATCATCCGTGAGGGCATTGAGCGAATGATGGACTGGGACAGGCTGGACATCACCGTGATCGCCTCCTGCGGCAACGCCATTGCCGCCCTGGACAGCATGACGGACAACATGCCCGACATCCTGCTTTCCGATGTGAAAATGCCCGGCATGAGCGGCCTGGAGCTGGTGGAGCAGGCCATGGCGCTGCACCCCATGCTTCAGTGCATCATCCTTTCTGGCTACGATACCTTCCAGTACGCCCAGCAGGCCCTTCGTTCAGGGGTGCTGGAATACCTGCTGAAGCCCTGCGCCCAGGAGGAGCTGGAAAGCGCGCTGGAGCGGGCCTGCCGGGCCATCGACCGCCAGCGCAAGCATGTGACGCACCTCTATGGCGAACGCCGGGAGCGCATCAGGACGCTGGTCGCCGCCTTCAACACCCTTCGCAGCAGCGGCGTGGAGGGCGCGGCCCTGGAAAAGCAGGTTCGCGAAATCGCCAAGACGGCGGAGGACCCCAGCATCCTGCAAGAGGCCCTGATTCTGATGGTGACCAGCGGCCTGGGCAGCAGCCAGACCGAATGGGGCATGAGCATCATCACCGACGCCATGCGGGAGCAGTGCTCCATGGAGGAGCTGATTCTTCGCTGCATGACCCGGCTGCGAAGCGAGAGCGGCGGCCTGCGGGGCTTTGTGCAGCAGATGACCGCCTATGTGGACGCCAATTACCGGGACGAGGCCATGTCCCTGCAATACATCGCGGACAATGTGGTATACATGAACGCGGACTACATTGGCCGGGAGTTCACCCGGGCCATGGGGCGGAAGTTCAGCGCCTACCTGCTGGAAACCCGCATGGAGCGGGCCAAGCTGCTGATGGCCTCCGACCCGACCCTGCACAGCTATGAAATCGCCGAGCAGGTGGGTCTGGGAAAGAACCCCCACTATTTCAGCCAGGTCTTCCGCAAATATACCGGCATGACGCCCAAGGAATACCGGCAGATGCTGGGGAATGATTAACGGGACAGAGCGCCCCGGCAGAGCCTTAGGGCTTGACTGGCCTTGCTTTCTCCAATGAGAAAGCAAGGCCCCATTTGTTTTGCGGCATTGCGCCGCCGCGCCCCGCCCCATCAGACAAAACCGCCTCTCCTTCCCCCGCCAAGCGGCTCCCGCCGCTGCCAATATTTTCGCATTCCCCGCGCATGTACGCAACGACGGAAATGTGACCAGATGCGTCTGAAATTTGGATTCCAATCTTCACAAATTGCCTTATAATAAAATCATCCTAATCAAACATGGAGGTGCAACCCGAATGAAGCGTTTCCTTTCCGTTCTGGCCATTGTGGCGCTGGTGTGCACGATGATCGCTCCCATGGCTGTGGCCGAGGAGCAGGTCACCCTGCGTGTAACCTGGTGGGGTTCTCAGACCCGCCATGACTTGACCATGGCCGCCATTGCCAAGTTTGAGGAGAAGTATCCCAACATCAAGGTGGAGCCTGAGTTCACTTCTTGGGATGGCTACTGGAGCAAGCTGGCTACCCAGGTTGCTGGCGGTCTGATGCCTGACGTGATCCAGATGGACTATCAGTACCTCACCCAGTATGCCCAGAGCGGCGTTCTGGCCGATCTGACCCCTTACTTTGAGTCCGGCGCCATCGACATCAGCAACGTGGCCGAGTCTGTGATTTCCAGCGGTTCCGTTGGCGACAAGATCTTTGCGCTGTCCACCGGCACCAACGCCCTGGCGACCTTCTACCGCAAGGACGTGCTGGACAAGGCCGGCGTGGAAATGCCCATGGAGCCCACCCTGGAAGAGCTCTATGCAATCGCTGCCACCGTTCATGAGAAGACCGGTCGCACCCAGGAAACGCTGGTCGGCAAGGATGCTCTGCGCAACCTGCTGCGCTCCTATGGCCTGCAGCTGTTCAACGACGCGGGCGATGGCCTGGGCTTCGATGATCCTTCTTACATCGTGAAGACCTGGCAGGATCGTCTGGACGCCGTTGCCGCCGGCTGGTGCCTGGACGTGGGCGAGACCACGGCGACCACCGCCTTTGACGCGATGGTGAGCGATAGCTGGGCGACTTGGCACTGGACCAACGAGCTGGCCGCTTATCAGAACGGTTCCAACTGTGAACTGGAGTTGGCCTGCTGGCCCGTTGCCGCGGACAGCACCGTGTCTCCCGCTTACTTCAAGCCCTCCATGTTCTGGTCCGTGTCCGAGGATTCCGCTGTGAAGGATGCTGCGGCTACCTTCATCAACTTCTTTACCAATGATCCCGACTGCTTCGATATCGTTGGTATTGACCGCGCGATGCCCATCTCCAGCGCGATGCGTGAGCATATCGCGCCCACCCTGGACGAAACCTCTCAGAAGGTCTCCGCTTACCTGGATTTCCTTGGTCAGGAAGGCAAGACCTCTCCGATCATGAAGCCTGACGCCGCTGCTTCCGGCGAAGTGGAAGCCCTGCTGGGCCAGTACTTTGAGGCTGTGCAGTATGGTCAGGTGGACGACATGACCGCGTGGGCGCAGCAGTTTATGGACGAAGCCAACGCTCTGCTCCTGAAGGCTGCTCAGCCCAGCGCAGAATAATTCCATCATACGGCAGGGGGAGGCCGCCTAAGCCGGCGGTCTCCTCCTTTTTAAAGGAGTGAAGCAGCATGAGCAAGCTGTCCAGGACGCTTGGTCAGGAGAAAGTGGCAGGTTATGTATTCATAACCCCCTTCATCATCGGACTGATTGCCTTTACCATCATTCCCTTCTTTACCTCTCTCTACCTGGCTTTTACCGACTACAATGTGCTGACAGCGCCTAAATGGATCGGCTTTGATAACTTCCGACGGATGTTCTTCGAGGATAAGCTGTTCTGGAAGTCTTTCTGGGTCACCTTTAAGTTCGCGCTGATCCAGGTGCCGATCAAGCTGCTTGTATCCTTGGGCGTGGCGCTGATCCTCTCCCGCAACACCAAAGCGATACCGATCTACCGTTCCGCGTTCTACATTCCTTCCCTGATGGGCGGCAGTGTTGCCGTGGCGCTGACGTGGAAGCAGCTGTTCTCCTATAACGGTGCCATTAACCACATCACGGCCCTTTTTGGCGCCGCGCCGGTCAAGTGGCTGTCCAATCCGAATACGGCCCTGGGCGTGCTGATTGGCTTGGGCGTGTGGCAGTTCGGCAGTTCCATGCTGATCTTCCTTGCGGCGCTGAAAAACGTGCCTCAGAGCTACCATGAAGCCGCCATTGTGGACGGCGCGGGGCCTGTGAAGCGCTTTTTCAAGATTGTGCTGCCCATGATTACCCCCATCTTCTTCTTCAACCTCATTAATCAGACGATTGGCGCCTTCCAGGCGTTCAATTCCAGCTATCTGATTACGCAGGGCAAGCCGCTCAATACCACGCTGTATTACGGCGTGCACCTGTACAACCGGGCCTTCACCTACTACGAGATGGGTTACGGCAGCGCCATGGCGTGGTTCATGCTGCTGGTTATCGCAGCCTTTACTGCGATGATCTTCCGCTCCTCCAGCGCGTGGGTCTACTATGAATCAGAGGGGAAGTGAGTCTATGACAGCGATCCGTACGCCTCAAGTCAAATATCACAGCATGGCGAAAAGAAGGAAAGTCGTGACGGTGATCTATCATGTCCTGGTGGCTGCCGCCAGTATAGCGATGCTCTATCCGCTGCTGTGGATGCTTGCTTCCTCCTTTAAGCCGAATAGCGAAATCTTTACCACGGTGGGCAGCCTGATTCCCCAAACCTTCACCACGGAAAACTATGTGAACGGCTGGCGCGGCTTTGCCGGACTGAGCTTTGGCGTTTATTTCAGAAATTCTTTGTTGATCGCCTCCCTGTCCGCCATCGGCGCGACACTGTCAGCGGCCTGTGTGGCCTTTGGTCTGGCGCGGCTGCGCTTCCCTGGCCGCAATTTCTGGTTTGTGATGATGATTATCACCATGATGCTTCCCGGCCAGGTGATGATGATCCCTCGTTTCATCCTGTTTAACCAGATGGGGTGGGTAGGAACCTATCTTCCGCTGACAGTTCCCGCCTTTTTCGGCAGCGCGTTTGATATTTTCCTGGTCATGCAGTTTATCCGCGGTATCCCCCGGGATATGGACGAGGCTGCCCGTATCGACGGGTGCAGCTGGTACGGCATTTTCGGCTACATTCTCCTGCCGATGATTGTACCGGCGCTGGTTACGGTGGCTATCCTGACCTTCATTAACTCCTGGGGAGACTTCATGGGTTCGTTGCTGTACTTGAACGCACCGTCCATGTATACATCGGCCTACGCCCTGAAGCTGTTCACGGACAGCGCGGGCACAGATTTCGGCGCGACCTTCGCCATGTCGGTTTTGTCCCTGGTGCCGATTCTCGTCATTTTCTTCTTCTTCCAGAAGCAGCTGGTGGAAGGCATCAGCACCCAAGGCCTGAAGGGCTGAGCCAAAAAACAAATTCCCTATACCCAAATTCCCTTTTTCGGCAGGAACGTCGCGGCGTCCTGCCGAAACCTATGTTCAGCCTATTAAGCGCGAGGAGGAATCTACGCATGTCCCGTATGGATCGACTGCCCGCCCTGCCCCTGATCGCGTCCGACCCTTATTTTTCTGTCTGGATGCCCGCCGATACCATGACCCAGACCGAGGCCATCCATTGGAGCGGCCCGCAGAAGCCTATCCACGGCGTGATGACGGTGGACGGCAAGGCCTGCCGCTTCCTGGGGGTGACGGCGGAGCCGGAAGCCGCCCTGACCGAGGTGGAGGTTACCCCTACCCGCACCCGCTTTGTATCTGAATTTGCCGGCGTGGCCCTGGAAGTGTCGCTGACCACCCCCGCCCTGCCCGATGACCCCGACCTGATGAGCATGCCCATCACCCTGGCAGCCTTTGCCGCCTCCTCCGCCGACGGCGCGGCTCACCAGGTATCCGTCAGCCTGACGCTGACCGACAGCCTGTGCTACGACGGCCCGATCCGCCCGGCCATGACGGGGGACAGCTTTGAGCTGGCAGGCCACGCTACAGCCTGGTGCGGTCAGGTGGTGCAAAAGCCCTTGAGTCATTCCGGCGACCATGTGACCATCGACTGGGGCTACCTGTACCTCACCGGCGACGGGGAAACCGCGCCCGTCGGCGACGGCCTGACCATGACCTGGCAGGGCGCCGCTGAGGGCCAGACCATTCGTGCCATCATCGCCTATGACGACATTGCCTCCATCAATTATTTCGGCGCCCTGTGCAAGCCCTGGTATCGCCGCGACGGCGCCCAGATCACCGACGCCATCACCTACGGCTGGGCGCACTTCGACGAGATTCTCGACCGCTGCCGCCGCATGGACGAGCGGGTGACGGCGGACGCCCTGGCCTCCGGCGGGGAACCCTTCGCCGCGCTGACGGCCGCAGCTTGGCGGCAGACCCTGGCCGCCCACAAGCTCATCGCCACGCCGGAGGGAGAGATGGCGCTCCTGTCCAAGGAGAACGACTCCAACGGCTGCATCGGCACCGTGGATGTCAGCTACCCCTCCATTCCCATGTTCCTGCGCTATAACCCCGAGCTGGTCAACGCCCTGTGCCGCCCGGTGATGGCGTTCGCCTCCATGCCCGTGTGGACGGATGACTTCGCGCCCCATGACGTGGGCCGCTACCCCAACGCCACCGGTCAGGTCTACGCCGCCATCGCCCGGCGCAGAACCAGGGAGGGCGACTGCTATCCGCCGTTCTACCTCTACCCCGCCGGCGCCAAGGTCTACGATCTGCGCTACCAGATGCCCGTGGAAGAGTGCGGCAACATGCTGGTGATGCTGGAGGCCGCCGTGACCTTCGGTGCGAAGGCCGACCTGAAGGAACAGTACCGCGGCCTGCTGGACAAGTGGGTACGGTATCTGGTTCAGTATGGCGAGGACCCCGGTGAGCAGCTGTGCACGGACGATTTCGCCGGTCATCTGGCCCATAACGTGAACCTGGCGGCCAAGGCCATCGTTGGCGTGGCGTGCTACGGCAGGCTCATCGGGGACGAAAGCTGGGTGGCCCGTGCCCGGGAGATGGCCGGCCGCTTCGCCCAGAAGGTGGGCATGGCGGGCAGCACGCCCCTGACCCTGGACGGTCAGGGCTGGAGCATGAAGTACAACCTGCTGTGGGACAAGGTGCTGGGCCTGAACCTTCTGCCGGACAGCTTCTATACAGCGGAGCTGAACAGCTACCTGCCTCGGATCAATCGCTTCGGCCTGCCCCTGGATTCTCGCGCGGATTACACCAAGTCTGACTGGATCTGCTGGACGGCGGCCATGGCAGACGATCTGGATACTCGGGAAAAGCTCCTGCAGCCCATCGTTCGCTTCCTGCAGGAAACGACCTCCCGCGTGCCCTTCTCCGACTGGTATGATACCAAGACCGGGCGCTATGAGGCGTTCATTGCCCGCAGCGTCCAGGGCGGCGTCTTCGCCCCCATGCTGCGACTGAAGGATCGGTAACGGAGGAAAAACATGGATACGATGAAGATTTACGCTTTTGCCGACGAGGCCGCCAAGGCTGTGGACGGCCAGATTGCCGCCATGGTGCGCAATGGCCTTCAGGGACTGGAAATCCGCGGTGTGGACGGCCAGAATGTCTCCGCCATCAGCATTGAAAAGGCTCGGGAGGTTCGAGCCAGGCTGGAGGACGCCGGATTGAAGGTCTGGACCATCGGCTCCCCCATCGGCAAGATTGACATTGAAACCGGCGACTTCGCCGCCCACCTGGACGTCCTGCGCCACACCCTTGAGGTAGCCCGGGTTCTGGGCGCGGAAAACCTGCGCATGTTCTCTTTCTACATCCCCGGCGGCAAGAACCCCGCCGACTATCGCGGCAAGGTGATGGATCAGGTAGGCGAGATGCTGCGAGCGGGCGAGGGCAGCGGCGTATGCTTCTGCCATGAAAACGAGAAGGGCATTTATGGCGATATGGCCGAACGCTGCCTAGAGCTGCTGCAGGCCTTCCCCGCCATGAAGGGTGTGTTCGACCCCGCCAACTTTGTCCAGTGCGGCCAGGATACCTGGGCGGGCTGGGAAATGCTCAAGCCCTTCATCAAGTACCTGCACATCAAGGACGCTCTGGCTGACGGCAGCGTGGTGCCCGCCGGGAAGGGCATCGGCCAGGTGAAGAAGATCGTTGATGACTACCGTGCCCAGGGCGGCGACGCCGTAACCATCGAGCCCCACCTGAAGGTCTTTGACGGCCTGAAGAGCCTGGAGCGCGAGGGGGAGAGCAGCCAGGTGGGCCTCTACGTTTTCGACAGCAGCGACGCGGCCTTTGACGCGGCCTGCGACGCATTCAAGAGCCTGCTGTGACCGCATGGGAGGGGCCGCGGCCCCTCCCACGCGCCATCAAAATTCTTAAGCCCAATTAGGGCGCTCTAATGAAGCTAAGCCCCTGCGCGTCAGTTTTGCGTTCTTATGAGATGAGAGGCTTTCCGACCGGGCGTCTGCGCTGGACGCGGAAGCGCCGCAGGCTCGGTCAAGCGGCTTTGCCGCTGTGCCGATACTGATGCGCCATGGGGCGCGAAGGAGATCATACTATGGCGAATATCCGAGCGGCTGTCATTGGCGTGGGCAACATGGGCACGGCCCACGCGGCTTGTCTGGCGGCGGGCAAGGTGGAGGGCATGGCCCTCACGGCGGTATGCGACATTGCCACCGAGCGGCTGGACGCCTGCGCGGAGCGCTTCCCGGAAGCGGCGCGGTACGCGGATTGGCAGGAGCTGCTGCGGGAGCATCAGCCGGAGGCGGTCATCGTGGCGGTGCCCCATCCCCTGCACGGGGAGATCGCTTCCGCCTGTCTGGCGGCGGGCTGCCATACCCTGGTGGAGAAGCCCATCGACATCGCCCTTTCCCGGGCCCAACGGCTGTGTGACGCAGCGCAGGAGAGCGGCCGGGTCTTCGGCATCATGTTCAATCAGCGCACCAATCCCCTGTTCCGCCGCTGCCGGGAGATTGTTCAGGGCGGCCAACTGGGCGAAATGAAGCGCACGGTGTGGATTATCACCAACTGGTACCGCACCCAGCATTATTATGATTCCGGCTCCTGGCGTGCCACCTGGGGCGGCGAGGGCGGCGGTGTGCTGCTCAACCAGGCCCCGCACAATCTGGATTTGTGGCAGTGGATCTGCGGTATGCCGGAGTCTGTCACCGCCTACTGCGACACCGCCAAGTACCACCGCATTGAGGTGGAGGACGAGGCGACGCTGCTGACCCACTACAAAAACGGGGCCACAGGGGCCTTCATCACCTCCACGGGAGAATATCCCGGCACCAACCGCCTGGAAATCTCCGGCACAAAGGGTAAGCTCGTGCTGGAAAACGGCGTCATGAAGTGGTGGCGGCTCGCCCAGGATGAAGCCGAGGTGCGCTTCCAATCGCAGGAGAACTTTGCCAAAATCCCTGTGGACTATGAGGAAATCCTGCCTGACGGCCCGGAGGCGGCCCATGCGGGCATCCTGAACGACTTCTCCCTGGCCATCCGCACAGGAACGCCTTTGCTGGCCCCCGGGGTGGAAGGCGTACATGAACTCACGCTGTCCAATGCGGCCTACCTGTCCCAGTGGCTTGGGAACGTCAGCGTATCCCTGCCCTTGGACACAGCGCTGTTCGACCGGCTGCTGCAGGAGCGTGCGGCGCAGTCTGTCTATAAGCCCCGGGAAGCGCAGGGGCGGCCTGAGGGCGAATACAGCGATCGCTGGCAGGTGCGCTGGTAAGCCCCGCAGCAAGGAGGGATTGCCATGGTAGGTATGGAAGGACTCAACCATCTGCTGCCGCCGCTGCCGACGCCCGCCGCCAGGCCCGGGGAGTTTGTCTTCTCCGTGGCAGGCCTGGAGCATGGGCATATTTACGGCATGACCGGCAGCCTGCTGAAGGCCGGAGCCACGCTGAAATACGTCTATGACGCCGACCCGGCCAAGGTGGCGGATTTCTGTCGGCGCTATCCCCAGGCCAGGGCAGCGCGATGCGAGGACGAAATCCTCGCGGATCGCCAGACCCGGCTTGTGGCCTGCGCCGCCGTCACCAGCGAACGCTGTCCCCTGGGATTACGGGTAATGGCCGCCGACAAGGACTTCTTTGTGGACAAGGGGCCCATGACCACCCTCGCCCAGCTGGCCGAAGCACGGCGGACGGCGCAGGCCACGGGCCGCAAATACATGGTTTACTATTCCGAGCGTCTCAGCTCCGAGGCCGCGACGCTGGCTGGGTATCTGGTACAGGCGGGCGAGATCGGCCGGGTAATCCACACCGAGGGCTTCGGGCCCCACCGCCTCAGCGCCCCCAGCCGCCCGGACTGGTTCTTTGACAAGGCGCGATACGGCGGCATCCTGTGCGACATAGGCAGCCATCAAATCGAGCAGTTCCTGTTCTTCACCGGCAATGAGGAAGCCACGGTAAACGCTGGCCGGGTGGATAATTACGCTCATCCCGAAACGCCCGAGTTGGAGGACTTCGGAGACTGCTCGTTAACGGGGGCCAACGGCGCCACAGGCTACTGCCGGGTAGACTGGTTCACCCCGGACGTCCTTAAAGCCTTTGGGGATGGCCGAACCTTTCTGCTGGGCACCGAGGGCTACATCGAGCTGCGGAAGAATGTGGACATTACCACCGACCGGGGCGGCGATCAGCTGTACCTGGTGAACCGGCGGGGTGAGCGGCGCATCGACTGCACCGGCCTGACCGGCGCGCCCTTCTTCAGTCAGCTCATCCGCGACTGCTTGGAGCGCACCGAGACCGCCATGACCCAGGAACACGCCTTCAAGGCGGCGGAATTGTGCCTTCAGGCCCAGGCGATGGCGGATCGGCAGCGGAACAACCATCCGTAATCAGGATAGCAAAGTACAATACCTTCTGCGCCACCCTCCCTGTGGGCGGCGCTTTTTTGCTTGCCCCCTCCGCCCTCCTTGGTGTATAATAACCCCATCAAACCCAAGGGAGGCCCCCGTCATGCAGCACTACGCCCTCATCGGTGAGCACCTGGGGCACAGCCTGTCCGTCCCTGTCCATGAAGCCATCTTCCGGCATCTGGGCATCCGGGCGGATTACCGTCTGATCGAAATTCCGCAAGAGCGCTTCCGGGAGGAAGTTCCGCGCCTGATGGCCGAGCTGGACGGCTTCAACGTGACCATCCCCTACAAGCAGGACATTCTTCCCTTCCTGCGCGGCATGGATGACGCCACCCGGGCCATCGGCGCGGTGAACACCGTCACCCGGGACGGCTGGGGCCATAACACCGACGTACCCGGCTTCATGGACGAGCTTCGCCGGGGCGGCATCGACCCCAGCGGCAAGCCCTGCTTCGTGCTGGGCACCGGCGGAGCATCGAAGGCCGCCCGGGTAGCCCTCGAAAGGATGGGCGCCGCCAGCGTGACCATGGTTTCCCGCCATCCGAAGGCGGAGGGTGAGATGGATTACGCCGCCTTTGACACGGCCTTCAGCGGCGTGCTGGTCAACGCGACCCCGGCGGGCATGTGGCCGGATGTGGACGGCTGCCCCATTCGCCCCGAAGCCCTTGACGCCATCCTCCGGCGGGCCACAGGGGTGGCCGACATGATCTACAATCCCCCGGAAACCGTGCTGGTGCGCGCCGCCCGGCAGCGGGGCATTCCCGCCTGCATGGGCATGGGGATGCTCATCGCCCAGGCGGTGGAAGCCGAGGCCCTGTGGCAGGGCCATCCCATGCCGGACGACCTCATAGACATCCTGACCAAGGAGCTGAAGCCGCTATGAAGAAAATCCTGATCCTCAACGGCCCCAACATCAACCTGACCGGTCTTCGGGAAAAATCCGTTTACGGCGCGAAGACCTTCGATGACCTGCTGGCCCTGTGCCGCGAGGAGGCCCAGCGGCTGGGCGTCGAGCTGCGCTGCGTTCAGTCCAACCACGAGGGCGCGCTCATCGACGCCCTTCAGCAGGCGTACTTCGACGGCTTTGACGGCGCGGTGTTTAATCCGGGAGGCTACACCCACACCTCCGTCGCCCTCCACGACGCCATCGCGTCGGTGCCCATGCCGGTGATTGAGTGCCACATGAGCAACGTCCACGCCCGGGATGCCTTCCGCCATGTGTCCATGACGGCCTCCGCCTGCCGGGGACAGATCGTGGGCTTCGGGTTTTACGGTTACATCATGGGCATGAGGGCCCTGCTGGAGGCCGATCCGGGCTGACGGCGCACAGAATTTACATTTCCCGGGCCCGTTTGCTTGACAGGCATACCCCTTCACGGGTACAATAGGATTGATGATTTGTACGCTTCACCAAGCGTCGATCGACCGATGCCATGCCTGTCCGGGCGCGGAAGGAGGATGGGCGGATGCGTTCCGCCCAAAAAGATGCCATGACGAAACGACGGCTGATTGTATGTCTGATGACGGCCCTGCTCATGCTGGGCCTGTTTGCGGTTGCCCACGCGGCGGAAACCGATAACCTCAAGCTGGCCATGGAGCTGAGCAGCTATGACTTCACGGCCCCGGGCGAGGTGACGGTCACCATCGAGGTGACCAACACCGGCGAGAGTGAAATGCCCAGCCCCATCACCCTGTATTATCCCGACGGGCGGCAGGTGGAGGAATTCGGCGCGCCCACCCTGGCGGCAGGCTCCTCCAAGCGCTGGAGCGGCGTGTGGAACGTCACCCAGGACGAGCTGAACAACGGCAAGGTCATCTTCAAAATCCGCTATTCCGTCCTGAACGACAGCGGCGAAATGATGAACAAGGAGCTGAACTTCTCCCGCAGCATCGCCTACGCGGGCGCTGTCACGGCGGTGGAGGTCAACCGCATCATCGCGCCCACCACCGTCGGCGAGGGCCAGAAGGTCACCGTGACCTATGATATTGTGAACACCGGCAATGTCGACATCACGGACGTGTCCATCAAGGAAAACAGCGGTATTTCCACCCGCCGGGGTTCCATTAAATCCGTACCCGCCGGGGAAAAGGGCAGCTATACCTTCACCACCACCATGAAGAAGAAGGACCTCACCAGCGAGGCCACCATCACCTACAAGGCGGGGGGCAAGACCAATACCGTCAAGAAGGACAAGGCCACCATCAAGTACGGCGAGATCAACCTCTCCGCCTCCCTGGCCAGCGACAAGAAGGGCGGCGCCCCCGGGGAAACCGTTACCCTGACCCTGACCCTGAAAAATACCGGCAAGGTTGATTTCCAGAACGTCACCGTGACCGACCCCACCCTGGGCGAGGTTTTCACCGGCCTGAGCGTCCCCGCCGGACAGACCGTCACCCAGCAGCGGGCCGTCACCATGGAGGGCGCGGCAGATTATCAGTTCACCGTCGCCGGTACCGGCACGGACGGCAACGCGGTGGAAACCGTCACCGACCGGGTTGACCTCAAGGCCATCGACCCCACCCAGCGGGTGCTCCTGGAGGTCAGCGCCTCCGCCGACAGGGACACCATTTATCAGCTTCCCGGCATTGTCAAATTCGTGGTGAAGGTCACCAACACCGGCGCGGCGGAAGCCAAGGACGTGACGGTGTCCGCCTCCGGCGTGACGCTGGCCACCTTCCCCTCCATCCTGGCCGGAGAGACCCGGGAGCTCACCCGGGACGTGAGCGTCTCCATGGCGGGGCAGTACCGCTTTGACGCCTCCGTGAAGAACCAGCTGGACGAGACCGAGACCTTCAACAGCAACATCATCCCCATCGCCTACGCCCAGCCTACCGCCGTCCCCACCGAGGCGCCGATCATTACGCCGCCTCTGCCCAAGTATGAGGAAATCCCCACGGACGACGGCCTGCCGGAGTATGTGGGCAGCATCCAGCAGGTGCTGCAGGCGCTGTACTGGGTGTTCATGGTGCTGGCGATCATCAGCCTGGCGCTGCTGGCCGCGGGCGTGGTGCGCCGCATCCAGGCCAATGTAGCCTCCTCCAAGGCCCAGGATCACCTGGAGCGCAGCGGCTCCCGGAATTACACCCAGCCCGGTCAGCACAAGCAGGCCAAGCCTGAACCCAAACCGCAGACCGCGCCTGAGGGCGAAGCGGCGGAAGCCGACCAGCCCGACGACGGTGCGGAAGCCCCGGACGAGCCCGTGCAGGATCAGGCGTCCATCGAGGAAACCCTGCGCCAGCTTTACCCCAACACCGCCGCCCGGATGCAGCTGGATCCCACCGTCACGGTGGACGGCGAGGACGAGCCTGCCCCGGCTGATGAGGCAGACCTGCTCCTGGATGAAGCGGAAGACATCCCGCAGCCGGAGGATGAAGTCGGCGGCGATGAAGCCACCCTGCCCGCGGAAGACCCGGAGCCTGCCGCCGAGGACGCGCCGGTTCGCCATCGTCGGAGCCAGCGCCGCAATCAGCGTTAACGATTCCAATTGCACGTCCCGCCCAAACAAAGGCGGGACGTTTTTTCGTGCCGACAGACGCTTTTCGCCTTTCATCAGCAGCTCTTTGTCTGTTGTTTACGGTCGCAAATTTTCCTTTTTAGAAATTTATATTGAACTATTGACAAATGATAACGTTAACATTATAATGGTGTTGAACATATGACAGGGAGGCGTTGATCGTGCAGCAAGTGCGCAGGAAATCCCTATGGCAGCGGATCGCCGTCAACTGGCGGCTTTATCTCCTGCTGGTGCCGGTGCTGGCGTATTACATTCTTTTTCACTACCTGCCCATGTACGGCATCACCCTCGCCTTCAAGCAGTATGACGCCAGGCTCAGCATCTTCGGCCATGACTGGGTCGGGCTGAAGTACTTCCGGCAGTTCTTCTCCGCCTACGGCACCTGGGACATCATCCGCAATACCCTGGTGCTGAGCATCTACGGCATTGTCGCGGGCTTCCCGGTGCCCATCATCCTTTCGCTGATGCTCAACGAGGTGCGCAGCAAGCCCTACAAGAAGCTGGTGCAGACCGTCACCTACGCCCCGCACTTCATCTCCACCGTGGTCTTCGTCTCCATGATTACCACCTTCCTCAACCCCGATAGCGGCATCATCAACCTGCTGATACGGAAATTGGGCGGTTCCCCGGTGCATTTCATGCAGTACGCCCAGTACTTCAACACCATCTATGTGCTCTCCGGCATCTGGCAGGAGGCCGGCTGGGGCTGCATCATTTACATCGCGGCCCTCTCCTCCGTGGATCCCGAGCTGTACGAGGCCGGCTACATCGACGGCATGAACAAGCTGCAGAAGATCATCCACATCGACTTCGTGGCCATCCGTCCCACCATCTGCATCATGCTGATTATGTCCGCGGGCGGCGTGATGAGCGTGGGCTTTGAGAAGGTCTGGCTGATGCAGAACAACCTGAACATCTCCTCCTCCCAGGTCATCAGTACCTATGTGTACAACGTGGGTCTGATGAGCAACAAGTTCAGCTACGCCACGGCCATCGGCCTGTTCAACTCCGTCGTCAGCTTTGTGATGCTCGTTGTCGTCAACACCATCGTGCGCAGGCTGGGAGGGACAAGTCTATGGTGAACACACAGCGGCAGGCCCGCAGCAACAAAATCCGCCCCACCGTTTTCGACCGGGTGTTTAACGTTATCAATCTCGCGCTGATTACCCTGGTGCTGGTTCTGGTGGCGTATCCGCTGCTTTACGTCATCAGCGCCTCCTACTCCGACCCCATCCTGGTTTCCTCCGGCAAGGTGGTGCTCCTGCCCAAGGGCTTCACCCTGGAGGGCTATCAGAAAATCTTTGAGTCCGCGGAAATCTGGCAGAGCTTCTTCAACAGCGTGCGCTACACCTTGATCGGTACCACGCTGAACATCGTCATGACCGTCATGGCCGCCTATCCGCTGTCCCGGCGTGGGCTGGTGGGGCGGCGGCCCCTGCTGCTGGTGATGACCTTCACCATGTACTTCAGCGGCGGCATGATCCCCGCCTTCCTGGTGGTGAAGCTGCTGGGGCTGTACAACACCTTCTGGGCGCTGGTCATCCCCGGGGCCATTTCCACCTACAACATGATCGTCATGCGCTCCTTCTTTGAATCCTCCATCCCCGAGGAGCTGCACGACGCCGCGAACATCGACGGCTGCGACGATTATCAGTATCTGCTGAAGATCCTGCTGCCCCTGTCCAAGCCGGTGCTGGCCGTCATGGTGTTGTTCTACGGCACCGGCCACTGGAACGCCTTCTTCAACGCCATCATCTACCTGCGCAACGCCGCCGACTACCCCCTGCAGGTGGTGCTGCGCAACATCCTGCTGAAGAACGTGCTCAGCGAGAACATGATCACCGACTTCGGCGGCGCGGCCACCTACTCCCACACGGCGGAAATCATCAAGTATGGCCTCATCATCGTATCCTCAATTCCCATGCTGGCCGTGTACCCCTTTGTGCAGAAGCACTTCGTCAAGGGCGTCATGATCGGCTCCATCAAAGGCTAATTAGCGCCGGAAAGGCGTTAAATATGGAAAGGAGACCTGGTTCTATGAAGAAACTCGTGGCTATCCTCCTGTCGCTGGCTATGCTGCTGTCCTCGGCGGCGGCCCTGGCCGAAATCCCCGCGACCTTCCACGCGGAGGGCTATCCCATTGTGGACGAGCCCGTGACCATCACCGTGGGCTACATGCGTTCCCCCAACGCCCCCGCGTATGAGGAGATGCAGGTCTGGCAGGACTACATGAAGATGACGGGCGTGAACATTGAATTCATGGAGATGCCCCTGCAGAACGCCCAGGAAACCTTCAACCTGATGATGGCCACCGACTCCTATCCCGACGTGTGGTACGGCCGCATCGCCGGTGTGGAAGCCAGCAACGTGGCCGGTCTGTACGGCCCCGCCGGGATCTTCCTGGAACTCAACGACCTCATCGACCAGTACGCCCCCAACATCAAGGCCATGTTCGACAACGAGAACCTGGTCTTTGAGAAGATCGCCGTGGAAGGCAAGGTCTACTCCCTGCCCCGGGTGAACAACTCCAACAACCAGTACGTTGAGGACAAGTGGTACATCAACAAGGTCTGGCTGGACAAGCTGGGTCTGGCCGTTCCCACCACCCCCGCCGAGCTGCGCACGGTGCTGGAGGCCTTCCGCGACAACGACTGCAACGGCAACGGCGACCCCTCCGACGAAATCCCCATGTCCCTGTGGGCGGGATATTACGGCATGGGCTCCCTGTACGGCCCCTGGGGCGTTGTGGACAACCAGTTCAACCACATGATGGTGGGTGAGGACGGCAGCCTGATTTTCGTACCCATGGCGGAGGGCTATCGTGAGGGCCTTGCCTACTGGCGCGACATGTATGCCGACGGCCTGCTGTGGAACCAGACCTTCACCATCGGCAACGACGAGTTCAACGCCGTCGCCCAGGGTGCGGACGAAATCATGGGCTCCTTCCTGCGCCATGTGGGCGACTATGTGGTTGGCTCCGAGCGGTACTTCGACTACACCCATGTGCCCGCCCTCAAGGGAGAGGACGGCAGCCAGCTGTGGAAGATGACCGAGTCCCCCACCATTTTCAAGAACTGCTTCATGATTACCGACAAGTGCAAGTATCCTGAGGTCTCCATCCGCATGGCGGACTACTTCTACACCGTCCAGGGCTCCTATGAATTCTCCATGGGCCCGGAAAACCTGACCTGGCGCTGGAACGACGACGGCACCTACAGCAGCATCCCCGCGCCTGAAGGCGTCTCCTCCGACGACTGGATGAACGGCAACTGCCCCGGCGGCTACTCCCTGTGCTACACCAGCCTGGAAATGAGCAAGATGGGCAAGCCTGCCGATCCCGAGTCCCTCAGCGCCCGCATCGGCCAGGACTTCATCGACCATGCCGAGCTGTACAAGCCCTTCCAGCCTGTCAGCTATGTGCCCACCCTGACCTTCTCCGCCGAGGAGCAGGAGGAGCTTGACCTGATTCAGGGCACCATCTTCTCCTATGTGAAGGAAATGGAAGCCAAGTTCATCATCAGCGCCGAGGATCTTTCCAAGTGGGATGAGTACATCGCCGCGCTGAACGCCATGGGCATCGAGCGGCTGATGGCCATCTACCAGGCCGCCTACAACCGGCTGATGGGCGTCTGACGACCCGAACCACGGGGATACCGGCCAACCGGTATCCCCCTTCCCTCCTACCCCATGAGGATACAAGCATGAACAAACACCGATCCGCGCTGCTGACGGCCATGGTGCTGCTGGCGCTGACGCTCTTGGGAGGAACGGCCATGGCGGAAACCATCCACTATTACCCGGGTGAAAACATTGGCGACGTCCACCCCTACTACGATGCCGATACCCAAACCTGGCTCATGTACTACCTCCGCGCCAACGGTAACTTCGATGCCGCGGCGCTGCGCTCCGCCGACCTGCTCCATTGGGAACCTGCGGCGCTTTCCAGCCAGGGAGCTTTAGCGCCTTACTTTGTACTGGGTGTGCAGAAGTATCAGGATCAATACTACTCCTGGTACGGCAGCGGCGTCAGCATGTCCGCCTCCCGCAGTGATGATCTGCTTCACTGGGAGAACCCCGGCAGCGACGCCAGCATCCCCATGGGGTACACGACCTTCGTGGGCATGCGCGACCCTTACGTTTTCTTCGACGAGGACGCGGGGGTATGGCGGGTCATCTGCACGGCCTACCGCACCAATCAGCTGCAGGGGCAGGGTCTCGGCATGAAGTGCGCCCTGGCCACGGCCTGCACCGCCGGAAGCGCCCCGGAGCAATGGAGCCCCATCGACACCACGCTCATCGCCTACCCCGACGGCCTCCACGGCGAGCCCGAATGCTCGCAGATGATGAAGATCGGCAACCGCTGGTACATCTTCGTCAGCCTGGCCCGGCGGCATGAGAACCATGTGGGCCGGCTGAGCTACTACATTGGCGACGAGGGCAAGGGCATCCTGGAGCAGGACTGGAACGAGAAGGAGGAGCACTTCCTGACCAGTGAGGATGTCTGCGCCGCGCAGCTTGCCCAGGGGCCGGACGGCCTGTACTGCTGGGGCTGGATTGCCCCCAACTGGGACGGCGGAAGCTGGGGCGGCCACCTGACCCTGCCGCTGCGGGTAACGCAGAACGCGGACGGCGCCCTGTCGGCATCGCTGGCCCCGCAGGTGGGGCAGGCGCTTCGCGGCGAGCTGCTGACCCGGGGCGAGGCGTCCGTTTCCGGCGACTTCGACCGCTATGACGCGGAATTCGCCTTCACCCTGAAGGCCGGGGAACGCGCCGTCATCCGCTGCGGCAACGGTCAGATCACCCTCGATGACGGGGCAGGCCTGTTCGCCGTCGGCCAGGATGACACGCTGACCCACGTCAGCCAGCCTCTGACGCCGGGCGCGCTGGCCGGCAGCCACACGGTACGCGTCATCGCCGAGGCGGACATGCTGGAGGTCTTCCTTGACCAGCAATGCGCCCTGGCCGCCAGGATGCGCGAGGACACCCGCTGTCAGGCCATGAGCGTCACCGGCGCGGAGGCTGCCGCCATCAGCGTATACGATCTTGCATTCCCCGAGTGACAGCCCTTGTAAAGCAGGTCATTTCTTGCTATAATGGAACCAAATCACAAGGCTACCATACAGCAGAAGTGACAGGGCTTCACCTTGTGCGGCCTGTCTGACGGAGGAGCACCATGGCGACCATCAAAGAAGTAGCCCAGGCGGCAGGCGTGTCCGTCATGACGGCGTCCCGGGTGGCCCGGGGCATGGACTGCGTGAAGGATACCACCAAGCAGGCCGTCCTGGCCGCCATGCAGGAGCTGGGCTACGAGCCCGACCGCCTGGCCCGCGCCCTCCGCAGCAATTGCAGTAATACCATCGGCATCGTGGTTGCCGACGCGGGCAACAGCTTCTACACCCAGGTCAACGCGCTGATCGAGCAGAAGCTCCGCGCCAAGGGCTTCTCCGTGCTGATGTCCTTCAGCAATGAGGACCCCGAGTCCGAGCGCTCCAGCCTGGCCATGCTGGCCGGCGCCCGGGTGGACGGCATCGTGCTGACCCCGGTGCGCCGCACGGACACCCGCTCCATCGACCTCATCACCGCCCGGAAGCTCCCCGTGCTTCAGCTCTACCGCAACGTCTACGACACCCTGGACAGCCTGGTCATCGACGACAGCTATGGCGTCCAGCTGGCCACCCGCCGTCTGCTGGACGAGGAGCATCGGCGCATCCTGCTGCTGGATGTCAACTGGGCAGGCCGCGCCGAGGGCTACCGCAAGGCCTTCACCGAGCGCGGGCTGACGGTGGATGAGCGCTACATCCTCGCCTTTGATACCAGCTCCTTCGCGGAGGACGACATCATCAAGGCCATCGAGCGCCTGCACCCCACGGCCATTGTGGCCGGCACCAACATCCTCGGCCACGCCACCGTCACGGCCTGCCGCAAGCTCATGCTGGACATCCCCAAGGATATGAGCATTATCATTCAGGACGATGTGCAGTGGGTCACGCTGATGGACATCACCGCCATCAGCCAGCCCATCAACCGCATCGCCCAGGAGACCGTCAACCTGATCCTGTCAAAGGTGCGCGCTGAGGACGAGGCGGCCCCGCCGGTTCATCGGTTCATCCGCCCCTCCCTGGTGGAGCGTTCCTCCGTGGCTTCTGTCTGACGCCGCGGTTTTTGTACCCGCAAAATGTTAACGTCATCAATTGAGGAGAATCCTATGTGTCTGAATGAAGCCCTGACCGCCCGGCAATACCGGGAACGGCTGATGGCGGATCCCTGGCGGCCCCGCTATCACTTCTGCGTCCCCGACGGCAACGGCACCCCCGGCGATCCCAACGGCTGCTTTTACGCCGGCGGCCTGCATCACCTGATGTACCTGTACGCCCATCCCCAGCGGGGCTTCTGCTGGGGCCACGCCGTCAGCCGCGATCTGCTCCACTGGCGCCATCTGCCCGACGCCCTGGAAAAGAGCGGCCACGACGAGGGCTGCTTCAGCGGCGGCGCATTTGTGGACGAGGATGGCACGGCCTACCTGAGCTTCTGGGTCTACAACCAGGAGGGACAGCCGCTGAAGCCCGACAGCTATACCGGCATCATGCTGGCGAAAAGCCGTCCGCCCTACGAGCGGTGGGAGCGGCTGACCCCGGTGGTGATTCCCTCGGACGAATGGGGCATCGTCTTCCGCGACGGTCAGCCCCTTGGCTGCGCCGACCCCAGCAACATCTGGAAGCGGGACGGGCGCTACTATATGCAAACCGGCAACCTGCTGGTGCTGAACCGCTTTGGCCGTCAGGAGGACGCTCCCGCTCATCTGCGCGGGGACTGGACGGAGCTTTTCTCCTCCGACGACCTCCGCCAATGGCGCTGGGAGGGCCGCTTCTACGACCACAACGCCTGTCCCGACCATCCTGACGATTCCGAGGACGATATGTGCCCCAGCTTCCTGCCTCTGCCCTCGGCCAAGGAAGGCGGCGCGCCCTCAGATGAACACCTGCAGCTGTTCATCGCCCACAACCGCGGCTGTCAGTATTACATCGGCAGGCTGGACGGTCTGCGCTTTCACCCCCGCCTCCATGGCCGGATGACCTGGTTGGACGACGCCTATTTCGCCCCGGAGGCCTATCTGGACGGCCAGGGGCGGCAGATTGTCTTCGCCTGGCTGCGGGACAACCTGCCCGACGACTTCCGCCGCTTCGGGTGGAGCGGCGTCATGGGCCTCCCCCGGGTGGTCTGGCGGCGGGAAGACGGCACGCTGGGCATGGCCCCGGCCCCGGAGGTCGACGCCCTGGCCTATGATGACCGTACCTTCACCCATGACGAGCTGGCCGTGCTGTCCGCCCTGCCCGTGGCGCAGCCCCGCTGCTGCCGCGTCCAATGGCAGGCCTGTCAGGCGGAGGAAGTCACCGGTCTGCGCATCCTGCAGGGGGAGCGCTATGTGGACATCCTCTGCGACCCGGCCCGGGGTGAGCTGATCCTGGACGCCAGCCACAGCGGCAGCGAGAGCCGCGCCGTCCGGGAATGCGCGCCCCTGTCCCTGGCGCCCGGCGAGCCTGCCGATGTCACCGTCTACATTGACGCCGCCGTCATCGAGGTTTTCGCCAACGACCGTCAGGCCATCACCCGCCGGGTGTACATGCCCCTGGAGGGCGCGGCATTCCAGCCCATCGGCGCAAAGCATATCCAGTGGGCCAAAGTCAGCGCCATGGCCGCCGCCCAATCTTACTGAGAGGAATGAATCGCGTGATCCATTTTCGCCCGAAGCAATGGCACATCGGGGATGTCCATCCCTTCTATCATGATGGCAGGGTTTACATGTACTACCTGGTGCCCAACGGTACCCTGCGCTGCGACGCCTGCTTCACCAACCCTGAGCACGTCGTCTGCAAGGACGGCTCCGTGGCCGTGACGTCGGACTTCATCACCTGGGAGGAGCATCCGCTGGCGCATCCGGTCATCAACCCTTTGCCCTGGAAGGACGGCTTTCTGGCCTGCTGCGGGGAGGACATCCGCGAAAGCCGCGATCTTCTCCATTGGAAGGACTGCCTCAGTCTGACTATCCTGCCCCAGGAAGCGCGCTTCCCCGGCGGGGCCCGGGATCACGCTCTGTTCTATGACGACGATCTGCGGGCGCTTCGGCAGACGGCCACGGCCTATTACACCAACGAGCATCACGGCTGCGGCCAGGGCATGGACTGCGGCGTGATGCTGACCGGCCCCCTGAGCCAGGAGCCCTGCACGCAGCGGATGCTGCTGCATTTCCCCAACCAGGGCCGTTCCCTGTACACCTGTCTGGAGCCGGAATGCAGCCAGTTCCTGCGGTTGGGCCGCCGTTGGGCGCTGCTGACCAGCCTGGCGCGGCAGAGCGTCCACTGGGTGGGCGCGCCCAGCGTGTATCTCGGCCAGCCCGATACCCCCATCGACGCCCAGGACTGGAACAGCATTCAGCCCATGGCCCTGGACGGCGAGGATCTGTGCGCGGCCCAGCTGACGCCCCGGGGCAACCACTGGCTGCTGTTCGGCTGGATTCCGCTGAATTACCGGGATCAGGAGTGGGGCGGCGACCTGAACCTGCCCCGGGAGGTCTACCTGACGCCGGACGGCCGCCTGGGCAGCCGCCTGGAGCCTGCCTTTGCCCGGCGCATTCAAGGGACAATGACCGCCGAATCCCTGCGGTCCTCGCCCTCGAAGGACTTTGGGATGGTCGCCCTGGCCCAGCGCCGCCGCCGGAACTTCGGCATCCACGCGGACTTCGCCCCGGCAAACGAGGGCATCCAGGGCGTCCTGCTTGACGGCGACAACGGCATCGCGGCGGAGCTTGACCGCGCCGCCCGGGTGCTTCGGATTGTCTCCCGGGGCGATGGTCGGGAGCCCTTCGTCTTTGCCAGCCTGACCCTGGACAACAGCGTGGACGGCCAGCCCCTGCACATCCACGCGCTGTACGATGAGGACATTGTCGAGGTTTTCCTCAACGACCGCTATGCCCTGTGCGCCCGGGTCAACGTGCGGTGCCGCGAAAGCCGCTGCGGCATGTTCGCTCCCGACGCCCGGCAGCTGCTGTCCCTCCAAACCTACGACTTCCGCACCGATGCCGCGGTGTACACGCCAGGCATATCAAAAGGGCCGGTGCTTTGACCGGCCCGCAGGGTGTCAAAAAAGTCCTGGGAGGTGTCGGAGGGCCCGCAGGCGCTCTGACTCTTGATCGAAAATCTTCGGGCCCCTCCGGGACGGTTAAACGGGGCGAAGCCCCTGTACGGCAATTTTCGTGCTTTTTCGTCTGAAAAAGCATCTTTACACGAACGAACGACTGGGAGAACGGCTTCGCCGTTCGCAGACTGTCAAAAAAGTTGCTGACAATGGCACAGTAGCTTGCTGTCGGCAGACTGCAAATCGAAAATCGGCGGCATGTACGGCGATTTTCGTGCGATTCCGTTAGGAATCGCTTCCTTACACGAACGACCGACCGGGAGAATGGCGTAGCTGTTCGACCAGTGAGTGAGTGCAAAATTCGACAAAGTGGTGTAAGCCACTTTGTCGATACTCTGCGCCCCTGCCTGCAGGGGCTTTTCCTTATCCCCTTACGGCTGGCGGCCATCCTCCCGCGAATGCCGCAGCCGGTCGTTCATGGCCTTGACGCTGCGCCGTCCACCCCACAGCTGAACCAGCCAGATCAGCACAAACAGCAGCGCGAAGATACCGAAATAGGACAGGAAGCCCACGACGCTGTGCTCCATCCAGTAGTTCAAGTAGGCAATGGGCAGCATCACCAGGGAAACGGTTACAAAGTAGACGCCCGTCTGCTTCACCAGGCTCCACCGTTCCATCTCCCAGATCACCGACGCCCCGGCAAAGCCCGCGCCCAGCAAACCGCTCAGCAGCGCCTGAACCGTCACCGCACCGATTTCGCTGCCCACAGCCTCCACCAGCTCAGGCACGCAGGGCGCGTAGTGGCCGTCGGCCCACAGCCAGGAAATCGCAATGGTGATGGCAAAACCCAGCGCGATGCCCAGGGGAAACCCCAGCGCGCCGCGCAGCATCATTTTTCTTTTCATCGCACACACCTCACAGACCCAATAGTTTTTTCACCCTGGCGACGTACCGCCGGGAAACATAGGTGGTCGCTCCGTTCATCAGCTTGACGCACACCGTGCCCGTCAGGCTGAGGTCGAAGCTGCGCACCTGCCGCAGATTGATGATCTCCGAATTGGAAATACGAACGAACCGCCGGGCGTCCAACCGTTCCTCCAGCTCATACAGCCTGAACCGAAGGACGTATTCCCCCTTGTCGGTCTCCGCCAGCACCTTGCCCGCGCTGGCGTATACGCGGATCAGCGCCTCATACTCCAGCACCTCGGCCTTTCCGTCCCGGACGCCGGCCAGCACCGCCGGGGCGGCTTCCGACAGCCGCTGCACCAGCGCCTGCACCTCCTCGGTCATCGCGGCGGCCATGATGACAACCCGCGGCTCGGTACAGGCGCCGTCCAGCTGAACCTCCACCCGCATGAGGCCACCTCCTTTCACTTGCTGATGATACAAAAAAGCCGGGGGCAGTGCAAGCCCCCAGCCATCCTTGGTTGAATCAAGCGCACAGGCGGTCGAAATGCGCCTTCAGGCTAAAAGATACTCTTCAGCATCAGTCCGCCGCCGAAAATCACCATGGGAACCCCCAACACCAGCCCGATAATGGTCAGGCACAGAGCCACGCCCGCGCAGCAGATCCCCAGCCCGATCAGGAATGCCGCCAGATGGCCCACGGCGCTGAGAATAACCCCAATCAATCCCACAGCCAGCTCAAAGGGCCAGGTGAACAAATGAATCAGACAGCCCATGGTCTTCCCTCCTTCAACAGCATCAGCTTATCATATTCCGCCATCCGCCGAAAGAGGATTTTGATTAGAAGGGGCTTAGAATTCTCTCATCCGCCCTCAGCCCTGGGCCTTGCGGGCCACGTCGTTGGTGTCGATCTGGCCGCGATAGACCACAAACCGCTGGTAGAGGAACTCCGTCACAAAATTGATGAGCAGGTTCATGACCTCCACCACCCAGGTATGGACGCCGGCATTCTCCAGGGCCGTGCCCCACCAGGCGGACGCCGGGGTGAACACCAGGTAGAACAGCGCCACCAGCGCCATGGAGCGCGGCAGATTCGCGTCGGAACGGAAGGTATAGCGCCGGTTGAAGGTGAAATTCCACAACACCGACAGCACCAGGGAGGGAATGTGGCTCATCCAGTAGCTCTCCAGACCCAGCACATCGTGCAGCAGGGCGAAGGACGCCACCTGGATCACGCCCGCCGAAATGGAAAACAGCGTAAACTTGATGGCCTGCCACAGGTTTCGGTTGATTTTCTTGTCCATGCCGTTCAGCTTCCTTTCGTTTCGCACTTGCAAACCCGCCTTTACACCAGGCGAAGGGTGGGGATGGCATTGAGCGTCAGCGGCGCCGTCTCGCCCCGGCGCAGGCGGTAGTACGCCGCCGAGGCGATCATGGCCGCGTTGTCCGTGCACAGGTCGATGCGGGGCATGTACAGCGGCAGACCGGCCCGTCCGCAGGCCTCCGCCATCATCCGCCGAAGCAGGCGGTTGGCCGATACGCCGCCCGCCATGGCCAGGGCCGGAGCATGGGTCTCCGTGGCCGCCAGGATGGCCTTCTCCACCAGGGAGGACACCACCGCGTGGCGGAAGGACGCTGCCATATCCGCCTTGGGCAGGGGCTCGCCCTTCATTTCCAGCTTGTTGGCCGCGTTGAGGAAGGCCGTCTTCATGCCGGAAAAGGAATAGTCATACCGGCCGTCCGTATGGGGATGGGGCAGGGCCATGAAATGCGGATCGCCTTCCTCCGCCAGGGCGTCGATCCTGGGACCGCCGGGATAAGGCAGCCCCAGCACTCGGGCCGCCTTGTCGAAGGCTTCTCCCGCCGCGTCGTCGGTGGTCTGGCCCAAAAGTTCATAGCACCCGTAGTCCGAAACCCGCACCAAATGGCTATGCCCGCCAGAAACCACCAAACATACAAAGGGCGGCGTCAGGTCGGGATGGGTCAAGTAATTGGCGGAAACATGGCCTTCAATATGGTTGACGGCGATGAGCGGCTTGCCCGCCGCGTAGGCAAGGCCCTTCATGCAGCTGACGCCCGTGAGCAGCGCACCCACCAGACCGGGGCCGCAGGTAACGGCCAGGGCATCCACGTCCGAAAGGACCATCCCGGCTTCGGCCAGAGCCTGGTCGATCACCCGGTCGCAGGCTTCCACATGGGCCCGGCTGGCGATTTCCGGGACGACGCCGCCATACAGCGCGTGGAGGTCGATCTGGCTGAACACCACGTTGGCGATGATCTCCCGGCCATTCTCCACAATGGCGGCCGCCGTTTCATCGCAGGAGGTCTCCAGGGCCAGAATGCGCACCCGCTCCTTTTCGCGCAGCGCCTCCGCCTGTTCCTGTACCGATTGCGTATAAGCGCTCTGCTGATGCCGCGACCGTTCCCGTCCCTGATACTGTTCCATTTCCTTCTCCTCTGTAACGTCCTGCCCGGGGCCTCGTTCCGCGCCGTCACCCTGCCGGGATGCCGTCGGTGCCGCTTTGCGTTATGATGAAGCTCCGACAACCGTGATGACAAACAGCGCCAGGCAGGCCAACGTATAGGCGATCATGCCGGGGTTGCCCCACAAAACAGCCGCACGCCTGCCTTTGGGCAGCAGCACCGTTCCTTTTTCAAAGACAAATTTTTTTCTTTTGACGACGAGCAGAATGATGCCCGCGATGGATAATCCGTAGATCAGCACGTCAAAAGCAATCAAAACGGCAGGGGCAATGGCATGCTCATCCATGAACAGCATCAGCGTTGAGAACGTGTTGATGATAATATGAAGCGCGATGGTATACCTGACTCTCCCGGTTTTGGCGTATATAAAGGCAAAAAGTACGCCCAGAAAAACGGCGTAGAAAAACTGCGAGAAATTACCGTGGATAAGTCCAAACATCAGGCCGGACATCACGACAGCAGCGGCTTCCCCATACCGTGCCAAGCGATCCACCAAAACCTTGCGAAATACCAGTTCCTCGATGACAGGCGCAAAGATGCCTGTAAGCAAAAAACTGATCCAGAATGAATTGCCCCTGACGGACTCCTCCACACGGTTCACCACCGTGGAGCCCTGGATGGCTCCAATCGCGGCATTCACCATCTCACCGAGCAGGCCCCCGATCAGCGTAACGCCAAAGCACATCACCAGAATCATCAGGAAATCCGCGGCCCCTATGCTTTGGGGCGGTTTCACTTCAATCCGCTCCCGCCGCCTGCAAAGCGATCTCAATAATGGATAGCCGGCCGCGTAAATGGACAGCATCGCCAGCAAAAACACAAGATCATTATGATTCATGTAGAATTCCGGCGCGCAATAAAACACAAGCAAGGGAATCGCATTCTGAAGCACCGTACTCATGAGAACAAGAACAAAAAAGCACCAGCCAATACCGGAACAGAATCGACGCTCTTTTTTCCAATCAACGTCCGTTTTCCGCGGCAGTGTGCTTTCCGCCTCGGCATATGCCAGATCAGAAGCAGTGCCGACGCTTTTCCTGTTTTCATCAGGCATACCATTGTCCTCCTCATCATGGTCTGCTCCGTACTATTGAGATGGCCATTGTACTTCCACTGAAGATGGATCGGATCAAGGGCGGCGCCTGCTCCTGACATCATCCGCAATCCTGATACGAACCGTGACTGCAACTTCTGTCACATTGGTTCCTTGCCGCGGCTTCTCCGTAGAGCCCCTGCCGCCGCCATGGCCAGGGCCATTACACCCATCCATGAAACCGCCAGCACGGCCGCCTCATGGATGAAAAATTGGATCGGCATCAGGCGGATCAGCAGGTTTTCCGCCGGGTTCATCAGCCACAGGCCGTTATCAAAGGATAACTGATGGAACAGGATGAACAGCCCGTCAAAGTCCATCAAGCCCCACACGGCCAGCGCCAATACCGCCAGCAGCACCACGCCGCCGCCAATCAGGAAGCCCCCTGCCGCATCCCGCCCTGCCCGCAAAGCCCAGGTCAGCGCCAGCGCCAGGCAGAACCCCGCCAGCGACGCTATCAGCACGCGGCGGCACAGGATGAACAGCCCCCGGCAATCCGCCATGTGATGCTGCTCGTTGTCCCGGAAGGCCTCGACAAGTTGCCCCTCGGCATCCACCCAGGTGTACTGAAATTCCGCCTGCTTGCCCGCGAGATACCCGGCGATCATCGCCGCCATGCCTGGATATTCGGCCTCCGGCAGGCCGGTGACCTCCGATGGGGCATAGCGCCGCATGAGGGAAAGCATCATCGGTGAGGACGCGCCCAGCCCATCGATGAGCGCCGTCAGGGACAACAGGGCGAAGGCCGCTGCCAACACCCCACCCAACAGATGAGAAAGACCCCGCCGCACCGTGACCACCCCCACCCACGCACACGCAACCATGACCGAAGGAGAACCCGCCGCGTTGCGCAACGGGAGGTCAAGGAAGGGCGACAAAGCGTCTCGCGCTTTCGGCGCCTCTCCCAACACTCCCTGCTCCATACGCACGCGCACGCAACCATGACCGAAGGCGACCCCACCGCATCGCGGAACGGGAGGTCAAGGAGGGGCGATGCCCCTCCTTGCGGGTTGTAAGGGCAGAGCCCTTACCCCCATCCAACTCGCGACAAGCGGCTGTGCCGCTTCCGGCGCGTCCCACTCAACCATCATCCTCCGCCCGACCCCCCCCACCCACGCGCGCACATCCATGCCCGAAGGGAACCCCGCCGCATCGCGCAATGGGAGGTCAAGGAGGGGCGATGCCCCTCCTTGCGGGTTATAAGGGCAGAGCCCTTATTGCATTTTCAGGTAAGAGGTCACAAAGCCCTCAATGTTGCCGTTCATCACGTCGTCAATGTTGCCGACCTCAAAGCCGGTGCGGTGATCCTTCACCATGGTGTAGGGCTGGAAGACGTAGGAGCGAATCTGGCTGCCCCATTCAATCTTCTTCATCTCGCCCTTGATGTCGGCCATCTGCTGCTCCTTCTCGCGCTCGCGCAGCTCCAGCAGCTTCGCCTTCAGCATGCGCAGGCAGGTGGCGCGGTTCTGCACCTGGTCGCGCTCGGTCTGGCAGGCCACTACAATGCCCGTGGGGAAGTGCGTCATGCGGACGGCGGAGGAGGTCTTGTTGACGTTCTGGCCGCCGGCGCCGGAGGAATGGTAGGTATCCACCCGAACATCCTTCATGTTAATCTCAATCTCGTCGCCCTCGTCCTCCAGGATCGGCGCGACATCCAGGGAGGAGAAGGAGGTGTGGCGGCGGGCGTTGGCGTCAAAGGGGCTGATGCGCACCAGGCGGTGCACGCCCTTCTCGCCGCGCAGATAGCCATACACATGGTCTCCGCTGATCTCCATGGTGACGGACTTGATGCCGGCCTCGTCGCCGTCCAGCAAGTCCAGCACCTTGACGGTGAAGCCCATGCGCTCGCAGTAGCGGGTGTACATACGGTAGAGCATCTGCGTCCAGTCCTGGGCCTCGGTGCCGCCCGCGCCCGCGTGCAGGGAAATGATGGCGTCGCTGTCATCATAATCGCCCCGCATGAGGGTTTCCAGCTCAAGGGCGTCGGCCTGCTCCTTCAGCCTGGCCATTTCCTCGGTGATTTCTTGGGCCATGTCCTCGTCGTTTTCTTCCCGGGCCAGATCCACCATAACCTCAATGTCATCGGCGGTGGAAAGCAGCTTTTCATAGTGGGCGAGCTTGCCCTTGAGGCGGCCCACCTTCTGGTTCACCCGGGTGGAGCGCTCCAGATCGTTCCAGAACTCCGGCTGATTCATTTCCTCGTTCAGCTCGTCGATCTGCTCCCGCATGTGGTCAATGTGCAGCGCCTCGCCGGACTGCAGGATGGACGCGCGGATGCTCTCCAGATCCTGGGTATATTGTTCCAATTCAATCATATTGTCTACCTCATTTCATGTCAAAAGGAGTGCAACCGTCTGCCTGTGCCGTTACGGGAAGCCTGACGGGGAGCGGCCCCGGCTCTCTGCCGTTCATTCCTCTCCCGCGCTCTTCCCGCAGCAGTTCTTGTACTTCTTGCCGGAGCCGCAGGGGCAGGGATCGTTGCGGCCCACCTTTTCGGTGGACTTCAGCCGCTTGGGCTGCCGGGGCGCGTCGCCGCCGGCGCGGGCTTCCACAGGCTGGGCCTGCTGAACGCGCTCGGGGGTGCGCTGGATGCGGGCCTGGTAAACCCGGCGCACCGTATCCTCGCGGATGAGGTGGTTCAGCTCCTCAAACATGTAGCCCGCCTCAATCTGGTACTCGGTGACGGGATTCTTTCCGCCGTACGCGCGGAAGCCGATGCCGTCGCGCAGCTGATCCATGGCGTCGATGTGATCCATCCAGCGGTTGTCCACCGCGCCCAGGAGCATCACGCGCTCGAATTCCCGCATGTCCACGCCGATCTCGCTGAGAAGGGTCTCCCGCTCGTCGTAGAAGTCCCGGGCATCCGCCTTCAGCGCCTCGACGAAGGCAGCCTTGTCCTCGTCTTCCACCAGGTGCCTGTTCTTTTCAACGCAGCCCGGACGGACGCAGAGGGTTTCCAGGTAGCGGGTCAGCTGGACGTAGTCGAAATCCTCGCCGTCCTCGCTGGCGCAGTAGCGGGCCACCGCGGCGTCGATGAGTTTGCAGGCCATGCCCACGATGTTCTCCCGGACATTTTCGCCCATGAGCACCCGGCGGCGCTGGCTGTAAATCACCTCGCGCTGACGGTTCATCACGTTGTCGTATTCCAGCACGTTTTTGCGGATCTCAAAGTTCCGGCCCTCAATGCGCTTCTGGGCGGACTCAATCTGCTTGGTGAGCAGACCGGCTTGCAGGGCCTCGTCGTCCCGCAGGCCCAAGCGGCTGACCATGGCGCCGATGCGGTCGGAGCCGAACAGACGCAGCAGGTCGTCCTCCAGGGAGAGGAAGAACTGGGTGCTGCCGGGATCGCCCTGGCGTCCGGCGCGGCCCCGCAGCTGGTTGTCAATACGGCGGGACTCATGGCGTTCGGTGCCGATGATATGCAGGCCGCCGGTCTTCAGCACCCGATCGTGCTCCTGATCGGTATCAGCCTTGAAGGACTTGTACAGGGCCTGATACGTTTCCCGAGCCTCCAGGATGGCTTCATCCGACGTATCCGCGTGGCCGATGGCGGCCTCGATCAGGTCGTCCTCATAGCCATTCTGACGCATGGCGCGGCGGGCCAGGAATTCCGGGTTGCCGCCCAGGAGGATGTCCGTGCCGCGGCCCGCCATGTTGGTGGCGATGGTCACCGCGCCGAAATGGCCGGCCTGGGCGACGATTTCCGCCTCCTTGGCATGGTTCTTGGCATTCAGCACCTCATGGGGAATGCCCCGGCGGCGCAGCAGATCAGCCAGCATTTCGCTGGTCTCCACCGTCACGGTGCCCACCAGCACAGGCTGACCCTGCTTGTGGTGCTCCTCAATGGCGGCCAGCACCGCGGCAAACTTGGCGTTCTTGGTCTTGTAGACCATATCATCCAGATCCTTGCGGACGTTGGGCTTGTTGGTGGGGATTTCCACCACGTCCAGGGCGTAGATACCCTGGAACTCGGCTTCCTCCGTCTTGGCGGTGCCCGTCATACCGGCCAGCTTGCCGTACATGCGGAAGTAATTCTGGAAGGTGATGGTGGCCAGGGTCTTGCTTTCCCGCTCTACCTTCACATGCTCCTTGGCCTCAATGGCCTGGTGAAGGCCCTCGGAGTAGCGGCGGCCGATCATCAGGCGGCCGGTGAATTCATCCACGATGACCACCTGGCCGTTCTGCACCACATAATCGACATCCCGCTTCATCAGCGCGTGGGCGCGCAGGGCGCAGTTGATGTGATGGTTCAGCTCGGAGTTCTCGGGATCGTTCAGGTTGTCGATGCCGAAGGCCGTTTCCACCTTCACCGCGCCTTCATCCGTCAGGGCGACGGACTTCTTCTTCTCGTCCACCTCAAAGTGAACGTCGCGCTTCATGGCGCGCACCACGGCGTCGGCCTTCTCATAGAGAATGGTGCTCTTGTCGCCCTGGCCGGAGATGATGAGCGGCGTGCGGGCCTCGTCGATGAGGATGGAGTCCACCTCGTCCACGATGGCGTAGTGATGGCCCCGCTGCACCAGGTTCTGCTGGCGGATGACCATGTTATCCCGCAGGTAATCAAAGCCCAGCTCATTGTTGGTGCCGTAGGTGATGTCGCAGGCGTAGGCCGCGCGGCGCTCGTCCGGGCTGAGGTCGTGGACGATCAGACCCACCGTCAGGCCCAGGAAGCGATGCACCTTGCCCATCCACTCGCTGTCGCGGCGGGCCAGGTAATCATTGACCGTCACAATATGGACGCCCTGGCCGGACAGCGCGTTCAGATACGCGGGCAGCGTCGCCACCAGCGTCTTGCCCTCGCCGGTCTTCATTTCAGCGATGCGCCCCTGATGCAGCACCAGGCCGCCGATCAGCTGCACCCGGTAGTGCCGCATGCCCAGCACGCGAT
Organism: uncultured Christensenellales bacterium; assembly: GCA_965646445.1. Classification (GTDB taxonomy): domain Bacteria; phylum Bacillota; class Clostridia; order Christensenellales; family Aristaeellaceae; genus UBA11524. The sequence continues at coordinate 3,448 of CBFFZW010000024.1, read as the reverse complement.
CCGCCGCCTCCCGCACCGTGGCGAAGGCCTCGGGGAGGATGTCGTCCTCCGTTTCACCCTTTTGCAGCCGGGCGCGGAATTCCCCGGTCTTGGCCTTCAGCTGCGCGTCGGTCAGCTTGCGGTATTCGCTTTCCAGCGCCTCCACCGCGTCCACGGTGCGCTCCAGCTTCTTCAGCTGCGCGTCATTGCCTCCGCCCAGCAGCTTTTTTACCCAATCCAGCATGATCCTATCTCCTCGCTTCGTTCATCAGCTATTCATATGAAGCCGGTTGCCCGGCCTGCCTTTGTATTTCAGGCGCCTTTGCATAAAAGCACAGTGTATATTATACCATGACCGGGGCCCTCCATGCAAGTGCGGACTTTGGAGGGAAAGGGCGCTGAGGGCAACGGACTTTCTGGCCTGTCCGCCCGTTTTTTCCTCCGCCGCCATTGAACAAAGGCGCAAAGTATGGTATGATAAACGATGGTGCGCTTGAAGAAGACGCCGCAAGCTAAAAAGATAGGATATTTCAACATGACCTTTGAAGCCTTGAACCTGATGCCCCTGATCCTTCAAAACGTCCATGCCGCCGGCTATCAGACCCCCACGCCCATTCAGGCCGCCACCGTTCCCCTGGTGCTCTCCGGCAAGGACGTGCTGGGCTGTGCCCAGACCGGCACGGGCAAGACCGCGGCCTTCGCGCTGCCCATCATCCAGGGGCTGGCGAAGAAGCCGCCCCGGCCCGGCGCGCCCCGGCCCATCCGCACCCTGATCCTCACCCCCACCCGGGAGCTGGCCCAGCAGATCTACGAAAATTTCGTGCTCTACGGCAAGCGCCTGCCGGTGTTCCCCACGGTGATCTTCGGCGGCGTCGGCCAGCAGCATCAGGTGGACGCCCTCCACCGGGGGGCCGATGTGGTCATTGCCTGCCCCGGCCGCCTGTGGGATCTGATGAACCAGGGCTATGTCCGTCTGGACTATGTGGAAACCTTCGTGCTGGACGAAGCCGACCGTATGCTGGACATGGGCTTCATCCACGACGTCCGCCGCATCGCCGCCAAGCTGCCCCAGCGGCATCAGACGCTGCTTTTCTCCGCCACCATGCCCCCGGAGGTGGAAAAGCTGGCCATGGATCTGCTTCACGAGCCGGAAACGGTGAAGGTCGATCCCGTGTCCTCCACGGTGAAAAAGATTGACCAATGCCTGTATTATGTGGACAAGGCCAACAAGAAGCATCTGCTGGCCAAGCTGCTGCGGGAGCCGGACGTGGAGAACGCCCTGGTTTTCTCCCGCACCAAGCACGGGGCCGACCGCATTGTGCGTGAGCTTCGGCGGGCAGGCATCGACGCCGACGCCATTCACGGCGACAAGAGTCAAAATGCCCGTCAGGCCGCTCTGGCCCGGTTCAAATCCGGGGAATGCAAGGTGCTCATCGCCACGGACATCGCCGCCCGGGGCATCGACATCGCCGGGCTGAGCCACGTCATCAACTACGACATGCCCATGGAACCTGAAGCCTACGTTCACCGCATCGGCCGCACCGGCCGCGCCGGACGGGACGGCAAGGCCATCTCCTTCTGCTGCATTGACGAAATGAAGCAGCTGAATCAGGTGGAAAAGCTCATCGGGAAGAAGCTGCCCCTCCGGGAAAGCGAATGGCCCATGGAGATCACCACGCCCTCGGAGCCCAAGGTTCGCGAGCCTCGGCCCGCCAGACTGACCACCCGGGGCACGCCCGTTCCCGAGCGGAAGCCTCGGACGACCCCCATGCCCAAGGCGCTGCCCAAAGCCGGCCAGCCCATCGTCATCGGGCGTGACGGCAAGATGAAGCTCCAGCCGACAGCGCCGATGCCCGCCGCCCGGAGCAGCCGTCCGGCATCCCAGCCCCGCTCCGGCACGGGCCGCCCCGTGCAGCGCATCAACCGCAGCAAGGGGCAGAATGGCAAACGGGGATAAAATGAAGTATGAACAGCCCTATTCAGAATGAACTGAATAGGGCTGTTGCTTATGTTTCTTAGGCTTTTTCCTATGCAGGCCGTTCCTCATCCCCGCCGGGCAGCGGCAGCGCCTGTCCCCGTGGAACAGGCTCGCCCACATGAGGGAAGCCCGTCTTGTCGAAATACACCCGCTGGACGCAGCAATGCCGGGGCATGGGTCGGTCATCCGGGTTATGGGCCAGCACCACATGATAGGCCACATACAGCTCCTTGCCGTCCGGGGAACGGAAGAAGGAGGCATGGCCCGGCGCATACATGCCGTTGCCCTTCACCAGCCACGGCACATCGTCCTTGACCCACGCCCGGGGATCCATGGGGTCGTCCCCCACCAGCTCCAGGATACCCAGGCCGTAATCGTCGCACCAGCAGCCGTTGAAGGAGTATACGCAGAAGGTTCTGCCCGCGTTTTCGATGAAGAAGGGCCCCTCGTTGATGCACTGATCCCCGTCATAGGGCGGCATGCGCTCCCAGGGATAGGTGGCCCGGGCCAGGCACACCGCCTCCCCCGCAAGGCAGGTGGGCGACGCCATGGGCTGCAGGATGAGCTTCTGCCGATCCTCCTCGAACAGCCGCGACGCGCACAGGTACAGCCTGCCGTCCCGAAGGCGCAGCACGGTGGCGTCAATGATGGCGTCGTCTCCCAGGATACCGGCGAAGTCAAAGCCGTCCAGGGGATCATCCGTCCGGGAGGCCATGACAAAGGTGCGCATGGCCCGCTCCGCGTATCCGCGGGTGGGATGACAGGCCGCCGCCGCATAGATGTACCATCTGTCCCCGATACGGTGCAGCTCGCTGGCCCAGGCGCAGTCGTACAAACCGTATTCCTCGCGAAGGTAGAAGGCTGCCCGGCCCTCCCGCCGCAAGTCCGAAAGGCTTTTGCTCCGATAGACCCATACGCCCTTGCCCTGCTCGTCAAAGCGGGCGCCCAGGCTGTAATAATACCCGCTGACGGCATCGTAGGTCACCATGGGATCCGGCATGTTGTCCACCAGCGGATTGGTATAGAAGGGCGCTCCCGGGGCGACCTCCGCGCCCGGCACCCTGAAATCGGCATCCTTTCGCAGCACGTTATTTCCCTCCGTTTTCGTCCTCGGTCGGCTTGATGTTATAGACCCTGCAAAAATACTCCACATTGATGTAATCCAGGGAAGCGGCCATTTCCGCTGTGCTCCATCCGGCCTGAAGCTGCTGCTGAACCCAGCGCAGGCGCATCTGCCGGGTATAGTCCCGGTAGCTGACGCCCATCAGCCGGGAGAAGCATCGGCTGAAGTGCGAGCGGTTGAACCCCACCATGGCCGCCACGTCATCCGCCCTGGCAAAGAGCTTCTTCGGGTCGCGGATAATCCGAAGCGCCCGCAGAACCACCATGGCGGAATCCGCGTACACCCCCTGTAGTACTACAATACAAGTTGGACAAAAGGGAAAAAGAGAAGAGACTTGAGAGCCAATCTGTTATTATTGAGAAGCAACA
>CBFFZW010000023.1:0-52662 GCA_965646445.1 uncultured Christensenellales bacterium | reverse complement strand
TGACAAATCTTCCCTTGCGCCGGAGGGCAAGCCCGTTGCCTTTTGCCTTGACCCGGAAACGGGCTTTTCGTGGATAGGCGAATACGACATCACCGCCGACGAGCTGCTGTCCGGCGCGGGCGGGAACACCGCCACCAAGACCGAACAGGCGGAACGGCTGATACTGGATTTACTGGCAGACGGGAAAGAGCTTGCCAGCGAGGACATAGAGAAAGCCGCCACAGAAGCGGGCATATCCGCCCGTACCGTCCGGGCGGCAAAGAGAAACCTTGACGGGCGCATTACCTCAAAGCGCATTGGCGCGGCATGGTATCACGCTCTTAAAAAGTGAAACGGCAAAATCCAAGTGGCAAAACCCAGATACCTTGCCACTTCGCCACTTCAACCTCAAAACCACCGCCCCATGTATGACCGCATGGGGCTTTTCTCATGGAAAGGAGAGCCTATGAACAACGACACCAGCAACCGCAGCACCCCCGCAACCGCTTCCCCTCTGACCGTAAAGGAAGCCGCGCCACCTGTAATGATAAAGAAAATCGGAAAGACCACCTACCGCGTCAAAATCCATTTCAGTGAAACGAGCAAAGAAACCATGAGCGACAAAATCAAGCGTCTGATTTTGAATGACAGCGAAAAAAGTTCTTAAACACCCTTGACAAAACGTATCAGAAGACAGCCTGCTGGCTGCAATGGAAACCGCCGGTGCTGATGACGCCCCGGAAGATGCAGAACGCAAGGGGCTTGGCACTCCTGCTACCCGTGCAGGCATACTGGAAAAGCTGATTTCCACCGGCTTTGTCACCCGCAAGGGCGACAAGCGTACCAAGCACCTGATGCCCACACCCAAAGGGGTGGCGCTCATTACGATCCTGCCGGAGCAGCTGCAGTCACCACTTCTGACCGCAGAATGGGAGCAGCGTTTGAAGCGCATCGAACGCGGTGAGGAAAGCGCTGACGCCTTCCTGCAAGACATTCGCACCATGCTGACTGAACTGAAAATCACCGCAAAACCCGTCAAAGGCGCAGAAACGCTCTTTCCCTCGCAAAAGGAAAGCATCGGCGCTTGTCCGCATTGCGGAAGGCCGGTCACAGAATCCGACAAGGGATTCTTCTGTACCAACCATGGCTGTCGCTTTGCCATCTGGAAGGACAACAAGTTCCTAACCGGGCAGCAGATCGCCGTGAACCGTCAGCTGGTGCTGCCGTTGCTTAAGGATAATCGGGTGAAGCTACACAACCTTCGCTCCAAGCGCACCGGCAAGCCATACAGCGCTACGCTGGTCATATCTTGCCAGGATGATGGTTCGCCCCACTTCCAGTTTGAGTTTGCGGAAAAGCATTCAGGTGGTGATGCTCATGAATAAGCCCCCTGGCAACACCAAATCTATTCTGTGTGACTGTCTGGAGCAGTCACACAAAGGCGAAGGTGCAGCCATATCCAGCAAGGAACTGGAACGCATCCTTCATGTGAAGGGTACGGTGATTCGTAAACTGGTGAATATCCTGCGCAGCGAAAACAAGCCCATCTGCAGCAATGCGATGGGCTATTTCTATGCCGCCAATCAGCAGGAACTGCAGGAAACCATCGCTCAGCTATCCAGCCGCGTCCTGATGATAACCAGAGCGAGGGATGGGCTGATGAAATGTATTGAAGAATCCAATGAAAGGAGTGAAGCCGATGGAAAAACAGAATTGGGATGAGTATTTGAGAGCAGTGTTTGGTGATAATCTCACCGAAAAAGATCTGGAGAAAATATTCCTGGCCAATCCCGCTGATGCTTTTGCCATTTATCAGCTTCGGCACCATGAAAGCACTCATGACTATCGGTTCATGGCTATGAGCCAACTGCAGGCTGCTGGGCTGACCGTTGAGAGAACCAATTATGAAGTGGTTTATGCTGGTGCGCTGCATCAGACCACCGGCAAGGCAGTTCCCGAACTGCTGAACGATATTTTCTATCGCTTCAATATGGAGCGCCCAGATGACTTCTATGGTCACAGCCTTTCTGTGAGCGATATTGTTGCCCTCAAGGTAGATGGTATCGTAACAGCGCATTATGTGGATCGGTACGGCTGGCAGGAACTGCATGGCTTTCTGTCCGATCAGCCCCTTCGCAATGCAGAAATGATGCTGGAAGATGATTATGGAATGATCGACGGCATCATCAATAACGGCAAGCGTGAGCATGAACGTCCATCTGTGGTTGAGCAGTTACGAAAGGGACCGGAACAGCGAATGAAGCCGCCCAGCAAGGGGAAAGGCGAACCGAGCATTGAGTGAAATACCTGTCCCGACATGAGCGCATCATGTCGGGATTTCATCTTTGGAGGTTTCTATGAGTGAAGAAAAGCGCATGGCTGGTGACTATGAGATCATCCATGCCATGCATATCGGTGATACTGAAATTGTTGTTGGTGAAAACCCGACTGCCGCAGAGGGACACAGGTATATGTGTGGCTTTTGCGAAAGCAACATCCTCTTTACGCGCTACGATGACATTATGGCCAGTGATGACTACCCAGAGATCATTGGCATCTATGGCCAGCGGGTTGCACGGCAAGCAGAGAAAACCCGTGCGGAACTGAATACTCCTGATCTTCTGGGGCTTGATAACGGCCCTGTTACTGCCAAGGACTGCACTCTCATTTCCGCTGCAGATGATCTTCACAACAAGGTAGTTGTGATCAAGCCGGAGGTGCTGCGCCGGGAATATCGCAAGGCGACCTGCCAGATTGCTCTGTGTGATGGTGGTTTCGGTGCATCGCCCAACAGTCGCGGATCGGCTTGCCATTGCGTCAATCTCTATACGGGCAAATCCACCCGCTATGAGCGAAGTGATGTTCTGGGTGTTCTGGAAGGCAATCAGATTCCCAAATGGGCGCAGCAGGGGCTGAAGCGGCACCAGCAGGAGCAACAGAAGAATAAAACGCAGCGTTCCTCTGAGCGCTGATCCCAAAGGAGGCAGACCATGCCGGATAAGACCTTAACCTACATACAGCTGGCGCAGGATACAGCGCGGCAGATTACCAGCAACTATCGCAGCTGGACTGCCTATCTGTCCACGGTGTCCAGACTGTACAAATACCAATACAGCGACCAACTGTTGATTCATGCCCAGCGGCCCGACGCCACTGCTTGCGCCGAGTACGATTTGTGGAACAACACCATGCACCGCTATGTACGGCGTGGTTCCAAGGGCATCGCCCTGCTACACAACCATGCCGGTCAGCTTTCTCTGCGCTATGTGTTCGATGTATCCGACACCGGCACCCGGCGTACTTCCCTCGATCCCTTCCTGTGGCAGATCAATGAGCGCAATGAACCCGCCATCGCCGCCATGCTTGAACAGGAATATAACGTTTCTGCTGTTCACGGTCTGCATTTTCAGTTGGCCGAGATCGCCCAGCGTCAGGCAAGCGCATACTGGCAGGATCATCAGCAGGACATCTTCCGTATCGTTGACGGTTCCTTCCTGGAGGAGTACGATGAAATCAACGTAAGGGAATCCTTTCGCAGAGCGACCTCCATCAGCGTCTGCTACACCCTGCAGGCGAGATGTGGCCTCGATGTGGATAGCCAGTTTGAGCATGAGGACTTCCTGAACGTCTTTGACTGGAATACGCCGGATGCTGTTGCCGTCCTGGGTACGGCTGTCAGCCAGATCAGCGGACAGGTACTCCGGCAGATTGAAACGATTGCCAAGCGCGTTGAAAGGAGCGTTGAAAATGACCGAGATGCAGTACACGATGAAGGGCGACTACCAGTTTCCGAACCTGACCGTTCCGAATCAGCCCAGCCAGCCCCTGAACAAGTACGGACGGATGAGGGCGAAGTACCTGGAGGAGCAGAGGCCGATCCTGTACCAGACGATGCTGCTGAACGGGACGCTGACCAGCCATCTGCAGGAGATCAGCGAGACGGCGAACCGTCGCCTGGAGCAGATGATGCCGGAGCTGGCGAAAGCAGCGAGCGTGACGGAGGAACTGAAGGCCAGCGACCCGATGGGCTGGACGCAGCAGATGAACAGTCTGAAAGCGCAGACCGAGGAGATCCTGCTGGCGGAGCTGATCTACAGCTGAGTTTCCTGGATGGCAGCATGGCCATCCCTACGGAAGCAGAACAAATCCATAGTATTGAAGAAGCGGAGCGTGCGATCTTTGCACCCTTCGCTTTTTCTTTGCCGCAGGAGGATATTGACCACATTCTGCGCACCGGCAGCAACACCCGCAACCATCGCATGATCCTCGTTGCGGAATTTTCCAAACAGAAGCCGCTGGAAGAGATGACCGCCATGCTTCGCAGGGTGTACCACGGCGGCAATGGTATTGCAACAGAACATGGGCGTGTTACTGCCTGGTATGCCGAAGATGGCATCCATCTTGCCACCGGAGGAACCGCACGTTACACCCGAACCGCGCAGGTGCTTTCCTGGACGGACGCTGCCAAACGGATTGGCGAGCTGCTGGATGCAGGTCATTTCGCCACCAACATCGAAGTGGCGGCGGCTCCTGGGCATGAACGCCACCGCATGGCAGAGGCCATGGTCAACCTGTATTGGGATACCTCTGCCGAAGCCCGTGAACAAGGCTATATGGCTACACTCGGCGGAATGTGCAGCGGTTCCCATCCTGCCAGTGTGGAAGCTGCCACCAATGCTCTGGCTGACCCTGCCATGATGCCCGCCATGCTGGCTGAGTACAAGGATTTCCGTGCTGCCTGCAAGGAAACTCCCGGCTTGATGCGGTTCCGACACCACTTCATTGATGAACTGGATGTGCTGGTGAACGAGTACACCATGCCTCGCCGTGAGTTTTCGTCCACTATGCCGGAGATCCCGAATGTGCTGCCGTTCATCACAGATGACGAGTTGGCCGAAGCCATCTCCCATGGAAGCAGCTTTACCTCTGGCAAAGCCCGTATCTATGAGTTTTTCATCCAGCCCCACACGCCCAAGGAGTACGCCGACTTTCTGAAAAAGGAATATGGTATCGGTGGACACTCTCACGCGATTTCCGGTGCCACATACAGTGATGAATCCTATGACGGAAAGGGACTTCATTACAAGAAGCGGGATTGTCCTGACATCAATCTCAGCTGGCCCCAGGCCGTCAAAAGGATTCAGGACCTGATCCGGCTGGATCGCTACCTGACGCCACAGCAGAAAGCTGAGCTGGAAGCCATCCGCGAAATGCACGATGTACCGACAGAGATCCCGGATGAACGGATTCTGGAAGTCCGTGATCCGGATGAAATCAATGTGGAATATGCCCGGGCAAGACTGGAAGAATCCGGTATCGTCAACGGCGAAGTGGTAGACCCTGAAAAGCTGGCAAATGCCCCGATTGTCCGTGCGGTGGAAGCGATTGCCGCCGAACTGGAACAGGAAGCAGACGAACCCGCTACGCTGACGGATACTGAGTATGCACAGCAGTATCTGACGCCTGAAGAAACAGTCTTTGAGATCGACGGGCATACCTACATGGTTGACCGTGTGAATCTGGAAGCCGATACCGTCAACATTCAGGACATCACCTTCAGCAACGCTCCTGCATCTCCCATCTTCCGTGTGGAGCCGATCTCCTTCGTGAGAAAAGCCATCGAGGAAGCCGATGCTGCCAATCCGCTCCTTGACCCGACAAGGTATCAGCTGATGGAGATCGCCGGTCAGGAAGCCATCTTCAGCAATGGCCGCTTTGACCGTGATAAGCTCCCGGACTTCCTGCATTGCTACGACATTCGGGAGGACAGCTACGGTAATCCTGCCCGCCTGGAACCCTCCGTGGTCGTGAACCATTTCGGCAGTATTCTCACGAAGAAGCCCATTGAGTTCCCGCCCGAAGGGTACATTGATCTGATTGCAGACGATGACTGGACATTCGGTGAAGAGCAGCTGACCGTGGCTGACTTCATCCGGCGACCTGAACCCCGCGAATACTCCGCAGAGGTGGAAGCAGTCTACCCAGCAGAACAGAACGGCACAGTATTTGAGATTGTGGTGGAAAAGCTGCGCTTTGATCCTCCTGCTCAGGAGAAGTCGGTTCCTGCTGCTGAAGCAGCGCAGCCGGTTGCTACGGAAACCGCATACAGGGCTGGTGACATCCTCTATCTGGATAACCGGCCTTTTGTGGTGGAAAGTGTCGGTATCTATGACGTACACATGCGTGATCCTAATGCGGTTTATCCCATCATGCGGGCAGAGAGCAAGGAACGGCTTGAACGGCTGCTGGCATTGGATCAGCGCAATGCAGCCTTCCTGCCCAGGAATAATGCGGCCCTTGATCCTGTCCCTGTTCCGCAGATCACACCTGAAAACTACCGGATTACGAATGATCGCCTGGGTGAAGGCGGGCCGAAGGAGAAGTTCAAGAGGAACGTTGAAGCCATCCGTGTGCTGAAAGCCCTGGAAGCCGATAACCGCCCTGCGTCGCCGGCTGAACAGGAGATTCTTGCCCAGTACGTTGGTTGGGGCGGTCTGGCAGACGCCTTCGACGAGCATAAGGCTGCATGGGCATCCGAATATGCTCAGCTCCGCAACCTGCTGACACAGGAAGAATACAACGCAGCAATGGGCAGCGTTCTCAACGCTCACTACACCAGCCCCACGATCATCCGCGCCATCTACGATGCTGTGGAGCGCATGGGCTTTACCAGCGGAAATGTGCTGGAACCTGCAATGGGTGTGGGCAACTTCTTCGGTATGATGCCGGGAAGCATGAGCGATAGCCGCCTTTACGGTGTGGAACTGGACAGCATTTCTGGCCGTATCGCCAAGCAGCTGTACCCGAAGGCTGACATCACCGTGGCTGGCTTTGAAACCACGGATCGCCGTGACTTCTTTGACCTCGCCGTTGGAAACGTTCCTTTCGGTAACTACAAGGTGGACGACAAGGCGTACAACCGTCTGGGCTTCAGCATCCAAAATTACTTCATCGCCAAGATGATCGACCAGGTGCGTCCCGGTGGCGTGGTGGCGGTAGTCACATCCCGCTATACGATGGATCAGCAGTCGCCGGAAGTACGCAAGTATCTTGCGGAACGAGCCGAACTGCTGGGGGCTATCCGTTTGCCCAATGACGCCTTCCGTGCAAACGCCGGAACGGATGTGGTGGCGGATATCCTGTTCTTCCAGAAACGGGAACGTGCCATGACCATTGAACCGGACTGGGTACACCTTGGAGAGAATGCTGACGGCTTTGCCATCAATCAGTATTTCATCGACCACCCTGAAATGGTGCTGGGTGAGCAGACCTCAGAAAGCACACAGTATGGTCAGCCGGGATATACCGTCTGCCCTACGGCTGGCGCAACCCTTGCCGATGAACTCCGCGACGCCGTGCAGCGCATCCACGGAACGTATGTGGCAGCGGCCTTGCCGGAGTTGGCAGAGGGTGAAGAAATCCGCGAATCCATCCCCGCTGACCCCAATGTGAAGAACTACTCCTACACCATCGTGGACGGACAAGTGTATTACCGAGAAAACTCCATCATGGTTCGTCCTGACCTCAACCAGACCGCCCAGGAACGTGTCAAGGGGCTTGTGGGGCTGCGTGACTGCGTTCACGCACTCATTGACGCCCAGATGGACGAAGCCGGTGACAGCGCCATTCAGGGGCTGCAAGCGGAGCTGAATCAGCGGTACGATGCCTTCACATCGAAGTATGGCCTCATCAATGCCCGTGGAAATGCGCTGGCTTTCTCTGATGACAGTTCCTATTACCTCCTGTGTTCGTTGGAGGTGCTGGACGATCAACAGCAGCTCAAGCGGAAAGCAGACATGTTCACCAAGCGCACCATCAAGCAGCAGAAGGTCATCGAGCATGTGGATACTGCTGTGGAAGCCTTGACCGTCTCCATCGCTGAGCGTGTCGGCGTGGATCTTCCGTTCATGGCGCAGCTGACCGGCAAGCCCGAAGATGAGCTTGCCGAGGAACTGACCGGCGTGATCTTCCCGCTGCCTGAATCCGTGGGAGCAGGTCAACCTTTGCAGTATGTAACGGCCAATGAGTATTTGTCCGGCAATGTGCGGCAGAAACTCCGTGACGCTCAGCGGCTTGCAGAGCATGATGCCCGGTTCGTTCCCAATGTGGAAGCTCTGGCAGCTGCTCAGCCCAAGGATCTGGACGCCTCTGAGATCGACATCCGTCTGGGTGCAACTTGGGTACACAAGGACTACATTCAACAGTTCATGTATGAGACCTTCAATACCCCGTACCACCTGAAGCGGCAGATCCAGGTGCATTTCTCTCCCTACACCGCCGAGTGGAACATCACCGGCAAGACCGCCATCTCCAGTACCAACGTAGCAGCCTACACCACCTTCGGCACGGACAGAGCCAATAGCTACCGCATCCTGGAGGACACCTTGAACCTGCGTGGCACCCGCATCTATGACATTGTACTGGATGAGGAAGGCAGGGAGAAGCGTGTGCTGAACCAACAGCAGACCACCCTCGCCCAGCAAAAGCAGCAGGCTATCAAGGATGCTTTCAGGGATTGGGTGTGGCGTGATCCTGACCGTCGCCATGCGCTGGTGCAGGAGTACAACGAGCGTTTCAACTCCACCCGTCCCCGTGAGTTTGATGGCTCCCACATCTCCTTTGTGGGCATCAACCCGGAGATCACCCTGCGTGAGCATCAGAGAAACGCTGTCGCGCACGTCCTCTATGGAGGAAATACTCTGCTCGCACACGAAGTGGGCGCGGGCAAGACGTTTGAAATGATCGCTGCCTGTATGGAGTCCAAGCGGCTGGGGCTTTGTCAGAAAGCCATGTTTGTGGTTCCCAACCACCTGACGGAGCAATGGGCCTCTGAGTTCCTGCGGCTCTATCCTTCTGCCCGGATTCTGGTGACCACCAAGAAGGACTTTGAGCGTCACAACCGTCAGAAGTTCTGCAGCCGTATCGCCACTGGTGATTACGATGCAGTCATCATCGGTCACTCGCAGTTTGAGCGCATCCCCGTGTCTCAGGCAAGGCAGGAGCGTTTCATTCAGGAACAGATCGACGAGGTGGTAGCGGGCATTGACGAGCTGAAGCGCAGCCACGGCGAGCAGTTTACCATCAAGCAGCTGGTGCGGACCCAGAAGCAGTTGGAGCTGCGCCTGAAAAAGCTGCAGGCCGAAGGCAAGAAGGATGATGTTGTCACCTTTGAGCAGCTGGGTGTGGATCGCCTGTATGTGGACGAGGCGCATGGGTTTAAGAACCTGTTCCTCTACACGAAGATGCGCAACGTGGCTGGCCTGTCCACTTCGGAAGCACAGAAGTCCTCTGACATGTTCATGAAGTGCCGCTACATGGACGAGCTGACTGGCGGCAGGGGCATCGTGTTTGCCACCGGCACTCCGGTTTCCAACAGCATGACGGAGCTGTACACCATGCAGCGGTACTTGCAGTACAGCACCCTCAAGCGCAGCAACATGACCCACTTTGACGCCTGGGCTTCGACATTCGGAGAAACCACAACGGCCATTGAGCTTGCCCCTGAAGGCACCGGCTACCGAGCAAGAACCAGATTCGCACGATTCTTTAACTTGCCTGAACTGATGACCATTTTCAAAGAGGTTGCGGACATTAAGACGGCAGATCAGCTGCATCTGCCCACCCCCAAGGCAAACTTTGAAACGGTTGTTGTGCTGCCCACCGAACAGCAGGCGGAACTGGTACAGGCACTCTCTGAACGCGCAGCCGAGGTACACAGCGGCAATGTTGACCCGTCCATTGACAACATGCTCAAGATCACCAGCGACGGCAGAAAGCTGGGCTTGGATCAGCGATTGATCAACCCCATGCTGCCTGATGATCCCGGAAGCAAAGTCAATGCCTGCGTCCGTAACATCCACCGGCTCTGGCAGGAGGGTATGGATCAGCGGCTGACGCAGCTGGTGTTCTGCGATATTTCCACCCCCAAGGGAACCGCCGGGGCGGAGAATCAGGAGTTCAGCGTGTACGATGACATCCGTGCAAAGCTCATTTCCATGGGCATCCCTGCGGAAGAAATCGCCTTCATTCACGATGCCAACACAGAGGCTCGCAAGAAAGATCTGTTCGGCAAGGTTCGCTCCGGTCAGGTGCGCGTGCTGATGGGCAGCACAGCCAAGATGGGCGCAGGCACCAACGTTCAGGACCGGCTTGTGGCCTTGCATGATCTCGACTGTCCCTGGCGTCCCGGTGATCTGGAACAGCGGGCTGGTCGAATTGTCCGTCAGGGCAATCAGAATGAGGAAGTGTTCATCTATCGGTATGTCACGGAAAAGACCTTTGACGCCTATTTGTGGCAGACGGTGGAGAACAAACAAAAATTCATTAGCCAGATCATGACCAGCAAAAGCCCTGTGCGTTCCTGTGAGGATGTGGACGAAACTGCCCTGTCCTATGCGGAGATCAAGGCGCTGTGTGCCGGTGATCCGACGATCAAGGAGAAGATGGATCTGGATATTGACGTGGCGCGACTCCGCCTCATGAAAGCCGACCATCAGAGCAAGCAGTATCGTCTGGAAGATCAGCTGCTGCGGTACTTCCCGCAGGTGATGGAACAGCAGCGCGGATTCATTACCGGCTTCCAGGCCGACCTTGAAACGCTGGCTGCACACCCGTTGCCGGAGAAAGATTTCATCGGCATGGAGGTCATGGGCAAGCGGATCATGGACAAAGAGAAGGCTGGCGAAGCTCTGCTGGACGCCTGTAAGGGGGCTGCAAAATCCAATCAGGATGTGGCTGTCGGTCACTATCGTGGTCTGGATATGAGCATCGCTTTTGAGCCTTTCTCGCAGCTGTTCTACCTGACCCTGCGCGGGCAGATGTCCCACAAAGTGGAGCTGGGCAGCGATGCCCGTGGCAATCTGGTGCGTATTGAAAATGCCCTTGCCAACATTCCCAACCGACTGGCAGCGGCACAGGCTGAACTGGAAAATCAGCGACAGCAGATGGAAGCGGCCAGAGCAGAAGTGGGCAAGCCCTTCCCGCAGGAAGCCGAACTACAGACCAAGAGCGCCCGTCTGGCGGAGCTGGATGTGAAGCTGAACATGGATCGCAAGTCCTCCAAGGCAGCCGATCTGGATGAAAGGCAGTCCATTCAGGACGCACTCAGGCAACCCGGCAGACCCGGCAATCCCACCCGACCCAATCACAGAGAGGAGGCAAGATAATGACCAATGAAGAACTGAATACGGCATTGTACAAGAAGATGTTTGCAGAGCAGGATGCGTTCAGGTCCTGGCTGCTGGAGCAGACGCCCGAAGAGATTCTGCGACGCGCCTATGATTATGTCATGCGTGAGGACATCCTGCTGAGCCTTGAGTACAACGATCTTTCTGACCGATATGCGTCTGTTCTGCTGGATATGGATAAGCCCCTTGCAGCGATCTTCAGCAAGCTGGAGCATACTGATTCGCCCCACATGGAGCATGTCTGGGATTGTGTTGAGCAGTGTGCCAAGGACACCCTGGAAGCTCAACAGATGACCGGCCTGCCGATCTATCCGCACTCCGCTGCCTATGCGCGAGAACATGATGAGCTGCCTGTATACCGGGCGTCGTATCAGGCGAATGTTGATTGCAGCAAGGCCATCGACGCAGCCATCCGGGAGCATTACAGCGACAACCGTCTTAACTCCGCAGCCGTCAAACAGGTCGTTGATCGGTTTGGGTTTGACCGCACCCTCATGGTGCTGGCTGCTACCGCCCGGTACAAAGACCGTGATCCCCGTATCAGCGATGATAACAAGAAGTGGGCGTCCACGATCTTCGTACCTGATGATAAGGATGTCCGTGGAGTAGATCGCACGACCGCCTATGTGGTGGGGTATGCTCACCCCGGACTGGTTAATCTGTTTATGCATGAGGCCCGCAGGCAGGCGCAGCAGCCCTCCATTCATCAGCAGCTTCAGCAAAAGCCGGATACTCCTGCAAAGAAGCCTTCCATCCGTAAGGAGCCAGCAAGATGAACGAACCCAACCGCGTTCGCAAAATCCAGCTGAACTTTCGTGTGACGGAGCAGGAGCGCCGCCTGATTGAAGAGAGGATGCAGGAGCTTGGAACCACCAACCGGGAAGCATATCTTCGGAAGATCGCCATTGATGGAATGATCGTAAAACTGGAAGTTCAGGAGTTGAAAGAAATTGTTTCACTGATGCGCCGCACCAGCAACAATGTCAACCAGATCGCCCGCCGCCTGAATGAAACCGGGCGTATTTATGAGGCAGACATTACCGATGTACACAATCGGCAAGAGCAGCTATGGGATATGCTGAACAGTCTGATCACCAAGCTCAGCGGGATCAGCTAACCCACATCCTTGCTCTTTTTTCTTTGTTTCGGTATGACATAAGTGAAAGAACATAGGAGGGATCACATGCTTACCTTTGATAAGGTATTTCAAGTTCTTTCGGATTATCTGGCAGCAGATACGGAAGTGGATGCTGTCAAAACAAAATATGGCTACGTTGTTTTGTATTGGGAGAGTGTGCATCAGGAATGGATTTGTCCTAAAACCTGTCTGACGCCTGAAAGCCTTTTTGAAGAGTTGCTTTCTGCCTATGACTTTTTCAGAGTATTCCCGATCACACGCGGAGATGGTGAATTACCCGCTGAGATACGTGCTGAGATTGATGAAGAAATGAATCAATTCAGGGTGCGGCTCAACAATTTATTGTGAGGTGACTACGATGCGCTTTGTTCGAGCTTTCTTCAGAATCGCACTGATGCCCATTGTCCTGCTGCTGACCGCTATTCATTTCCTGCTGGCGCTCCTTCTGGTACTCTCCACCCGCGTACTTGCGATCATTTCTTCCCTGGGCATCACGCTTTCACTCCTGCTGTTCGTCACAGGGGATTACAGAAATGGCGGTATCTTCCTGCTGCTGGCATGGCTCATCAGCCCGATTGGCCTTCCGCTGATAGCGGAATGGGTGTGGAAAGGGCTGGATAACATTCGCGGCTTGATGTGGCGAATCGTATTCTGCTAATAACCAAAGGCGGTCTGCTGTAAAAGGCAGGCCGCCATTCTTTTTGTGGAAGGAGGAATCTCATGGCTACTACTCGTCTGATACCGCTTCACGCCGGGAAGGGGCGTACTGAGGGAACAGCCATCCGTGACATTCTCGACTATTCCAAGAATCCTGACAAGACGGAGAAGGGCGAGCTGATCACCAGCTATGCTTGTGATCACCGTACTGCAGACGCCGAATTCCTGCTGGCAAAGCGGGAATACCTTGAGCGTACCGGGCGCTATCGTGGCAAGGACGATGTGATCGCATATCATATGCGCCAGTCCTTCCTGCCGGGTGAAATAACACCGGAGGAAGCCAACCGTATGGGTCAGGAATTGGCACGGAGGTTCACCCACGGCAATCACGCCTATATCGTTGCTACTCACACGGACAAGCAGCACATCCATAACCACATCATATTCCATTCTGTCAATCTGGACTGTGACCGGAAATTCCGCAACTTTTTCAACTCCACCCGTGCATTGCACAAGCTCAGCGACACGATCTGCATTGAGAATGGATACTCCATTGTCGCAGATCCGAAGCGACATGGGCAAGCCTACAATAAGTGGCTTGGAGATCGTGCAAAGCTGCCGCAGCGTGAGGCAATCCGCATCCTGATTGACGATGCCCTTGCACAAAAGCCAGCCGACCTCGATGCATTGTTGGCATTACTCAAAGCGGCTGGCTGTGAAGTCAAACGCGGCAAACAGATCAGTATACGCGGTCCGGGACAGACACGTTTCAAGCGGCTGGACACCCTGGGGGAAGCCTATGATCTGCCGACGCTGACAGCTATCCTTGCTGGTGAAAGGGCGCATCAGCCCAGAAAGCGAACGCACACAGCTGCTGTACAGACGCCGAAAGTCAATCTGCTGGTGGACATTCAGGCGCAGCTTCGTTCCGGTAAAGGCCCTGGATACGAACGATGGGCAAAGCGTTTCAACATCAAGCAGATGGCACAGACGCTGAATTATCTGACGGAAAATGGGCTGCTCGACTACCATGATCTGAAGAAAAAAGCGCAGCAGGCAGAAGCGCGTTGCAATGCGTTAGCGTCGGCTGTAAAGGCCACAGAAGCCAAACTTGCCGAGAATGCCGTATTGCAAACCCATATCCTCAACTACATCAAAACCCGTGAGGTGTATGCGGCATACCGGCAATCTGGTTACTCCAAGAAGTTCCTTGCAGAGCATGAGGGCGAGATCGCTCTGCACAAGGCTGCAAAGAAAGCCTTTGATGAGCTGGGACTGAAGAAGCTGCCCACGATCAAAACCTTGCGGACTGAGTATGCTGCGCTCCTTGCGGAAAAGAAGCAGACCTATGCTGAATATCGTCAGGCACGGGAGGAAATGCGGCAGCTGCTGAAGGCTAAAGCTAATGTGGAATTGCTGCTGGGGATTGATGACAAGCCCATGGAACAAGAAAAGCATGGCGATAGAGAACAGCGCTAAACCTCGTTTTGCATGCTATCATCCATAACAAAAGCTGGACAGCATTCCGCTGCCCAGCTTTGTTTATTCGATAGAAAACAGGTCATCAACCGTGAGGAGTTTTACGCCATCCACAGCAGCCTGCTGCTGAACATCCTTCGTATATCCACTCTTGACGAACAGGTAATAATGCGGCTCCTTGACTTGCGTGAAGATCGCACAGGCATCCATAAAGTCCCTGTACTCCTGCATATCAAACAGTTCATTGCGGAACTTACACTCGCAGAAGATCGCCCGGTTGCCGGTGCGGTCAAGCGCCAGAATATCAATATCATCCTGCCTGCGTTTGGCGGGATTGTTGCCCCACCACTTGCCCATTTTGAAGGGGACAAAGGGCAGCTTTCTTGCTTTAGCCATGCGAACCATGTACTGCTGACATACCTGCTCAAACACAGCGCCCATCAGATTGGACAGGTCTGCTGTGATCTCCTGGGACGCATCCTCCTCGCCAAGCAGCTCGTAATAGCTGCGGTTTGCAAAGATATAGCGATACCAGAAGGTGTAGAAGTTGTCTGTGATCTGGTAAATGGTGCGCTTTGTGGACTCGTCCTCACCGCAGGGTGTGATCTTATCGAGCAGACGAATCTCTTTCAGCGTCGCAATGTATCGGGAGCACTTGCCGCTATCCTCCTTGATCTTCTGAGCAATGTCATTCATGCGGCTTGCACCGCCTGCAATCGCCTCAAAGATACTGTTGTAGACGGCGGGCTCGCGCAGTTCCATTTTCAGCAGCAGCTGCGGCTCATCCTTCAGGAAGGAACCGGTGCGAAGGATCTCTTGCTGGATGTTCTCAGAAATCGTCCGCTGATCGCTAAACCGCTGGAGATAGCAGGGAATACCACCCAAAATGCCGTATGCAAGCAGCTGGTCAATATGGCTGTATCCAGGATAGAATGCTGCACTGTCCAGATAATCGAAGGGTGTGACTTCCATCTGCGTTGTAGATCGTCCATACAGCGGACTCTTGTAGCCCATGACCTCATTGACCATGAAGCTGACGCTGGAACCACACAGAATCAAAAAGATCTTTTTCTGCGACCACTGGTGATCAATGATATGCTGCAGGATGCTCTTTACTGTAGGATTCTCCTGCGCAATAAAGGGAAACTCGTCAATGATCAAGGTGATCTTTTCGTCGCCGGAATGATCACCGACGTACTGGAAAGCAGCCTCCCAATCCCGGAAAGCACCGAAATCATCACCCGTGAGAGCCGTTTGAACGGCACGGGAAAAGTCCACCAGATTCAGTGAATCATTCTTCTCTTGCGCTGAAAAGAAGATGGTCTTATGTGTCCCCGCGTACTCCCGGAGAAGTGAAGTTTTACCCACACGTCTGCGGCCATACATCACAAGAAACTCAAAGCCATCGGAGCAGTACAGTTCCTCCAGACGCTTCAACTCAGTATGACGTCCGATAAACACACTATCACCTCCACAACTAATTCAAGATTATTATAATCGTGATTTAGTTTATTGTCAACGTGTTTCCTTTATTCATTTTTTGAGTATAGCGCCGTTAGGTGCGTAGCCGTATGATCATATCATGCGTTCTGGGGGGATTGGGGGTAACTCCACCAACAAGCGTTTGTTGCTTATGGATAGCCATAAGCATCGCTTGCCAGTATTGTTCGTTTCTCAAAACCATATTTCCAGTCTTGCAATGTCCCCCAATTTATCTGAGTAGATTCTACATAAGCTCTCTTCAGTATGTCTATCCACTCTGAACACAATACCACCTGTTATGACGGACCACGCTGTTCCATTCCTGATACTATATTGACAATACTCAAACCACTGTTGGCATCTGTCAGTCCATCCTGCTTGAAACCGCGTTTTATCAAAAACACCTAAATAGCCGCTAACACTATATGTGAAATACTCTCCTGCAAAATCCACTCTTGCTGTTGCCTTGTATTCTGAAAACCGCAACACGATTTTTGGTTTTCCATCCTTATTTGCAACGTTAGTAAGATAGGTTTCAACACACCAGTATCCGTTCTTTATATTCGGAATATGCATGCTTTGATTCGCTGCTTTTCCAAACATCGGATCTCCAAACAAAACTGAACCGGATAGGAAGTAGCATCCGCTCTGATCAACCAAATACATGTTATGCACCTCAAAATAGAGTATGCTTCATTTGGCCCCAAAAATGCAAAGGCAGGAGTTGATGCACTCCTGCCCATTAAGAAGGTTTACAATCCAATTCTGTTTCGCTTATCTTGCAACGTACGCCCAACTTCCAGAAGCGCCTGTCTCTTCTCCGAGTCTTCTGGAAGGATTCTTACGTATCCATAAATGGACATAAGCAAGTAGTCAAGACGACGATGCTGTTCGCCTAACCGCAATTTCTCAAACAGAGTCTTGACGTTCTCATTGTCAGTATATTCAGAACCAATGAGTATGTTGAACAGATCATCTCTGACAAAAATGGTGGCGAGACCTTCTCCGTCTGGACTCCATTCATTGCTTAGTTCCTCAAACCAAAAATCGGATTTACCGGCATTACAAGTACGACAAGCTAACACCAAATTCTCTATGGCATTCAGTTTGTTAGCGGGTGTTGCCTTATCGGCTTTTGGCTTTATGTGATCAACATTGAAAAGCTGAGCCGGAATCACATTAATAGAACAGCCACAATATGCACACTTATTGTTGTAAAGATCATAGAACGCCCTATGTTCCTCTGTACCACTTTTACTTACTATCGAGTATATATTTTTTGCGCGTAGGTGGGCTTTTCGTATCTCCTTTAACAGTGCTGGCTTCCTTTGAGGAAGGGTTTCAAAAGAAGAACAATACTGCGTGCATCTGTAATCTTTCATGGCTTACCCTTTCGAAACAAGATCGTTAAACGCTTTTACTAAACGATCTATGTCGCTGACTTTTAGCTCGTCGTATTCATCTGTGCCATTTGCAAGATTGCGTATTTTTTCAACCAGTGCCCGATCAATATTTTCACGGTTTTCCAATCGAGCTATTAGCATTCTGGTTTCCCGAATGATCTTCACTTTTTCTTCCAGAGTCTCTTTCAGTTTGCCATCGTAATGGACTTTCGCCTGAGCATAGTCTCTATTGCCTTTACATTTTTCAACACAGCTCCAGGAAACCTCCAAAGCATTTTGAGAAATCACAACAACTTCAATGTAAGGGAACATTCTACTCAGAATAATCCGGAATTCTTCACCAGTGAACTTTTCTTTCCCGGCGTCTGCTTCCTCAAACAATCTGGAATCAATAAGGAGAATATTTGCCGTTCGGATCAGTTCATTTCGCAGTAATTCCTCATACGTATCATCCTTGGAAAAGGGGACTTCTTGATAATACAGATTTAGGCTTGTGTGTTGACTGCAAAATTCATCTAAATACCGGGATAGTATGGCATCAATTCTGTCATCCACATATACGAGCTTAATTGGCTGTTCACACATCATTCTTCACTCCCCAACGTAAATTCGAACGTGAAACCATTATCGCCAGTGATTGCAACAACAGTACCCCCGGTATATTGGATTGAGTTATTCACGATCCACATACCCAGACCGTGCCCCTTCGCTCTGGAGGTTTCGTGAACATCCAAAATTCGCATAGGATTTGCACGGTATTTGGCAACTAACCCTATGCCGTCATCTGCATAGGAAAAAAGCAGTTTCCCATCTTCAATCGAAAATCCAATAGCGATACTAACTTGATTTCTTCCATCATTCTGTTGAACAGTGTTCAGAATTAGGTTGTCAAAAATAGCGGTTAGTATATCTTCTGCAATATAGAATTGAGTAGTTTCATCGCCATCGATAGAAATACTGAGCTTTGCATAGTCTGCTATCCATTTTCCGCGAATCTCCTGAAGTATTGACCACACATTATTGCGCCGCGCCTGGAATTTTTGTTTTTCTATGTCAGTCAGCATTACATCCATGAAGGAAACCATCTTCGCTTCAACTTTCTGAGCTATTTCGAGCAACTTAGGAATATTGCGATATTGAACCCGGGTCTTTGCAGGAGAAAGCAATTCTTCCCAATAGCCATAATGCTTAAGTGCATTGATAATGTTTTCGCAATTAGTGACAATGGCGCTACGGTCATTGTTCATTTCATGGGCCATTGAGGATGAACGCAAACCCAAGGTTGCCAGAATGTTGAGCAGGCGTATATCGTATTTGTACCGTTGCTCCGTTTCAGCCCAAGCTGTCCTCTGCTGCTCCGCTTGCTTACGTTCCTCCTTAATCTCCTTTGTCAACGCCTGCTGTTCAGCCGTATCCAATGCATCAAGTTTCTTAGGATTTGCCAACACCTGATCAAGAATAGGTGTTGTTTCCTTGGGAGCTTCTTCTTTGTTTTTCTTGTCAATAGAACGAATTAATTCTTGGCGATACCGTTCGAAGCAAGAAAGACCGACCGTAATGATCTCAACGAAATATTTGTAGTAAGCGTTCTCTTCCATGCCTTGTCTATTCGAAAGATCAGTCAAGAACTGGTTGTTTTTTTTATCAATGTTTACTCTGCCCAGTAGCTGGTTTTCACGTACACGCCATGCACCAGTAGGATGACTGGCAGCCGCAGGCGACTTGCGAGAACGTTTGCCCAATTCCAACCAATCGCGTTTTCCTTCATATCCAGCAATACTAAAGGCATTTCTATAGAGGACAACACCATCTTCTTTACGGGAAAGTCCGGTGTGATCTTTGTACATGAATTTTTCAATATCTATACGACTGGGTTTGTTCTGAAAATACATAGTTGCTGAAAAACTACCCAATGCGGTTAGTTCTTCGGACAGGCCATCGGTTTCGCCTACTTGCACTTGCGGAGAAAATTCATCGATTATCGAAATGGAATCAGAGAAGGACTTTATGCTCTGCTGGCAAAACTGCTGTGCGTCATCCACAAATTCGTCACCGCAAAAAGAATAGTGAAGCGATTGCGTCGCACTATCGTAATTCAGATCCAATCGCCACACATAATCCTGACCCAATTCCAAGCCACTAAGATAATTTTCAATGACATATGTAGCATCATTAAAGACTACTTCCAGATGCATTTCAGTATCTGCATAGGAACGCGACAAGAAGCCAACCAGTTGCTGAATTCCTTTTTCAGTCCAACGGTCTCGTAATGCTGAGATTCGAATAGTTGTACCACGCGAAATTTTTGTGTCTAATACTTCTACTGTGGAGGTATTCCAATCGGTGATCCATCTAATTGCCGGATCTCCTTCGTGGTGTGAATCTACGACAACATCAGCACCAAGCCGCGCCAGAGCAAAACGACCTACACCTTTGGAACCGGCCATCACGCGACCGTTTTCAATATATCCTTTAGGACTTTTGCCAACATGCATCCAATGCGTATGGATCATTTCTTGATTCATACCAATGCCGTTATCGGTAATTGTTATTTCAGAAGGCGAAATAACAATGCGCAACTCTGTTGCTTGCGCATCATAAGCGTTTTTGACCAATTCAAGGACAGCTGATTCCTTGGTGGAAAAGTTTTGAACACCAAGAATCTCCGCAATGGTGCTATCCTCAACAACATATCGCAGCTGTTCCATGGTTTTCGCCTCCATTTATCAACGGCATTATTGCTCAGGCTCTAATAAAGACATAGGGAATTGATAATTGTCAATGTCTTTCGGCGTGATGCGCAATGAATGTCCGTTTGCATATGTGCCAATTGATTGGACATACGTTAAAAAATCTTCGCTCTGTAGAATTCTACGAGCAGTCTCAAGTGATGTCGCATCTTTACATGTGATCATTATGCCCGCATATGGCACATCTTCAGGTTGAAGGGAATACACTTCTACTTTTCCTGTGACGACAGTAGAGATTAAGAGCTTTTCCTGATTTATTCGTTGCAATGCTTGGCTTCTTCCATACTCAAACCACAGAGCATTTTTGTCAGCATCTCGCTTCGCAAGTTTTTCACGAAAGCCCTCCAAATATTGAGTTGCCAATGGAAATCTATCCTGGTATTCGTCCTTTGTATAGTGGATTAACTGACCATTGGCATAGCGATACGGGAAAATAATACGTTGACGTCCATCTCGTCGCAACAAGCGAGGGCTTACCGCATTGCGAGTTGCTTCGCGCTCAATTGGCTTGTCATTAACAATAATCGTATCACCATGATCAGTGTATTTTGACAGAACAAAGGCTGAATTCAGCAGAGTTGCTATAACGATGGAAGAACAGAAATGATCGCCAAAACGCTGCCGAGTATTTGCTTCTTGCTTATCGCTAACAAACATCCATTTGTGCGTCAAGCTACTTTTAGATATGAGGCATTCTTTCTTATTGGAAAGATCCAAATATCTGATGGACGGCGACGGGTTGTCTTTAACGAAGTAAGCAAGCGCAGAGGATGTCAGCGCCTCATCAAAAACATTCATAGCTGTATAGTCGTGAATCTCAACTAAATCCTTTTTCATAAGGTCCCTAAGATTACAACCATGAACATTCTTAAAAATACTGCTTGGGATCAAGTAGATCATTCGCCCACCTTTTTTTAGCATGGTAAGTGAATGCTCGATAAAAGCATAGCAGTAATCGAAGGCTCCGACTTTGCACGATGAAAAACGCTTTCTCAGGGAAACGCGTGTGCTCTCGTCCAGCGAACGGTAGGAGATATACGGAGGGTTTCCAATTACAAAGTCAAATCCTTCTTGAGTTTCCGCCAAAAGTGCATCTTTACAATGGATATTCCAATTAACTCCATGAATACCATATTCAGATGCTGCTTGATCCAGATTCTTCTTTGCTTCTATGCAACAATCCTCGTCAACATCATATCCGACTATATCTTGTTCAAGTCCTCTTTTTATTGCTTCAGGACTAAAATCAGAAGAGGCCATTATGTAGCGACGAACGATAGCACAGAGAATGTTGCCAGATCCACATGAGTTTTCGAGCACGCGTTTGCCCATTAAGTCGTTCATGTATCCAACGACATCCAGCATATATTGCGCGACATGTGCTGGAGTAAACACCTTGCATCTCTTTGACATCCTAATTTTCTCTCCGCTGTTGTGGTTTTATAATGTGTTTCGAAAAGGTCGAAGCACACACACCTATCCATAATTATTGTAACACAAATACGGTTCCAAAAGCTATCCGTGATTGGTTTTTTTGTTGTACCTTATAGAAAAAGATTAAGAAGGTACCAAACGGCCTCCTAAACCGGAGTGAACATATATTGTGCAGGTTCTAAGCTATCAACCACCGCTCACAGAAAGGCGCCAGCATATAGATGATAAATAAATGGTGAACGAACTCACCATATCACCATCGATTTATTCAAGAATGATTTAATTTTATATATATCAAAATGAACTTGATTTTATGAGTCAAATATGATATAATTGTTTTCGAAAGGAGGAATAACACCGATGAAACATGAAACAATCTCCAAAATTGTTAAAGCGAGCGGTGTGTCTGATGGCGAACTTATTCTGGTTCATTTTTGGGGCGAAGATGCAGATAAAGAAATTGCAAATAGCTTTGTTACAGCTGTTGCCGCATTAGGTGCAACCCCCGTCCTCTTGCAGCAAGCTCGCTCAATCAATCGGAAAATCTTCTCGTCCGCAAAAGAAAGCTGTTTCGATGATCGGTATTTTGAGTTGTTCTCAAAGTTCGATGCTGTGTTGGATGTGTTTGCATATCAGCCCATTGTTCTTGGTTATCAAATTGAAAAAGAACAAATGGCACTTTACCGCAAGTACATATCGCAGCTCTTTTATAAGTTGATGGAGTGCAAGCGGTTTACGCAAATCCGTGTTCCGACAGAAGCCAATGCTGCAGAGTCCAACCTTGATCCGCAGGATTATGTTCAGCGAATGAACAAGGCTTATGATGTTGACTATGAAACAGTCGATATTGCTTGTAAGCGTGAGGTTGAACGATTTGCCGGGGTAAGCCAAGTTGCCGTTCATACAGGCGCTGATTGCGTACTGCACCTTGACTTGACTGGTCGCACATGGCACATCGACGCTGGCGACGGGGATCTTCCTTGCGGTGAGATCTACATTGCTCCTGTTGAGAACAAGACCAATGGCAATGTGTTCTTTGAAACATTCTATCTGGATGATGTGAAATACGATAATGTCACATTACAGGTTCTTAATGGCGAAGTTTCCGGCAGCAGCCATACGGAAATTGCAAAGCACTTTGCCGAGCTGCCACAGGAAAATCGGATTGTCTGTGAGCTGGGGCTTGGAATGAACCCCAATGTTACGGACTTGTGCGGTTATACTGTACTGGACGAAAAAATGGCAGGAACATTCCATATTGCCGTCGGCGCAAACAATATGTTCGGTGGCGAAAATAAGGCATCTGACCATATTGATTTTGTGGGATGCGGAAAAATTGAGGTTATCATATGATTGAACAGAAAGTGTCGAAGCTGAATAGCTATTTCGAGGAACATATCGCCCTGTGCGGCCAGCGCAACAAAGAATTTCTTGTCGATGATCGGACGGATGAAGCGACCTTTGAAAAGGTGAAGGCCAATGTCTATGACATTTTCCGCACTATTCTCTCCGTTGCGGTTAAAACCAGCAAGGGAGATCCCGATGCGGTGCAGCGCTTCTTTGTCCAGAAAACCGAGCAAATTCCCTCAAGTTGGGTGACTGCATACGAAAAAGCCAAACAACATAACGATGTGGTCAAGATGCGCCTTGAACAAATCAAGCTCGACACGATCGGTGAGATCAAGGAAAACTTCGCAAAGATTTGGGAGGGAGTAGAATGACAGAGGCTGAGGCAATTCGCTTGTTTAAGTGCCTGTCTGACAAGTCCCGATTGCAGATTTTGAAGTCGCTCGCAATCGAAGATATGTATGTTGAGCGGCTGGCCGAAAGACTGGGTATTACTGCACCCACGGTTTCATTTCACCTTAAAAAGCTGGCAGATGCCGGTGCGGTTACGTCCTACAAAAGCCAGTATTACATGATGTACTCGCTCAAAAAGGATATTTTTGAAACGAGCATTTTGGAAATACTGCAAGAGGAGTCTGACGAGGCCGAAATTCAAGCGCAGCGGGATGTTGAATATCGTCAAAAAGTGATTGACACATTTTTTGAATATGGCAAGCTGAAAGCTATCCCTACTCAACGCAAGAAAGAACGCATCGTTCTGGAAGTGATCGCCCAGGCATTTGAATATGACCGTATTTATACCGAGCGGGAAGTAAATATCATCATTGCAGATTTCCATGATGATTTCTGTACAATCCGCCGTGATATGGTTGGCGAACAGCTTTTAGATCGAGACAGCAAGGGTTATTGGCGTGTTAAGCCATAAGGAGAAAAATGGTTACTGGTATTATTGGCGAAAGCTGCACAGGCAAATCCACCCTTGCAGATAAGCTGAAATCTCTGCTATGCGCAGAGGTATATACTGGAAAGGATTATCTGCGGCTTTCAAAAAATGAGGCCATAGCTATCAAAAAGGGATATGGAACTGCTGTTGCCAAACTCTGTATTGATTTCCTTTGTAAAGAATACAAAGCAAGACGAGTTTCAGCTCCTTTAAATCAGTGCCATACGGCTGCGCAGAAGTTTTGGACAAAGTTAGGATTTGCCTATTCAGATTCCATTGAAGATGGATATGTATTTATGAGATTGAATTTAGTGTAGCAGATAAGGAGATTTAGTGTAGCAGATAAGGAGAATTACTATGATACTAAAGACCGAAAGACTAACCATCCGTCACATTGTTGCGGATGATTGGAAAAGCATAAAAGAAATATGGGTGGACTTTAATACTTCCGTCCTTTCGCAGTACGACAAGCCGCATAACACCGATGATGCGGATGTTCAGCCAAGAATTGCAAAATGGGCGGCGGCGAACAGCGGTACCGAGCATATGTTTTTTGCTATCTGCCTTGGTGATACCGTTATCGGATACAGTGCCTTTAACATTAGGGAAAACGGACACGAGATCGGCTATTGCTTCCACTCTGCATATCACGGCAAGGGCTACGCAAAAGAGAGCCACTTGGCACTCATTGACTATATGCGTGAGCTTGGCATCAAAAGGCTGACGGCAGGCACGGCACTCAATAATAAGCCCTCTGTTTCGCTTCTCAAATCCTTGGGCTTTGAGCTAATCGAAACTGAAAAAGTGTCGTTCTACAAGGATGCAGACGGCAATGATATTGTGTTTGACGGCGGTGTGTTTGAATTGAATTTGGAGAATAAATGATGACAGAAGCGAAGAATCGAAAATATACATTGCGAACCAGGAGCTATCTTTGGCGGAATACTGTCCCAAGAGATATACCCTGATTCGTTTTTGAGGCACCAACCATCAGTGAGGTGAACCCTATTGAGCATGACAATGACACACATGGAGTTGAAATTCTGTCGTTGCCTGACAGAACACATGCTCCAGCATCATTTTCGCGATCGGCAGGAATTGGCGTCCGCCCTTGGACTCCAGCCAGCTGAAATGGATGACATGCCCCCTTCCGATCTGGCAGCACGGATTTTCAAATACTGCGCTGTCAGACGGATTTCCCTGGATAGCGTCATCATGCAGATGGCAAAATAATCGCATACATCAGCGAGCCTCCCGCAGTTCATTCCTGCAGGAGGCTCGCTTTTATTCGTTTATCAGGCTTTCCAGCACCTTCACTTCGTGCTGAAGCATTTCCAGATAGCTCATGGCTTCCTGCATGTTCTGCAGTTTCATTGGCATGGCACTCAAAATCATATCCGGCGTCTGTGCTGCCAACGCACGGATTTCAGCCTGATGTTCGGCCACTTTCATTTCTTGCTTTCGCACTTTATCGTGCGTAGCTGCTAAGCGCTTCTCAATCTTTTCTTTCATGCGTCAACCGTTCCTTTCGTCGTGGATTGCTTGCACGACACAGACTACGGTTTATTCTCTCATATTGCAAAGCAGCTATGCAAGGATATCACGGCAAGCTTAACTCTTTGCGGAGAATATCGTGCATGATCTCTTCTTCGATCTGATGCAAGTTTTCCCCGGTCAGGGCCTTGCCCTGAAGCTGAAGAAGCCTTGCAGATGCGGTATCAATCAGAACCATATCAAGGACGCTGCTATCCTTCCGTAGTTCCTGTGCGATGACACCCATAAGTTCATCATAAGTCCACTTGATAGAAGCATCCGTCAGCCGTTTCATCAAATCTTGGCGGTCAATCTCTTTAACGCTCATTTTCAGACCTCCCAGAGGCATTTATACCCGTATATGTGCAACTTTATTATAGCATATATACACGCATATGTGCATATATGGACAGTGCTGTTTCTTCAAGAAAATGCCTAAACCTAATAAAATATAGATTGCATTATTAGGTTTGAGGTGATGATATGCCTGTCAACAGTAAAGCGATTGGTCGCAACATCCGCAATGCGCACAAAGCTCAGGGTATGACCCAGGAAAAGCTGGCAGAGTGCATGGGCGTATCCTCTGCCTACATAGGCAAACTGGAACGTGGAGAGCGAACCGCCAATCTGGACAATCTTTCCGAGCTGGCGAATATCCTGACCGTGCCGATTGAATCTCTTGTTCAGGGCAGCGTTCCGATCAAAAACGGCGAGCAACTTCCCAACGATTTTCTGGACGCCGTTCGGGAGATTACCAAAGGTTGCTCCAAACACACATTGCAGACCATGCTGGATGTTCTGATCGCCATGGCCCGCCATGACAAAGAAAACTAAGCTGCTCCTTGTGAGCGGCTTTTTTCGCGTGTGGGTACGCAAAACTTGACGTATTTTCAGACCCGGTAATTCGATATAGAATATACATGACCCCAAGAGAACGGAGGCTGCAATATGGACAACGAGAAAGAATTAGTCCGCTTTATTCTTCAGTATTTGCTGGATAATCACTTTGAAAGCAAGTCTGATATGGCAAGACAGCTGGATATTCGCCATCGTACCATGCAGCGCGTATTTGAACAGCTGCACAACGATAAAGCGAAAGGAAGCACGATTGTACTTGACCGCGCTCTGTTGTTCTGCGCAAAGCGAAAGATTTCGGTAGATCAGCTGTTTAGGGAATACCAGGACTTTCATCAGGGAGTTGTACTGGAATCCGCTCAGCAAAAGGATGGCGTAAACACAATACCTGTTGCCCGCACTCTTTGCTTGCCGGAAATCGAAACCCTTTCGGCAGACGTCAAAGAATGCTACGAGAAATACTCCACGTATGTGCGCGTCCTTGCAACATTCATGTGCACACGCTGTTCACGATATCCGAATTGCTGTAACCCTTGGGGCGGGCTTGACTGGATGCATGGAGATTGCACCATGGCCAAGTTATCTCAAAATCTGCTTGATACGGTAAGCAAAAGTAAAACGGAAGCTGAGTGACGATTCACCTTTTGCCCGTTGCTTTTGCACAGCACAATGCTGAACCGCTATCATATACGAAACTTGAAAACGGAATACCAGCGAACAGGTACAGACCTCATGTTGAGGGAGCGACAAATGGAGCGGCGCGGTGATGGCATCGCCAGAGCGATCAACGCAATCCATTGACCCGGCTGTGGCAGGCAGGGCGCGACGATCCGGCATGGGATAATGATACTTCCTCACGGCCCCGCGCTGACTGACGGGGAGTTCCTGCGGTATTCGCTTGTCCGGGGGACGGCGGTATATGTGGGACTATGATATAGCTGCAGCCGGTTATAGCCTGTGCGCTGTCAGATTAAAAACGGAACAGTATACGGGGAGTCGCTGCCGCTTGCGAAACGAACCGTTTGCTATTCCGTATCCTTGAGTATTCCGCGTGCTATGTGTACAATCGTATTTGCATAGCACAGCAACCATATGGATCAATCCATAAGAAAGGAGGCAACCATGAAATCCCTAACTGCTACCTCTCAGGCAGACCCTTCTGTAGCGAAGACGTACCGGGTCGAAGACATCGCCAAGATTCTTGATATTGGCCGTTCTTCTGCCTATAACCTTGTGCGGGAAGGGCATTTCAAAACCGTGCGAATCGGAACGGCGATCCGCATCTCGCGGAAGTCCTTTGACGAGTGGTTGGAAAGTCAAGCAATCTAACCACGCAGGAGGATGAATTAGTATGGCATCTATCGTAAAAAGAGGAACTGGCTACAGCGTCGTATACAGGTACGAGGATGAACTGGGTCAGTCCAAACAGAAATGGAAAAAGTGTTCCACCTACAAGGAAGCTCAAAAGGTGAAAGCCGATATTGAACACGGTTTGACCGCTGGAACCTTCGTGGCTCCTGCCAGTCAGACGGTTCAGGAATTCCTTGAAGATTTCGTCAGTCTGTACGGTGAACAGAAATGGGGCGTGTCCATGTACACGTCCAGCTGCGGACTGATCAACAACTACATCAATCCCATCATCGGCCATCTGAACGTGCAGGACATTACCTCCCGTACTGTCGATAAGTACATTCAGACGCTTCGTAAGACGCCCGCCGTTAGCACCAGAACCCATCGGGCAACAACCAAGTTCCTGACGGATACCAATGTGGAGAAGATCATCAAGCTCCTGCGCTGCGCTTTCAAGCAGGCAGTCCGATGGGAGCTGATCGCCAAGAATCCGTTTGAGAACGCCGTGCTGCCGCGGACGCGCTACAAGAAGCGCGACATCTGGGACGCTGATACCATCCGTAAAGCGCTGGACGCCTGCGACAACACCCGGCTTTATCTGGCGATGAACCTCGCCTTTGCCTGTTCGCTGCGTATGGGCGAGATCCTGGGCCTTACCTGGGACAATGTTCACATTTCGGATGCAGACATTGCCGCAGATGACGCCTGGATCTATGTCGATAAGGAAGTTGCCCGCGCCACGCAGAAGGCAATCGACGCCATTGGCGAAAAGGACATCTACCACATCTTTGAGCCGGTGATGAAAAACGCTGCCACCCGCATCGTTCTGAAGCGTCCCAAGACGGAAAGCAGTATCCGGAAGATCTGGCTTCCCAAGACGCTGGCCTATATTCTTCGGAAGTGGCAGCAGTCGCAGGCTGAAATCATTGAGTTCCTGGGGGATGAGTACCAGAATTTCAATCTGGTGATCGCCCAGGACAACGGACGCCCTGTTGATCAGCGGATGATTGAGAAAGATTTCAACCAGCTCAAAACGACGGCAGGACTCCCTAACGTGGTCTTTCACTCGTTGCGCCATTCCAGCACGACCTACAAGCTCAAACTGAATCACGGCGACCTGAAGGCCACTCAGGGCGACACCGGCCACGCCGAGGTCGATATGATTACGAGAATTTATGCACACATCCTGGACGAAGACAGAAAGATCAATGCACAGAAATTTGAATCTTCTTTCTACTCCAACCCGGACTTGCGTAATGTGAGAGCGCCGGCAGACCCACAACCTACCATTGATGTGGCTCTGCTGATCCAGCAGTTACAAAATTCTCCCGAACTTGCAAACACGCTCGCGGCCCTGTTACCCCGGACCCGCTAACAGCCCTGTTAGCAAATTGTTAGCAAAGCCCCAAAAGGCTTGGAAACGGTTCGTGTCCTGTTAGCAAATTCCCGGCTTACAGGGCGCTGGCGTCCGAGGAAACTCCGACCTCCATGACGGCATGAAAAATGCCGCAAACCTTTGAGTTTACGGCATTTTGGCACGCCCGGCGGGGGTCGAACCCACGGCCTGTCGCTTAGGAGCGAGTGCTTATAATGTCGTTCTTTGTTGGTTTCTTCCAATTATGGTAGAGTACAGGTGCGGTAATTAGGGCACTCTGCTGTTTTCTGTCGGTTCAAGAAGCCCCGAATAGAGGGGCGCGTATTAGCAGATTTGTTGATTTGCTAAGGATGGCGGTAGGTCGTTTGTCGGTCGTATAACTTTCTTATCAGTAGGATGAATATTTTCTTCGTTAATGACAGGACTTTATGGATCATCACTATTCCAGATAGATGCGATGAGCATTACATCTGCGCTACATGCCTGATCTTTATTTTTCGACATAGCCCATATTTCATCTTTACGTGGTCCGGCATTCGCAAAAGAACAAGCGTCTATTGCGCAATACGTCACGGGAATGTAAATGCACCCAAATATTGCTTATCTTATAACATGATAAAGCAATTCATTTTTTCAGAATTGGCAAGATAAAATAATCTAGACATACGCAAATTGAGAGTCTGCCTGTACATAAAAACTCCCAGCTTTGCTAAGAGCCGAGAGCCTTGCATATGTTCAAGGAAGCGGACGGGTGAATCCGCTTCCAGAGTAGTTAAGGATTAGCCCGCACCAAACGAACCAGTAATCGTGCAGTTGGATACGCTCGAATCAGGGCGTCCTTGGAGATAGATTCTTGTATCCTTGGCGATGTCAACATTGTAGTACATCATACGGCCACTTGTAATGCGGTCATAATACAAACGCGTTACAGCACTGCCCGTCGAAGTTTTCCCTGCACGGAACACGCTGTTAACACTACTCGTATTGCTTGTGATGTACAACCTGGCGCGTTCAGGATTGTCCACGCTTGTCGTATCAGAAGTAATCTTCTGATAG
Source organism: uncultured Christensenellales bacterium (assembly GCA_965646445.1). GTDB lineage: Bacteria > Bacillota > Clostridia > Christensenellales > Aristaeellaceae > UBA11524. The sequence continues at coordinate 22,695 of CBFFZW010000023.1, read as the reverse complement.
GTGTTCGTGTTGCTGAATGTCATTTTGAAACTGGTGAAATCAACCGCTGCGTACGCGACTGTTCCCAATATCAGAGACAAACAGAGAACGATGGTAAATACTCTCTTTTTCATACAGATCGAACTCCTCCCTTGTATATTCAAAATGATGTCACCCCATCACTTTGTTCCCACGCTCAAATAATTCACCATCCCGGATGCAATAAACCGTATTGCAAAGCTGGTCCACGTCTTCCGCAATGTGCGTAGCAATCATCAATGTTGTTCCTTCATGCGTCAGATTCCTGAAAAGCTCTCGCATTTCTTTGGCTCCATTTACGTCCATATTGGACATGGGCTCATCCAGTAGGAGCAGTTTAGGGGCATCCAGCATGGCCATGGCGATGCTCAGTCGCTGTTTCATTCCTGTGGAGTATTGGGAAACCGGCTTTCGTTCGTCTGGCTGCAACCCAACCTTCTGTAAAAGAATAGAGATCTGCGTATCGTCTGGCTTATGAAGCAGCGCCGACAACTCCCGCATATTCTCTCTGGCGCTTTTGCGCAACAATAGTCCAGGCTGGTCAATCGCAATACCTGTAGATGGCGCAAAATCAACGTCTTTGCCGATCTTCTTTTCAAATACTTCGACGGTTCCACCGGTGGGGCGAATCAACCCAGCAATGCATTTCAGAAGCACGCTTTTTCCTGAACCATTTCGTCCGACAATCCCATAAATCTGTCCTTCCTGCAATTCCAGAGACACATCATTTAATACAACCTGTTCTCCAAAATTCTTGCTTAAGTGACTAATCCTCACCGCGCTTTTCATTCCGTGACCTCCTCATGAAGAACAAAGTCCAATTTCTTTACTCTTTGAACGCCCAGAAAGAACAGCAGACAAATCAGAATAATCAATACAACATATGAATGCAATAACGTCGGCAGTGCGGAATTCAGTGCTGTATTGGCGTGCGAATACAAAGAAGCGTGATAATTGGGAGAAAGAGCACTGAGAACGACATATCCCGTCTCTCCAGGCGCGAACATGGAGGCGCACCATGAAATTGCGTTCGCTGCAATCAGGATGATAAAGCTGCCTGCACGAGTGTACATCCGTGCAACCAAAGCGGCCATCCCGTAAAAGCTATTCATAAGTAAAAGAAGCAGATAACTGTGCAATAGCGCCGCATAGGGCGAAAATGTCTTGACAATATAGTTGTCCATCGTTAATTTCATGCGGGCGGGATCAATGGCGATTCTGCCGCTGGTCGCGATCAGCTTGGCTGGTTTGCTCCACTGGTTTGAAAAATCCACGTCCGGCAGCGTGACCGCGATGGATAAAAGGAGCACTCCCGTAGCAAAGATCACCGACGTGACAATCACGTAAAACGTCTGCCCAGAAAACCAAGCCTTCCTGCTGCCCTTGATGATTGCGTTGGTGGTAAATCTATCTACGATGGGCAAATCACAGAATAGAAGGATGATCGAGCAGCTGAAAATCAGCATGGAGAACCGCCAATTTGTCAACGCTACAAAAATTTCTCCAACCTGTAGTTTTTCACCCTGCACTCGGGCATTTTCCGCAAAAGGCAATGCATATATTAGAATAATACATCCCAGCATTGCAAACAACACCAACATCCTAGGGCTTTGCTTCCAGCGCTTTACGCATCGGAACATTGTCTGTATGCAATAACGAGACATTTACTGGATCAACTCCTTTTTAAACGCGTAATGAAACGCCAGATATCCCGCCGAATACAAAAGGCCCTGATAGAACAGCAGCTGCGGAAAATTGAATGTCTCCCATCGCATCTGCACCAGCATCTCAAGCGGTTGAAAGCAGGGGGGGAAAACGAGTGCGGCGCACATGCACATTATGAAGGGTGAAAAGTAGCAGACATACCGGTTGGGTTGAAAAACTGATAGCGCAATCCCTATGCCTGACCACACGGCACCAAATAGAAACGCCAATCCTGCGTGCGCCAGCATATACCATAAGCCGCCGTGCTTTGCAGAGAGTAATGGGAGCCATCCATCAAAAGCAGCAATGACTGTCGCATCCTGACAGGGTTCAAAAACAATAACCTGGAACAGGATAAATAACAGCACGCCTCCAGCCAACGCCACCCCACCACTGAACGTTCCGCCGAACCAGATGGACGGACAGCTTCTTTTATACCCGCCTCGAACCAATTGCTGACGGTAAAAACCAGCTTCATATGCATTGCAATATGCCCCACTGCCCGCAAAGGCGCATATTAGAGGCGCAGCCCAAATAAAGTATCCAAAATGGAATGCAATATTAAAAGAATAAGCATCTTCAAGTCCTATTGCGCCATGAAAAAGGACATCATATGCAGAACCAGCTGTTTCAGCAAAAAGAACTAGAAAGCAAATCACAGCACTCAGTAACACATGATATGATTTGCATGCACTTCGAATACTGTACAGTATTGCACGGTCAGTATTCCATTTCTTGTTCATTCCAAAACCTCACCCGTTTCTGCGTCAATATACATGACGAACACATTTGTTTGATTTCGGCATATATTGCTGGCGAACCGCCAGGCCGGACGGGCTTCCATGACCGCGTGATAATCCCAATTGTCCTGAGGCAGCGTAGGAATCAGCCGCCAACACAACCCGACCTCACGGATGACAAATCCATCGCTGTCATTGTCAGGAAACGCATTGACATAATCCATATTCTCTTCAAGAATGATGAGTGCATCCTCCAGAGATATATTTATAACAGCGCTGCCCTGTTCTGTATAGCTTCTACATACACCATCGATACGCAATAGCCCCTCGTCATCGATATATAGTTGTAGCACGTCGCCTTCGATTTCTGAATTAGGCAGAACATCACGGGCAACGGGTATCCCATTTAGGAACCGTTCATATTCTACAAGGTAGATCCCCGTAGAAATATAGTTTTTCAGATCTTCCACATGCTTCCCATCGTTTGATGGAAGCGCATAAGTGCGGCTCCACAAAAAGTCTTTCCACCCAAGTTTTGATGACAATTGTTCAATCCAGCTTTGTGCGATTTTTCGCGCCTGTTCCGGAGTCGTAGAAAGGCCATCCGCTTGTACGCCTTCTATTGCTGAAGAAATATTTCTTACAATTTCTCTCCTTGTCGAGTTGTAGACCAAGGCGCAAAAATAGGATTGGTACCGAGTAGATTTTTCACCTAAAGAATACGCACGTTCACGCTCTGCATCTTCGACAAGGCTTGACAGAAGCTCTTCCTTACTTTCTTTCGCAAGACTGTCGACAACTTCTGCCTGTGGATCTCCGAAAAAGACCTCTAGCCATGCCTCTTTGGTCGAGGGAGGGTAATGTGTCCTGTATGTCGGCAATCGCGTCCCAGTTTCAACCATCTGGACGTCCGCATCGATCACCAAATGAAGAAACGGACTCGTCAATTCTTTGGAAACATGAATTAATGAATCGCCTTCCTTAACCGGCATACCGTCTTCCGCAAAGGAACAGTGGGTTATTAGCATAACACCGATGAACAAAGCGATAAACGAACGTAGTTTCATCATGACCTCTTTCTGCGACTGGAAGGATATCCCTTCCATATTCATCGCAATAACCATGTTGATCGGAATATCAATACGAGATTATACGCGAATACATGCTATCAGTTTCCTTAATGACGCCTTCCGAATCCGTGATTGTACACTTAATCAAAATGCGGTAATCATACCCTTTGGTGACTGACTTTTCTTCACTTACAGTAGCATATGATTTTCCTGTTTTGGTATCGCTCCATGAGCATACTGATGACCACGACGTTGTTCCGGTAGTCCGTTTTTGTAGCGTCACTTTCACAATGGTCGTTGTGTCTGTATACTGACTTCGACCAGTACCGTAACACTCAGCCTTGCCAGCATTAATGCTAAAGCTTCCATCAAAGTCGCGGATATGCGTATACAACGGTTGCACGGAACTCTCCATATTCACTTCGCCCAGAGAAGTCGCTGACAGGCACAACGGGATGAAAAGTAGCACTAGAATGAAAACAACATATTTCTTCAACATATGAAAACGCCTCCTTTCGCTTTACACCTTGTAAATGCAAAAGAAGGCGTTTTGTTGCAGTGATTTAGCATTTTTAGTCGATTTTTTTAATTGCCTCTATGGACTGTGCAACAGCCAAAGTGGTTTCATAGTCATCCCCGGTGATGTCAAAGTAGCAATCACCAAGCGACCAGATGATGCTTACATCCCCTAAAGGCTGTCGCAAAACAGTCGCCTCAACACCATGTAATTGAATGAACTCGATTTCGGCATTTTCAGTATTGATCCTGCCAAATGTGTGTGTACCGTTCACCTTTATTACTATTGTGTTCCCTTCCTCGTCGCTGTATTCAGCCATATTCGCTCCAGCCTTCGAAATGCAATGTTGCATGAAATAGCCCTGTGGAATATATGTAGGGTAATAACGTCCTTCCCATTCCTTTGGTACGATGATTTCCTCTTCGTTTTCTGAAAAGCCTATACTCATATAGGAATCATTCATTTCCATCAGAAAGTGAATGACCTTTGCGCGGACACTGCCGCTTATCGCCACAGCAGTCGTTAACCCGATATTGAGTATCAGGACAACCAAAGCCGCTGTTTGCAGAACCCGCCATCCATACTTCCTTAGGTTGGAACGTATCGCAATGCGTTGCATTCGCTTGTCAATAAAGCCCAGCATACACGGCATCTTTTCTTCTGCAATACGGGAAAGTTCATTTTCATCTTCTTTGCTCATGGTCGCCCGGATAGCATCATAATCGCGCTTCATAATGCGATAAATCGCCAGTTCCAGAGAAGCCGCTTCATAGTTCTCTTCTGGGGTCTTCATTCTTTCGTGTTCACGGTTCAACCTGGTGTCCTCCCAGCAATTCATAAATTCTTTTTCGCGCCCGCGTCAGTCTGGAACGTACAGATACTTCTTGAATGCTCAGCATCTTCGCAATTTCCCGATCAGAAAGCTTTTCAAAGTATTTCATGCGGATGATCGCCTGATCGCTTTCTGACAACTGATCCAAGGCGCTCATCAATTCATCGATTGTGCATTCCTGCAAAATGCGTTCGTCTGGCGCAGAAGTCTCGCTTTCAGCGAAAAGAAGCGCCTCTTCGCTGTTCACCTCCCTGCGGGCGTTCTTTTTGCGATGCAGCATATAAGCGGCATTCTTCGTAGTTGAAATGATGTATCCTTCCAAAACGTTGCAGTCTAATTGTCTCAAAACAGAGACCTTTTGGATCAAGGAAACACAAGCGTCGCTGACTACATCTTCCGCATCGTATTTAGAATCCGTCAATGCTCGCGCCATTCGAAACATTGTCAGATGATATTTTACATATAGTGCTTTCATAAATTCACGATCCGAGTCATCCGTAATGGACAATATTACTATTGGAAAAAGCATCTCACACCTCCCCATATCGAAAAAATCTTTCCTTATATTCAAACACTCCATATACTTGTATGTATTATTGCTTTTCCACTCTTTATAAATAACAATATGCAGGACCTATACTTTTGGGGGAAATGCAGTTCTTTTGAGTTTCCTTGCTGCCACCATGGATATTATCTATCCAATTCATCTTTGTCAAGTACCACATCGGCGATATCATTCAGCCCGCAATTTAAAGCTGTGCATATGCGCAAAAGGACAGCCGTCGTCACATTTTCCCCTTTTCCAAGCTTTGCCAAAGAAGACGAACTGATGCCTGCCAGCTTCCGCATTTCGGAACGGGTCATACCTTTATCGATTAGCAACTTCCACAGTTTATTATAACTCATCCGCATTGGCTTGCGTTTTCTCCTTATTCCAAGATTCACCATAAAGTTCACAGCCGTCCTTTGACAGATGCAGTACTGTGTTAGCTTCGAGTATTTGCCTGGTGGCAGGCTTATAAGCACTTTGCTTATCAAAAGCAATAAATATCTGCTTTTGACTCTGTGCGTAGATTCTCATGATTCCATCAACCGGGCCATCACCGATGTTTTTCAGAATGAGAGAGTCATGAGCAATTGCCGGAAGGTCGGTCAGGAACAAAACAGCCAAATCATAAATGACCATACCCTTGTAGTTTGTACCTGTGCCCTTGTCATCAGGCGTCTCAAAGGTATAGCTGTTATATTCATTGAACTCCAAATGGGGAGCCTGACGGCGCTCGGTATACAGCGTATCGTTTAACTCCTTCATTTTTTCATTCACATCATCCTGAATTTCATTCAGAATGCTACGAATCCCTTCCTTGAGCATATTGTTGGCGATTTTTTTAGCATCCTGAAGATCGGTGAGTGTCAGATAAGCATCATTCTGAGCACGGAGCGCATCGATGCGTCCTTTGATTTCAGCATGCCTATCCAAGAACTCTTTAGACAGGTTTCCGATATAGCCCAAATCGGCGATCTGCTGTTGAATCTGTACCTGCTGCTCTCGCATCGACGCTATTTGACCCATCACAGCAGTTCGTTCATCGGCAAATTGTCTATCAAGAATGGAAGCCAGTTTTTGATGGTATTTCTCTACCTCGTATAGTTTGCGCAAATTCACGCCGGGGAAAAACTCGGTTAGTGCAGAGAAATCTGCTTCCGTAGGGTACAGCCCACATGCAAGGCTCATTTCGAGCAACTTTAACCTGCGTTCAGCTGTTTGAATTTCCGTTTCTATTTGGAGCTTACTGCTCTGTAGGCGCGACTTTTCTTGACTCTTTGCAATATCTTCGGCTGTATGGCTTGATGCCTGTTCTGTGGTCAGTGTTTGTAACTGCACCTCAAGGTCACGAATACTCGCCAGATTTTCTTCATACTGCGTGACACCACCGACCAAATCCGGCACAAAACGATATTTTCGAGCAGCTCGGAAGGCCTCCAGCTTTTTTGCGGCTTCATCAAGACTCTGTTTGCGGGCCTCAATGTCAACATACCGATTGAACAGTTTCAGCAGCATGTCAATAGACTTCTCCATGCTCTGTCCCGGAATACCACGGAGTGGCCTGCGTTCATCGTAATTATCTTTTCCGTAAATCCGAAAGAAGCTGCTCAGTGTTATTCTAAAAGACAGTTCAGGAAAATCAATATGGTATTTTGCTTTCAGCCAATCCGTAAACTGATGCAATTCCCATTCTTCTGTAAACACATAATCCTTCGTGCACAGAAACACCTTATCAATCTGATCTGTATGACGTGCAAAATAATAGGTTACGCCATCGAATCGGAAAGCGAAGTTTATTACATGGTGCCCTTTATGTTTTACGCCGTCACTCGATGCATAGGTTTTGCCACCAAAAGCAAAATCAATCGCAAGCATTGCAGACGATTTACCAATAGAATTCTCGCCATCCTCGCAGCCAAGGATTACATTAAGGCCTTCTTTAAAAGGAATGGGCGGGCGAACTTTGCCTTTTTCCACAAAGATCGGGGAACTCAATTCGATAAGCACATGAACACCTCACCTTCATCATTAATGTCTACAGCCCGAAGTGCGTACAGACAATCCATCACAGATAAAAAGTCAGTGGCTTCACCAAGGAATGGGCGGACCCTCTGGAACAACATCGTAGCAGAAACGGGGCCATTCACCAGTTCTTTCAGTACTAGCGGGATTAGCGCCAACGTACTGTCTTTATATGAATACAACTTATTCGGCAGTTGCATCGAATACCTCACAACTCTGGATGAAGTAGCAAACGACGATTCGACAGAACATTTCATCCTGTAAACTGGTACGGTGTACTTTTGCAGAAATCTCCTGAAAGATTTCCATTTTTGATTTGTTCGCTTTTTTCAGGCGCTTGAACATGGCATGCATCTGATCCTGAACTTCATCGTAATCAATTACGCCACGCTTATCAAGATTGGTCATGATTTCCCGGATTCTCCGGAAGTACGTGGTTACATTGTTTTTTACGGTATTGTACAAATGAAAATTCTCTGCAGGATTCACTTTTTGCGTCAAATCCTTTGGATCAAGCTCGGCATCAAAAAGATCCTTCTCTTTCAGATCGGCTATCTTTTTCACCACACCAACAATACCACGCTCAAGAGTAATGCTATCGAGAAGCCGGGTGCTTTCTTCATGGGCAGACAGTAATGCCTTGACACTTGCTAACTCTTTGGTCTTGGCGGGACTGTTATCCATTTGATAGGTTGCATGACACATCGGACAGAGTGCGACCAGATTAGTGACGGTAGCCTTTTTCTTTTTATCAACCAAGCTCACATCGAAAACGCGAGTAATCTGTGAACCTGTGGATACTGAGAGCCTTTTGCCACATCCGGGGAAAGGACAATACCCATCGCATTCCTCGTACAAGAAATCTCCAAACTTCGATTTCAAATCGGCAAACAATTCACGCTGTTTTTCTGCTTCCAGCTCTTCCAGCGGAACACATCCAGCGCTGCGCCGGATGATATCGACCATTGTATCTGCGACTACATTCCCAACGTTATCAGCATTGACCTGTGGAGCATAAGAAACAAGGTCAGCCGCAAGAAGCTGTCTTGTGGCTAATGGTCGTTCATTGATCCGGTCAGAAAGATTATCCGGAGTCAGTCTATACACAATCGATTGAGCAAATTTTGCAGTGAGGCCGCGTTTCGCATATGAGCGAAGCGTGGTCTCTTTTGTTATTCTCGAAGATGGGTCTTTCGGGGTTCCCCATTCAGCTTCACTGACCTCAGTAATCTGCGCGAACAAATCTCTGATGTACTGCGGTACATCAAGTCCATCTGAAAGGCGATTTCGTAGAACTGGAAACAGTGTCTGAAAATCCATAAAAGCGCGTTCCTTTCCCGGAGATTTGTCCCAACGTGTACCACGCTGTACCAAACTACCACCAGATGAAACGGGCTGTTTTTTACAATTATTTTCGTCATCCGGCTTCTGCGTAGCAGTTTAAATATATCACGCGCAGGACCAAATGTCAAATATATTGTCTGTGAAAAGGACTTACTCATAGCCGGTGACATGTTCCAAGTGCGTTGATGAGCAGAACTAATTTCCAAATCCCACTTCCCTAATTTCTGACAGACGTTCGTTGCCTGCAGAAAAGGAATTCCACTACGGAACAGGCACACAGCCCGTCCTTTATAGATTGCTGGGAACACACTGCTGAATCATCAACCTGCATCACCCGTCTCGGTGTCCGTTGGCCAGGACATTTCACAGACCAAGCCGGATGATGCTCCCACGCGACGATACTGTGAAGTCGCTGCAAGACCAGAAACGGAGAGATTCGTAATGGCTGCAGCTGTATTCAATGCGCCCTTTTTCGGCTCTCCGACAGAAAAAAATGCAAGGAGAGCTTGAAAAATGAAGGTTACCTACCGCAATTCCGACACCACCACCATCGAGATCGAAACCAGCGAAGAGATCGCTGTCACCCTGACCGAAAGCTACCGCAAGGAGGACAACCTTGCCCGCAAGTGCCGCTACCACCACTACAGCTACGACGCCATCGACTTTGAAGGCGAGAAGTACGCCGATCCGGATACCCCGGAGAGCATCCTTACCGCTTCCGAAGCCGAGGCCGAAAGCAATGCCCGGTACGCGCAGGCGCTCGCCCTGCTGACCGAGGTGCAGCGCAGCCGCTTCCTCATGTACGCCGCGGGCCTGTCCACTCATGAAATTGCCCGGCGTGAGGGCACGAATCAGAAATCGGTCCACGAGTCCATCGAGGCTGCCCGCAAAAAGCTAAAAAAGTTCTATGCGGACACCCCCTCAAACTGACCTGCAAATCTCCGTATTGCGCCAAGGGCAGTCACGCCCGGCAGAGAGGAGGTCAGAAGATGACCCAGATGACCCTGAAGCACCGTGTCCGCATTAATGTGTGCGATGAACACGGTCGCAAGCAGCCAGTGCTGCGCAGCGGAACGGCACGGCTCCCGAAGCGGCTGCTGAAATGGCTGTTCGGCGATTTCTGCGAGGTGCTGGTGCTCACCCCCGGCAAGACCGTCGGCGAGGTGGAGATTCACGAGGTTCCCCCGGAGGTGAAAGAAGATGCACCTGTATGAGATCAACACGGAGATTGCTCTGCTGATGCAGCAGCTCGAGGTCGATGAGGAGACCGGCGAAATCCTCACCAGCTCCGAAGACATCCTCCAGCAGCTGAACGCGCTGGACATGGAGCGCTCCCGGATTCTGGAGTACCTGGCCAAGGTGGTGCTGGACACCCGTGCCGAGGCCGCAGCCCTGAAGGCTGAGGAGGAACGCCTCGCCAAGCGCCGCCGGATCTGCGAACACCGCGAGGAGCGGCTCATCGAGGTGCTGGACCGCGAGTGCAATGGCCAGAAAACGGACCTCGGCATTGCCACCCTCCGCTACCGGGTGACCAGCCGGGTGGAGGTGTCCGATGCCGCGAAGGCCATCAGCTGGCTTCGCAGGCACAAGTACCGCGACTGCATCCGCGTCAAGGAACCCGAGGTTGACAAAACCGCTGTGCGCCGCCTGCTTTCCGACGGCAGCACGATACCGGGCATCGCGCTGGTCACCGGCCAGTCGTGCTCCCTGAAATGAAATGGAGGAAGAAACACATGAGCTTTCCTGTAGACGATTTCGGCATGAACATCCGTGCCGAGGTAAAGGCCTTCAACTTCGGCTTCTCCACGGCGAAGAACCTCGCCAGCGTGATTCGCGCCAACGACAAGGTGACGGTCGTGTCCTTCGCCCTGCCAACCCATGCCTGCTTCCGGCCCAACGGCCTCGGCATCTGCCCGCAGAACGTGACGATCATTGCCAACAGCCGGTATGCCGATCAGGCGCTGGAGCTGAAGCAGGCGTACCCCGAGCTGCGCATCTTCCTTGACCCGCGTGTCCACGCGAAGATGACGCTGGCCTCCTCCGGCAAGGTGTGGCTGGGCAGCGCGAACATGGCCATGAGCAACAGCCTCGACTCCACCATCGGCATCGAAAGCCCGGCGGTGTATGCGTACTTCATGGACCAGATTCGCCGCAGCGGCTTGCTGTGCCCGGAAAACGAAGTGCAGCTGGACTTCGATGATCCCGTCTATGACGGAAAGCCCGTCTGTGCCGCGGAGGACTTCGATGAGCTGGACGATGACGAGTAAGGAGGGTTCCCATGCTTCCAATCAAGAGCGGACGCCTGAACAAGCCGGTCAAGGCCGTGATCTACGGCCTTGAGGGCACCGGCAAGAGCACGCTGGCGGCGCACACGCCCAACCCGCTGTTTCTGGACACCGAGGGCGGCACGACCTACCTCGATGTTAACCGCATCGACCAGTTCACCGGCTGGGAGGGCCTGCTGAACACCATCGAGGAGGTGGCGCGGGACACCACCTGCTGCTCCACGCTGGTCATTGATACCGCTGACTGGGCTGAGCAGATGGCCATCAAGCACATCTGCGAGAAGTACAAGCAGATCGGTCTGGAATCCTTCGGCTTCGGCAAGGGCTACACCTACCTCGCTGAGGAGTTTGCCCGGATGCTCCGCGCCTGCGAAAACGTGCTTGCCTCGGGCCGCAATGTGGTCATCGTGGCCCATGCCCGTGTGCGCAAGCAGGAGCTGCCCGAGGAAATGGGTGCCTTCGATCACTGGGAACTCAAGCTCTCCCGGCAGTGTGCGCCCCTGCTGGCCGAGTGGCCGGACCTGCTGCTGTTCGTCAGCTACAAGACCTTTGTGTCCGGCACCGAGAGCGGCAGCAAGAAGGCCAGCGGCGGCAAGCGCGTCATGTATGCCACGCATCATCCCTGCTGGGATGCCAAGAACCGCTTCGGCCTGCCGGATGAGATGGACCTGGATTACAGCCACATCGCGCACCTGTTCACAGGTCAACCTCCCGTCCCGGCACCGCCCGCACAGCCGGATTTCCTTGCCGAGCTGGCAGAGCGCATGGAGCGGGACGCGGTAACCGAGGCACAGATCCGTCAGGTGGTCGCCCAGAAGGGCCACTATCCCGAGGAGGTTTCTCCCGCACAGTATCATCCGGATTTCTTCCGTCAGTGGCTGTTCCCGCACTGGGAGAAGATCGTGGACGTGATCCGCAGCAGCCCTGAGTACACGCCGTTTTGAGGAGGTAAAGCACAATGAGCAACTATGATGCCAACCTGATGGACTGGGACTCCGCCATTGAGTCCGACGGTCAGCAGTTTATCGTTCTGGACGAGGGAGACTACACCTTCACCGTGACCGGCTTCGAGCGTGGCCGCTATCCCGGCAGTGCGAAGATTCCCGCCTGCAACAAGGCCAGCCTGACGCTGACCATTGACCTGCCCGGCGGCCAGACCGCCAGCTGCAAGGAGGACCTGATTCTGTACCGCACCCTCGAATGGAAGCTGGCGGCCTTCTTCCGCGCCATCGGTCAGAAGAAGTCTGGCGAGCGCGTGGTCATGGACTGGAGCAAGGTGCTGGGTTCCCGCGGTCGCGCACACTTCAAGCCCCGCACCTATACCAGCAACGGCTCCGAGCACACCACCAACTCCGTGGACCGCTACTATGATTTCGATCCGCAGGCCATGCAGCAGGATTGGGTGCGTGACGCCGAACAGGCCGTGATGAACGGCACCGCGCAGCAGATACCGTCCCAGCCCCAGTATGCTCAGCAGCAGATGGGCTGGAAGAACGGAGGCTTCTGATCATGATGCAGCTCCGGCCTTACCAAAGTGAAGCCGTGACTGCCATTCGCCGCGAGTGGGCAGAGGGCAAGCAGCGCACACTGCTTGTTCTCCCCACCGGCGGTGGCAAGACGGTCGTGATGTCCAAGGTTGCCGAGGGGGCCGTGCGTGAGGGCGGCAGAGTCCTCATCATGGCGCACCGCGGTGAGCTGCTGACACAGGCCGCGGACAAGCTCCGCATGGTCACCGGCCTCGAAAGCGCCATCGAGAAAGCCGAAAGCAGCAGCCTGGGCAGCATGTTCCCCGTGACGGTCGGCTCGGTGCAGTCCCTGTGCCGGGAGCGCCGACTGTCCCGGTTCCCGCAGGACTATTTCTCCACAATCCTTGTGGATGAGGCGCATCACTGTCTGGCGGACAGCTATCAGCATGTGCTGGCACATTTCCCGGACGCAAATGTCCTGGGCGTGACCGCCACGCCGGACAAGCTGCTGAAGAAACAGATGGGTCAGTATTTTGACAGTCTGGCCTATGAGTACACCATGCGTCAGGCCATCAAGGACGGGTATCTCTGCCCGATCAAGGCGCAGATGATTCCGCTGGGGCTTGACATTTCCGGCGTAGGTGTGTCCGAGGGCGATTACAGAGCGGATGACATCGGCAGCGCACTGGAGCCGTACCTCGCGCAGATTGCGGATGAAATGCTGGAATACTGCCGGGGCCGCAAGACGGTCGTGTTTCTCCCGCTGGTCAGCACCTCCCGGAAGTTCTGTGCCATGCTGCGGGACCGCGGCTTCCGCGCCGCAGAGGTCAACGGCGAAAGCCCTGACCGCGCACAGCTTCTGGAGGACTTCGACCGCGGCAGGTACGACGTCCTCACGAACAGCATGCTGCTGACCGAGGGATGGGACTGCCCCTCCGTGGACTGCATCATCAACCTGCGGCCCACCAAGGTGCGCAGCCTGTACCAGCAGATCATCGGTCGCGGCCTGCGCCTGAGTCCCGGCAAGGAATACCTGCTGGTGCTGGATTTCCTGTGGCAGACGGAACGCCTTGACCTTTGCCGTCCCTCCTGCCTGGTGTGCAGGGACGAAAGCGAGACAGAGCGCGTAGACCGCATGGTGGAGGACGCGACAGGCGCTGTTGACCTGATGGAAGCCGAGGATCAGGCGGAGCGCGACACGATTCTGGAGCGCGAACAGTCCCTGGCCCGGCAGCTTGCCGAGATGCGCAGCCGCAGGCGCAGGCTTGTCGATCCGCTGCAGTTCGCCATGTCCATCGCCGCCGAGGACCTGGCTGATTACACACCGACCTTTGCGTGGGAGATGGCCCCGCCCTCCCAGAAGCAGCTGGACTTTCTGGAGAAGCGCGGCATCGACGCCGGAAGCATTGAGAACATGGGCAAGGCCAGCATGCTGATCGACCGCCTGATGAACCGCCAGAAGGAGGGCCTGAGCACACCCAAGCAGATCCGTCTGCTGGAGCGTTACGGCTTCCGGTTTGTGGGCACATGGTCCTTTGATGCCGCCAGCAAGGTTATTTCCCGGCTTGCGGCACTGAACTGGAAACTGCCGTATGGCTTCAACCCGGCGACCTATGTTCCATCGTAAGGAGGAGAACCCATGGATAATCTCTTGATTTCTGCACTGTCCGCAGTCGATGTACGTGATCTGTCCTACGCGGAATGGATGAACGTGGGCATGGCGCTCAAGCATGAGGGCTATGCCTGCTCTGTCTGGGATGAGTGGAGCCGCAACGATCAGCGCTATCATCCCGGCGAGTGTGCCCGCAAGTGGAACACCTTTCATGGCAGCGGCACGCCGGTGACCGGCGCGACCATCGTACAGATGGCAAAGCAGCGCGGCTGGAAGCCCTTCGAGGGAAACGGCATCATGGACTGGAACGATGAGCTTTCCTATGACGGAACGCCGGACATTTCCGTTTCGGCAGGCCATGCCCATGACGGAACGCCGGGTATTTCCGTTCCGTTCGACAATCTCCTGCCGGACATGAAGCCGACCGCTGAGCTGGCGAAGTACATCTCGACGCTGTTCAGGCCCGAGGAATATGTGGGCTATGTCACCGGCGAGGTGCGCCAGAACGAGGACGGCGAATGGGAACCGCTGCGCGGCGTGTTCAACCGCACAGCCGGTGAGCTGCTGACCTCTCTGGCCAAGTACCCGGATGACCTCGGTGCGACCATTGGCGATTGGAAGCCCCAGGTGGGCGGCTGGATTCGCTTTAACCCGCTGGACGGCACCGGTGCGTCCGACAGGAATGTCACCGCCTTCCGATATGCGCTGGTGGAATCCGATGTGATCCCGATTCAGGATCAGCTTGCGGCCTATCAGCGGCTGGAGCTGCCGATTGCCTGTCTGGTGTCCAGCGGCGGCAAGTCTGTGCATGCCATCGTTCACATCGACGCTCCGGACGAGTCGGAGTACCGCAAGCGCGTGCTGTACCTGTACTCGTTCCTCATTGG
The DNA here is from genome assembly GCA_965646445.1 of uncultured Christensenellales bacterium. Lineage (GTDB taxonomy): Bacteria > Bacillota > Clostridia > Christensenellales > Aristaeellaceae > UBA11524. The sequence continues at coordinate 7,651 of CBFFZW010000023.1, read as the reverse complement.
ACACGGTCTGATTGTCGATCAGGCGAACAAGAACCCGTCCCGGCTGTCCCGGATGCCCGGGGTAGACAGGAACGGAAATCGCCAGAAGCTGCTGGCTGTCAACATTGGGAGACGGTCGTGGCAGGACTGGATGGATTTCGTTGAGGGGCTTGAGGATGACCTGCCGCCGCTGGAGGACATGTCAGCGCTGCTGGCACACCAGCCGGAGCTGCCGGAGGAGCTGATCCGCGGCATACTCCGCTGCGGGCACAAGATGCTCATCTCCGGCTCCTCGAAGGCGGGCAAGTCGTTTCTGCTCATGGAGCTGGCGATTGCGATTGCCGAGGGCCGCAAATGGCTGGGCTTTCCCTGCAAGAAGGGCCGCGTGCTGTATGTGAATCTGGAAATCGACCGCGCCAGCTGCATCAACCGCTTTGCAAAAATCTACGAAGCCCTGCACATTCAGAAGCCCAACGCCGCAAACATCGTGCTGTGGAACCTGCGCGGCAAGGCTGTGCCGCTGGACAAGCTGGTGCCCAAGCTCGTGCGCCGTGTGCGCGATCAGCACTTTGACGCCATCATCATCGACCCTATCTACAAGGTCATCACCGGCGATGAAAACAAGGCTTCCGACATGGCGCTGTTCTGCAATCAGTTCGACAAAATCTGTGCCGAAACCGGGTGTGCCGCCATCTACTGCCATCACCACTCCAAGGGCGATCAGGGCAACAAGGATGCCAAGGACCGTGCGTCCGGCTCCGGTGTGTTTGCCCGTGATCCCGATGCGCAGCTGGACATGATCGAGCTTCAGCTGGACGGCGACATGAAGTACGAGGCTGAGGCCTTCGGGCGCACAGCATGGCGATTGGAGAGCAGCCTGCGCGAGTTCCCCAACATCATCCCGGTGGACTTCTGGTTCGACTATCCGATTCACACGCTAGCAAGGCCCGAGGAGCTGACACAGGCTCCTGCCAAGGGCAGCGTTGCCGCAAAGATTCGGGGTGGGAAAAACTGCAGCCGCGATGAGCGTGCTGAACGCATCCGCATGGCATACGCAGCCTGTTCGTTCGATCCCGACACACCGGTCACGGTTTCCGCAATCGCGTCCTACCTGGATATGACGGACAGAACGGTGCGCGACTGGCTGAAAGAAATGTCGGACGAATACCAAAATGACCGCGGCGTCGTGACCCACATATGACTGCACGATTTGGTCGCAAACGGAACGGAACGTCTATATATATAGCGTTGTGTTCCACAACCCTCTACGGGGAGGAGTTCGTTACACTCCTCCCCCATACGAGGAGTGAACCAAGCGTTCCGAAAGGAGCTTTCCGTGATGAATTTCTTTCTCGACATGATTCCCCCGACCGTCACCGCACAGGAACACAAGGTGATGATTCGCCGCGGTCGACCGGTCTTCTACGATACCCCGCGTCTGAAGGAAGCCCGCAGGCTATACGAGCACGCGCTGCGGCTCAACCGGCCTGATACGCCGCTGGAGGGCGCTCTGGCCCTGACCGTCGAGTGGTATTTTCCCAGCAAGACACACCGTGAGGGTGCGCTGCGGGTGACCCGCCCCGACACAGACAACCTGCAAAAGCTCCTCAAGGACTGCATGACCCGCGTCGGCTTCTGGCGGGATGACGCACAGGTGTGCCGGGAAACCGTCACAAAGCGCTGGACCCGCACACGGCCCGGCATCCGAATCGAGGTGACGCAGCTTGATGCGTGAAGCCGAGACCCAGATCTTCCGAGCGGCGTACAGATACTTCGCCGCACACCCGTCACCGCCGCCCCTGTCCGATCAGGCGGCCTCGCTTGCCTGGTGGGAAACCGCGGCGAATGACATCGCTGCTGTGTCAGCCAGCTGGAACAATCATCCGCTGATCATCCGGCTGCTGGCTGCGATTTACGAGTACCTTGAGGAGAAGGCAAAGGAGACAGCACATGAACTACCGCAGAAACCATGACGGCTACTACGACCCCACCGTCGGTGAGGCGCTTGAGCACATTGTGCGTGAGGAACGCCGCAGGCGCAGGCTGGCACAGAAGCGAGAGCAGCAGCCGGGCACACAGCCCGAAGAACAGAAGCCCCGCCTCCAGCGCTACGTAAACATCGGCAGGCACAGGAGGTTCTGATATGACCGGAGAGAGACGGCATGGAAGGGAGGCAGACAGATGAACGCCAAGGAGTATCTTAATCAGGCGAGGGTGCTTGACCGAAGAATCAATATCACCCTCGAACGTGTGTCCCAGCTTCGTTCGCTGACACAGCGCATCACCCCGGCCTATGATGGCGAGGTGGTCTCGCACACCCGCAACGTGACCTCCCTGCAGGACACGATTGTCCGGCTTCTGGAGGCCGAGGATTTGCTGAACAGCACCATCGACACCCTCGTTGATCTCAAGACCGAGATTTCCGGTGTGCTCAAGCAGATCCACGACCCGGACTGCAGGCTGCTGCTTGAAATGCGCTACCTGGCCTTCAAAAGCTGGGAGGAGATTTCGGAGATCATGCACCTGCATATTCGCTCGACCTACAAGATGCACGGGCGGGCCTTGAAGGCGGTCGAGGAGATCATCAACGCGCCGGGATTTGAGAGCGTCGTCAAATTGGGCAGTTAAGGGCACTTGTGTGCATGCCTGTCTTTGTGGTATGATATGCTTGTCAAAACTGGATGTACAGTGATACCCGCAGTCTCGGCCCAACCGCCGGGACTGCTTCTGTTTTTGGAGGGAGCATGACACGCGATGAACTGATTCAGAAGATCGATGCGGCAAAGCGGGAAATGGAGCACGCCGGTCCGATTCACCGACGCGATCTTGCAAAGCACATCTGCCGCATGGAGAAGGAGCTGCGCTTCTTCGATTTTTCTCACCGGCAGGCACAGAAGCCGCATATTACCGCTTGACTTTTCCGGCGGGTAGAGCGTATATGTCACTACCCTAAAACAAGGAGGTCAAGCCCCATGATCACGATTGCAACCCAGTGCGATGACCGCAAGGCCATGGTCCGCAGGCTCTCCGAGCATCTGCAGGCTCCAGCGGTCTATCTGTACACCCCGACCTACGCCTTCCGGATTGGAGAGATTACGGTGAACAGAGACGCATCCGTCAGCGGCGAACGCGAAGCCCTGCTTCCCGCCGCTGAATGCCTGCTGGAAAACGGGTACATTACCGAGCTGCCCGCTGAACTGACGGAAGATGATTCCGAAGCGTCTGCGGAGGAAGTGCCTGCCAAAGCAGAGCCTGCTGATTCCGCAGCCGAGGACATCACGGTGACAACCATTCGGATTTACGAGCCTGACTGGACGGTACAGAGCATGACGAACCTCATGCACATGCTGTACGCCCGGCAGGACCTGATCAACCGCATGATGCAGATGAACTGCCTGCGCATCGATGAGGTGTACATTCAGAACCTTGCAGCAACCAGCCTGACCTGCGTCAGCGATTTCGAGACGATGCTGCATGACGCCATCCGAAACGGACAGGTCGCAGGCGTGAACCTCGATGCCGGTGCCGTTTCGGTCGATCTGCCATATGAACAGGATTCCATCCGATGGGTGTTCTACTCCCAGCTCATCAGCGCCTGCATCAAGGCTGCCAAGAGTGCGAAGCGGGTCCTGCCGCGCAGGCTGGATTCCGAAGCGGACAAGTACCACGCCAACGCCTGGCTGAATCGGCTGGGCTTCGGCGGCGCTGCCTACAAGGAACTACGCCGCACACTCATGGGCCACTTGGACGGCTACGCGGCATTCAAGAGCGAGGATCGGATGCAGGCCCACAAGAACAAGCTGGCTGAACAGCGCCGAATCCGGCGCGAGATGAACGAGGAGGCGCAGAAGCATGACTGAGAAGATGATCGCCCGGCTGGATGATTTGAGAGCCAGACAGCAGGCTGGTGAACACATGCGCTGTCCCCGCTGCGGGCAGGACACCATGAAGCCTGATTTGAAAACCAACGCCCTCAGCCGCCACGTCGAGGATGTGTACATCTGCGACAGCTGCGGCACGGCTGAAGCTCTGCTGGATTTCATGAAGCAGGAGCTGCCGCTCACAATGTGGGCGATTTGCAAGCCCCTGCGACCTGCCAGCGGATTTGGCGGCATGACCGCCGCGGATGTGCTGGCAAAGGTCATGACCGATCAGCTGCACACGCTGATCGCCATTTACAAGCTGTGCGAGTCTTACCCTGAGAACCGTGACGAGTACAGAGCGGAAGCCTACGAGACCTGCCCGGGGCTGACTGAACTGTGGACCGAGCCCTTTACGGCACGGTACGATTCCAAAGACAGTCCGGTCATGCTCCGCTTCCGCATGACGGACAGCGGTGATGTGCAGGTGGCAGCGAACATCCTCGAAGCCAAGTAACATCCCGGCAGATTCACGAGCGTCGGCGGCAACAATGCCCCGGCGCTTTTCGTTTGCCCACGTTGGGCGCACGTGGCCTGCTGTCAGGCCTTTGCCCCAGAGGCCGGGCAAACGGCCCAGCGGATTCCAAAGCCGCGACACGGGCCAACATGGCGGCTTTCTGCGCAAGACAAAAAAGCGGCCGCCTTCGCATTGGAAAGCGGCTGCGCTTTGCGCGGCGATTCAGAAGCCCCATGTGCCCCGGTGGTAGAGGTTGCTGTAGAGCAGGCCGCGCTCATTGAAAAACTGTCCGACCGTGGCGATGTAGCCCGAGCCGTCCAGGATGGCCATTTTAGAGCCTATGAGGCATCGGATGGTTTCCAGCACATCGGGGTCGTGCAGGTCGGAAGGGCTTCCGATGATTTGGGAGAGGTAGTCGGCGATGAAGATTGCGGTGTCGCTGTACTCCTTCTCGTCCGGATCGCTGGTCAGCCGGATGATGCCGTTGTGCGCGATGCCCACACCGCAGTGTACATCCAGCGCCTTCATCACCTCGCGCTGATTGGAGAGCGGGAACGGATGGGTCATGCCCGGGTTGATGCCTGCCTGTGTGCTGATGCGGAAGTGGTACACCACGCTGTCCTTCACGGTGAAGTGTTCAGCCTTGAGGGCATTCAGGAACTCGTCGAGGTTCATGAAGCCCTTGTGAATGGTCACACTGCCGTCGCGGGCTACCATGTATCCGGCCCCATCGGGGTTTCGCAGGAACATGGCCTTGATTTCGGAGCGGGTGGGCTGTCTCACGCCCTTGGGTGATGCACAGATTACACACATGTCGGTAATCCTCCTTTGGTGTATTGGGGAAGCCGGGGCTCCCGCGACACCCTTTCGGGTGTTTCGGCCCTTGCCGTGAGCCATCGTCAGGCGGGTTGATTTGCAAGCTCAGGCGAGGTTGATGTACTCGTCGAGGTCGCTGATCGTCGTTGGATCCTCCTTGATCCAATCGGCAACGCAATTCAGGAGCCAGCGCTCAAAGGCCGCATGGGAATCGAACACATCGCAGCAGCAGGCTGTCCCGACGCTGGCCTCGAGGTAGGCCTCAAGGTCATCGGTGAACACCAACTTGCCCTCGATTTCAAAGAGCTCACGGTCACTGAGGTAGTTTCGGGCGGCGATGGCCAGTTTGCAGTAGCCTTCGGGCAGGCAGGAAATTTTGTAGGCGCGTGTCATGGTTCTTCTCCTCTCGATTCTGAAGCTCCGGGCCATGCCCGGGCGGGCAGCGTATTCATCACTCTTTTGCCTTGAAATAGCAAGCAGTTAGCGGGCAGTTATGTGCACCTGTGAAACTTTATTTCCGAGCGCACACCCCCGTGTGCTTAGTCACCGATCACCCGGTAACCGGCAAGCTGGATTTCCGAACGCATGGCCTTGGCCAGCTGTGCGGCGGTCATCAGGCCCTGCGCAACCTGCAGGATGTCCTCGGGCGGCAGGGCTCCGTAGCTGGTGGTCTGGACCTCGATGCGGAAGCTCCCGGTGAAGCACACCTCGTCCTCCACGCACATGTAGGGCGTGTATTCGGGAGCGTCCGCGCGGGTGTAGAAGCTCAGGCCGATGCTGTTCTCCCGCTCCCGGATGCGCAGTTCGTAGGGCGTGCCCTCGCACAGGGCCTGAAGTCGATTCAGAAGCTGACGATTGGTGGTGGTGTTCTCCATGGTGTTTACCTCCTGCGCTGTGCGCGTGTATTCGGAAGCTCAGGCGGGCGATTCAGTAGCCCGTGACCGAGTCGAAGGTCATGCCCGCGATTTGGCGCTCCGTGTGCGTGGTCCAGTTCAGTTCGATCAGCTCGATTCCGGAGTACAGCTCGGCGCTGTCGGGCTCGGCGAACAGCCGGAAGGCCTCCCAAGCCTCGGGCAGGCCGGTGAATTCCTCCTCCGAGCCGGGCACACCGACGCCCTGTTCGCGGTGGGTGAAGCGGATGATGAAGGTCAGATCTGGAAGCATGGTGTTCTCCTTCTCCCGGATGTGCGCCCGGGGCGCTTGATTTGGAAGCGGCTGGGCCGTTCCCAAGGGCATCCGATTCAGAAGCCGGGTGTCCTTGGGAGCGGGCGGGCCGTGTGCGTGGCCCGCGCCCATTCCCGTGCTGTGCTCAGGCCGCCCTGCGCCAAGCGGCGTTGCCGGGCAGGCGGCAGATCAGCTGTTCGCGGGCGGTCTTGAAGGCGTCCCCGCTCATGCCGATTCGCAGGAGCAGGCACCGGAAGGTGTACTTCGGGTTGTCGGTTTCCGGGCGGGCCGGGCTGGCGGTCTTGATCGCCTTGGCGCGGGCCGAAAGGGCCATGCAGAGCTGGATGTCGGCGAGAACCTCGGCGGTGTTCAGGGTGGCGTTGAAGGCGCGGAACTCGATGCCCTTCCCTTGGAAAAGGCTGTGCAGGTTGAGCAGGCGGTAGCGGCTGGAGTGGTAGTGCTCGTGTGCGCAGGCCTCCCAGTCGTTTCCGCCGTACCAAAGGCGGGCAATCGCCGCGCGGCTGGTGGGCTTCTGGGTGTTCAGCTGGCGCAGGAAGTGCGGGTCGACCGGGCGGCACCAGCGGTTCCGGCGCTCCGGGGTGATCCCGAGGGCAAGGGTCAGCAGGTCCTCGTTCGCGTTGACCAGATTGACCAAGTTCCGAAGGGAAGCCGGGGTGTGCTCCGCGTCCCCGATGTGCACGTGGATGCCGCAGAAGGCCCCGTTCGTCTTGGCCCCGGCGGCCCGCAGGGCTTCGATGAGCCTGCACACCGTGCCGAGGTCGTCCCAGCCGAGGACCGGGCTGTTCAGCTCGCACTCCTCGCCGAAGAAGTCCGGCGCGTCGTTGATGCTCGAGTCGAACACCACCGTCCAGCGGCGGCCCGCGGGGTCCTCGACCTCGTACTTGTCGTAGACGCCGCCGCGGTGGCGGGTTGTGCTTCCGAAGAAGGTCGCGACCACCTCGGCGGCGGCGCGGCGGGTCATGCCGAAGAACTCGAGCTCCAGCCCGAAGGTCTCCCGGGAAAGGTCGGCGGCGGTTGCCGGGTTGGTGTGGTTGACTGCCATGGTGTACTCCTTTCGGCCCGGCGGCTTTTCCCGCCCGCGGCCCGCCCGGGGGTTGCCCCCGCGGCGTGACACATTCATCACTCCGCGCCGCCGAAAAAGCAACCCGATGAAAAGCACAAGGTTATCGGGCCAGAATAGCTCTGATTTGACAAAAAAGCGCCTGCCGTCCGGCGCGCTTCCTTATATTGCGCGGGAAGGCCTTTCCGGCGCCGCGAGCCGCCCAAGGCCACTGAGTCGCGGCAAACCCTACAC
>CBFFZW010000022.1:0-53612 GCA_965646445.1 uncultured Christensenellales bacterium | reverse complement strand
GTGCCACGGGTGCCACCGGCGCAACCGGCGCCACAGGAGCCACCGGCGCGACGGGCGTTACCGGCCCCACGGGCACCAATGTCACGGCCACGTCCAGCTTTGCCGCCAATACCAGCGGCTCGGTGCTGTCCGTGGTGCTGGCGGGCGTGCTTGTTCCGCTGCCCGACAGCCAGGTGCTTCCTCCCGACATTACGGTTAACGCCGCCAACACCGTCTTCACGGTCAACACGGCCGGCCGCTACCGCCTGTCCTATGAGGTCAACACCACCGCGGCCCTGGCCAGCGGCACCACTCTGCTGATCAACGGCACGGCGAATACGGCGTCCACCATCGCGCCGCTGGTGTCCCTCAGTCATTTCTCCAATGAGATCATGCTGAACCTCGCCGCGGGCACCACCGTATCCCTTCAGATGTTCGGCATCGTGTCCGCCGCGACGCTGCTTCCGGGTTCCGCGGGTGCTTCTTTGATGATCACCCGGCTGAGCTAAGGAGGTGTCGTGGTATGTCGCTGCCCAATTTTCCCAATATTGATCCCCCGTTGACGCGGGACGGAAGCATCAATGAAATCATCGCCTCCATTGCCGCCGAAGAGCTGAGCCTGAGCCATATTCTCAACGCTGAAGGCGAAAAGCTGCAGTATGTCCTGGGGACGCTCCCCGGCCTCAGCGGCGGCGCGGACATCGGCAACGTACTGGATGTCAACAAAAGCGTCCAGAATACGCTGGATGAGATCACCCGTCAGCAGCTGATGCTGGGTGCGAAGCTCAGCGCCGCCCTGGATGCCCCGGTGCTCGTCGGCCCCACGGGCCCCACCGGCGCAACGGGCCCCACCGGCCCGGCCACGGGTGTCACCGGCCCCACGGGCCCTGACGGCGCTGTTGGCCTCACCGGCGCAACCGGCCCCACGGGTCTTGACGGCACTGCTGGCCCCACGGGTGCCACCGGTGCAAACCGCCCTGACGGCGCCTGCCGCCCCACCGGCGCGACGGGCCCCATTGGCTCCACCGGCGTAACGGCCCCACCGGCGCAATCGCATCACGGGCGCCACCGGCGCAACGGGCGCGACGGGCCCCACCGGCCTCATCGCGCAAAACGGGCTCTGTCGGCGCAAACGGGCGTCGTCCGGCGCGACGGGTGTCATCGGCGTCACCGGCGTCATCGGCGCCACCGCGCGACGGGCCCCACCGGGCCCAACGGCCCCAATCCCACAGCCACGGCAGCCTTCGCCGCCAACACGGCGGGCACCAGCCTGTCCGTGGCCCTGGGCGGCACCCCCATTCCGCTGCCCAGCGCTCAGGTGCTTTCGGCCGACATTACCCCCAATGCCGGAAATACCGTTTTCACCGTGGCAACCGCCGGACGCTATCGCATTTCCTACCATGTGAATACCACGGCCGCCCTGCTGATGGGCAGCCGACTGGTCATCAACGGCGTGAACAATACGGCGTCCACCATTGCTCCGGCGCTGTCCGTTTCCAGCTTTGAAAATGAAATCGAGGTCGATCTGCCCGCCAATGCCACCATCTCCCTCCAGCTGTATCCCCTGCTGGCGGCTGGTATCGCGGTGCTGATCAGCGGCGGCGCGGGCGCGTCCCTGATGATCGTCCGCCTCAGCTGATCGAACACCCCCACGAACACCCCGGAGACGGCGTCTGCTTGCGGGCGCCGTCCCTGTGATGACAATGCTTAGGAGAGGATGCTTCATGGTTACGATCAGCCTGTGCATGATTGTGAAGAACGAGGAGGATGTGCTGGCCCGCTGCCTCGAGAGCGTGGCGGAACTTGTGGATGAAATCATCATTGTGGACACCGGCTCCACCGATCGGACGCGGGAAATCGCGGAGCGGTTCACCAGCCGGATCTACGATTTTGCCTGGATTGACGACTTCGCCGCAGCCCGGAACTACGCCTTCTCCCTGGCGGAGAAGGATTACTGCATGTGGCTGGACGCGGACGATGTGCTCCTGGACGCGGATCGTGAGGCCTTCCGTGCGCTGAAGGCCGCGCTGGATCCCGCCGTCAGCGTGGTGATGGCACGCTACAATACCGGCTTTGACGAGCACGGCAGGGTGACGTTCTCCTACTTCCGCGAGCGGCTTATCAAGAACCATAGCGGCCTTCGCTGGGAAGGGGCGGTTCACGAAAGCATCGCGCCCGCAGGCCGGGTCATCGAGGGGGACTTCGCCGTCACCCATCTGAAGCTGCATCCCTCCGACCCGGACAGAAACCTGCGGATCTACGAAAAGCAGCTGGAACGGGGCGTCGCGCTGGATCCGAGGCAGCAGTTCTATTATGGCCGGGAGCTGTACTATCACCAGAGCTACGCGGAGGCCCTCCGGGTCTTTGAGCAATTCCTTGACGAAAAGCGGGGCTGGGTGGAAAACAACATCGACGCCTGCTGCCACTGCGCCTACTGCCATGAGCGCATGGCGCAGCCGGAAAAGGCCCTGCTGGCCCTGCTGCGCTCTTTTGCCTATGACCGCCCCAGGGCCGAGGTTTGCTGCGAAGTGGGCCGATGGTTCTTTCAGCGGGATGAGATGTCCTTGGCGGCCTACTGGTACGCGCTGGCCCTCACCTGCGCCCGGGACGACAGCCGGGGCGGCTTTGTCTCCCCTGACTGCTACGGCTATCTGCCCTGCATTCAGCTGTGTGTATGTTACAGCCGTCTGGGCGATATGAAGCGCGCGGAGCAGATGAACGAATGGGCAGCCTCCTTCAAGCCCGACGCCGCCCCTGTCGCGCACAACCGCGCTTTTTTCCGAAGTCTGGCGGAAAAAGCGCAATAAAATAAATGGACTGTTCCCCAAGCACCGGACAGGGAAATAAAAGCCCTGTCATAGAATAAGCATAGTTTACACGGTCTCACCCCGGATTTCAACCGGGGTGAGACCGTTATTGAGAGAAATGCGCTCGAAATTGTAGAAATTGACGTATTCTGTGACGAGTTGCTGCACCTCAGCACGGGTGGTAAAGAGCGTACGATACAGACATTCAGTTTTCAAGGTGCCGAAGAAATTCTCCATCGCTGCATTGTCGTAGGGGCAGCCGGGACTGGACATCGAGGGAGAAACGTGGTATGCTTTCGTCAGGTCGAAGTATGCCTGGGATGTGTATTGAGACCCCTGGTCACTGTGGAGTGTGAGTCCGCCAGTGACCTTTTCTCGTTTTAGCGCTTCACGGATGGTGTCTGTCACCAGCGAGGATGACATATCAGTGCCGATCTTCCACGCAAGGACAACCTTTCCACACAGATCCAGTACGGCGCACATGTACAGCATGCTGCCCGGAATGGGGATGTATGTGATGTCCGTCACCCAGAACTGGTTAGGCTTCACCTGATCGAATTTTCGGTTCAACAGATCGGGATACTTGTGGACGGCCTGCTGATAACGGGTATAAGGCCTGCGGCGGCGAACGACTGACAGCAGGTTCAGCTTGCGCATCACACGCAGGATCGCCTTGATGTTCACCAGTTTCCCGGTTCGGCGTTGGATCCAGCGCCGAACGCGGCGGATGCCGTAGGTCTGCTTGCTCTGCTGCTGGCACGCCATCATCAGGTCGACCAGCCACTGATCCTTCGCTTCCTTTTGCTGCCGACTTCTCCAGGCATAGTATCCGCTGCGGCTTACTTCAAACACTTCGCGCATGGCTTCTATGCTGTACTTTCCGCGGAATCGCTCGATCACCCGATACTTTAGTTTCACCTCCTTCCAGCTTCGGACAGAAAATTTTGCAGCAGCTCCACCTGCATCCGCAGCTTTACCAACTCATTGTGTTGTTTTGCATCTTTGCTGGCTGGTTCCTTGCGGGGACGTCCCTTGGGACGCGGGATGTATCCTGCTGCCAGCATTCGTTCTTTTCTTCGCTGTCGTTCCATCAGCTGCTTCAGTTGTTTCTTCTCCAGACCAAAGCTGGCTGCTATTTCGCTATAAGTTTCCCCTTGACGATGACGCTCCCTTACGATTTCAGCCAATTGTTCCACCTTTGTGTACTTTCTTCTAATTACAGATAACCTCCTGTCGTAGTTTCTATTCTACAACAGGAGGCCTCTTTTTTCTATTGTCCGGCGCTTGGGGAACAGTCTAGCCCCGCCATCGAGGAACGACCGTGGTTTTTGACGGAAGACGCGCTGACCCGCGTCCGCCCGCGTCAAGGGTTCGCCGCTTCCTCCCGTTCCACCCCGCGCATCACCATGATGTCATAGATTCCCTGAGCCATGCCCTCCGCCAGCAGCTGCTGATAGTCCGGGCTGCTCAGCAGACGATCCTCCGCGGGGTTGCTCATGTAGCCCATTTCCACCAGGAAGCAGGGCATCTTGGCCCAATTGTTGCCCACAAACTTGTCCGTCAGGGTCACATGGCCCGTGGCGGGCTTCTTTTCATAGCCCACGGCGTCGCGCATGGCGTCCAGCAGCAGCGTACCCATGGCCTTGTAGGTGTCCGCGTCCGCCACGGCGCGGGCGTAGTCGCTGTGCACCGGGCTGTGGATGGAAATGCCGCGCTTCGCCGCTTTGCCGGACAGGTCGCAGTGCAGGCGCAGGAGGATGTCCGCCTGGGCAGCGTTGGCGGTTTCGGCGCGGTTCATGTTGCTGATGAAGTCATCAGGGGCCGTGCGGGTCATGACCACCGTGGCGCCCTGGCGAAGCAGCTCCGCCCGAAGTCTTTCGGCAATTTCCAGCACCACGATGTGCTCCAGCCGATACGTCTTGCAGCCCTCCGCCATACCGCCCTGCATGACGGCGGACTTGCTCAGCCCCGGCCCCAGGGGCTCCTTCACGTTTTTGCCCGAGCCCTTGGCCTGATGGCCCGGGTCGATGCACACGGTGACGCCCTTCAAGCGGCCTTCCGCCGCCTGCTCACCGGGTGTCGGGGCGACATAGGCCTTGCGGCAGGAGCCCTTGGCCAGCTGCGTTTTGCCGTTGGCCGTGACCACCTGCACCTTCACGTTGCCCAGCGCGTAGACCCAGGGCAGCGCGATGTCGCCCTCGAAATGGCCTTCGCCGTCAACAGGCGCAATGTAGGTGCGCCCGGACTGCGTGAGGCTGTCGAAAATCAGCAGCAGCCGCTCCGCGCCCGGCGCGTCAAAGCTGTAACGGAAGCCGTCGGCGCTGCCCTCCAGCCCAAGCTGGCTGACCTTGGCTCGGGAAGCGCCTTCAGGCAGGGACTCGGCGGCTGCAGGCAGCTCGGCAGTTCCTTTCATCAGCTGCTTTTCCTCCAGGGTGGATATTTTGACGGTGACTTTTCCGCCCCGCTCACTGTACGCCAGGGGCAGCACGCCCCCATAATGCCCCTGGCCGTCCGACTGATGAAGCACCGCTTTCCCCGACTCGGTGGGCGTTTTGTACTCCATCAGCACAAAAGGAGTCTCCGGCGCATCGAAGCGATAAGTCAGTTCGCCCTCGCCTGGGGTCAGCAGCAGGCCGTCGGACGAGGCCGCCATGGCCGTCAGGGGCATCAGCAGACATAGCGTCAGCAGCAGAATCAGTCGCTTTTTCATGGTAACTTCCCCGCTTTCTTTTGGAGACCGATTGTCGTCAACCATTGTAGCATAACGGCCGGAACAATACAAGCGGCGGCAACTACGAGCCTTTTCCAGCTTTTTTCCGTCAAAATGGCGGTTACTTCTTTACGCGGCGGGCAAAATGTCATATAATGAAGCGTCGCGGTTGTTTGACAGCCGGAGGATCATGTCCTTCAGGGCCGCGGATTGTGTGATGGAGGTGCGGATATGCGCTTTACCAAGATGCACGGCATCGGCAATGATTACATTTATGTCAACTGCTTTGAGGAGACGGTGCAGGATCCCGCCGCCCTGGCCAGGGCCATGAGCCGTCAGCACTTCGGCGTGGGCAGCGACGGGCTGATCCTGATCTGCCCCAGTGAGGTGGCGGACTTCGCCATGAAGATGTACAACAGCGACGGCTCCGAAAGCGAGATGTGCGGCAATGGCGTCCGCTGCATCGGGAAATACGTTTACGACCGGGGCCTGACGAAGAAAACCAGCGTGTCCCTGATGACCGGGGGCGGGCTGAAGCAGCTGGAGCTTAACGTCATCGGCGGCAAGGTGGCCAGCGTCCGGGTGGACATGGGAACGCCGGAATTGTCCCCGCAGCTGATTCCCGTCGCCCTCCCCGGCGAGACGGTGATGGGCCACCGGCTGGATGTGGGCGGGGTGAATTATCAGATTCACTGCGTATCCATGGGCAATCCTCACTGCGTGGTGTTCGTGAAGGATCCTGACGCGATGGATCTGCCGGTCATCGGCCCGGCCTTCGAGCATCACCCGATCTTCCCGCGCCGCACGAATACGGAGTTCGTCCAGGTCGTCAGCCGGGATCATCTGCGGATGCGCGTGTGGGAGCGCGGTGCCGGGGAAACCCTGGCCTGCGGCACGGGGGCCTGCGCGTCCCTGGTGGCGGCGGTGCTGACGGGGCAGGCCGACCGCAGCGTGACCATGGATCTTGTGGGCGGCCAGCTTCAATTGACCTGGTCGCCCGAGGACAATCATGTTTATCAGGAGGGCCCGGCGGCGTTCGTCTTTGACGGCGAATGGCTGGGCGAGTAATCAAAAGAAAGGCGGAGGAGCATCATGTTCCACATCAACGACCATTTTCAGAAGTTGCCCGGTTCCTACCTTTTCGCGGAGATCGCCAGGCGGGTGAAGGCGTATTCCGCCGAGCATCCCGAGGCTGACATCATCCGCCTGGGCATTGGCGACGTTACCCAGCCCCTGGTACCGGCGGTCATCGAGGCCATGCACAAGGCCGTGGATGAAATGGGCCGCCTGGAAACCTTCCATGGCTACGGCCCCGATTTCGGCTATGATTTCCTGGTCAACGCCATCCGCGAGCACGATTACGCCGCCCGGGGCATCGACCTGGCTTATGATGAAGTGTTCATTTCCGACGGCGCGAAGTGCGACGTGGGCAACATTCAGGAGCTGTTCAGCCAGGACGCGGTGATCGCCGTCACCGACCCTGTTTACCCCGTCTATGTGGACAGCAACGCCATGGCGGGCCGCGCCGGCGATTATGTGGGCGACCGCTGGGATCGGCTGGTGTACCTGCCCTGCAACGCGGAAAACGGCTTTGTTCCCGCCTTGCCGGATCGCCCGGTGGACGTGATTTACCTCTGCTACCCCAACAACCCCACCGGCACCGTGCTCACCAAGGCACAGCTGAAGCCCTGGGTGGACTGGGCCCGGGCCAACGGCGCCATCATCATCTACGACGCGGCCTATCGCGCCTTCGTCACCACACCGGACATCCCCCTGTCCATTTATGAGGTGGAGGGCGCCCGGGAGGTGGCCATCGAGTGCAACTCCTTCTCCAAGACGGCGGGCTTCACCGGCACCCGCTGCGCCTATACCGTGGTGCCCCATGAGGTCTGCGGCCTGGACGCCAAGGGCGAGAGGGTCAGCATGAACGCTCTGTGGAAGCGCCGGATGGCGACCAAGTTCAACGGCGTCAGCTACCCCATTCAGCGTGCGGCGGCGGCGGTGTACACCCCCGAGGGCCAGGAACAGATCAAGGCGGTCATCGCCTCCTACCTGGCCAATGCGAAGATCATAAGGGACAGCCTGATGGCGGCGGGCTTTACCGTCTTCGGCGGCGTGGACGCGCCCTACATCTGGCTGAAGGTGCCGGATGGCATGACCTCCTGGGCCTTCTTCGATAAGTTGCTCCATGAGTGCAACATCGTGGGTACCCCCGGCTCCGGCTTCGGCCCCAGCGGCGAGGGATACTTCCGCCTGACGGCCTTCAATACCCTGGAAAAGACCAAGCAGGCCATGGAGCGCATCACCCGGTTAAAGAAATAAAACAAAAACTATGGCGGATCGCGCCAGCGGAAATGGGAGTCTGAGGGCCATGGGCCCTCAGACAGGGGCTTGGGGGCAAGGCCCCCAACGTCCTCCCATCGCGAAGCGATAAAACGTAGTCAGGGAGCGCAGCGTCCCTGACGGTCGATTCCCCAAAGCCACAAATAACCACAAAAAAACCGGCGCCGAGAAGAAAATTTCCGCGCCGATTTTGATTTCCCTTATTTAAATACCCCTGTGGACAGATACCGCTCCCCCGTATCCGGGAGCAGCGCCACGATCATCTTGCCCTGATATTCCGGCCAGGCCGCCAGCAGGCAGGCCGCGTGAAGCGCCGCGCCGGAGGAAATGCCCGCCAGCAGCCCCTCCGTTCGGGCCAGCTCACGGCAGGCAGCAAAGGCGGCGTCGTTTTCCACGGGAACAATTTCGTCCAGGATGCCGCGATTGAGCACCTCCGGCACGAAGTTCGCGCCAATGCCCTGGATTTTGTGAGGGCCCGCCTTGCCCTGGGACAAAAGAGGCGATGACGCGGGCTCCACAGCCACCACGCGGACGGCGGGTTTCTGCGCCTTCAGGTATTCGCCCACGCCGGTGACGGTGCCGCCTGTGCCCACCCCCGCTACGAAAACGTCCACCTGGCCGTCCGTATCCGCCCAGATTTCCGGGCCTGTGGCGGCGCGGTGAGCGGCGGGGTTGGCAGGGTTGACGAACTGCCCCGGAATGATGCTGCCCGGCGTCGCGCGGTGCAGCGCCTCGGCTCGATCCACGGCGCCCTGCATGCCAAGTGCTCCCTCTGTCAGCACAATCTCCGCGCCGTAGGCAGCCAGCAGTTGGCGGCGCTCCAGGCTCATGGTCTCCGGCATGGTCAGGATGACCCGATATCCCCGAGAGGCGGCCACCGCGGCCAGTCCGATGCCCGTGTTGCCGCTGGTCGGCTCGATGATGACGCCGCCGGGCTTCAGCGCGCCGTCAGCCTCCGCAGCCTCGATCATCGCCAGGGCGATACGATCCTTGGCGCTTCCGCCGGGATTGAAGCCCTCCGCCTTCGCCAGCACAGGGCAGGAAAGTCCGCGCGCGCGGCTGAAGCGTTCCAGTGCCAGCAGCGGCGTGTGGCCGATAAGTTCGGATACCTGATGGGCAATTTTCATCACGATGGCCTCCTTGGATCATGCCCTTCATATTGTGCGGCTTGCGCCGGACTGGGTATGACTTGCGGGCATTATAGTACAATCGCCGTAAAAAAACAATCCCCCGCCGAAATTTCGACGGGGTCTACTGTATCGCCGTTTGTAATGAAGAATCGTCAGTTTCCCGAATTCCGCAGCATGTTCTCCCTGTACCTTTCGGCATAGCTTGCGCGAACCATGTTGTCCTTGAACTCCGTGCGGATCATGTATTCATACCAGGCCGCCTTGCCGCCGTTCATGCACTGCGCCTCGTGCGTCAGCAGCTCATAACGCTTGCTGTCGCGAAGGATGGGCGCGTCCACCGCCAACGCCAACGCCAGCGCATAAAGCCGGTCATCCTCCAGATCATCAAAGCCGTGCTTTTCAAAGGTAAAGCGCAGCATCCGGCCCGCAGGCTCATAGGCGCGGACGCAAACCTCCTCCCGGCGGACGGCCACGCTCTCGACGTGCATCCGCTCGATTCGCTTGACCATGGGGTACAGGTGAGCGTAGAGGTCGGACTGCCGCAGATAGGACACCAACTGCTTCTGGCGCTTGCGCACCCGCCTGTCATGGAATACGACAATCGCACAGGCCACCAGCACCGCCAGCGCCAGAAACATCACCAGGGTATCCATGGCCCGCGCCTCCTTTACTTCATGGTTGCCATCATAGCAGGAGGACAGGCCTGTTGTCAAGAAAACATGCGTTTGCCCAAATTCCGCGCGTTTTCGCTTTTCTTCGCCTCCTTCCGCGCTTCGCGGACAACAAAAAGCCCGCCTGACGCAATGTCAGACGGGCATCAAAGATTCTGTTACTGCGCAGCCTCCCCGAAAGCCTCCAGGAATTCCGGGCAGCTCCAGATGCCGCAGGCGGAGAGTCTGTCATCCCGGACGGCCAGCTGGATCGTCAGGCCGTTATCCAGCTCAATCAGCAGGTTTTGCTTGCCGCTGACCATGCCGCTGGACTCATAGCTGGCGTTGTCCGTCAGCAGCTCAAACAGCGCCTCGCAGGTTTCGGCGTCGCTGACAACGCCAACGTCGCTGAGCTCCATGGCGGTGATGTGGCCGCCGATTTGAAGCGTGTCCGCCAGGGTCTCGCTGCCCCGCAGAGCGCCGCTGTTGAAGCTGACGCGCTGGAACAGCCGCATATCCTCTCCGATCTTCGCCGCCAGCAGCGTACCGCCCATGCCGTCAATCTCATAGACCTCCGTGCCGAAGGCCGCGGCATTGGACAGCAGCACATCCGTCCCGGACAGGGAGGGCTCGGTGGTGTATTCCTCCACGGTACCCAGGCAATCGCCCAGCAGGCTGCTGTCCACGCTGACCGGGCTGGTCATCATGCGATAATAGCGGCCCTTCACGCCAATGAGCGGGAAGGTTGCGCCGGTATCCTCCCACAGGCTGCGGTAGCCCGGCGTCGTGCCGTTGGAGCTGATGCTGATGTTGTCCCGGTGGACATCCATGGTGGCGCGCTCGGTGCCCGTTGGGCCGCCGGCCGCCTGGGTGCTTATCAGCTGATGCTCGTCCCCCCGGTTCAGCGCGGGAACGGCCACGAATATGGTCAGCGCCAGCACCGCGGCCATCGCCAGCGCGGGCACCCACGCACGACGGCGCGAAGGCTCCCGGCCTTCAGGCTGCCGTGCCGCTTTCTCGATCTTCAGCATCAGGCGGCGATCCGCCGTCATGCCGGACAGCGCACGGTCACCGTTAACCTGCAAGGCTTCCAGCTGCTTTTGCAATTCCTGTCTGTTCATGCCCGATCGCCCCCCTTCAAAATCTGTTCCAGCTTTTTTCGGCTCCTGCTGAGCCGTGACGATATGGTTCCCTCCGGCAGCTCCATCATTTCCGCAATCTCCGTTATGCCATAGCCTTGATAGTAGTGCAGCAGAATGACCTCCTTGAACGTGGAGGGCAGCTGATTGATGGCCTCCATCAGCTCCTGCTGCTCGGTGATCCGGCCGATCTCATCCGGCGCGGGCACCAGCTCGAATTTGGGGCTGCCCAGCACCACGCGCTTGACCCACGCCCCCCGCCACAGATCCCTGCAGCGATTCAGCGCCACCTTCAGCAGCCAGGCCTTCTCCCGGCCCTCCTGCAGCGCAGGCGCGTTGGTCATCAGCCGGACGAACACATCCTGGCAGACATCCTCGGCCTTCTGCCGGTCGCCCAGGTAGAAGTAGCACACCCGAAGGACATCGGTGGCGTACTTTTCGTAAAGCTCCTCAAAGTACGTCATGTCCGTCTGGATGTTCTCCGCCGCCTGCTGCACCGCCCGCGCCTCCCCGCTGCCCCTTCTGGATCGCTCATCCATAATAACGTAAGATCCCCCTGTTTTCATTCCAATGAAATTGTAACAAATTCAGAAACAATCAAGAATACTTTGTTACAATCTATCGACAAAATTCTCACAGCGGTCGATTTCCTGCTGTCAACGGTATTATAGCACGTTTCGGCAGGCTTCGTAAAGGGTGAAGGCGGAAAGTGGCAGGGGGACGGCAGGACGAAATCTCTTCTTGACGAAATTTCTTTTGCAAAGGTGTTTTGCCCTTGCAGGGCAATGGTGCTGTTGGGTTGTACTTTCTCTTCAGAGAAAGTACCAAAGAGGATTGGGGGCGGCTAAATTCAACATGCACCGTAGCCGCCCCCAAACCCCGTGGCATAATTTGTTGCGCTACCATTATCACACGCCAGCTTAATACCGCCTCGGCAGGGCGATCCTTCCCTCCTCCATGGGCAGCAAGGTCAACCTGCATCGAACTACTCAGTTTGGTTTGGCTTTGATGTGTTGCAACATGAGACTGGAAAACCGTTGTCCTATTTAATAACGATTGGCAATGAAAAGCCCTGGCTCCCTTTGCCGGTTAAAGAAAGTTGGGTAAAAAGCAACTCCCAAGGATGCAACCCGAAGGCTTTCCCAAAGGCGATCGGAAATCCCGCCCCCTTGCCCCCGCAGGTAAACACTCACTGCTATGATTCAAAAGCTGCCTCGAAGGAATACTTCTTGCAAGGCGTCCAATTATGTGCCCCCTACATATTAGGACACCGCCCCGCGCCTCCGTGCCCGAAACCGGGAGTGAGTAGGAGCCGTAAGGCCCTTCGCGGGGTGTCGGCAGGCCCCTGACTGGGAGTCCAGAGGGCAAAGCCCTCTGGTCACTCCACCGTGACGGACTTGGCCAGGTTGCGCGGCTTATCCACGTCGCACCCGCGGCTGACGGCCATCGAGTAGGCCAGCAGCTGCACGGGAATCACCGCCAGCAGGGGCGCCAAGCAGTCCGCGCAGTCTGGGATCACCCACAGGGTATCCGCTTCCTTCTCCGCCTTCTCCCGCAGCGCCTCGGTGCAGACCACCAGGGTACGCGCGCCGCGGCTCCGGGTCTCCCGGATGTTGGAGAGCGTCTTGTCGGCCAGTCGCTCCTGGGTCATCAGGGCGCAGACCAGCGTCCCGGGCTCAATCAGTGCGATGGTGCCGTGCTTCAATTCCCCTGCCGCGTAGGCCTCGCTCATGATATAGCTGACTTCCTTCAGCTTCAGGCTGGCCTCCATCGCCAGAGCGTAGTCAACGCCGCGGCCGATATAGAACACATGCTTGCGGTCATAGGCTCCGCTGGCGAAGCGCTGCACGTCTTCCTCCATGCGGAGCACCTCTTCGGCCCTGCGCGGAATGTCCGTCATCGCCCGCAGAAGTTCAGCGGCTTCCCCCGGGGTCATCGCCCCCCGCTTCTGCGCCAGGTCGATGGCCAGAAGCACCATCATTTCCACCTGGGTGATGTACGCCTTGGTGGACGCCACGGCGATTTCCGGCCCGGCGTAGGTGTAGAGTACGTTGCCGCCGGCCTCCCGGGCGATGGAAGAGCCCAGCACGTTGGTCAGCGCCATGGTCTTCGCGCCCAGACGGGCCGCTTCCCGCATGGCGGCCAGGGTATCCGCCGTCTCGCCGGACTGGGATATAGCCAGGAACAGGTCGCCCTCCCCCATGATGGGCTCCCGGTAGCGGAACTCGCTGGCCACATCCACCACCACGGGCAGACGCGCCAAACGCTCAATCACATATTTGCCGATGATGCCCGCATGATACGCCGTACCGCAGGCCACAATGGTCAGGCTGGTCAGCGCCTTCGCTTCCTCCGCTGTAAAGGGGAAAGCGTCGGCCCGCAGGCACATCGCCGCGGTGTCCACATGGGCCGTCAGGGTTTTGCTGAGAGCGGCGGGCTCCTCGTGAATTTCCTTGAGCATGAAGTGGGCGTATCCGCCCTTCTCCGCCGCCTCCACATCCCAATCCACATGGATGGGGCGCAGGGGCCGCTCATGGCCATAGCGGTCGTAAACCACGACGCTGTCCCGGCGAAGGACGGCGATTTCCTTGTCCTCCATCAGCTCCACCCTGCGCGTATGAGCGATGAGCGCGGGAATATCGCTGGCCACGAACTGCTCGCCCTCCCCCAGACCCAGCACCATGGGGCTGTCCTTGCGGGTGCAGTAGAGCACGTCCGGCTCCTTGACATCCATCACGCACAGAGCATAGCTGCCCTCCAGCATATTCTGAGCACGGCGCAGGGCCATCAGCATATCGCCCTCGTAGAGCTGGTGCAGCAGATGCGCGATGACCTCCGTATCCGTCTGGGACACAAAGACGCAGCCCTGGGCCTGCAGGGACTCCCGGAGACGGTCATGGTTCTCGATGATGCCGTTGTGGACGATGGCCAGGTCGCCCTTCATATCCGTGTGGGGATGAGCGTTGAGGTCGGAGGGCTCGCCATGGGTGGCCCAGCGGGTGTGGCCGATGCCCACCGTGCCCGTCAGGGGCGAGTCGGCCAGCCGATCCTCCAAATTTTTGAGGCGGCCCTTGGCCTTCATCAGCCCGATGGCTCCCGACGTCATCACCGCGATGCCGGCGCTGTCATAGCCGCGGTATTCCAGCCGGGACAGACCATCCAGCAGAATCGGCTGCGCCTGACGCCCGCCGATATAGCCCACAATTCCGCACATGGTATTTCCTCCGATCGCTGTTTAATACATTACATAACGTATTATATTCCGATCCGCTCAAAATGCAAGCCCTTTGGGCAACTTTTTTCCTTTTTCATTTTCCCTTCCGCAGCAGCAGCATGGGATCCACCGCCTGACCGTCCCGGATCACGCTCAGGTGCAGGTGGGTTTCAATGTCCGTCTCCCCCACCATGCCGTTCCCCGCGAAGCCCAGGGTCTGTCCGGCCTCCACCGGGTCGCCGGGCCGCAGCCCCGCCAGCATCGCCATGCCCGCGTAGGTGGCCGTCACCCCGCCGTGCTCCACAGTCACCGTTCCCCCCGTGACGCCCTCCGCCGCGCAGGATACCACCGTGCCGTCCGCCATGGCGCAGACGGCTTCGCCTGCCTCCGCCTGCAAGTCCACGCCGTCATGCACCTGCCACAGGCCTGTCACCACCGATCGGCTCATGCGGGTGATGTCAAAGGGGCGCAGCACCTGGCAAGTCTTCAGGGGACACTGCCATGTCTCCGGCGCGGCAGACGGCGCGGGCGTGGGCGTCGCGGCCTCCGCCAGGCGCTGCTGCTGAAGCTGCGCGGCCGCCTGGGCCTGATCCACCGGCGGCGTCGGCACAGGCAGGGTCTCCTCATTCCGGCCCGACCACACCGCCGTCAGCACGATGACCCCGATGCACGCCGTCATGACGATGGCAAAGCCCTGCCGCTCCACAAAACGCTGATACCACCGGCCCCACTGCCGCAAACGCTGACGAATTCCCACCTTGGAACACCTCCCACAGGTCATTGTGACCCGGAAGAGGCATCCTCATGCAGTTCGGGGAGGAGCGACAGGCGCACCCCCTGGTAATAGTGGGTCAGGATTGTGCCGTAATCCGCCCCGGAGGCCGCCATGGCCTGAGCGCCCACCTGGCTCATGCCGACGCCGTGACCATAGCCCCGGGTATGGAAGGTGATGGTTTCATCGTCCGCGTCCCAGGTGAAGCTGGCGCTGCGCAGGGACAGCGCCTCGCGGAAGGCCCGGCCCGTGACCGTTTCCGAGCCCACAAGGATGGAAGCCACCCTGCCCGAAGCCGTGCTGGCCTGAAGACGAAGCTGCCCCGGAAGGCCTTCCGCCGTTACCCCGCAGCCCGGAAAGGCCGCCTCCAGCTTTTCCGCGGCCTCCGCGCGGGAAAAGACAGCCTCCCCCGCGAAGGCGGCGGCATCCTCCTCCCCCGGGCTTTCCACGCTTTTCAGGTAAGGGGCGGCCTGGGCAAAGACCGCCTCGGCATCCTCCGTGCGCCCGCCGGAGCAGGCATGATACAGCACCTGAATGGGCAAACCTTCATAGGTGAGAATCTGCCCTGCCGTGGCCCTGACGGCGGACCAGACGCGCGCCTCCATGGCGTCGCTCTCCCCCGACCAGCGGGCCTTGCGATCGGCCGATCCCAGATAGCCCTGACAACAGGCGGCGTCCGTACACACATCGCATTCACGGTGGGTGGCGCAGCCGTTGCCCCCCAGTCGCCTGCAGGACGCGACGGCCCGGGTGCGGGCGGCCACCGCCTGGCACTTCAGCGCTTCCATGTGGTAGCGGGCGGGCATCTCGCAGGCCACAACCCCGGCCACATAATCCTCCAGGGGCAGGCTGCGGACGCATTCGCCCTCGCTGTCCCACACCCGCAGCGTCAGGTCCACCAGCCGGGTCTCCGCCCTGGCTTCCGGGAGAAGCGCTCCTCCGTGCCACAGAAGAAAGATCTGCCGCATCCGTCCGGGCACCTGGCGGGTCAGGCGGCGCAGGTTCATCGGCACGCTCTGCCACTGGGATGCGTCAATGGGCGCTCCGCACAGCGTCCACAGACAGGCCAGCAGCAGGAGAATGGCGCAGGCGCGCACGGATGGCTCAGGCCGGTACTTCATGGATCATCACCCTCTCCTTTTTTCCTGGGCAGATGGGTTTTGCTGCCAGCCTATGCGTGCCTAAGCCACCTTTATGCCAAAGCGGCCGCCGGAATTTTTCTGGTACAAGTGACCAAATCCGCCATCAAAAGTGGTCTTATTGGTCTGAATTTGAAAAAATTTTGACAAAATTCCGTTTACCGCTTGACGAGACCCCATGAAAGCGTATACAATAGAGCTGTGATACATGAGAGCAATGATTTCCATATTGCAGCCTGATCAGACTGAACATGAAAGCGGGTGTGACGATGCGTTATACAGCGCCCACGGCTGAGGTGCGCGAAGCTTTTCACCAGGGCACCAATCGCCGTGCTTATGAGATGCTGGGCGCACATCCAGTAGAACAGGACGGTCAAGCCCTGTGGCATTTTGCCGTGTGGGCCCCCAACGCCAAGCAGGTCTATCTCACCGGTGAATTCTGCCGCTGGGACAAGTTCGCCCATCCCATGCAGAAGCAGTTTGACGGCACCTGGGAGCTTCGCCTTCCCGCCGCCACCTTCGACGTGGCCTCCGACCCGGAGCGCTATCAATACCCCAACGCCGCGGAAATGATCCTGGCCTATAAATATGTAATCCACGGCGCGGACGACCAGATCGTGGAAAAGGCTGATCCCTATGGCTTCGCGATGCAGAACCGTCCCGGCACCGCCTCTTTCCTGTGCGACCTGGAGGGCTATGCCTGGAAGGACAAGCGCTGGATGACCAAGCGGGCCAAGCGGGATCCCTACCACAGCCCCATCAACATTTACGAGCTGCATCTGGGCTCCTGGAAGCGCCATGAGGACGGCTCCATGCTGACCTATGAGGAAATCGCGGACGAGCTGATTCCCTATGTGACGGACATGGGCTACACCCACATCGAGCTGCTCCCGGTGATGGAGCACCCCCTGGACATGTCCTGGGGTTATCAGGTCTCCGGGTACTATGCCGCCACGGCCCGCTTCGGCAAGCCCCACGGACTCATGCGGCTGATCGACCGCTGCCATCAGGCGAACATCGGCGTCATCCTGGACTGGGTGCCCGCGCACTTCCCCCGGGACAGCTTCTGCCTGCGCCGCTTCGACGGCACCGCCTGCTATGAGCATCCCGACCCCCGCCGGGGCGATATGCAGCAGTGGGGCACCCACATGTTCGACTTCGGCCGGGGTGAGGTGCGCAGCTTCCTGCTGTCCAATGCCTGCTTCTGGATGGAGTGGTATCACGCTGACGGCATCCGGGTGGACGCGGTGTCCTCAATGCTGTATTACGACTTCTGCCGGGAATCCGGCCAATGGCTCCCCAATCCCTACGGGGGCCGGGAGAACCTGGACGCCATCGACTTCCTG
The DNA here is from genome assembly GCA_965646445.1 of uncultured Christensenellales bacterium. Taxonomy (GTDB): domain Bacteria; phylum Bacillota; class Clostridia; order Christensenellales; family Aristaeellaceae; genus UBA11524. The sequence goes on along the minus strand of CBFFZW010000022.1, from coordinate 36,383 downwards.
CGGAACCTGAACGCCACGGTGTACGCGGACTTCCCCGGCGCGATGATGATTGCCGAGGAATCCTCCGCCTTCCCCATGGTCACCAAGCCCGCCTACATGGGCGGATTGGGCTTCGGCTTCAAGTGGAACATGGGCTGGATGAACGACATGCTCTCCTATGTGGAGAAGGATCCCGTCTACCGCAAGTATCACCACAACAAGCTGACCTTCTCGCTGATGTACGCCTTCTCGGAGAATTATATTCTCCCCTTCTCCCACGACGAGGTGGTGCACGGCAAGCGCTCCATGCTGGACAAGCAGCCCGGCGATTTGTGGCGGAAGTTCGCGGGCCTGCGGGCGCTGTACGGCTACACCATGGCCCATCCAGGGAAGAAGCTGCTCTTCATGGGCGGCGAGTTCGGTCACTTCATTGAGTGGAAGTTCGACGATCAGCTGGACTGGTTCCTGCTGCTGTACGAAAACCATCCTCAGATGCAGAAGTGCGTCCGACAGCTCAACGCCATCTACCGGGATACTCCCGCCCTGTACCAGATCGACGACAGCTGGGAGGGCTTCCATTGGAACAATGCCAATGACTCTGACAACAGCATCACGTCCTTCATGCGCACCGACCGCAAGGGCCATACCGTGCTGTGCGTCACCAACTGGACGCCGGTCTTCCGGGAGAATTACCGCGTCGGGCTCCCCTACGGCGGCCAGCTGACGGAATTCTTCAACACCGACCGGGCGGAATTCGGCGGCTCCGACCAGCATAACGCCCTGCCCAACATCGCCCGGGAGGGCGTCACCGGCGAGTTCGGCTTCTTCGCGGAAATCTGCGTGCCGCCGCTGTCCACCGTGTATTACCATTACGACAAGATCATCCCGCCCAAGCCGCGGAAGAAGGCGGCCAGCGCCAGCCGTGACGGCCACAGCGCCGTCGCCCCCAAGGGCATCGAGCAGCTGGCTGAGGAGGCCACCAAGGGCCATCCCGCCGCGCAGGGCGCAAGCCGCAAGCCCCGCGCCAAAAAGACCTCCCCCAAGGCGCAGCCCTGACCCATGGCAATCCGGCCCCACGCGGGCCGTTGCGATAAGCGCCCCGGCCCTCCGGCTCCGGCGCTCACCCCGGTTCTCATCGAAAGGATACAAGGATACGATTGAAGGAGCGTGTTCCCCATGCTGAGAAAAAAGACCTGTGTTGCCATGCTGCTGGCCGGTGGACAGGGCAGCCGTCTGGGCGTTCTGACCAAGAAGGTCGCCAAGCCTGCCGTCCCCTTTGGCGGCAAGTATCGCATCATCGACTTCCCGCTGTCCAACTGCACCAACAGCGGCATTGATACCGTGGGCGTGCTGACCCAGTACATGCCCCTGGAGCTGAATTCCTACATCGGCTCCGGCGCGCCCTGGGATCTGGACCTCTCCAACGGCGGCGTGTTCGTGCTGCCCCCCTACCAGACCGGCAAGACCGGCGACTGGTACAGCGGCACCGCCAACGCCATCTATCAGAACATGGCCTTCATCGAGCAGTACCATCCCGATTATGTGCTGGTGCTCTCCGGCGACCATATTTATAAGATGGACTACAACGCCATGCTGAACTTCCACATCCGCAAGGGCGCCGACGCTACTATCGCCGTCCGCCCGGTGCCGTGGGAAGAGGCCAGCCGTTTCGGCATCATGAACACCGACGCTGAGGACAACATCATCGAGTTTGAGGAAAAGCCCAAGCAGCCCAAGTCCAACAAGGCGTCCATGGGCATCTACATCTTTACCTGGGAGAAGCTGCGCGCCTACCTGACCGCCGACGAGGCCGACGAAAAGTCCGACAACGACTTCGGCAAGAACATCATCCCCTCCATGCTGAATGACAAGCAGGTGATGGTGGCCTACAACTTCGAGGGCTACTGGAAGGACGTGGGCACCATCGAATCCCTGTGGGAAGCCAACATGGATCTGCTTTCCACCCCCATGCCCATTGACCTGCACGACAAGAAATGGCGCATCTACGCCAAGAACGCCGGCATGGCCCCCCATTACATCGCCAAGGGCGCCGATGTGCATGACAGCCTGATTACCGAGGGCTGCCACATCGTCGGCAAGGTGAGCCATTCCGTGCTTTCCGCCGGCGTGGTGGTGGAGGAAGGCGCCAATGTGCAGGATGCCGTGCTGATGCCCGGCGCCATCGTCCGCCGCGGGGCCGTGGTTCGCCGCGCCATCGTGGCCGAGAACGCCGTGATCGGCGCGGGCAGCATCGTGGGCGAGGACAGCGGCAACATCGCCGTCGTGGGCCCCAACGTCACCCTGGCCGCCGGCGTAACGGTTTCCGCCGGACAGCAGGTTGACGAAACCACCGCACTGTGAACGGTCTGAGCGCAAGATTCCATTGCACGGGAAAGGATTGAATACGATGAAAGATGTTATGGGTATCATCTATACGGGAGAAAGCGATGCCCGCCTTCGCGAACTGACCATGTTCCGCGCCATTGCCGCCCTGCCGGTGGCCGGCCGCTACCGCGTGATCGACTTCCTGCTTTCCTCCATGGTCAACGGCGGGCTGAAGAATGTGGGCATCATCATGCAGAAAAACTACCACAGCCTGATGGATCATCTGGGCTCCGGCAAGGAATGGGATCTGCACGGTAAGAACAACGGCCTGCGCGTGCTGCCGCCCTTCCTCACCAGGGAAAACGTGGGCGTTTATACCGGCAGCCTGGACGCTCTGCGCTCCAACACGGACTTCCTCAGCCGCTCCAAGCAGGAATATGTGGTGCTGTCCAACTCCAACATCATCTACAATGCCGATATCGACGCGCTTGCCCGCTTCCATGTGAACTCCGGCGCAGAAATCACCCTGATGTACACCAAGGATCCCGCCATGCTTCGGGACGAATTCGGCACCTACATCGCCGTGGACGATCAGGGCCGGGTCACCGACCTGGAGGTGGAGCCTACCCATCCCACCCTGCCCAACTCCTTCATGGACGTGCTGGTGCTCAAGCGCGAGCTGCTGCGCACCCTGGTGGACAAGGGGGTGGCCCATGGCTACCACCACCTCAGCCGGGACGTACTGCTTCAGCTGGTTCAGGACGGCGGCACCCGCATCAACGGCTATGAATACACCGGCCCCTGCTGGCGGATCGACTCCGTGCAGAGCTTCTACCGCTTCAACATGGACATGCTGGACAGCCAGCACCGCCGTGATCTGTTCAGCCACCCCGTTTACACCAAGGTGCGCGACGAAATGCCCAGCCGCTACGGCAGCGACGCCAACGTGGTCAACTCCCTGGTGGCGGACGGCTGCGTCATCGAGGGCACGGTGGAAAACTCCATCCTGGCCCGCGGCGTGCGCGTCGCCCCCGGCAGCCACATCAAGAACTGCATCGTCATGCAGGACGGCCAGATTCATTCCGGCGCCTACATCGAGAACTGTATCCTGGATAAGCAGGTCATCATCAAGCGCAACGCAAAGCTGATCGGTCCGTCCGCGTATCCGATTGTGATTGCCAAAAACGTGGTAATCTGATAGAATGAATACGCCGCGCAGACCAGCGGATACACTGTCAGCGCGGCGTATCTTCGTGCCCAAGGGCTCGTCAAAGTGACTCACACCCCTTTGACGATGGATGCTGCGGAAAACTTTCCGCCCGACCGGCTTTCTTCTTGCGGCGATGCCGCCCGGTCGATAGGATTACAGTCTGCCGACGGCGAGTTGGTCAGCTGCCTTTCGTGGCTGGCCAGCAGTTCGGCGGCTGACAGGCGGTTTGGCGACTGCGCCGCGGGCATTACTTCACCACACAATTTTCAGGGAGGGACTTTTCATGAAGATCTTGTTCACTGCCAGCGAATGCGTTCCCTTTATCAAGACGGGCGGCCTGGCGGATGTGGTGGGCGCGCTGGCGCCTGTGCTTGCGGGCCAGGGCCACGACGTTCGTGTGATTCTGCCCCTCTACGGCGCCATTCCCCGGGAGCATGTGGATCAGATGACCCATGTGCTGGACTTCGAGGTGCAGCTGGGCTGGCGGCGCCAGTACTGCGGCATCGAAAAGCTGGAGCGGGACGGCGTCACCTGGTACTTCATGGACAACAAATACTACTTCGGCCGTCCCTACATTTACGGCCTGGGCGGCGACGAATACGAGCGCTTCGGCTTCTTCTGCCGCGGTGTGCTCAACGCCCTCCCCATGCTGGACTTCCAGCCCGATGTCATCCATGCCCACGACTGGCAGAGCGGCATGGTGCCCGCCCTCCTGAAGATTCAGTACGCGCATCTGCCCTTCTTCACGGGCATGAAGACCGTCTTCACCATCCACAACCTCCAATACCAGGGCGTCTTCGGCATCCGCGAGGTGCAGGATGTGCTGGGGCTGGGCGACGGGCTGTGGACGGACGATAAGCTGGAATGCTTCGGCTGCGCCAACTTTCTTAAGGCCGGATTGGTGTACAGCGATGTGATTACCACCGTGAGCCCCAGCTATTCCGAGGAAATCCAGACTGCCTACTACGGCGAGCGGCTGGACGGCCTCCTCCGGGCCCGCAAGGCCGATCTGTTCGGCGTGCTGAACGGCATCGACATGGTGGACTACGACCCCGCCCATGATCCGCGCATCGCCGCGCCTTATACCGCCGATGACCTCTCCGGCAAGGCCGCGTGCAAGCGCGCCCTGCAGGAAAACCTGGGCCTGGAGGTCAACCCCGACATCCCGATCATCGCCATGGTGGGCCGCCTTTCCAGCCAGAAGGGCCTCGACCTGGTGGACTACATCATCGGTGATCTGCTGAACCAGAACGTCCAGCTGGTGGTGCTGGGCATGGGCGAAAGCCGCTATGTCAACCTCTTCTCCTGGGCGGAGGGCGCGTATCCCGGCAAGGTGGCCGCCCGCTTCGCCATGGATCATGCCCTGGCGCATCAGATTTACGCCGGCGCGGATATGTTCCTGATGCCCAGCCAGTTCGAGCCCTGCGGCCTGAGCCAGCTGATCTCCCTGCGCTACGGCACCGTGCCGATCGTCCGCGAGACCGGCGGCCTGCGCGATACCGTACTGTCCTACAACGAGTACACCGGTGACGGCAACGGCTTCTCCTTCTTCAACTACAACGCCCACGACATGCTCAACACCATCAACCGCGCCATTCGCTTCTACCATCAGGACAAGGCCGTGTGGCAGAAGCTGATTCAGCGAGGCATGACCGGCGATTATAGCTGGACCAACTCCGCCGCCAAGTATACAGAACTGTACCGCGCCCTGGTGGGTAACGATCACGCGCCCGCCAAGGAAGCCCCGGAGGCCATCCCCGCGGCTGAATCCCCTGCGGCGCCCGTGACGGAGGCGGAAGCCCCCGCAGAACCCGCCCCCGCGAAGAAGCCCCGTGCCAAGAAGGCCGCCCCCAAGGCGGAACCCGCTGACGGCGAGACCCCCGTGAAGAAGCCCCGCGCCAAGAAAGCCGCTCCCAAGGCGGAACCCGCTGACGGCGAGGCCCCTGTGAAGAAGCCCCGCGCCAAAAAGGCCGCTCCCAAGGCGGAATAACAACCACGCAAAAAGCCATGGCAGATTCACCCCTGCCATGGCTTTTCCTTATGCCTTGACGCACCGCAGAATGATGACATCTGGCCTCTCCTTGCCGCCGTAGGCTTCCTCATAGCACCCGTCCACCACAAAGCCGCAGCGGAAGCACAGGTTCAGAATATCCTGCAGGGAGCGGTGATAGTAACACTGCTCCACGGGCTGCCCGGCAATGCCCTCCCCCATGTAGGCATGGGGCGTCAGATAGCGGTCGGTCAGGGTCGTAAAGCAAGGGTGCTGGGTAGCGAAGACAAAGCACCCGCCGGGCTTGAGCATGTGAGCTACGCAGCGGAACAGCGGAGCGATGTCCGTCATGTCCATCACAGCCATATTGCTTACTGCCTTGTCAAAGGGGCCCATTTCCGCCAGCGCCATCAGCTGATCTTCATCCGTGGCATCCGTTACGCGGAAGTCCACGCCATCGGCAGGATGCCGCTTTCTGGCCAGTTCGATCATCCGGGGACTGTAATCCACCGCCGTCACCCGGGCCCCCGCCGCCGCCATGCCCGCCGCAAAGTTGCCGTTGCCGCAGGCCACCTCCAGCACCCGGTCGCCAGGCGCAATGGCCAGCAGCTCCGTGACCCGGGGCTTCACCACCTCCCGGTGAAAGCGGTTGGAGTTGTCCCCCATATATGAATCCCAGAAATCCGCGTTGGCCTCCCAGGCAGCCAGGCTGTCCTGCAGAGAAAAATCCGCCATGTTCACACCTCCTTGAGGGCCTGACAAATCCTGCCCACATTCACATCCGGTTCAACGCTGCCGCTCAGGCGCAGCACCGGGCAGCACAGCTGCTTTTCCCAGGCGTCGTGCATCATGCGGCTGCGGGTATCCAGCCCGCCTTCATCGTACCCGGCGGCCCATTCAAGAAAGACGCGATGATTCTCCGCCATGTCGCCGCCGGCCTCGATCCGACTGCCAAACTGCTTTCTTTCCCTGCGCTTCAGCCGCTTAATCCGCAGCGCCGTATCCGTATACAGCCGCACCGCCAGAGTGAAGCGCGGGATCAGCAAGTCGCCCCAGCCGCACAGGGAGCCCGACACCACCGCGCCCTCCACCCTGTCCAGGGCTCGATTCATCAGGAGCACCCTTTCCTCCACCGGGCGCTTGACCGTGTAAGGCACCGCTGTGGACAGCCAGAAATAGTTATCCGAGTCCAGCTGCTTCCAGCCCGTCGCCTTCGCCAGCGCTCTGCCCAGGGCGGTGGTACCCGACCCCGACGCGCCGAAAATGTGTACCACCGGCTTCATCGGCCTTCCTCCTCTCCGTTCTGTGGGTAGAAAAAGTAGCAAAGCTGTCGCCCTGCTCCCCAAAAACCATGCTTGTTATGCCTCCATCGCCTTGCGCAGGGGCGTCAGGTCGATGCCCTCCACATCCCGCAGAACCGTCAGCAGGCTGCCCAGCATGGCCTTGACGCCGCCGGTCACGTCGCTCTCCACGTTCAGGGGAAGCACCGGGTCATGCACCGACAGCCGCAGCAGGAACCAGCCGTTGTCCATGCCGCCCTCCAGGTCGAAGGAGATGCGCACACCCTCCCGGTTGTCCGGCGCGATGTGCCAGTGCTCGGCAGCGTTGGCATAGTCCAGCACCAGCTGAATGGCCTTCTTTCCGGCCTCGCGGAAGTCCTCGGCGGTGATGCTCAGGCGAATCTCCGCGCTTTCCACCGGCTCCTGCAGATCAGCGATGAGGCTGCCCAGGGTCGCGCCCTGCTGCTTGAGCTTCATGGCCCGGACGATCAGAACCGTCACCAGATACATGCCGTCATCCAGGAAATGGTTTTCCTTCAGAGCGGCGTGGCCGGAGGTCTCGATGGCCAGAGGGCAGGAAATACCCTCGTTGTTCAGCCGGATGGCCTCGTCGATGACGTTGCGGTAACCGCGCTTGTAGCGGTAGTGCTCGCCGCCCCAGTCGCCGATGAACTTTTTTAGGCCGGAGGAGGTCACCGAGTCCGTGACGATGGTCTGCCCGGGCTTTTCATCCAGGAGGATGGCGGAGATCAGCGCGATCAGCCGGTTGCGGTTGATTTCCCGTCCGTCGGCGTCCACCACGGCGGCGCGGTCGCAATCCGCGTCGAAGATCACACCCATGTCCGCCCCCGCCTTTTTCACCGCCGCGCTGATAGAGGCCATGGCCTCGGCGTTTTCCGGGTTGGGGATATGGTTGGGGAAGCGGCCGTCAGGCTCCAGGAACTGGCTACCCTCGATCCACGCGCCCAGGCTTTCCAGCAGCTCGGCATAGAAGCCGCCCGCGCCGTTGCCGGCGTCCACCACCACATGCAGGCCCAGCAGAGGCTTGGCCAGATCGGTTTCCAGGCCCCGGCGGATCCTCGCCGCCAGCAGCTCCATGTAGGTGGGCAGGAAGGCCTTCTCCGTGATGCTCCCGGCGAAGGGAAGGCCGTCGGGCTCCAGCTGGGAAGCGGCTTCCAGCAGCAGGCCGACCTCCCTGCCCTCCAGGCCGCCCTGCTCCATGAAGAACTTCATGCCGTTCTTGTCAAAGGGATGATGGCTGGCCGTTATCATCACCGCGCCGTCAGGCTGGAAGCCCGGGGTGATGATGCTCATGTACATGGCGGGGGTGGTACACATGCCGAAGTCCATCACCGACGCGCCAGCCTTGCTGACGCCCTCCGCCGCCCCTCGCAGCAGCTCAGGGCCGGAAATCCGGCTGTCGCGGCCCAGGGCAATCACCACCTGCCCCACCGGCTTGCCCTTCTTCTCCGCCACATACCGGGCGAAGGCCATGCTCAGGCAGGCCGCCACCCGCGGGGTCAGCACCGCGCCATCTCCCACGGCCACACCGCGCACGTCGCTGCCGCTCTTCAGCTTCATCCAATCCATCAACGTTCACCCTCCCCATTGTCGTTCAGTTCAGCCTGCGCCTGCTCATCGCAAATGCCCCGCAGCATGCGGTAGGCGGGCGTGAGCGCGCGGAAATCCTTCAATACACGATCCGTCAGCCTGGCGTTAAAGGCCCATTTCAGCGGCGCGTCCTCCCGGGAAAAGTACACGGAACGGGCGGTATACAGCGGCCGAAGGCTGGGCGGAATCTGCTCGGGCACCGCCATGCGCTTGTAGCTGTTGGTGCCCATGGAAAAGTGATGTCCCGGCAGATCGCAGCTGTCCAGGATATCCTGGAAGCGCTGGGGCTGGGCCGCCATCTGACGGCGCAGCAGATCCATCACCGGGCGATTTTCCCCCCACAGCCCAACGCCCCAATCCATCCATGTGGGGCCCAGCTCAAACCAGTAAAACAATCCGCCCTCCCGCGGCTCGCCCGCCCGGTGGAACTGCACCCACAGGTGATCCCGGTAGGGGCTCTTGTCCTTGGTAAAGCGCGTATCACGGCGGATGCGGGACAGGCATTTGTAGGGCCTCAGCTCCATCTGCGGGTCGATCTTCCGCATGGCGGGGGCCAGCTCCTCAATAAACGCATAAAAGGGAGCCTGCACATCCTGCCGGTAGCGCTCCCGGTTCTCCTCAAAATAGCTGATGCTGTTGTGAAAGCGGATATCGAGAAAAAACTGAATCGTTTCCTCGGGAAAGCCGGTAAACATGAGGTAACCTCCTCCACCGTTCGCCGCCACCGCGTGGCAGGGACACCCAAGCCTTGATACCCGTCCATTATAACCTTTCCCGGAAGATTTTTCAACCGCGAAGGGCCCAAAACCAGCGAAAAAACTGTTTGACCTTCCAGCTTTCATCCATCCCCCTTTGATGAGATGCCGTAATTTTGCATGGCATGTTGTCGATTTTCCTGTGGCGCATCGGGTGATTTTTTGGTATAATACACCCTGAAGGAAAAGGGGGAACTGCCTTGAAGCCGCAAGCCGTCGCTTTCGACCTGGATGACACGCTTCTGCGGGACGACCGCACCCTGTCGCCGCTGACGCTGTCGGTGCTTCGGCAGGCCGCGGCCCAGGGGCTTCGCATCATCCCCGCCAGCGGCCGCGCCAGAGACAGCATGATCGGCTTTGTGCGGGAAATCGGCTGCGCGTCCGCCTTCATCGCCTGCAACGGCGCCGAGCTTTACGGCCCCGACGGCCAGCTGTGGGCCCACCACTGGCTGTCCGCGGACTTCGCCCGGGAGGTCGAGGCCTTCGCGCAGGCGGAAGGCTGCCATGTCCAGAGCTACCAGGGAAACCGCTTCTACTATGACAGCGACAGCCCCTATGCCGCCGAGTACGCTCGGGTTACCTTGCTGGAAGGCGTCCAGGTGCCCAGCCTGACGGCGCATCAGGTCTTCCCCACCCCCAAGCTGCTGATGATCGACAGCGAGGCCCGTATCGCCCAGCTGCTCGTGAAAGCCCGGGCGCGCTTTGGCAGCCGCGCCTCCGTCAGCTGCTCCAAGCCAACCTACCTGGAAATCAATCCCCCGGAAGCCACCAAGGGGCAGGCCCTGCAGGCTCTGAGCGCGCGACTGGGCTTCTCCCTGTCCGAAACGCTGGCCTTCGGAGACGGCCTCAACGACCTTCCCATGCTGACGGCGGCCGGCCTTGGCGTCGCCATGGACAACGCCCGCCCGGAGGTCAAGGCCCAGGCCGACGACGTGTGCCTCAGCAATCAGCAGGACGGCGTGGCCCGTTATCTTGACAATCTGTTACGAAAGGAGGCAGAAGCGTGATTCAAGCCGTTGATTTTGAAAAGGCGCTTCAGCTGACCGTGCTCTCCCCCTCCACCAAAACGGAGTGGGACATCCGCACCACCGATCTGAACCGCCCCGGTATGCAGTTCTGCGGCTTTTATGAGTATTTCGCCTTTGAGCGGCCCCAGGTCATCGGCAAGGTGGAAATGACCTACCTGGAGGCCATGGATCCGCCCTCCCGGCGGATGATGCTGAAAAAGTACTTTTCCTATGACATGCCCTGCGTGGTCATCTGCCGGGGCATGACGCCGCCGGACGATCTGTTGGACGCCGCCCGCAACCGCAACATCGCCGTGTATCAGAGCGGCATGGTCACCACAAAGTTCACCTTCACCGCCATCAACTACCTCAATCGCTGCCTGGCCCCCCGCGTCACCCGGCACGGCGTGCTGGTGGATGTCCACGGCATGGGCGTGCTCATTACTGGCGAGAGCGGTGTGGGCAAAAGCGAGGCCGCTCTGGAGCTGGTCAAGCGCGGCCATCAGCTGGTGGCGGACGACGTGGTGGACATCTGCAAGGTGTCCGACAACCGTCTCATCGGCGAATGCCCGGAGATGGTGCGGCACTTTATGGAGATCCGCGGCATCGGCATCATCGACATCCGCGCCATGTACGGCGTGGGCTCCGTGTCCATCAGCAAGTCCATCGACCTGGTGATGCACATGGAGAAATGGCAGGAGGGCAAGGCCTACGACCGCCTGGGCCTTCAGGATGAATTCATCACCATCCTGGGGGTGAAGGTGCCTCATCAGCTGACGCCGGTGAGGCCGGGGCGGAACATGGCCATCATCATTGAGGTAGCCGCCCGCAACCTGGCCCTGAAGCGTCTGGGCTATTCCGCCGCCCATGAGCTGGATCGGCGGATGAACGAAATGATACTCAAAAAATCCGGTCAGCTGTGACCGGCAAAGGAGGATACGCGCATGGTTTCTGTTGGTATTGACATTGGCGGCACAGGCATTCAGGTGGGCGTGGTGGACGGCGAGGGCCGCATCATCGCCAAGCGCAGCATCGTCACCCGGCTGGATATTCCCTTCTCCGAGCAGGTTGCCCACATGGCGCAGTGCGTCCTGGACACCTTACAGGACGCGGATACACCCCTGAGCGAGGTGCGCTCCATCGGTGTGGGCATTCCCGGCATCGCCGACCCCAAGACGGGCGTGGTGCCCTTCTGCACCAATCTGCGCTGGCATGACGTTCCCCTTCGCGAGGAATTCCGCAAGCACATCGACAAGCCCCTTTACATCGACAACGACGCCACCGTGGCGGCCCTGGCCGAGAGCGTGGCGGGCGTCAGCGCCCATACGGATTCCAGCGTGTTCCTGACCCTGGGCACCGGCGTGGGCAGCGGTATTATCCTGGGCGGCAAGGTGTGGAGCGGCGCCCATGGCGTGGGCGGCGAGATCGGTCACATGATCCTTGAGCTGGGCGGTGAAAGCTGCACCTGCGGCAACCGAGGCTGTCTGGAGCGCTACTGCTCCGCCACCGCCATCATCCGCATGGCCCGGGAGCTTGTGGACAAGCACCCCGAAAGTCAGATCATGACCGCGTGCGGCGGCGATCCGGGCAAGATCAACGCCAAGATGGTCTTTGACGCGGCCCGTGAGGGCGACGCCGTGGGCGCCAAGGTCTTCCGGCGCTACGTCAGCTACCTGGGACAGGCCATCGGCTCCATCATCAACTGCCTGGACCCGGAAATTATCGTCCTGGGCGGCGGCGTCAGCAAGGCCGGCGCGTTCCTGCTGGACGCGGTGCACCAGGAGGTGGGCAAGACCATCCTTTACAAGTCCATGCCCTTTGCCCGCATCGAGCTGGCCGAGCTTGGCGCGGACGCCGGCATCATCGGCGCGGCCATGCTGGGATAAAGCGTCGACTGCGCGTACCCTGCTCTGGTTTTGTTGATTGTCTAAAGGCGGAGGATATAGTTGCATCCCCCGCCTTTTTCATGCGCTCATTCATGGGAACCTCTCAGATTTGCCTATTTTCCATCATCAATTCTTTGCACTTCCATTCTTCACCCATAATGCAATATTTTTCTGTTGTACCAGGAAACGCATCGCTAAAGCCGACTGCTTTATAGCAATAATAAGCGGGAAGGTTATTCTCAAAAACACCCAATGATACCTTTTTTGCCCCATATAGTTCAAATGCAAATTTCAAGCCTAACCGGAGCATAGCTTTTCCGTAGCCTTTTCCTCTCTTGAAAGGATTAACAATAACAAATCCAAAGCGCAATTCATCCAATGATTCCTCAGGATTCCTTAGTGTAAAAAAGCCAACGATTCCCGTTTCATCAAATGTAGTAAACGGCATTAGAGATTCAACAAAACCAAATTCACTTTGTGCTATGGGATAATTACCAAGTATACCTGCTGTCCATTGATAAAATGCTTTTTCATCTTGGCACCACGATAATATCGTATCTCCATCCGAAGCTTTATATGGTCTTATTCTAATCATACATGCTTTCTCCCCAAATGAGCATTGACATTTCTACTTTTCAATCTTCATTCTCATTCCTTTACCGTTGTATCCAAATGGTACTGCCGCAAATCCACAACGCTCATAAAACTTCTCCATACCTCTAATCGATATAAGATTGATGGTACTATATTCTCCGACCATCGTTCTATTCTTAATATCATCTATGACTGCATTGACAAGCCTTTTCCCTATTCCTTGCTTCTGATATTTGGGACTAACGACTACATCAACCAAAAGATATGACATACCATCTCCAATGGCTCTGGCCATACCAACAACTTGATGACCGCATGTCGCTTTTTTTATGATTGTACTATTGCTTATAGCTTTTTCAACTAACAGCGGATTTTTTATTTCCCAGCCAACGTCTAACCTAACTTTGTTATATTCATCAGCGTTTAAGTCATCATGTATTTCGATCATCATTTTCATCACGCCTCCATAGCTTTCCATTTTTCACGCTCATTATATCAGCAGCAGACCCTATTGGCAAGGCGCTGCCTCTCGCTGTTCAAGCGTCTCCAGACATTTGCTGCCTTTCCAGCGCTTTTCTTTGCCTTTTTACAAGGATTTCGGCCTGTTCGTGTTGTATATATTCATCATGGCCCATGGAAGGAGGCGGCACGGATGACCATTCGGGAGCAGGTGGAGGCGACGGAATCGGCGTTTCTGTCCCCTTTGGCGGTTCAAAGCAGTCAAACCCGCGGCCGGGAGCGCCCTGTGGAGCCCTGTTCCCTGCGCACCGCCTTTCAGCGGGATCGGGATCGGATCATCCATTGCAAGGCCTTCCGCCGGCTGAAATTCAAGACCCAGGTGTTCCTTTCGCCTGAAGGCGACCACTATCGCACTCGCCTCACCCACACGCTGGAGGTCGCTCAGGTAGCCCGCACCCTAGCCCGTGCCCTGCGGCTCAACGAGGACCTGACCGAGGCCATCGCCCTGGGTCACGACCTGGGCCATACCCCTTTCGGCCATATCGGGGAACGCTCCCTGGATGAATTGATGCCCGGCGGCTTCCGGCACAATGAACAGTCCCTGCGGGTGGTCAAGGCCCTGGAGCAGGACGGCGCCGGGCTGAACCTGACCTGGGAGGTTCGGGACGGGATCCTGTGCCATTCCGGCAGACAGCAGCCCGCCACGCTGGAGGGACAGTGCGTCCGCCGGGCCGACCGCATCGCCTACTTGAACCACGACCTCGATGATGCCCTGCGCGGCGGGGTGCTCAAGCCCTTTGAACTGCCCGCGGACTGCCTAAAGACGCTGGGTCAGACCCATGGCGAGCGCATTAACACCATGATCCTGGACATTGTGCAATGCAGCCAGGGCAAGCCGCGGCTGACCATGAGCCCCCTGGTGCAGGAGGCCATGGACGGCCTGCGGGAGTTCATGTTCGAGCGGGTCTACCGCGACCAATGGCGGGCAGCTGAGGAAAACCGCTGCGACCATGTCATGAAGGGACTGTTCCGCTACTATATTGAGCACCCCGGCGAGATGCCCGAGGAGTTCATGCTCATCGGCTACCGGGAGGGCTCCGAGCGCGGCGTGTGCGACTTCCTGTCCTGCATGACCGACCGATACGCGGTGCGGACTTATCAGCAGCTTTTCGTCCCGGCATCCTTCCCCACCCTTTAACGGCGCGATGAACAGTATTTGCTTCCCACGGCATTGCTGTTATCCTGCGTACAGGCTGGTTTTCTTTTGAAAAAGCCCAGCCATTTCAAGGAATTCCCCCGCAAAAAGAAGGAAATGCGCGAAGCGTGGCGAACATATAGGCAGGTGAAGCAAACATGGCACGCTTTCCCTCCGCATGGCTGGATGAGCTTCGGTCGCGGGCCGACCTGGTACAGATTGTATCCGGCTATGTCACACTGAAGAAAAACGGGCACCGATACTGGGGCCTGTGCCCCTTTCACGGCGAGAAGACCGCCTCTTTTTCCGTGGACAGCGAGCGGCAGCTGTACTATTGCTTTGGCTGCAAGGCCAGCGGCAGCGTCATTCAGTTCGTTATGGATATGGAGCGGCTGGAATTTCCCGACGCGGTGAAGTTCCTGGCCGATCAGCTGCACATGCCGCTGCCCCAGATGGAGGACGATCCTGACTACCAGCGCCGCCGCAGCCAGCGGGAACGTCTCCTGGCCGCCAACAAGGATGCCGCCCGTTACTTTCATCAGACCCTGTTTACCGATGCGGGAAAGCCCATGCTGGATTACCTGAAAGGGCGCGGGCTGACCGACAGCGTCATCCGTAAATTCGGCCTGGGAGCCGCCCCCAATCAGTGGGACGCCCTGACGCGGCACCTGACGGCGCTGGGCTACACCCAGGAGGAGCTGCGGCTTTGCGGCCTCACCGTCATCAAGGACGCCGAACCGGCCACGGAGGATGCCCCGGCCCGGCCCCGCCGCGCCTTCGACATGTTCCGCAACAGGGCCATCTTCCCCATCATCGACCAGTACGGCAACGTCCTGGCCTTCGGCGGAAGGGCCCTTGGCGACGCCCAGCCCAAGTACCTCAACACCTCCGACACACCGGTGTTCAACAAGCGCCTGGGTGTATACGCGGCCAACCTGCTGCGCAAGGAGCGGCACCTGGAGCGCGTGGTGCTGGTGGAAGGCTACATGGACGTGGTTTCCCTGACGCAGTTCGGCGTCACCGGTGTGTGCGCCACCCTGGGCACCGCCCTGACCAGCGAGCAGGCCAAGCTGCTCAAACGCTTCGCCCCCAAGGTTTACCTGAGCTATGACGGGGACAGCGCGGGCCAGCACGCCATCCTGCGGGGGCTGGACATTCTGAAGGCGGAGGACATCCCCGCCCGGGTGCTGGATTTCCCTGACGGCCTGGACCCGGACGAGTTCATCCGCCGGGACGGCCCGGAGGCCTTCAGCAACCTCCCCGCCCTCACCCCCGAAACCTACCGCATCCGCCGCCTGCGCGAGGAGCACGACCTGAGCACCCAGGAGGGGCGCACGGAGTACGCCAAGGCCTGCGCGGTCATCCTGCGGGATCTTCAGCCGGTGGAATTGGAAAACCACCTTCAGGAGCTGATGGTTCACACCGGCTTCACCCGGGAGGTGCTGCTGGCGCAGATCGGCCAGGCCCTCCCCAGCGCAGCGGCGGCGCCATCACCCCGCCGCTCCACGCCGCGCCATACGTCCCCCGCCGACGCGGAGGACACCCGGGCCGAGGAACTGCTCATTTCCCTCCTGGCCACCGGGCAGCTGCCCGCGGACATCGCCACCGTGGAGGACTTTGACGATCCCCTGCTGAAGGCGCTATACAACGACCTGACCGCCGGTCGTTCCCCCGCAAGCCTGGCGGAGGAGCAGCCGGACGAGCCCTCCCGCGCGCGGGTCAGCCGCCTGCTGCTGACGCCGCCCAGCGAGAGCACCGACCAGTCCATCAGGATGGCTCAGGACTGCCTGAACTCCCTGCGGCGCAAGCGCGCCCAGGAGAAGGTCAAGGCCCTGATGCTGACTGTCAACAGCCTGAGCGGCGAGGAAAAAATGGCCGCTATCACCGAGGTTCAAACGCTCAACGCCTATTTGAACCGCTTGAAGTCCGCCAAGGGGTAGTCCCCTCCCGGCGGCAGGAAAAGGAGAGGATTCCGTTTGACGCTTTCACCCGACGCACGCCAAGCCAAGCTGGACGAACTGTACGCACTGGGCAAGTCCAAGGGGACGCTGACCTACAAGGACATCATGGACCGCCTGATGAAGATGGACATGGAGCCCGATCAGCTGGACAAGGTGCTGGAAACCCTGGATGCGCTGGGCGTCACGGTCGTCAGCGAGATCGAGCCTCAGCCGGCCGCCGAGCCTGAACCCGCCGCCGAGGCGGATGCCAAGCTGGATCTGTCCGTTCCCGAGGGCATCAGCATCGACGATCCCGTGCGCATGTACCTCAAGGAGATCGGCAAGGTTCCCCTGCTGACCGCCGATGAGGAGGTCGAGATCGCCAAAAAGCTGGAAAACGGCACGGATGAAGAAAAGGAAGAGGCCAAGCGCAAGCTGTCCGAGGCCAATCTGCGCCTGGTGGTCTCCATCGCCAAGCGCTATGTGGGCCGCGGCATGCTGTTCCTTGATCTGATCCAGGAGGGCAATCTGGGCCTTATCAAGGCCGTGGAGAAGTTCGACTACCGCAAGGGCTTCAAGTTCTCCACCTACGCCACCTGGTGGATCCGGCAAGCTATCACCCGCGCCATTGCCGATCAGGCCCGCACCATCCGCATTCCGGTGCACATGGTGGAGACCATCAACAAGCTGATCCGCGTCAGCCGTCAGCTGCTGCAGGAGTATGGCCGCGAGCCCTCCCCCGAGGAAATCGCCAAGGAAATGGGCATCTCCGAGAGCAAGGTGCGGGAGATCATCAAAATTGCTCAGGAGCCCGTGAGCCTGGAAACCCCCATTGGCGAGGAGGAGGACAGCCATCTGGGCGACTTCATCGCTGATGACGAGACCCCCGCCCCCGCCGAGGCCGCTTCCTTCGCCCTGATGAAGGAGCAGCTGCTGGAGGTGCTGGACACGCTGACGCCTCGCGAGGAAAAGGTGCTGCGCCTGCGCTTCGGCCTGGATGACGGCCACCAGCGCACCCTGGAGGAGGTCGGCCGGGAATTCAACGTGACCCGCGAGCGCATTCGTCAGATTGAGGCCAAGGCGCTGCGCAAACTTCGCCATCCTTCCCGGAGCAAGAAGCTTCGCGATTATATCGACTGAGGCATCAAAAAAGTGGCTTACGCCACTTTTTTGAGTTAGGCACTCGCTCACTGGTCGCCGACGAGGGCGGCTCCCGGCCGTTCGCGAGTGTAAGGTATGTTTTCGGCAGAGCCGAAAACGTGCCCGCCCCGCCAGCAGAGCTGGCGGATACGATGACAGTCAGAGGGACTGCGGCCCCTCCGACACCTCCCAGGCAGTATCCAGCTTGACTGGCGGAGAAGCTGACCGCTTCTCCGGTAGGGACTTGTCTTTTGTTGAGATGCAAGTATCCGCGGGACATATAAAGCTATTTTTCATTATCTTATTTTTGTATTTGGGAGGATACGGCATGCTGGACGAGCGACTTTCCCTGGCGGCGGCGCTGTACGAGCCCTGCGCCCTGGGCGCGGACATCGGCACCGATCACGGCTTTCTGCCCTGCCATCTGCTGGAGCAGAACATCTGCCGGCGGATGCTGCTGGCGGACGTGAGCCCCAAGGCGCTCTCCCGGGCCAAGGCCGAGGTACAGCGCCGGGGCCTGGGCAGCCGGGCGGAGCTTGTCTGCGCCGACGGTCTGGCCGCGCTGCGGGAGCCCTGCGGCTGCGTCTCCATGATGGGCCTGGGGGGCGAGACCATCGCGCGCCTGCTGACAGAGGGGCAGCAGCGGCTTCAGGGCGCGGTGCTGGTGCTCTCCGCCCACACTGATCTCCCCATGGTGCGCAGGGCCGTTGGTGCGATCGGCTACCACATCGTCCGGGAGGAGCTCTGCCAGGCTGCGGGCCGCTTTTACATTGTCTGGCGGGCGGAGCCGGGAGCGGCCCCGCAGTCGGAGTCAGACATTGCCTTTGGCTCGCTGCTGTTTGAGGGCGGCTCCCCCCTGCTGGGGCCGTACATCCGCTGGCGGATGGCCGTGCTGGCCCGGAAGCTGAACGGACTTCGCTCCGCCGCCGTGGCGGATGCCGACGCCATTGCCACGCTGGTAGGCGCCTTTCGCTTCTATCAGGACAAATTGGAGGAATGAACCATGCTCACCGTCCAGGATGTCTATGACTTCATCAATACCCTCGCGCCCTTTGACACCCAGGAAGCCTTCGACAATGCAGGGCTGCTGGTAGGCGACCCCGCCGCGGCCGTCACGGGCATTCATGTGGCGTTGGACATCACCCAGCGCGTGCTGGATGAAGTGGAAGCCGCCCATGCCAATCTGATCGTCACCCATCATCCGCTGATGTTCGGCGGAACCCATCGCCTGGTGGAAACCGACTACGAGTGCCGCCTTCTGGCCCGGCTCATCCGGGGCAACATGGCGCTCATCGCGGCCCACACCAACCTGGATCGCGCGCCCGGCGGCATCAACGATGTTCTGGCGGAAGTACTGGGGCTGCGTGACGTAACTGGCGAGGGCTTCCTGCGCGTCGGCAGTCTGCCTCAGCCCCTTTCGGCCCCGCAGCTGGCGGAGCATGTGGCGTCGGCGCTTCACACCGTCGTGCGGCCCATGGGCGACATCCGCCGACCCATCGTCCGGGTGGCGGTATCCTCCGGCGCGGGCAGCGACGCCTGGGCGGAAGCCGCGGCCCTGGGCGCGGACGCCTTCATCACCGGCGAAATGAAGCATCACCATGCCCTGGCGTTGGCGGACGCCGGCCTGCTGGGGCTGGAAGCCGGCCATCACGCCACGGAGGAACCGGGAATCTTTGCCCTGGCAGACGCTTTACAAAATCGCTGGAATGCGGTAAAATATTCTGTATGTGTAACGAAATCGCGCGTTTGCGCTTATGCGGCGCCCGCGCAGCCTTGACGGAAGGCCGCACAATCCGTCAGAAGGAGGTCAACCCATGGATCAGCAGCAGCTTGAGCTTATGTGGCAGTATCAGCAGGAGGACATGAAGGCGGATCGTATCGCCAACGAGATTCGCCGCTCCCCCACTCGACAGAAGCTGGAAAAGAGCCGCGACTTCATCATGGAGCACCAGAAGCAGTACAAGCAGATTGAGGAGCAGGTGGCCGTCATGGCCGACCGCAAGGACGCCATCCGGGACGCCATCGCCCGCTGTGAGGAGCAGCTGAGTGCCCTGGCCGCCAAGGTCAGCGCCAATCCTCCCGAGGATTCCGACGCCGCCCGGACGATGCTCCAGGAAGCCACCCGCTGCCGCGAAACGATCGCCTCCTACGAGCAGGAGATGAATCGCATCGTCAAGGACGCCAACGACTACGACAAGCGTCAGCGCGCGCTGCGGCATGAGGCCGCCAAGGTCAAGATGGACTTCGACCAGCTGAAGGTCGTTTACGATAAGGAAATCAAGGAGAAGAAGGCCGCCCTGGATGAGCAGCGCGCCGTGGCCGCCGGTATGGCCGCCAAGGTGGACAAGGCGCTTCTGGATGAGTATAACGCTATCAAGAAGCACATCGCGCCGCCCATGGCCCGGCTCATCGGCGACCAATGCAGCGGCTGCAACACGGCGCAGCCTTCCGCCCTCCTGCGCAAGATCAAGAGCGGCAGCGCCCTGGTGGAGTGCGAAACCTGCGGGCGGATGATTATTCAGTAAGCACAACACGTTTCCCCGCTGGAAGTTTTCGCTTTCAGCGGGCATTTCTTTCTCACAGCGAAAGCAAAGGAGGCTGTCTATGCAGTTTGGAATGCCCACACTGATCGAAAACCGTACCCTGGCGGAGAATATCGCGCTTTGCAAATCGCTGGGTCTCAGCTTCCTTGAGCTGAACATGAACTTCCCGGAATATCAGCTTGACGCGCTGGAAAACACGGCCCTGCTGATGGACGCGGCCCGTTCAGCGGGTGTTTACTACACCATTCATCTTGACGAAAACCTGAACATCGCGGACTTCAACCCCCTCGTTTCCGCCGCGTATCTGGAAACCGTCCGCCGGACAATCGAGGCAGCCAAGAGGCTCCTGCCCCTACGCGACCATTGCGGCTCCGCGCAGCCCCTCGTCCTCAACATGCACATGAATCACGGCATCCACATCGCCCTCCCCGACCGAAAGGTGCAGATGTACGCACGGGACTTCAGCGCCTATATGGCCTCGTACCGTTCCTTCCGCGCGCTGTGCGAGGCGTGGATTGCGGACGCCGATCTGATGATCGCCATCGAAAACACGGACGGCTTCCGGGATTATGAGTGCGAGGCCCTTGACCATTTGCTGGAAAGCCCGCGTTTCGGCCTTACCTGGGACATCGGTCACTCCATAGCCATCGGTGAGAAAGACCTCGCCTTCCTCATGGAGCATGCGTCCAAGGTGATTCATTTCCACATTCACGACGGCAGTGAAGAGCCGCCGCGAAATCATCTGGCCCTGGGCGACGGCGAAATCGACCTGCCGGAAAGGCTGCGATTCGCGAAAAGCCGCCAAGGGCGATGCGTCCTTGAAACAAAAACCGTTGCCGCCCTGAAACAGTCCGTCCGATGGCTGGCGCGCCATGAGGTACGCTGATCCATCAGCAATAAAAAGGCAAGGCTTCCGATTGTTCTCCGAAGCCTTGCCCGGGGTGTCAAACAAGTGGCTTACGCCACTTGTTTGAGGGGCTTCGCCCCGTTTCATTGCACTCACTCACTGGTCGAACGGCTACGCCATTCTCCCGGCCGTTCGTTCGTGTAAGGAGGCTTTTTCTGACGAAAAAGCACGAAAGCCACCGCGCATGTCGCTGGCTTTCGATCAAGAGTCAGAGGGCCTGCGGGCCCTCCGACACCTCCCAGGACTTTTTCGGCAGGCTTAGCACGGTAAGCCTTGCCTTTTTTAGTCCTTTGCGTCCTTTTTTTCCACCGCCTCGGCGGTTTCATCCTCCAGCCGTCGTTCAAACTCCACCCATGACTTAGAAAACACATGATCCGCGAAGGCTTCCTTCAGGCCGCTGACCTGCTTGAGGCGAATCACCTCATCCAGCTCCATACCCAGATATTTGCAGATTTTGCCGTCGTCCCACCCTTTGGCCGTCAGGGAACACACAATATGGGACATGTCCAGGATCTGGTGCGTACCCCGGGCGCGGTTATGGCGGATGGTGCTGGCGATCCGCTGGTCAATGGGCTTGTCAATCACCGTCACGGGCAATTCCTTCTGATGGAAGTATTGCTCGTTCACCAGATACCGATGGAAGCCGTCCACCACCTCGTACAAATCCTGCGCCTCATTGTAATAGGCCACAATGGGCTGGGTGTAGCCGTCCTCCTCAATGGAGATTTTCAGCAGCTTCATCTCCGGGGAAGCCATGCGATTGGGGTTGTAGTCGTTGGCAACAATCTTCTCCGTGGGCACCATGCGCACGTTCAGCACAGGAAATTCAATCTTTTTCAAGATAATGTACCTCAATAAAGTTCCTTCGGTAGTGCTCCGTTCGGAAGCCTTTGCGCTGGAAGGTCGCCTCATACACCCTGGGAAGGACGCCGCTCAGCTGGTTGTAATCCTCCAGAAGGGCGTCGATCAGCAGCGCGGCGGCTTCGGTACTGACAGCCCAGAAATTCTTCACCCGAAGGTCCCGCACGGAAGCCGCGCCCATGCCGGGCAGCAAATACCAGTGTTTTTCCGGGTCGTCGTAGAAGCGATCCCGGGTGGTCTGCTCGATGATCCGCGAGCCAAATACAGGGCCCATATGATTGTAAAAATCAGGATGATTTCGATCCAGCCTCATCACGTTCATCCAGTTCACGCCTTTCCACGAAGCGGCGGAGGTCGCCGTCTGTCGTTTCGGTATCTTTCGTTAAAAAATTGCTCCAGGTGCGCACGAAGGTTTCCAGCTTGCGCTGATCCGTTTTGGTCTGTGAGAAGGACAGTCGCTTCATATAGAAGTCGTTTTTCTCAATGGCCCGGGCAATCCGCCGCCAGCTGATGGCCTTGCGCTGCTGCTCCAGCTTGCGGTCGGCCTCCCCGGGAATGTCCGCGAGGGTGATGCCCTCCTGTTTCTCAAACCAGTGGATGAATTTGCGGATCTTGCCGTAATAGTGCAGCATCAGCTCCCGGTTGTACAGCCCGATGCTTTCCATCAGAAAGACCGTGTACTGCTCCCAGGTCATATGATCCGGCTTGAAGGACTTGATGTTGCCCAGGGCCGTCGTCCGGCAGTAAATGTTGCCGAAGTTGACGCCGTTGACCCGATTCAGCACCTTCTCCCAGGTTTCCGGCTCCAGGGCGCGGAACTGATCCAGGCCGTTGCGCTGATCGTCGCCGTAGGGCTGACACAGCCGCTGCTGGTGGATGTTCAGGCCGTTTTTGTACATCAGCTCATAGATTTCATTGTACATCAGGTCAAGCTGGCTGACGGCGCCCCAGATGTCCCCCACCCGACAGTCGTAGATGGGATAGGCGTTGTAAATACCTTCATCCACCCGCGTTGTCCAGTGCAGGCCCTGGTATTCCTCCTTGCGCTCGTAAAACGCGATGGTCTGAAAGCGGTTCAGGCTTTCGTCCGCCCGAATGCCCACGCCGCAGGCGCACAGGCCGCCGAAGGTATCCCGATACCATTTGGCGAAGGCCACAATAAACTCCTCGAACTCCATGCCGTGAGAAAACCAGGGCCAGGGACAATTGCGCTCGGTGATGGCGTCCTTCGGCATGGGGCGAACCCACAAGTCCCGGCAGCGCTCATCCCAGCAGATCCACTTGGGCTGCAGCATGGACACGGCGTTGCGCAGGGCGATGGGGAGCGCCACATGGTAGAACCGACCGATTCGCTTCAGCCCCTTCAGCTCCTCGATGTGCCGGATGGTGCGGGCATACTGGGCCTCAAAGTCAATGTACAGCACATCGTACCGACAGCCCAATTCCGCCGCCACCCGGTCGGCCAGCTGCACCATCACGCTGGAATCCTTGCCGCCTGACACGGAAAAGTAAACATGGTCGAAGGCCGTGAACATCCGTCGGAGCCGGTTGATAGCTGCCTCCAGTACATTTTCACTTCCATAAATCTTTGGCATATCGCTACTCCATCCTGCCATGGCTCATGCGGGCCGCCAGCTCCTCCCGCATTTTCGCCACCAGGTTGTCCTTGTTCCACACACAGCGAAGAATCCGCAGATCAATAGTATCCGCCGCCGCCAGGCTCACCACCGTGAGACTTCCCCCCGGCAGCGCGCTCATGCACTGCTGCTCCTTCTCCTGCCGCTTGCGCCAGTTCCAGTCGCTGCTGTAATAAACAATGGTATCCGCCGTCAGCCGCGCCGTCTCCCGCTCATCAGTAAAAATATTCATGACGGTATAGCGCGCGGGCCCCTCCTGCCGCTCCGGGGTATAAAGGGATACGCTGTCATGGCCCCACCGCCGCCGAAGGGTAGCGGCGACCCGGTCGCACTCATGCTTATAGCGGCAGAGAATCAGCACCTCCTGGCCGTCCAGCTGGGGCAGCGCCTCCATCAGCGCTCCCAGCCGCGGGTCCTCCGCGTCGCTGTGATACAACGGCTCCGTGCGCAGGGGGTATTCCTCCGCCACCCGCCGGCCGCAGATCACATGCTGGCAAGCCTGCAGCAGGCGATAGATGCCTGTGCTGGAATAAATGGTCTTCCACATGAACATTTCCGACACACGCCGGTATTCCGCCATGGCTTCCTCCGGCAGCTGGAACTGCCACACATACTCCCGCCTGCCCGGCGTCGGCTGCACGTCCTCCCGCAAAACCTGAGCGCAGTAGGGCTCGATGGCGCGGGTGATGTAGTCCATGTTGTCTGGCCGCCGGACGTCCTTCAGGTGATTCACGCAGAAGCCCCAATAGGTGCTGTACCCCAGAATCCGCCAGTCCAGAACGTACCACTGAGCAAACATATCCGACACATGGCAGGCGAAGGGGATGTCGCTGATGAGCAAGCGGTAGGGACACACCTTGCTCAGCGCGATCACTCGCTGCGTCCGAAGGGCGCTGAAGTTCTTCACCAGCAGGCCGTTGTCAATAATCAGCATGGTGCGCCGCGCCTTGGCCTTGTCCAACAGGCGAAGGAAGTGCCCCAGATTGTGAGAAAGCGTCTCCATTCCCCAGACCTCAACCTTGGACGCGTTCTGGGGATCATAGCGGAAAATCCCCGCAGTCAGCCGTTCGATCTTGCGGCGCGTACACAGCCACAATACCCGCTCGATCTTCCCGCGTCGAAAACGATGGCGAACCAGCTCAATCACCGTGCGCAGCTTACCGTCCTGCTGCTCCATGTACAGGGCGCCCACCTTCAGCCCCTTGAGCTTATCCACAGCCCGCAGCTGCGCGGGATGCAGCGGCTCAATCATCGTCCCTCAAATCCGACGGAACCGCCGCCGCTCTGGACAAAATCAGCCGGAAGCGATCCTCGGTGGGCACTGCCTTGCGCAGCTTGCCCTGCCGCTCCCGATAAATCACCGTTTCCCTGACGGCCTCATGCCAGGCCTGAAGCCGAGCCTGCGCCTTCCGCGTTGTCCGAAAGCCGTACAGGCGCATCAGCTCCTCCAACTGATCCGCGCAGGCAATGGGTATCTCCATCACATGGCCGTTCCAGCGCCCTCCCGCCGAATGAACATAGTGGTACAGCTGCTGATCCCTGGGGAAAGCCACCCGCAGCCGATCCAGCCGGGACGACGCCAGCACCCAGTAGCGATGCACCGGCGCATACCGCTCCTGCTGAATCAGCGGCACCAGGCAGGGCTCCGTCACGCTGACGGCGCAGCCTGCCCGCAGCAGCGCGACCGCTGTTTCCACCGCCCGATCCACCAGAGGCGCCGACGTTTCCCCCACGCTGCGTACCCATTCCGTTTCCATCCGACGAAAGCCCATGCCCTGGATCGTCTCCGCCAGCTCCTCCGGCAGGGTCAGGTGAAGCAGCCCTTCCTCCGGGCAGCCCCATTGCCGCTGAAGGCTCAGGCAGGCCGTGTGCTCGCCGCCCGTCTCTGGCTGGACGACCCTGTATGCAGGCCCTGCCGGAGGCACGGGAGGACTGACCAAGCCAGCCTCCAACGCCCAGCGCCAGATAAACCAAGGCTCGGCGAGATACGGCGCGTTCTCCGTCCACCACGTCTCCTCGCACTCCTTACGCATCACGGCCGTCATGTAGGCTTCCGCCAGGGACGCTGGCGCTTCGGACATCGCCGGAGCCAGCGCAAGGCATGCCGCCAGAATCTCGCGATAGCGCGCGGCAAATCCGGCTCGAAGCTGCCGAACCGCCTCTCCCCAGGGCTCCTTCGGCCTTCGCAGAGTCGCCAATCGCAGCCTCCATCGCCTGATCCCCATACTCGCTTCCTTTCGTATCGCATTTCCAAAAAAAGTGACATTATAGTTATAGCCCTTTTTTTGTCGAAAGTCAATGCCCGACCATTTTCACGCTCATCTTTCCCGTCAAAAAAAGCGCGGGAAGCCGCTTCCCACGCTCAAGATGTTGGAAAATATACCTATATTGCTGAACTGACCGCCGTTCGCAGGACTGTCCTGGGATTCAACGGCTTTTGTTTTCTTGGCGGGGCGTTAACCTCCGCACAATGCAATTTGACGGGAAGCAGCCTTCATCAAGCATCCCTGATAAAAAGCGGCTTCTCCCCTGATTCACCGGCGCTAATCCGCCGCTCCCTCATCCGGCGGCAAAACCTTGTGACCACCGTATCCAGCCCCCGCAGGGCCAGGGAGATGACCCCCAGCGCCGCCGCGATGGGAAGCAGCAGCGCGGCGCTGAGCAGCAGTTCCACATAAACAATGGCACGGGCAAGCAAGTCCATGGTCACGCCTCCTTTGCAGTTCGTCAGCGCCGCCCTCAGTCCTCCCGCGCGCCGCTGACAATGTGGTAGTAAGCGCCCGTCGTCACCCGGTACACCAGGGCGTACAGGATGGCAAAGAGCAGTACGGTCAGGCCGGTGGTGGCCAGCAGCAGCGGCTCGTTGCGGGCATTGAGCAGGCTGAGCAGCTGCTTAAGAATGGGGAAAGCAAAGCACAGATGGATGACCGCCATCACCAGCGGCGCCAGGAAAACCGTGAGCATCTGAGAATTGATGCTGCGGCGGATGTCGCGCTTGGTCATGCCTACCTTTTGCATGATCTCGAACCGGGCCTGATCCTCATAGCCCTCAGAAACCTGCTTGTAGTAAATAATCAGCACGGACGCGAAGCAGAAAACGATACTGAGCATCACGCCCAGGAAGAACAGTCCGCCAAAGAGGTCGAAATAGTCCTCCCGCTCCAACTCCAGGCACTCGACCCGCACGGAGAAGCCCTCGCTGTCTCCGATGGATTCCCGGACAGCTTTTGATCGCTGATAGACCGCGTTGCTTAAGGCCTCCTGGAGAGCCATCTGAAACTCCGTGGACGCATCCGTGGAGAAGGCAAAAACCCACCGTGAGCTCAGGATCGGGTCACCCAGAAAGTTGGCGACATTCTCCAGCCCACTCACAGCCGCCCGAATATCAGGCACCACCAGGTAGATGGCCGAAGCAATATCTGCCGAATCAAGACCGGCTATGGGCATTTCATCCACCTGCCGGACAATACGAAAGGTCGCGCCGTCCCGGATGGTCAGGGTATCGTAGGGAAATTCGCAGCGCAGGGTATACAGCAGCGCCTCGCCCTCCGCCAGGGTCTCCTCCCGGTTCATGGTGCGGTTGTAGTCCGCCAGAGGCATCACATACACCGAGCGGAGCTGATCGAAGTCAGGCATTGTTTCATTGGTATACATGTAGGCGCTGGCATCCCATTCCAGCTCATTGCCGTTCAGCTTGCCGTAAGCAGTCACTGTACGGTAATCCTGGATGTCCAGCGGCTCCACCCCATGGTTGTCCAGCACCTCGTCCACCGCCGCCCGCAGAGATGCCACGCGCTCGTCCTCCAGCCAGTCCAGACTCTGGAAACGGATATCCAGATTTACATCCCGGGGATAGCGAATGTGCAGGTTGTCTTCCGCACCAAAGTAGCAGCAGGTAGTGGTGGCTACAATGACCAGCACCATGGTACACAGGATGCAGATGGTCGCCAGACCGCTGCCGTTGCGCTTCATACGAAAAGCCATCGACGATACGGAAACGAAATGCTTGGGATGATAGTAGTATTTCTTGTTGCCGCGCAAAATCCGGCACAGCAGCACCGACCCCGCCGTAAACAGCAGCACAGTTGCCACAATGACCATCAGTACCGCCACAAAGAAGTAGATCAGCGCCTTCAGCGGATCGGTGATGGTCACGGCGATGTAGTAGGCGCCGCCCAGCAGGGCAATGCCCGCCAGACCCAGAAACCAGTTGGCTTTGGGCGCCTTCTCCCCTGTATTTTCACTGTGCAGCAGGGCAATGGGATTCGCCGCGTGCACCTGCCGCAGGGTGTTGAGGAAGATCAGCGCGTCAATCACCAGGAACAGCACGATGGTATCGCGGATGGCAATCCACGAGATAGACATAGCGTAGTCGATCTCCTTGTGCAGGAGATTCACCATCATAAGCTCCGCCAGCTTGGACAGGGCGACGCCTGCCGTCAGCCCCACCGCCAGAGAAATGAACGCCACCAGCAGCGTCTCAAAGAACAGGATAACGCCGATGTTGCGCTTGTCCATGCCCAGGATATTGTACAGACCAAATTCCTTTTTCCGCCGCCTCACCAGGAAAGAATTGGTATAGAACAGGAACAGGGTGGAAAACACCGCGATGACCACCGAACCCAGCTCCAGCATGGAGCGCAGCGCGGAATGGGAGAACAGCGCCGTCAGCATGGGAGACGTAGCGAGGAAGGAGATGATATAATACATCGCCGCCATGCCGATGCAGGTCAGGATATAGGGCAAGTACAGCCGCTTGTTCTTGCGGATGCCCTGCCAGGCAATCTTTGGGTAGAAGCCGATCCTCATTGCGCGTCACCGCCCGTCGCCAGCATGGTCAGCGTATCGGAAACTTTCTGATACAGCTGCTCGTTGTCGCTGTCGCCCCGATAAATCTGGTGGAAGACCTCGCCGTCCTTGATGAACAGCACTCGGCCCGCGTGGCTGGCGGCCTTGACCGAGTGCGTCACCATCAGGATGGTCTGTCCCGTGGCGTTGATGGCGCCGAAAAGCCGCAGCAGCTCATCCGTGGCCTTGGAATCCAGCGCGCCTGTGGGCTCGTCAGCCAGGATCAGCTTCGGGGAGGTAATCAGTGCCCGGGCTACCGCCGCCCTTTGCTTCTGGCCGCCGGAAACCTCATAGGGATACTTCGCCAGCAGGTCGGTGATGCCCAGCTGCTCCGCAATAGGCTTCAGCTTCCGCCGCATTTCGCCGTAGGGCCTGCCCGCCAGCACCAGCGGCAAATAAATGTTATCCTCCAGGGAGAAGGTGTCCAGCAGGTTGAAGTCCTGAAACACAAAGCCCAGGTTATCCCGGCGGAAGGCGGCCACGTCCTTTTCCTTGATGGCGGCCAGATCCTTGCCCTGCAGCAAGACCCTGCCGGCAGTGGGGCGGTCCAGAGCGGCGAGGATATTCAGCAGCGTAGTCTTGCCTGACCCGCTCTCGCCCATGATGGCCACATATTCGCCTTCCTCCACTTGGAAGGAAACATTCCGCAGCGCCTCTACATGGCCGCCGCCAAAGCGGGTGGTATAAACCTTTTTCAGCCCGCTGACATCCAAAATACTCATAGCAGTCGGTACCTCCTTCGGTCGAAACCGATTTTACCTGCTGATTATAGCAAAAAAGGGGATTGCTTCGCCATCGCATTGGCTTACAATTCCCCCTTGAAATCTAACAATTTTGTAAGGTTTACTCATGGCGGCCCACATTCTGGTACAGATTCATGCGGATGGTCGTGCCCCCCCCGGTACGGGAGCTGGCGGTGATGCCGTGGCCCAGGTTGTTCATCACTCGTCTGCACAGGTACAGGCCGATGCCCGTGGCCTGCTTGTCGCTGCGACCGTTGCGCCCGGTATAACCCTGCTCGAAAACGCGGGGCAGGTCTTCAGCCGCGATGCCGATGCCCGTATCCTGGATGCACAGCGTCATGGGCGGTTCCATGGCGATGGTCACGCAGCCGCCCCGGGGCGTATACTTGAGGGCGTTGGAGAGCACCTGCTCGACCACAAAGGACAGCCATTTCTCATCCGTCACCACGCGGGCGTTCAGCGGGCGGAAATCCAGACGAATCTTCCGGGTGATGAATTCTCCTGCGAACTTCTTCACCGCCTGCCGGACGATGCCTTCCAGGTCGTATTCACGAATGACATAATCGGTGGAGTCGGCATCCAGCCGCAGGAACATCAGCACCATTTCCACATACTGCTCGATTCTGAACAGCTCTGACGACAGCGTGCGGGACAGGGCGGTATCCTCATTTTGCAAATGCAGCTTCATCGACGCGATGGGCGTCTTGATCTGATGGGCCCAGAGGGTATAGTAGGTCATCATGTCGTCATAGCGCTGCTGCTGAAGGGTTGTTTGGCTCATCTGCTCCTCCCGGACGCATTCCAGGATGCGCTGATACTCGTCCTCGATGGCGCTTTCCGGCTCGGGCAGGCTCCTTTCCGTCAGGTCGATGAGGCCGTGAATGTGCCTGAGCGGCTTCAGCCGCCGCCTCTCCCCGCGGATGCCGACGATCATCAGCCCCAACCCCGCCATCAGGCAAAGCGCCGCCGGATACGTCACCGCCGCCAAAGGCAGATGATACAGCGCGAAGGAGCACGCGAAGATCGCCGCGCACGCCATGGCGGCAATGATACCTATGCGATGGCGACGCAGGTATATCAGCCACGGCCTCATTCGTCGCCACCTCCCACCATGTAGCCCTGGCCGTGCCGGGTGGTGATGAAGCCCGGCAAGCCCGCCGCCTCCAGCCGCTTGCGAAGGCGGCCCACATTGACCGTCAGGGTGTTCTCATCCACAAAGTTCTCCGTCTCCCACAGCCGCGTCATCAGCTTCTCACGGCTGACAACGCGCCCTTTCTGCTCCATCAGGGTGAGCAAAATGCGGAACTCGTTCTTCGATAGAGGAATCTTTTCCTCCCGGTAGGTCAGCGTACCGTCCCCGGTGTTCAGCAGCGCGCCCCGGTGCTCAATGACCGGCATGGCCGCGCCAAAGTCATAGCTGCGCCGGAGCATGGCCTGCACCTTGGCCATCAGTACGCTCTGATCGAAGGGCTTGACGATGAAATCATCCGCACCCATGGTCATGGCCATGACGATGTTCATGTTGTCCGCCGCCGAGGAAATGAAGATGATGGGCGCCTTCGATACCTTGCGGATCTCCCCGCACCAATGGTAGCCATTAAAAAAAGGCAGACCGACATCCATCAAAACCAGGTGGGGATCATAAGCGGCAAATTCCGCCATCACGCCGCGGAAGTCCTCCACGCAGCGAACCGATAAGTCCCACATTTCCGCCTGGGTCTTGATGGCGCCGGCAATGCCCTGGTCATCCTCCACCACCAGAATACGGTACATGGCTTTCGCCTCTTTCGTCCTGCATCGGCAGCTTTCGCCGTGATGCCATTATACACGCTGAGGGCGAAAGCGTCAATGCGGCCCCGGGTTACGCCGTCGCCAGCGCCTGTCCCAGCCCGCGGCAGTTTTCCAGTGTTTCCTCATCCGGCGGCCCCATGCAGATCACGCTGTCCGCCACCAGGGTGATGCCCTCCGCGCCGCAGCGTTCCTCCCACTGGCGCATCCACTCGCCGCCGCCCCAGCCATAGGAGCCGAACAGCGCCACCCGCTTGCCCGCCAGACCGCCCATGACCTCCGCGAACAGAGGCTCAAACTCGCTCTGCTCCAGTTCCTCGCTGCCGCTGGCCGGACAGCCCAAAGCAATGGCGTCATACGCCGCCGCCATATCCGCGGTGAACTCCCCGCTGGTCAGCAGCGCCGTCTCCGCCCCGGCCGCCTCCATGCCCTTGGCCACAGACCGCGCCATGGCCTCCGTGTTGCCCGTCTCGCTGAAATAAACCACCGCTGCCTTCATATCTGTTCCTCCGTTCCTGGTTTCTTCCTTTATCATGCCCAGGACAGAGGCGCTTCATCACAATAGCCGCACAGCGTTCATCACGGCAGGATGTCCTCCAGGCCATAGCGGACGCCATGATCCATCAGCACAGCAGAGGTCAGGCGAATGCGCAGGATGCAGGTCTGCGGATCATGGATATCGCTGTGCCCGTTATCCAGCCAGGAGGCAAAGACCTGCCGCAGCCTGCGCAGCATCGGCTCGTTTTCCGGCAGAGCGGCGGGGCCCAGATTGTCCGCCACGCCTTCCCCCGTGAACCAGTCGCCGCAGACCGCCACCTTTGAATGCGCCGCGATCTGCCGCATTTTGCCGGACGCGGCATGGGTGATGACGTAAAACGCCCCGTCCTCATAATAGGCGTCCACGGTACGGACGCGGGGCTCGCCCTCCGACAGCGTTGCCAGCGCAATCAGCGCGTCACGGCCAAAGCGCTGGCGCATCACAGCCTGTGCCTGCGGATTCATCGCCATGCCTCCTTACACCAGCACCTTGCTCTCCCACCGACCGCTGCGCAGCCGCCAGAAGAACAGCGCCACCCGGAACACCCAGTCGATCTGCATCGCCAGCCATACGCCGATGACCCCCAGCCCCAGCACGCTGCCCAGCAGATAGCCGGACACCACGCGGAAGGCCAGCATGGAGAACACCGATACCATCATGGTGAAGCGGGTATCCCCGGCGGCCCGCAGGGCGTTGGGCAGCACGAAGGACGCCGACCAGATGAAAATGCACCCGATGCCATGGATCATCACGATCTGCCTTGCCAGGGCCTCGGTTTCCGGGGACAGATGATAAGCCGAGGTCATCAATGGCGCAAACAGGAGCATCACGATGTTCAGCACGCTCATGCAGCCGTAGGCCAGCAGCATCAGCCGCTTGATGTAATACCGCGCCTGCTCAAACTCATGAGCGCCCACACAGCGGCCCACCACGGTAATCATCGCCAGGCCCACGGCGCTGCCCGGCAGCACCTGGAAAGTGGTGATGCTGTTGCCCACGGCATTGGCGGCGATGCTCACCGTGCCGAAGGTGCTCACCATGCCCAGCAGCAGCAGCTTGCCCAGCTGGAAAAGGCCGTTCTCCATGCCGTTGGGCACACCCACATGGAGGATCATCCGCACGATGCTCCCCTGCCACTCCCAGCGGCGCAGGTTCGGGTAGGGAATCATGCCATGGGGGTTGCGCAGCGCTAACTGAGTCACAGCCGCGCCCACCATCCTGGATACCAGCGTGGCCAGGCCGGCGCCCATCACGCCCCAACCCAGGCCATAGATGGTCAGGGCGTTGCCGCAGATGTTGATGACGTTCATCGCCGCGGAGGAGTACAGCGTGGTTTTGGCATCCCCCATGGCCCGCAGCAGGGCGCAGGAGCCGTTGTACATGGCCAGGAAGGGATAGGACAGCGCCGACAGCAGGAAATACGTCATTGCCGCCTCCATGACCTCCGGCTCAATGGTACCGAAGACCGTGGAAAGGATGGGGCGGCGGAAGGCCAGGCAGACCGCCATAATCACGGTGGAGCACAGCAGCACCACATAGAACAGCATCTTCGCCGCCTTGCCCGCGTTTTCCCGATCCTGCTTGCCCAGGTACTGGGATGTCACCACCGCGCCGCCCGTGGCCAGGGCGGAGAACACGTTGATGAGCAGGATGTTCACGGAATCCACCAGGGAAACGCCGCTGACCGCCGCCTCGCCGCAGGAGGACACCATGACCGTATCCATCATGCCGATGAGCACCACCAGGGCCTGCTCCAGCAGGAGCGGAACCAGCAGACGCCTGAGATCAGCCCGGGAAAACAACATTGCCGACCAGCCTCCCTATCCTTTGAAAAAAGTTGTGCCTGACGGCGGAAAGCGCCTTGATCCTCCCCGTCATGGCACAGAAAACCGCCTGCCGAAGCATCTTCGGACAGGCGGGAATGAGCTACCTACAGACTTACTGCGCGGCGGCCTCGGTCTCCACGGGATACACGGAAACCTGCTTCTTGTCGCGGCCCTTGCGTTCAAAGCGGACAACGCCGTCCACCAGCGCGAACAGGGTATCGTCCTTGGCCTTGCCCACGTTCAGGCCGGGATGGATCTTGGTGCCGCGCTGACGAACCAGGATGTTGCCAGCCAGGGAGAACTGACCATCGGCACGCTTCGGGCCGAGGCGCTTGGATTCGCTGTCACGGCCGTTACGGGTGGAACCCATACCTTTCTTATGCGCGAACAGCTGAAGATTGAGCTTCATCATTGCTATTTCCCTCCGATTCAGATTGTCAATCAGGGTCGGCGGCGTCAAATCGTTTTTTCAGCCAGCCGGATATACTTGCCATAACCGTCCGCCAGATCGGACAGCCCTTGGTGGAACGCTCCCAGCAAAACCTGGGCATCGTGCATCTGCGCGTCCGTGATGTCCTCGGGCAGCCGGGCTTCCAGGAAGCCGTCCTCTCCGCCGATAACCACCGGCGCAATCCCCGCCACCGTTTCCAGCGCGTTGACGCAGGTCATCGTCAGGACGGAAACCCCGGCGCACACGATGTCGCGGCCCTCCTCGGCGTACCCGGTATGCCCCTTCACGGAGAACCCGGTGTAGCGGCCCAGGCGGTCACGCAAGAGCGTCGCCCGCGTCATCAGGCGTTGATGGCGGTGATCTCCACCTTCGTGTAGGGCTGACGATGGCCGGCACGACGATGGTAGTTCTTCTTGGACTTGTACTTGTAAATGCGGATCTTCTCGCCCTTCACCTGAGCGACAACCTTGCCCTCGACCTTCGCGCCTTCGACAACGGGGCTGCCAACCTTGACTTCACCCTCGTTCTCCACCAGCAGCGCGTCGAAGCTGATGGCGGCGCCATCCTCCAGGTTCACCTTGTCGATGTAGATGGTCTCACCCTGAGACACACGGTACTGCTTATTGCCTGCGCTGATGATCGCGTACATGCAATAGCACCTCCTCCAATTACTCGCCGGAATTTGAGGTTGCGCACATGCGCATTGGCAGACCTCTCCCGAGCGGCTTACCGAATCAGTTTACCACACACGCCCGCGATTGTCAAGGAATTTTCACGCTTTCCGACGGATTTTCCGCGCTTTTTCCCGGCGGTTCTTCTCCGTGCCGCCCCTTCATATGCTTCTTCAGCGGTATCCCGCCCTCAGAAGAAGGAGTTGACCCATCATGGATGAAGCCATCCGGCAGCGCTGTCTCATCGTGGCCCGATACATGGTCAAGCACAGCTGCACCGTGCGTCAGGCCGCGCGGGAGTTCGGCATTTCAAAATCCTCCGTGCACAAAGATATGGGCGAGCGTCTGCCCCTGATCGACCCGCCCCTGGGGCGGCAGGTGGCGCGGCTGATGCGCTACAACAAGGCCGTGCGGCACCTGCGCGGCGGCGAGGCCACCCGGAGGCGCTACCAGGCGCGGAAATCGCAGTAACGCTTGCATTTTTCCGCCGATGCGCTATACTGGTGCCAGCAAGCAACCAGGAGGCGGCTATGGAAAAGACCATCACCCCGGCGGAAATGAAGACCCTCGAAACGGATTTCATGGCGCGGTACGGCGTTGCCCCGGCGCTCCTGATGGAGCACGCCGCCCAGGGCATCTGCGACGCGCTGACCCGCCGCTGCCCGGGCGGACGGGCGCTGTTCCTGTGCGGCAGGGGCAACAACGGCGGCGACGGCTACGCGGCGGCGCGGCTCTGGCAGGCCTGGGGCGGTCAGGCGGTGCTGATGGCGCTGCCCGGAGAACCCCACGGCGACGCGCTGATGAACCGCCGCCTTGCCCTTCTCGCCGGCATTCCCCTGCACGTCATGGCGGAGGGCGCGGCGCTTCCGCCCTGTGACATCATCGTGGACGCGCTTTTCGGCACGGGGCTTGACAGGCCGGTGGACGGCCTGGCGGGGGAATGGATCCGTCTGGTCAATGCCAGCAGCAAGCCTATCGTCGCCGTGGACATCCCCTCCGGCCTGGACGGTCTGACCGGACGGGTCCTGGGCGTCGCCATCCGCGCCACGGAAACCGTGACCTTTCACCGGATCAAGCAGGGGCTTGTGCTGGGCGACGGCGCGGCTCATACGGGGACATTGACGGTATGGCCCATCCTGATCCCCGCCGACTTCGGCACGCAGGAGGGCTTTTCCGTGATGGAGCCCGGCGATTTGCTGCGCATCCCGCCCCGTCCGGCAGACGGCCACAAGGGCACCTTCGGCCGGGCGGTCATCTTCGCGGGCTCGACGGGCATGGCTGGGGCGGCGGCCTTCGCGGCCAACGCCTGCGTCAAGGCCGGCGCGGGGCTGACGACGCTCCTGTGCCGTGAAAGCCTGCTGCCCATTGTGCAGGTTCTGTCCCCCGGGGCCGTGTGCCTGCCCCTGCCCGAGCGGGACGGTCAGCTGACCCCCGACGCCGCCGACATCGCGCGGCAGGCCATCGCGTCGGCGGACGCAGCGGCGGTGGGCTGCGGCCTGGGGCAGACGGAAGACGCGCTGCCCCTGCTCACGCTGTTCCGGGACGCGGACTGCCCCGTGGTTTGGGACGCGGACGCGCTGAACCTCCTGGCTCGCACGCCCTCCCTGCTGCCCCTGGGGCCGAAGGCGGTCATCACGCCCCATCCCGGCGAGGCCGCGCGGCTGCTGGGCTGCCGGACAGCGGACATCACCGCCGACATGCCTGCCGCCCTCACCGCACTTCACCGGCGCACCGGCGCGATGGTGCTGCTCAAGGGCGCGCACACGCTGATGACGGACGGCGCCCATGCCGCCGTCAACCGCTACGGCTCCCCTGCCCTGGCCAAGGGCGGCAGCGGAGACATCCTCACCGGCGTATTGACGGCGCTGCTGGCGCGGAAGCTCCCCTGCTCCCCGCTGGAAACGCTCCAGCTGGGCGCGCTGATCCACGGTCTGGCCGGGATGCGAGCCGCCCGACGCTTCGGGGAAAGCTGCGCGACGCCGCAAACGCTGGTGGACATGCTGCGCCTGGATGGCAGCGAGCTGTAACGCTACGTCCCATTTAAATATGGAAGCAATTGAAATGCCCGGCAGCTCACCATGAGCCGCCGGGCAACAGGGGATCAGCAAAACCCGGGAAGTGTCGGAGGGCCCGCAGGCCCTCTGACTGTATTCGTATCCGCCGGCTCTGCCGGCGGGGCGGGGAGTTTTTCGTAGCAAA